>NZ_JACCDE010000009.1 GCF_013415125.1 Vreelandella glaciei | reverse complement strand
ATTTTTGCGACCCGTACCGCTCATGCCAGCGTGGTACTAATGAAAACACCAATGGTCTGATTAGGCAGTATTTTCCTAAAGGTACTGACTTCCGCAAAGTGACCAATGCCGAGCTACGAAGTGTCGTCAATAAGCTAAACGATAGACCAAGGAAGCGGCTGGGATACCGAACCCCAGCCCAGGTGTTCTTAGGTGAATACTCAGGAGCACTAGAAACCGCAGGTGCTGCACTTATTAGTTGAATTCAGGTATTGAGTTATAAAATTTAACGGGAGAGCTGAATATCAATCGAGGCCATGCAGCTTTAGTCCAATCAACACCTATTAACTTTGAATCTCTAAAACAAACATCAGAAAATTTACTGTACTCCATCTTTACGACGCTTAAATTACAATTAGCAAATTCACAATCAACAAAATTGCATCTATTAAACGTCGCTTCGCTAAAATTACATTTTTCAAATATGCAGCTATCGAACCCTTTCGAAAATATCTCTACACCAGAGAAATCTAAATCTTTAAAACTCTCTGACCAGTATTCGCTTTTTCCTTTCAGTTCCATCAAACCTCTCCGTATCTTGAGGTGCATAACGCTCAATGGCTAGACAAAAATAGCACCCTTATTGCTTTCGTTGCGGGTACGCTGCTTCTCTCACACCGCTGACATTACCCGGTTGCGGCCATGTTCTTTGGATTTATACAGAGCCGAGTCGGCGCTTTTCAGCAAGGTTTTGGGCGTCTCGCCGTTATTGGGCGACGTGGCAACACCCAAGCTAATGGTTAACGTTACCGTCTGATCTCCATCAAGTTGGAGAACTCTTGCTTCGACGGCGAGCCTTATCCGTTCCGCCACCTGACGTGCGGTTTTCGCATCACATTCCGGAAGAACCACCACAAACTCTTCACCGCCAAACCGACACGCTTTATCCGTTTCACGCAGATTTTCCGTTAGCTCGTGGGCGACGACACACAAGGCTTCGTCCCCCGCCTGGTGGCCATGGGTATCGTTAAATTTCTTGAAATGATCGATGTCACCGATAATCAGGCTGACGGGTCTATCGTATCGCTTCGCGCGCTGAAGCTCCTCGGCCAGTATGCGATCGAACTCTCGCCGATTATATAGACCGGTCAAGCCATCGGTTCTAGCGATATGTTCCAGAACGTCTTCCTGTTCGCGAATTCGCTTCGTCATCAGGTTGAAAGCATCGGCCACACTCGTCAGTTCACGGGGGATTTGGATTTCTATTAGATGGTCGCGGTCGCCGATGGCAACGCTCATGGCACCGGCCGCCAATTGATCCATACTGCTGACAAGCGAACGATTGATGATCATGATTCCTAGAAGCGCGCCAATGATCGAAACGACAAAACCAAGCGCCACCAATCGCTCCGAGAGTGTCAGACTGGCCAACGCCTGTTCGTACATTCGGTCGTTTTTACTACGCACGGCGTCACGAACCGTTTCAATTTGGTGACCCAGGCGGTTGATCCGCGTTTCGAATTCTTCGACCTGCTCGCCTACGACGGGATCAACCTGCTGAAACCCGCCCGACAGGATGGTGTTTGAAACGGTCGATAGTGCTCGCCATTCGTGCTGTGCCTCATTAATATCCCGCACGGCCAGCCCTCGGGCCGTCATGGCGATGGAGAGATTGGCAAAGTTCGTATCGATCTGTTCCGCCTCGCTCCTGTAGGCAGTCTTGCGCTGGACTTCGCCGTCGATCGCAAAGTCGATGACCGACTGCGAAACGTCCCAAAGCGACAACTGCATATTCTGCAATGGTTGCAAAATACTTTGCTGTTTCGAGGAGACTTCGACGAGAGGCTTAATGATCGTTTGATGATAAAGAAGGTAACCGGCCACCGCAGAGGCAAAAATCGGTAAAATGCTCATCACCATGCCCGTCGCCAGCCAGAACCTCAGCGACCGCCGCCGCCAGAATGCCGGCATCTTTTTTGTCGTGCTCATGTTAGCTTCGAAACCTCTATCCAGGCGATTGATGCCTCTTGGTGCGCTAAAACGTATTCCCCAAGCATAAAGTAGGCTCCCGTTAATGTTTTAATGGCCTATATCTACCGTGTGGCGCTAGCGGGAAATCGAGAATTCTGGGAAGCCCACGATTTCTCCGACTACCTGGACGGGAGCCAAGTAAAACCAGCTTCTTTGCCGAAGTTGAAGCCATCAACCGCAAAAGACAGTGGCGCATCCTGAGTTGTTAAACGGCTCGTGGCGTAAAGCTGCTTGACCAGTGCCTGGAAATTTATCGTGATTGATCATACACGTTTAAGCCAAAGCTGAGCGACCAGATGAACGCCGCCGAGCCTTGAATGTTGGCCCCCAAGACTTCCCCGTGACTAGACAATGAACGCTAAACTCCCGGTGGGAGTTTAGAGGCCATCATCTTCTTGCGGTCAATTTTATGCCCGTCGACGATGAACGTTCCGTCACCAACAGCGTGAACCGTGCGCCTCTCCTTACGAGCGGTATCGATGTATGCGGCAACCGCTTTTAACACAACAATGTTGTGCTGTTTAACAATGTCGATGACTTTGCACTCAATGTTGGCGAGGCACTCCTTGATCAAAGGGGGCCTGACGAGCTTGGCTTGCATCGGTGTAAGCTTGAACTTGGCAAACTTGTCTGTGTCTGCGCCAGAGCAGGTCCCTATGCCAACCGCCTTATCCAGTAGGTCGACGGAGGGAATTGCAATGACGCACTCGCGATTCTTTTGCAACGCCGCGAAAGAGTGATTCCATCCCCCCGTGGTGATAGCAAATACCGGCGTGAAATCCATCACCATGGTCCAGGAAATAGTCATGATGTTGTCTTTCTCCCCATCATGGGTGGTCACCAGAACCACAGGCCCTGATTCAATCAGCGTAAACGTCTTGCTCAGGCTCAACGAATGCATGAGTGTACCCCCATAGTCATACCAAGCTTGGTGGCCGGTGGTAAGCCAGCCAATACTAAGATGAAGAGCGCCAGTTAGCGAATAGCGTCGCTTCCATCGTTTTGTAGAGCCGCCGTGGTCACCCGTCTATGTTCCCACCTGATCAATGATGGTTGTTCGGCGGGTCAGTGGCCTTTTCGCCGGCTTTCTGAGGGCCGGCCTTCTCCAGCGACGGCAACACAAGTACCGGACACGGGGCATTCACCGAAACATATTCCACCGTCGCCCGGCGCAGGGGCCAGTGACCACTACTACCACGGGATACCAGGATCATCAGGTCAGCGCAGAGCTGGCCCGCTAGGCCCACCAGCTTTTCACCAGCGCTGCCCGCCACCACATGCAGGCTCGCGCGACGATTCAACGGCAAATATTTGCGCACCAGCAGATCAAGTATTTTGCCAACCTCGGCCTCTTTCTGCTCCGGCGACTCTTGCGTAACGTGGGGGAAAAACCCACCGCCCCCCGGGCTGTAAACGCTGGCAAGGTGGAGCTCACCCTCCTCGGCCAGCAGAGTCATGGCCGACTCCAGCGCACACTTGGCCTCGCCGTCGTCTTCTGGATCAATGGCGATCAACAGTTTCCGATACATGGTCGTTCTCCTGTGTGATTTCAGAGGTGGCCACCACTTTCGGGAAAGCTTTTCCCCGCACCAACTCATTCATACTGTAGCCCCGATAATCTGCCCGGAGTGCTCTGAAAAGTGCCACTGCCATAAATATCAGAAGAATGCAGAACGGCAGGCCAAGGGAGGTAATCACGTTTTGCAGGGCATCCAGCCCACCGGCCAGCAGCAGGGTGGCGGCAATCACACCCTGGGCGGCAGCCCAGAAGATCCGTTGGCGCACTAGCGAAGGCTGGTCATCACGCCTAGTGAGCATATCGATGACTAACGAAGCGGAATCAGAGGAGGTAGTAAAGAAAATGACGATGATAATCACACTCATTGTTGAGGCCAGCTCCGATAGCGGGAGGGCTTCCAAGAAGGCAAAAATGGCCACGGAAGGATCCTGCTGCACCTGCTCGGCGAGGGCTATCTGGCCGTTCATCTCTACCTGAATGGCAGATAATCCGAAGACGCCGAACCACACAAGGGTAAACGCCGTAGGCGCAAACAAAACACCGGCGACGAACTCACGAATAGTCCGCCCACGGGAAATCCGGGCAATGAAAATCCCGACATAGGGCGCCCAGGAGATGGTCCAGGCCCAGTAAAACAGGGTCCACTGCCGTTGCCAATCGGTATCCTTGAAGGTCTCGGTCCAGAACGCCAGCCGGGGCAGCGCATCGAAGTAATCACCCACGCTCTGCACCATTCCCTCGGCAATAAATACGGTGGGGCCGACGATGAAAACAAACGCGAGCAGTGCGATAGCCAGCACAATATTGAGCTGGGAGAGACGCCGCACACCCTTGTCCAGCCCCAGCGCCACCGAGGTGGCGGCGATGCTGGTAATGACGGCAATCAGGATGACCTGGACCAAACCGCTGGAAGGCACACCAAACAGATAGTCCAGGCCACTGTTAAGCTGCAGGGTGCCCAGGCCCAGCGAGGTTGCCACCCCAAACAGAGTACCTAACACGGCAATCACATCCACCGCCCAGCCCCAAGGCCCGAACGCCCGTTCTCCCAGGATGGGATAGAACAGGCTGCTGATACGCATGGGCAGGTTGTGGCGATAGGAAAAATAAGCAATAGCCAGCCCCGGCATGGCAAAGATGGTCCAAGTGTGCAGCCCGAAGTGGTAAAGCGCTATGGTCATGGCATCGCTAGCCGCCTGCGCCGAACCCGGCTGCACGCCATCAAAAGGCGGCTGGGCGAAGTGGGAGATCGGCTCCGCCACGCCCCAGAACATCAGGATAGTGCCGATACCGGCGGCGAACAGCATGGTGAACCAGGTCAGATTGGAGTAATCAGGCCGGCTGTCGTCAGCGCCTAGGCGGATGTTGCCATAGCGGCTGCATGCCAGGCCGAGCAGAAATATCAATAAGGCACTAACGGAAAGGATGTAGAACCAGCCCAGGTTACGCGCCACCCAGCCAGTGAGCAGTCCGAAACACTCAGCAACGCCTTCGTCGAACGGGACAGCCAGGGCGACGAAAAGTGCGGCTATACCGGCAGAGGTGAAAAACACCCCCGGTATAATCTGCAGTCCCAATCGGCGTTGCAGTCGTTCCAGCACATGAGCCTCCATTTCTTCAGAAGAAATCTACAAGAAGCCTTACGCTACCACACACGCCAACTAGCGACGGGACAGAGATCAATTCAAGCGCAAGTAATTACTCGAAGTTTAGATCAACAGAGGGCGCAGGCACGAGAACCTAGCGCCTGGATTAAGCCAACCCGCGAAGGGGTTCGGCTTGAGTGAATGGTTAGACCGCTCTCAGGATTCCGTGCAAAACTCAATGCTTTCACCAGAAGTGTTATCAGCCATATGACGGAAAAGTGTGCCCTCAGACCCAGGGCCGGAATCTTTTGTCCACCACTCGAACCCGCCGCCAACGTAACGCGAACCACTGCCAGAAACCGCGATTTGCATGGTGTAGTTACTACCCTTGTAGTGGACCAGGGCCGAGTCGCTAGAGGGGTAGGTGGCAGCAATCGTTTCGCCACTCTCGCACTGATAGCTATGCACGGAAGACGCTGCCGCTTCAGGCGCTTGGGCATCTACCTTATCCTGCGGAGAGTTAGCACAACCCATAACGAGCAGTGCTGAAGCTAACGTTAAGGGAACAAGAATTTTCATACGAGCCTCCGTTTCTTAATATGTCGTGTAACGAGTAGTGATGCGTAGTTTAACGAGACTGCAGAAAACCTCAATTTCGAGCGGCAATCAGAATCGCCCCAGGCTTCGTAGATATCTCCAGGCCTTACATCAAGCTCCAAAACGCATCGACCAGCGGATTTTTTAAGTTTTTCTTCAGCGTAAATAAGCCAATATCGTAGGGTTCCAGCTCCGGCGTCACGTCGAGCACCCGAATACGATCCATCAAGGGGCTGTTATCGAGGACAATTTTTGGCACCACGCCAATGCCGAAGCCCAAGCTCACCATACTCACAATCGCCTCATTTCCCGTCACCTGTGCATAAATGCGCGGGGCGATATCGCGTTGGCGAAACCATTCGTCCACACGCGCTCTTGAGACACCGCTCTCGGATAAAATCATCGGAATATTCGCCCACTCTTCCGATGCGGTTGGCGAGGTCGTGGGAACATTCGGCACTTGCTGCTCAAGTGGGGCAATAAATAACAGCGGCGACGTCGCAATGGGCTTAAAGGCTAACCCGCGAGGTAGGTTGGCGGGGCGTGCCGCGATGCTGAGGTCTTCTTTACCGTCCAGCACATGCGCAATCGCGTGTTCCGGATCTCCCGTGCGCAGCTTTATTTCAATCGCAGGATAGGCAATACGAAAGCGGCGCAGCAGCTCGTATAGAAAGCTGTAGCTCGCGGTGACGGAACCGTACAAGCTGATTTCACCGCTTAATTGATCAGCGTTGTCGGTTAACTCATGGCGGATCAAGTTCCACTGGCTGCTGGTATCGCGCGCGTATTTAAGAAACTTCTGGCCTTCCTGGGTCAACGCCACGGTCCGGTTGTCGCGATTAAACAGCGGCACACCCAGCTCGTCTTCTAAATGACGAATGTTGCGCGACAGCGCAGAAATACTGATATGGCACTCATCGCTGGCGCGCCCGAAATGCAGCGTTTCTGCCAGGGCGAGGAACTGCTTTAAGAGTTTAATATTCATAATAATGTCGGCGCTCCGCGACTGCGTTCATGGCGGTGCCCGAATACTAACCGACCGTTTCGAAAAATGGGACGTGTTATTGCAAATATATCAATTTAAGAAAGAGTCGTACTTGTATACATTACCCCTACTCGCCTAGCGCTAGCGCCCACCACTAGCGACGGCGTCACCCTTTTTAATATCGGTGTACCTTACATCGACACATTGATCACAAAATCAGGAAGCTAACGATGGCTAATTATTTCAATACCTTACCGCTTCGCGAGCAATTGGCTCAGCTTGCGCAATGCCGTTTCATGCACACCGTCGAGTTTGCTGATGGCGTCGAAGCGCTAAAAGGCAAAAAAATGGTGGTGATCGGCTGTGGCGCACAAGGCCTTAACCAAGGTTTGAACCTACGCGACAGCGGCCTGGACGTTTCTTACGCACTGCGCCCGGAAGCCATTGAGCAAAAGCGCCAGTCCTGGAAAAACGCTTCTGAAAACGGTTTTGTAGTAGGTACTTACCAAGAGTTGATCCCCACTGCAGACGTTGTTTTGAACCTCACACCCGATAAGCAGCACACCTCGGTAGTGAACGCAGTGATGCCGCTGATGAAGGAAGGCGCCTGCCTGTCTTACTCTCACGGTTTCAACATCGTAGAAGAAGGCATGAAAATTCGCGATGACCTAACCGTCATCATGGTGGCACCGAAGTGCCCAGGGTCTGAAGTTCGCGCTGAATACGTGCGCGGTTTCGGTGTTCCCACCTTGATCGCTGTTCACGAAGACAACGACCCTAAAGGCGAAGGCCTTGCGCTCGCCAAAGCCTACGCGGTCGGTACTGGCGGCCACAAAGCGGGCGTACTGATGTCCTCTTTCATCGCGGAAGTGAAATCAGACCTGATGGGTGAGCAAACGATCCTTTGCGGCATGCTGCAAACGGGCTCACTGCTGTGCTTCGACAAGATGATCGAAGAAGGTATCGACCCGGGCTACGCCTCACGTTTGATTCAATACGGCTGGGAAACAGTCACCGAAGCGCTGAAGTACGGCGGCGTAACGAACATGCTAGACCGTCTTTCTAACCCAGCGAAGATCAAAGCGTTCGATCTTTCTGAAGAGCTAAAGGTCATCATGCGTCCGCTGTACAACAAGCACCAAGACGACATCATGAGCGGCCACTTCTCTAAAACGATGATGGAAGACTGGGCGAACGATGACGCGAACCTGCTAAAATGGCGCGCCGAAACAGCTGAAACCAACTTCGAGAAAACCCCCGCTGGTGATGTCGAAATCACTGAGCAAGAGTTCTTCGACAACGGCATTTTGATGGTAGCAATGGTGAAAGCGGGCGTTGAGCTTGCTTTCGAAACCATGACAGCGGCGGGCATCATCGCTGAGTCTGCTTACTACGAGTCGCTACACGAAACGCCGCTTATCGCGAACACCATCGCGCGTAAGAAGTTGTACGAAATGAACGCGACTATCTCGGATACCGCAGAATACGGTTGCTACCTTTACAACCACGCCTGCGTACCGCTATTGGCAGACTTTATGAAAGGCATCAAGTCCGACGTCATCGGCAAAGGGCTTTCGCTGGACGACAACGGCGTTGATAACGCACGGTTGATCGAAGTTAACACCGCCCTTCGTTCACACCCCGTAGAAGCCGTTGGCTCGGTTCTTCGTGGCTACATGGCTGACATGAAAAAAATCGTTTAATCGTCTGATTAACCGATAGACGTTCAGGTCTTCAACACCTAGGCCATCAAAAAAGCCGAGATATCATCACGATATGCTCGGCTTTTTGGTTCCTCGAACAGTGCAAGGAAGAGAGTAATGGATTCGTTAACCCGCCTAGATGATATTCACCAAAACCGTATCCGCCTATCAAAAGCGACGGTCAGCTTTGATGATCGTTTCACGCTACGCGAGATTGACTGGACCATTACGCCAGAACAACATTGGGTGATCACCGGCCCCAATGGCTCAGGCAAATCCGCCCTAGCGGCTGCGCTCGCGGGTATTGGTGACATTCAGGGCGGAAGCATTCAAGGCCTTCCCAACAACGTGGAAATCGTCTCCTTTGAAGTCCAGGCGGAGCTCATCGCCCAAGAGTTGAAGAAAGACGACGCCGACATTATGGACGTCATCTCACTCGGCACCCCCGTCAGTGAAATGATTTTCGATCATTGCCAAGACACTGAACTCGCCCAATCCTTGGTCGAAAAGTTTGGCCTAAGCACACTGCTCGATCGCGCGTTCCGCAAACTTTCCACCGGCGAAACCCGCAAAGTCATGCTGATTCGCGCGCTGGCCAACAAGCCTGATCTACTTATTTTAGACGAGCCGTTCGATGGGTTGGATGTCGACACCCTCGCCATGCTGCAAGCCCACCTAGCCTCACTCATCGACACCGTTCCCATGGTCATGGTGCTGAACCGCTTTGATGAAATGCCAGACTTCATCACCCATGTGGCCTACTTAGATAAAGAACGTAAGGATAAAGAACGGGGGGATAGAGAGCGTTCGGGTAAACAGCGTGGAGACAAAGGCCGCCTGAAGCTCACGGTAGACCGTCAGGACGACGCCGCCTTCAACGAGCTCTACCAATTACTGCATTTGAAAACCACCGACCTAAGCGTGCCGGAGGCCGACCCCACCAATAAGCTCCCCGCTCTCGACCCGAGCCAGCCATTAGTCAAACTAACCCAAGCGACCATCCAGTACGGCGACACGGTGATTGTCGATAAGCTCGATTGGACGATAGAACGGGGCCAACATTGGCAACTGAGCGGCCCTAACGGTAGCGGCAAAACCTGCGTTTTATCGCTGATCACCGGCGACCATCCGCAGTGCTATACCAACGATATTTTAGTGTTTGGTTTCCAGCGTGGTAACGGCGAAAGCATCTGGCAGGTTAAACAGTTTATCGGCTATGTCTCCACTAACCTGCAGTGGGAATACAGGGTGAGCACCAGCTGCAAAAACGTGATCATTTCCGGCTTCTACGACAGCATCGGCATGTACACCAAGTCCACCGACAGCCAGAAAAAAATTGCCGACCAGTGGCTCGCACTACTGGGCATGCAAGACCGCGCCGACCAGCCGTTTAACAAGCTCTCTTACGGCGATCAGCGCCTGCTGCTCATTGCCCGCGCCATGGTCAAACATCCGCCCCTGCTGATTCTAGATGAACCCTGCCTTGGCCTGGACGACATCAACCGCCAACTCGTCCTCGCCCTGATCGAAAAAATCTGCCAAGGCTCAGAAACCACCGTGCTCTACGTCAACCACCACGCGGAAGACCAGATCTCAGGCATCGAGCATTATTTAGCGCTGGAAAAGAATCACTAATTTTTCAAATAGTTAACAGCAGTAACGATATTAAAAAATGGCCAGCCAGCTAGTCTTTTTTATCTATCGTTACCTCAATAGACTTGCTGTCACCAGCAAACCATTTCTGAACATACAGCGTGCCCACAATAGGCGCCGTTCCTGCATCAGGCACTTCCTTATAGCGCACGCTGTTTTTGGTTTCTTTCTCGTATTCAAACATGACTACTTTCTTCGACATGACATTTACCCGCTAAATAACGACAATTGATTCGCCAAGCACCCCTTCAACAACGGACTGTGCTTGGTTTGGATCGCGCGATTTATAGTGCCTTATTCCACATGACCGTAACCTCCTTCAGCCTTTTGCAATTTCGCTGAAAACGCGGAGCCCTCGATTTCTTCTCATGGATCAATATTGCCGCATTAATCGGCAAACGTCTTAATATACAGCGCTTCAACTTTATCTCGCGCCCATTGTGTTTTACGTAAAAATTTCAACGAGGATTTGATGGAAGGATCACTGTAGAAGCAGTTGATGTTGATTTCTTCGTATAAGCCAGCCCAGCCGTAACGCTCGAACAAGCGAGTTAATATCGTTTCGAGGCTTAAACCATGCAAAGGGTTATTAGGTTGCGGATGGTTCATCAAGTCATTCCCAGTGTCATTGTCAAAGCCTTATCCATTACTGCTAGGCTACCAATAACTTAGATTACCAGAGGAGCTTAAGAAAGCGCAGCCGGAATGGAAGTCGACTGCGCCTGCCATGCATTGATTTTACGCATCAGACGGTAAAAGCGTACCTCCAACGTCATTTTTCTGAAGCGATATTTGATCCTTGGGGAGCCACATTGATGCCTAATACTATAGAGAGAGCAATATGCAGACGATTGAGCTAGGCGGAGACAGCGTACCCCGTATAGGCCAGGGTACTTGGCACATGGGCGAGGATGCCGGACAGCGGCAGGCTGAGGTCAGAGCACTGCGTGAAGGTTTGGATCTGGGCATGACGCTGATCGATACCGCAGAGATGTATGCCGAGGGCGGCGCTGAAGAGATTGTTGGCCAAGCGATCCGTGACCGGCGCGATGAGGTGTATCTGGTCAGCAAGGTCTACCCCCATAACGCCAGCAAAGAGGGTGTTCAAGCCGCCTGCGAGCGCAGCCTGCGCCGATTGGGTACCGATACGATTGACCTCTACCTGCTGCACTGGCGCGGCCAGTACCCGCTGAGCGAAACAGTGGAAGCTTTTGAGCGGCTGCGCGAACAGGGTAAGATCCTGCGCTGGGGCGTATCGAACTTCGACACTAACGACCTAGCCGAGCTCGACGCGCCCGCTTGCGCCACCAATCAGGTGCTCTACAACCCCGAAGCACGCGGCATTGAATACGACCTGCTGCCCTGGCAAGCACAACACAACATGCCGCTTATGGCCTACTGCCCCATCGGGCAAGGCGGCGAGCTACTGCATGACGCCGCCCTGCAACGCATCGCCGACAAACACACCGCCACTCCCGCGCAAGTCGCCCTCGCCTGGGCACTGCGCCACCCCGGTGTGATTGCTATTCCTAAAGCCGTGAATCTGGAGCATCTCAAACAGAACGCCAAGGCAGATAACGTCAGGCTCGACGAAGAGGATTTGGCACAGATTGATGCCGCCTATCCCTCGCCAACGCGTAAGCAGTCTTTGCAGATAGTGTGAGGGCGCGCTATTTACGGCGGTTACAACGACCGCCGTAAACGCTTTTTCTAGAGCCTATCAAGCCAGTACTGGGGCCGCCTCCGGTCATGGGCAACGGCTAGTATTTGAAAAACGCGTGGTTGTTCTCGATATACGATGGATAGCGGAAATCGGTGAAGCGGGGCTCTGCGAATGTCTGGCTCTAATTCGAC
Source organism: Vreelandella glaciei (assembly GCF_013415125.1). GTDB lineage: Bacteria > Pseudomonadota > Gammaproteobacteria > Pseudomonadales > Halomonadaceae > Vreelandella > Vreelandella glaciei. The sequence goes on along the minus strand of NZ_JACCDE010000009.1, from coordinate 125,081 downwards.
CTGCCAGCCTTTTGGTGACTCGCCAATCAATTCGGCAAGAGCCTCAAATTCCTTAATCAAGGCATTACCCAAGCCTTGAAGCTTCGATTCATAGTAACCGACTGATTCCAGAAACTCTGCTTCCGCTGCCGGGTGAAAGGCATATTTCATTTAATGAGCGCTCGAGCCTTTTTCATGACTTCATCACCGGACACAGCTTGAACCGCGCCACTATCGAGCTCTTCTGCTCTTCGACGAGCCTCAAGCAACCAGTCAGACCTAAGCTCTTCATCTGATGGAGATTCCAGGCTAAGAACCAATCGCTGTATCAACTGGGCCCGCTGCTCTTTAGGGAGATGAAGCGCCTCGTCTTCAATGCTTTGAAGATTCATGGTGAAACCTCTCGTTCGTTTATCCCTTAATTTTGACATGGATGGGTAAAGGCTGCCATGCATTGGTTTTTCGCATCAAACGGCAAAGCTAATAGGTTCGTTACTGAAATAACAGATAACAGCCTTGACGTCGTATTACCGCCAAATAAAGCACTTTCTATATCCGCGACGGTCGCTAATATTTCATGTTCTGCTTTTTCATAAGTTGCCAGCTCCACGACAAACTTAGGGATCAAAGCCGAATCTTCACTGGTCGCTTACAGGATTTCCACTCCTGGCATCACCTGCTCCCGTATCTTGTAATAACGCTAATGTGTTCCGCTTGCTGCGTTTCCATTAAGCGGCTTGTTAGCAGCTTCTATCTGAAAACGCCCAACCAACCGAACCTTAATAATAGATTGCCGGGTAACACCGGTGCGAGCTGAGGAAAGCGCCTTAGCAACGCTGGCGGCGTGCCACCTGGAAGTATGCAAGGATTGCACGAGATAAAACGACAGCGCCGGGGCTCGCCCCGGCGCTGATATCGCACATGGCAAAACAAATTGACGGTTAGAAGCGGAAACCGGCTGATGCGGTAAAGGAGTCGATCTGATAGTCGCTGTCGAAGTCGTAGCGCTCGTATTCGGCACGGACCAGGAAGGGGTCGAAGTTGAACTGCGCGCCAACACCGTAGACCGGATCGGTGCCGTCCTGATCTTCAAGATCAACGCTAGCACCGCCAAGGTTACCGTCGACGTTGGTTTGCCACTTGGCCACACCGGCCTTGGCAAAGGCGGTAAACCAGGAGGTGATGGGCAATTGACCGACCAGACTCGCCCCGTAGGCGTCGGATTCCAAATCGGTATTGGCGTCACTATTACCCCTCAGGCGCGTACGACCAAGATCGGCATAGAAGATTTCGGTAGCGAAGTAAGGATTGAATTCGTAGCCGACGAAACCTTTAAAGCCGTTGTCTTCTTCATCATCCAGATCAAAGTCTTCGGCACCATCGGAGATGAAATCGCCGACTTCGTCGTCGTCGTTCTCCAACGAGCTGAAACCAGTACCGATGCCCAGATAGAGTCCATCAGCATTGGGTGCGGCGAATGCCGACGGTGCCGTGGCGAGCAGAGCGGTAGAGGCAAACGAGGCAGTAAGTAAGGTTCTGAGCTGCACGTGTATTCTCCTTGTGACGACTTGCTATGAAAGATTCTATGAATCGTCATGATATTGAAAGGCGATCCTGCCTTGATTCACGCAAGGTGATAGTCGTTTGATTCACACGTATCAAACATAGGAAGAACACTGTTCGACAACAAGGATGACTCGGTTACGAAAAGTAAACTTTTGTTGCAAGAAAGTTCCTCTATCCCAAGGTAGAGGCGCTTCGGTCATCGACTCAGAGCCGAAAACGGTTCATCAATATGGCGAGCATTGCAGTGTTGCCGAACTGGAGCGAAGTGGTGGTCAGAAGAGGAACTTCTTGAATAAAGCTCCTCTTCTCCGAGAACGCCTGGGAAGGCACTCTGTACTGGCAGAAAACCCACAAGAAGGTTCTTAACCGGATCAACAAGCTCATCAAAGAGATCAAACGAGAGCCTCTTAAACACAGCCTCGCCGGTTATTGGTCTCGACGAATCAAGGAAGAACACCGAATGGTTTACAAAGTCACGGATGACGCTTTGCTTATCGCCCAGCTTCGATATCACTACTGATTTAACGGCGAAACACAGTGGCGTCCGGCGGCGAACTGATGTGCCTTGTTAGCTGTAGCCACAGCTTCAAATGTGTTGCTCTATTAGCGATGCCATCTCATTGGCTACGGTTATTGCATGCTCTGCACTGCACGAAAAGCACTCGTCCGCATAGCTAGGCTTTCCGTTAATAAGGTTTGTCCAGGACATCCTTGGTAGCTTATAGCCTTGATTGGATAGTTTGGCGATAACCAGACTTTCCAGTGCTAGAGCTTCATGATTCGAATTCATGGGAAAGCTCGCAATGTGTGACCAATCATGTCTTCCAGCGTATCCCATACGAGCAAGTGAACGAGTGCGGCTGAGATTATTTGCCTTGCCCACCTTAACCACGCTCTCAGCACTTTGGCTAACGAGGATGTAAACGTGAAAGTATTGATTTGCTTTTCTTCTAGTCATTCAACCTACTTTTTATCTCAAAAATAGCTAACGCTGACGGCAACCATCGACCACGAACTGATGTGCCCTGTTAAATGGCTCTAGGTACAAGGTCTGCTTGAGTCACTGTTTGATTGAGTTGCCGGAGTTTGTTAAGAGAGATTTGAAACTGGCCGTTACTCGGTAGTTGTTTCCCTTTGAACTGCTCCCAAACAAGGGCTCCTGGCCCGTTGTAGATTTCCTCAAATGTACCGTCAGGCAGGATCTTAATGATAATCGTATGCTGCGGCTGCCCCCGGGAATGCAACAGAGTTGGATTGCGTAGCCTTGATCTCAACTTCCAAGCCGCTTTCGGTGACAGCGTCATAGCCTTTGTTGGATGCCGTCTTGAGATCGAGATTGTATGCGTCGGCCACGAGGCATTCACCTAAACTGCCAACCATATGGCCATCCGGGGTGAAGTGTCTGTCCGGAAACATGGCCTCTAACTCGTTGACCGTGGTATAGAGCTGCTTAACCAAGGCCCGGAGTTTATCTTGATCGATCATAGGCATTTAACGCTTTGCACAGCGGCGCGAGGTACGAACTGCTGCAACTTGTTAGAAATTATATGGCACCGACAGCTAACCATGAGCCCACACCGAAAGATACTATGCCAAATAACGCAAATAATGCAGCAATACGCATTGGTATGTGATGTTTATTTGGGGGTAACTCACTTTTACCTTCTCTGAACAGAGTGAGTTGCGTCATGTAGCTAAAAGCTGCTGTTAAACCACCAAATAATACACCAAGCAAAAAGAACAAAAGCGCACAAGATAGCTCTGGAGGCGCAATATCCTTTGCACGTAGCTGCCCCATGAATGTAAGCAACGCAACAGCAGCGCCTCCATTTGCAGTGAAAATAAATTTCATGACAACAGAGCTAATCTGGATCATGGATTTATAAGTTTCTTCTTGATGCCAGTTATTGCTCATATTTATCCGTGATTTCTAACAGTTAAGCATTTATACGCTGTGCGGAGCATGGCGTATAAATGCCTGTTGGACTAAGGCGCGTCCATCCGGTAGCTATTTAATAGGGGACTGTATTGACTGACAGGCGGCCTGAGGTACCAAGCCGTGTGTATACATGTCTGTCGTAACGCGCTCTAGTGGTGAGTTTCGCCATCATTTTCAGTGTCCCCGAACCTAAGTTAACCCAATGTAGCGCGCCTGATGGCTAAAATCCATCATAGGGACGAGCTTAGCCACGACCCGCTAGCGGGCCGGATAGCCAAGTCTGCTGTAAGGGGATGGACTCGCCGTCAAGGCGTTTGGGTTTTCGTCCGAAAGTACGCAACGTGTGCCAAGCACTCTGGGACAGCAACCGGTGAATCACCTCAGGATGAAGCTGAACCCAGCCATTAAGGCTGTGCGGCAGCGTGAATAGGCACGCCAGTATCGCGCAAGCGATCGATCAGGGCCGCCGGTAGCAACACCAATGCGATCTTGCCCTTGCCCTGCGCGACACACAACTGGCCACGCTGGCTGTAGATGCCACACGGTTGCAAAGGAACGGGGAACAACAATACTGGTGAGCTTTCGGCCAGCAGCCGCCGTCAAAATAGCACTCATCGAAACGACACCAATCTATTCAGAGTCTTTCGATCAACATATCGATAAAGGCGCGTACAGCGGGGTTGGTGCGACGACTCTGCGGCCATAGTGCAACGATATTATGCCGCTCTACATCGAAGTCGGGCAGGAGTGGCACCAGTTCCTTTCGCCTAACCCGCGGGGCAGCCATGAAACTTGCAGCCATACCAATGCCTGCCCCCGCTGTCATAGCGGCTATGACAGCTTCGCTTGAATCAACGATGACAGGGGAAGATGGCACTATCTCGACCTCCTTCTCACCGATCCGGAACGGCCAGCGAAACATTTGCCCCGTACTTTGGTAGCGCAAATTGATCGTTTCGTGCTCCACCAGTTCATCTGGATGCTCGGGAGCACCATACCTAGCCAGGTAGTCTGGCGAAGCGTAGCAAGAGAGCCTGTAAGGTGAGAGTCGCCTGGACAACAGTGACGAATCCGCAAGGTCACCGATCCGCACTGCAAGATCAATGCTCTCTTCAACCATACCGACGATGTGGTCGCTCAGCCGCAGGTCGATCGTCACCTTTGGGTAGCGTGTTCGAAAGTCCGTAATAGCAGGAACAATCAGGTGCAGACCCAGTGGAAGTGATGTCGCAATTCGTAACGTGCCTGCGGGCTCGGAACGAGCAGACTTCACTACCTGCTCTATTTCTTCTGCCTGGCGCAGCAGCTCTAGCACACGCCCATGCAAGTCGCGGCCCTCGGCCGTGAAAGACAGCGAGCGTGTCGTACGCGTGAAAAGAGAGACGCCGAAGTGACGCTCCAACCGCTGGATGCTTTTACTGATCGCAGAGGGCGAAACAGACAGCGAGCGCGCCGCAGCGGTGTAGCTGCCTAAAGAGCCGGCGCGTGCAAATGCGATAAGCCCCGTGAGGCGTTCCAATCCGATTTGTTCCTTCATGGAACTATTAAAACGAATCTACGCACCATTATCAACGGCAAGGAACCTCCTTACACTTTGTCTTGTGACTATTCTTGAGTGAGGTTGTGATGAACGAGATGATGAAAGCAGTGCAGCTGCATAGTTTCGGTGGCCCAGAGGTCTTGCGTTACGAAGATACGCCTCGCCCCGAAGTACAAGCCGGTGAAGTGCTTATCCAAGTTCATGCGGCAAGCATTAACCCACCAGACCTTTACCTGCGCGACGGCTATCGGGCGCTACCGCCAGAATGGCAGCCTAGCCCACACTTCCCGATGATATTAGGCACTGATGTGTCAGGCGTCGTTGCTGCCATTGGCGACGAGGTTTTCAAGGTCAGCGTAGGTGACCACGTCTTTGCAATGGTGCGTTTTCCCGAAGACCTGATGACGGGCAGCGGCGCCTATGCCGAATATGTCAGCGTTCCTGAAAGCCAACTAGCGTTGAAGCCAAAGAGCATTTCTCATGTCGAGGCAGCAGGTGCCCCGATGTCACTGCTTACTGCCTGGCAGTTTCTGGTTGACCCTGGTCAAGACCGACCCAACCCATTCCAGGCATTCCGGCATGTGCCTGTCCCGCTCGAAGGCAAGACCGTCTTGATCAATGGGGCTGGCGGTGGCGTGGGGCATTTAGCGGTTCAAGTCGCTAAATGGAAAGGGGCGCATGTGATCGCGGTTGCCTCAGGCAAGCATGAAGAGCTGCTTCGCGAGCTGGGCGCTGACGACTTCATTGATTACACCAAGGCAGCCGCCGAAACGGTCGCACATGACGTGGATCTGGTGCTTGACGCTGTGGGTGGGCCGAACATGGAACGCTTTCTCAGCATTATTAAACCAAGCGGCTCGCTCTTTCTGGTCAACCCCTTGGACTTTTCTGCCAGGGATGAAGCCGACAGGCTAGGGATTACGGTTTCCTCACTACAGGTGCACTCAAACGGAATGCTGCTGGCACAGGCCGGTCGCTTGCTTGACGACCACACCATTCGGGTCGTGATCGACAGTACCTATTCGTTGGCAGAAGCATCGGCTGCGCATCAGAGAGCCATGCAAGGCGGCGTTCAAGGTAAGGTCGTGTTTATCGTTAGGCACTACGGCCGCTAGAACCAATCTAGCAAAATCCAGGGAGCAGGTCTGTGAAGACTATTCACCCATGATCATCAGGGCCTTAGCAACGCTGGCGGCGTGCCGCCTGGAAGTATGCGAGGGTTGTGCGAGATAAAACGGCAGCGCCGGGGCTCGCCCCGGCGCCGATATCGCACATGGCAAAACAAATTGACGGTTAGAAACGGAAACCGGCTGACGCGGTAAAGGAGTCGATCTTATAGTCGCTGTCGAAGTCGTAGCGCTCGTATTCGGCACGAACCAGGAAGGGATCGAAGTTGAACTGCGCGCCGACACCGTAGACCGGATCGGTACCGTCCTGATCTTCAAGATCAACGCTAGCCCCGCCAAGGTTACCGTCGACGTCGGTTTGCCACTTGGCCACACCGGCCTTGGCAAAGGCGGTAAACCAGGAGGTGATGGGCAATTGACCGACCAGACTCGCCCCGTAGGCGTCGGATTCCAAATCGGTATTGGCGTCACTGTTACCCCTCAGACGCGTACGACCAAGATCGGCATAGAAGATTTCGGTAGCGAAGTAAGGATTGAATTCGTAGCCGACGAAACCTTTAAAGCCGTTGTCTTCTTCATCATCCAGATCAAAATCTTCGGCACCATCGGAGATGAAATCGCCGACTTCGTCGTCGTCGTTCTCCAGCGAGCTGAATCCGGTACCGATGCCCAGATAGAGTCCATCAGCATTGGGTGCGGCGAATGCCGAAGGTGCCGTGGCGAGCAGAGCGGTAGAGGCAAACGAGGCGGTAAGTAGGGTTCTGACTTTCACGTGTATTCTCCTTGTGACGACTTACTGTGAACGATTCTATGAACCGTCATGGTATTGAAAGGCGATCCTGCCTTGATTCACGCAAGGTGATAGTCGTTTGATTTACACGTATCAAACATAGGAAGAACACTGTTCGACAACAAGGAGGCTTCAGTTACGAAAGGTAAGTTTTTGTTTCAGAAAAGCGCCTCTACCGGGAAGGTAGAGGCGCTTCTGTCATCGACTCCAGAGCCGAAAACGGTTCATCAATATTGCGAGCATTGCCGGTTATTGGTCTCGTCGAATTAACGAAGAGCACCGAATGGTTTATAAAATCACGGATGACGCTTTGCTTATTGCCCTGCTCCGGTATCACTACTGATTTAACGTTACGTTTGGCTGCACGTAAGCACGTCGATTCTTGAGCGATTTGCCAGGACTTACGGTTATTAGCAAGCGCCCGCTTGCCGTGCCCCATAGGTGGCTTGGCTCTCGGTATACCCATCGCCTGCACTGGATGAAAGTTGCTCAGTAAGACCTTGGCAAGAGAAGCCCATCATATTGAGATACTGCTTCGCAGACTTCACCGCTTGCTTGTTCCAGTCAACATCGAGGCTATCCACGGCTGCGGTAGCGTCGGCAACCTCATAACCATCGCCAAAGTCTGAAGAGAGCTGCTGAATAAGCCCGCTCCGTGAGAAGCCTTGCATGCTGAGATATAGATTCGCAGATCTTACGGCATTATTCTGAGGCCCCGTAAGGCTTTCCGCCCATGTCGGCGTGGCGGCAAACAAGGCCATAATCATCGCTAATTTCAATATTTTCATTGTCATTTCTCCATGTGTAAATCCGGGTGGCCCTAATCTCTAGTTTACTCACGGCGCGCCAGCAAAAGCCCAACCACAGCACTACCAAGTAGTCCGGAAAAAATTCTAATGAACAATCGACGCATAAAAGTACGGGAGAACCAATGGCGCAATGCTTTGCCAAAAAATGCATACCCAGATATTGCCACCCATGCTTAATTACGTTCATGCTTCCTCTAAAATATAACGCCACATTAAGGGCTAGGCCGCACAAACCAACTTACCGCAAGCAACGCATACTCAAAATGACAAGCGGCACATCCCTTCTTTAACACTCATTAGCTTAAATTTTCCAACGCCTGCATAAACTCTTCGTTGTTTGTCCAATAATTTCGATTCTCTAAAGTCCAACACAAATGCGCAGATAATCCGTCTAAGTCAGAGAACAAGTTGAGTTTGTTGATCCCATAATGGTTCAGCTCAAACTGGAGCTTTTTACGGTAATATTTATCGATAATTATTTTTTCAATGCTGTCATCTGATACCTGCTTTTCCATAGGAGTGGTAGGTTCACCATGGACTGTAAATAAACCGCTTTGCCTACTAATCCTCGGCACCACAGCACTTGGCTTTAACAATGAAACCTGTTTGTATTGTCTAGGCGTAGTGCTCTCTGGTATCAGGACAAAATCTGGAATGTGACAGTAAATAACCGCATCGGACCTGGATACTTCCAAAGTCGCAAAATACGCTGCTACTAACGGGTTATACGTCCAATCCATTAACCTTGTAGGCAAGCCATGATGCTGGGCAATAGCCAACCACTCCCAGTCATTTTTAGGTTTCTCACCAAGAATAAACTCAACCGCTCGCCTCTTCCAAGCGTCGAAATAATCTAAATCATACTTCTCTGAATAAGGTTTCCGCCCAGCTTTTGGAAGCAATTCCCACTCAACGTCGCCATGACCACGGAAAACCCAGCGGTTATCCTTTCTATATCCGCTCAGAGCCTCGTGTAGCTCTGAGAACGATTTAACTCTTATTTCTTTCACAGGTATCCTCTTCAAACTAACATCGCCATCACCGCACCTGAACGAGCGCAGCAAGTGAAGGGTCCGAAAGTATGGCATTGTTATAAATCATATTGCCGAAACTAAACTTAGCCTAATAAACTCACTATCAACCTTTTTAATAAATGGGATAATTTTTTCGATAGCGGTATCGGCGACATTAAATTTTGACGGCACTTTGTCTCCAGCCTTTAATGAGAACAGGGCTCCGTACTTATCTTCAAAGGCTCGATCTACCTTGCTATTGTTGTGAATAATTAGATGTCTTAGTTCCAAATAAGGCAATACAGAGCCTTTGTCGGCTGATGAGATATTGGCACCAGTATCCTTTAATATTCTGTCGATTAACTTTATGGTACTTCGTTCATCCTCGATACTTCTAAAAACATCGTCAACCATTTTTTTATGCAATTCATTTAAAGTGACGAACTTGGAAATATCAGTGAACGTTAAGTTAAGTTGTTTATTTGACTTACCGACAACTGCCATTGGATTGGTGATGTAAATCTCTTTGAGAACATCCCTCATGTATTCAGAGAAGAATCCAAACACTTCTACTATAGCAGACAGAGTGTTTTTAGAGCGACAATAATTATATACTCTAGATCGGTGAGATACCGGATGATTTAATCTTGTGTAGTTATCACATTTAATTGGAAGCGCATCATCCACATTTTTCCCTTCGTGCTCTTTATGCCCAAGCATATTGAAGGTCACCCGTGCCGCCGCATCCATTGCTTCAAGATACATTTCGAGTTGTTCTGCTCTACTTCGGAATCTCTGGTGTGTTTTTGTTTCAGGCATATGACTCTCCTATGAATTATAATTAGCGATTATATACCTCGCTGCATAACCTTAATGAACGTGAGTGCGCATTGATTGAAGTTATACAGCCACCAAAATTAACCCTACCCCATTGATTCTTCAGGTAGCAAAGAAAATTTTGGCTTTGTATCTAAAATTCGCTTGCTTGAGCGATTCTCTATCCAATCACCCCCTTGCATCTCTCCCACCCGCCTCCTACACTCCACCAACGAACAGCTTGACGGGGTGCCGGTGATATCCGGCTGAGATGGCGCAGGGCGTATCTACTTGATACTACCGAGCGCTGGTCCCGCTGAACCTGATCCGGCTAATGCGCTGCTTTATGAATTGCGGCGCGGGTACCGGCGTAGGGATCAAGCGATGGCCGCGGCGCACCTTCTCGCCTCCCTTCCGTGCCATTCCCTCGATCTTTTTCGCCTGCCCTCCGGATCATTACCACCGGAGGCATCATGGGCTACCGCTTTACCGATCTCACCACCGCCTGCCAAGACGATTGGCGCGCCTACATTGAGCACGATTTTGTGCGTCAGTTGGGCAATGCCACGCTGCCTGAGGCGTCGTTTCGCCACTACTTAAAGCAGGATTACCTGTTTTTGATCCACTTTGCCCGCGCCTACGCGCTGGCAGCCTATAAAAGCCCCACCCTGGCGGATCTGCGCCAAGCTCATGAAGGTTTAAAAGCCATTGTGGATGTGGAGTTGGGCCTACACGTGGGCTTTTGCCAGGAGTGGGGGATTTCCGAGCAGGAGCTGGCGGAACTCCCCGAAGCCAGGGCCACGCTGGCTTACACCCGCTATGTATTGGATACCGGTAACCGCGGCGACCTGCTGGATCTGCATGTGGCGCTGGCCCCCTGCTTGGTGGGCTATGGCGAAATCGCCAACTGGCTGAACGCCCAGCCTTCCACCCTGCGCGGTGCACAAAACTCTTATGACGCCTGGATTGCCATGTACGAAGGCGAGGAGTTTCAGGCCGCCATGCAGGCGGAGCTCGAATGGCTCAATGCCCGCCTTGCCGATGTCACCCCCGCCCGCTTTGCCGAACTAAGCAAGATCTTCCGCGATGCCACCCGCCTGGAAATCGACTTTTGGCAGATGGGCTTAGACCTTTCTGAATAATGACCAACAACGATAAGGACACCGTAATGATTAAGACCGTTAAAAGTAAAACCGCTCACTTTTTAGCCGAAACCGCCCAGGTCGATGCCGCCGCCATTGCGCCGCTGCCCGCTTCGCGCAAGGTGTACGTGGAAGGCTCGCGGCCGGATATTCGCGTGCCGTTTCGGGAAATCACCCTCTCGCCCACCAAAACCAGCAGCATTGACGAAGAGAACCCGCCGCTGCTGGTGTACGACACCTCCGGCCCCTATACCGACCCCGATGCTCAGATTGATCTACGTCAGGGCTTGCCCGCCCTGCGCCGCGCTTGGATTGAAGCGCGGGACGATACCGAATTCCTATCAGGCCCCACGTCGGATTACGGCAACCGCCGCGCCAACGACCCAACCCTTGCCCAGCTGCGCTTTGATTTAACTCGCACTCCGCGCCGGGCCAAAGCCGGCAAGAACGTGACCCAACTGCACTACGCCCGCCAAGGGACTATTACCCCGGAAATGGAGTTTATCGCCCTGCGTGAAAACCAGCGTCGCCAAACGTTAGGTACCGCTGAGGTGGAGCGCATTCTAGGCCACCAGCACTCCGGCCAAAGCTTTGGCGCTAGCTTGCCGGATGCGATTACCCCTGAATTCGTGCGTGATGAAGTCGCCCGCGGCCGGGCGATTATTCCCAATAACATCAACCACCCGGAAAGCGAGCCGATGATTATTGGCCGTAACTTCCTGGTCAAGATTAACGGCAACCTGGGCAACTCAGCGGTGACTTCTTCAATTGAGGAAGAAGTGGATAAGATGACCTGGGGTATCCGCTGGGGCGCGGATACCATTATGGATCTCTCCACTGGCCAGAACATTCACGAAACCCGCGAGTGGATCTTGCGCAACTCGCCGGTGCCGATTGGCACGGTGCCTATCTATCAGGCGCTGGAAAAGGTCAACGGCGTGGCCGAAGACCTCACCTGGGAAGTCTTCCGCGATACGCTGATCGAGCAGGCCGAACAGGGCGTGGACTACTTCACCATTCACGCGGGCGTGCTGTTGCGCTATGTGCCGCTCACCGCCAAGCGGGTCACCGGCATTGTCAGCCGCGGCGGCTCAATCATGGCGAAGTGGTGTTTGTATCACCATCAGGAAAGCTTCCTGTATACCCACTTCGAGGAGATCTGCGAGCTCTGCAAGCAGTACGATGTGGCGTTCTCGCTCGGCGATGGCCTGCGCCCCGGCTCCATTGCCGATGCCAACGACGAAGCGCAAATGGCGGAGCTGAAAACCCTCGGCGAGCTCACCCACATTGCCTGGAAGCACGATGTGCAGGTAATGATCGAAGGCCCCGGCCATGTGCCCATGCACTTGGTGAAAGAGAACATGGATAAGCAGTTGGAGTATTGCGACGAAGCGCCCTTTTACACCTTGGGGCCGCTGGTGACCGATATCGCCCCCGGCTACGACCACATTACCTCCGGCATTGGGGCGGCGATGATCGGCTGGTTTGGCTGCGCGATGCTCTGCTATGTCACGCCGAAAGAGCACCTGGGCCTGCCCAATAAAGACGATGTCAAAACCGGCATTATCACCTATAAGATTGCCGCCCATGCAGCGGACTTGGCCAAGGGCCACCCGGCGGCGCAGCGGCGTGATAACGCGCTCTCCAAAGCGCGTTTCGAGTTCCGCTGGGAAGACCAGTTCAACCTGGGCCTAGACCCGGACACCGCCCGTGAATACCACGACGAAACCCTGCCGAAAGATTCCGCCAAGGTGGCCCACTTCTGCTCCATGTGTGGGCCGAAGTTCTGCTCGATGAAGATCAGTCAGGAAGTGCGTGACTATGCCAACGAGCATGGCCTAAACGGGGATCAGGAAGCGGTAATGAAAGGCATGGAAGAGCAGGCGGAGAAGTTTCGCAACAAAGGGAGCGAGCTGTATCAGGAAGTTTAAATCTACCAACGCACGATAATTTACTACTTGCTGCGGCTTTTCCCTGGGCAGCGCTAAAAAATGGCCGCAACCTCCCATCGCTTGTGTGCTCCTTTGTTTTCTAGCGCTGCCCCAAGAGTATGGCTTAACAGTAGTTTTACGCAACGCAGCTCATTTAACATTTGAGAGTGACGAAAAAAACCTTGGTTATAGCTGCCCAGCTCATAGCAAATACTATCAATTAAATACCGACTAGTCGGTATTTAATTGACCTAAATCAAAATCACAATTAATAATAATAGGATAATAGAATCCGTTTATTACGCTCTGTGATGCGCCACCGCTGGCTCAGAACGACGAGCTTAAGCCCTTTGGCCCTGGCCCATCCTCTGAGCTGCTCATCAATCGTCTGGCCATCCGCCAACCGAGGATGCAACATTATGAAGTTCAGCAGTAAAAGCCAGTGGTTCAAGGGCCTAGCAGCCATAGTTGTTATAGGCATCGCGGCCTGGTTGACCTGGTGGGAACTGCAGCCGGAGGGCCTAGGCGAGGGCATCACCCAAGGCAATGGGCGCATCGAAGCCACCGAGATCGATATCGCCACCCGGGTCGCTGGCCGCCTCGAGGAAGTACTGGTCGAGGAAGGTGAGTTCGTCGATCCCGGCCAAGTGGTCGCCCGTATGGATACCGCCACCCTGGAGGCTGAGCTGGCTCAGGCCAGCGCACAGTCCCGCCGGGCCGAAAACGCCCTGGAGACAGCTCGAGCCATGGTAGCCATGCGCCAGAGCGAGCTGGAAACCGCCAGAGCCATCGTCAACCAGCGCCAGGCAGAACTAAACGCCTCTCGCAAGCGCTACGAGCGTTCAGCCAGCCTAGTGGAGCGCAACGCCATCTCTCGCCAGCAGTTCGACGATAGCTTGGCCGACTACCAGAGCCAGCAGGCCGCCCTGGCCTCAGCCAATGCCCAGGTACTCTCCGCTCAGGCCGCCATCCGCGCTTCCGAATCCCAGGTCATTGAGGCCGAGTCAGAGATAGAAGCCACCCTTGCCGCGATCCAGCGCATTGAGGCCGACCTTGACGACAGCGAGCTCAAAGCCGACCGTTTGGCCCGCGTACAGCTCCGGGTGGCCGAACCGGGCGAGGTGCTCGGTGCCGGTGGCAAGGTACTCAACCTGATCGACCTCACCAAGGTCTACATGACCTTTTTTATGCCCACTCGAGATGCTGGTCGGGTGGGCATTGGCGACGAGGTACGCCTGGTGCTGGACGCTGCCCCTGACTTCGTGATCCCGGCGCGAGTGAGTTTCGTGGCCAGCGTCGCCCAATTCACCCCCAAGACCGTGGAAACCGAGAGCGAACGCGAGAAACTGATGTTCCGCGTGCGCGCCCAGATCGATCCAAAGTTGCTGCTTGAGCATATCGAGCAGGTCAAAACAGGCCTGCCCGGCATGGCCTACCTGAAGCTCGAGGATGACGCCACCTGGCCCGACCACCTAGAGGTCAACGTCACCCCATGAGCGAGAAGACGCAACCCGTAGCCCAAGTCAGCGCGCTCACCTTACGCTACGGCCGCACCATAGCCCTGGACGCGCTGGATCTGGCAGTGCCGTCCGGCTGTATGGTCGGGCTGATTGGCCCGGATGGCGTCGGCAAATCCAGCCTACTGTCGCTGCTGGCCGGCGCTCGTGCCGTGCAACAGGGTGTGATCAAGGTGCTGGGCGGCGACATGAGCGACAAGCACCACCGTAACTCAGTTGGCCCGCGCATCGCCTATATGCCACAAGGGCTAGGTAAGAACCTCTACCCTACGCTCTCGGTGGAGGAGAACTTGCAGTTCTTCGCCCGATTATTCGGCCACGGAGCCGGTGAACGCAGGCGTCGTATCGACGACCTGACCCGCAGCACCGGGCTATATACCTTCCTCGAGCGACCCGCTGGCAAACTCTCTGGCGGCATGAAGCAGAAGCTCGGACTCTGCTGCGCGCTGATTCACGATCCCGACCTGCTGATTCTCGACGAGCCCACGACTGGCGTGGATCCGCTGGCCCGCGCCCAGTTCTGGGAGTTAATTGCAAGCATTCGTGTTGACCGCCCTCAAATGAGTGTGTTGGTCGCCACCGCGTACATGGACGAAGCCCAGCGTTTCGACTGGTTGGTGGCTATGGACGCCGGCAAAAAACTTGCCACCGGCTCCCCGCAGCAACTACTTGCACTCACCCACAGCGACTCCCTGGAAATGGCGTTCATCGAGCTGTTGCCGGAAGAAAAGAAGCGCGGCTATGCACCGGTGCACATCCCGCCGCTGGCACAGGATGACAATGAAGTCGCCATCGAGGCCAAGGACCTCACCATGCGTTTCGGTGACTTCGTTGCCGTCGACCATGTCAGCTTCCGCATCCGGCGTGGCGAGATATTCGGCTTTCTCGGCTCCAACGGCTGTGGCAAGTCGACGACCATGAAGATGCTCACAGGACTGCTGTCCGCCAGCGAAGGCCAGGCCTGGCTGTTCGGCCAGGAAGTCAATCCCCGCGACATCGACACCCGACGCCGGGTCGGCTACATGTCCCAGGCATTTTCACTATACGGCGAGCTGACCGTACATCAGAACCTGGTACTGCATGCGCGTCTGTTCCAGATTGCCAAGAGTGCCATCCCGGCAAGGGTCGCCGAGATGGTCGAACGCTTCGGCCTCGAGGAGGTTCTCGATACCCTGCCGGAGAGTCTTCCTCTCGGCATGCGTCAACGGCTTTCTCTGGCAGTGGCAATGGTTCACGAACCCGAACTGCTGGTTCTGGACGAACCCACCTCGGGGGTCGATCCCATCGCCCGCGATGCCTTCTGGCGCCTGCTGATCGAACTGTCGCGCCGCGACCGGGTGACGATCTTCATCTCCACCCACTTCATGAACGAGGCCGAGCGCTGCGACCGCATGTCGATGATGCATGCAGGTAAAGTCCTCGACAGCGACACACCGGCGGCACTGATCGAAAAGCGAGGGGCAGCGACGCTGGAGGACGCCTTTATCGGCTACCTGCTCGAGGCTGGCGCCGATCAGGAGAGTTCCACACAAGAGGCCTTGCCCCAGGAAGCCGCTCCCCCCTCGCCGCTCGTCGCCGAAGCGCCCCAGCACGGCGCACCGCGCCACCGGCGCTTCAGCCTCCAGCGAATGCTCAGCTACATGTGGCGCGAAACTCTCGAACTACGCCGCGATCCGGTGCGTGCGACCCTGGCGCTGGTTGGCTCGCTGATCCTGATGTTCGTTATGGGTTTTGGCATCAGCATGGACGTGGAGGAGCTCAGCTACGCCATCCTTGACCGCGACCAGACGTCGCTAAGTCAGAGCTACGCGCTGAACCTCTCGGGATCGCCCCATTACTTTAGAGAGCGCCCGCCTATCTCAGACTATGCCGCGTTGGATCGACGTATGCGCAGCGGGGAGCTATCCCTGGCAATCGAAATTCCCCCCGGGTTTGGTCATGATGTAAAGCGTGGCCACAATGTCGAGATCGGAGCATGGATCGACGGCGCCATGCCTCAACGCGCCGAAACCGTGCAAGGCTACGTACAGGGCATCCACCAGCAGTGGCTGCTGGCGCAAGCAAGGCAATCCGGAACCGCCGCCAGCGCAGCGGCAGCCAATATCGAGAACCGCTACCGCTACAATCCTGATATTCAGAGCCTGCCAGCAATGGTTCCTGCCGTGATTCCACTGCTGTTGCTGATGTTGCCGGCAATGCTCACGGCACTCTCGGTGGTGCGTGAAAAAGAGATGGGCTCAATCATCAACCTTTATGTCACCCCTGTCACCCGCGCCGAGTTTCTGATCGGCAAGCAAATTCCCTACATCGGCTTGGCAATGGTCAATTTTTTATTGATGACCGGGCTGGCGATCACATTGTTCGGCGTGCCGATCACCGGTAGCTTCCCGACCCTAGCGCTGTCGGCCCTGGTATTTTCCATCATCGCCACCGGCATGGGCCTGCTGGCCTCGACCGTCACCCGCAGCCAGATCGCCGCTATGTTCTTCGCTATGATCGGTACGCTGATTCCCGCCATCCAATTTTCGGGCCTGACCGATCCGGTCTCTTCACTGGAAGGCACCGGACGCCTCATCGGCAATATTTATCCAGCCAGCTACATGTTCACCATTAGCCGCGGCGTATTCAGCAAGTCCCTAGGGCTAGGTGACCTTATCGGGTCGTTCCTGCCGATGCTGCTGGCGGTACCGGTGATCATGGGCATGGCGATCGCCCTACTGAAAAAGCAGGAGAGCTGAGATGCGCAGGATTGCAAACATTTATCGCCTGGGCGTCAAAGAGTTCTGGAGTCTATTGCGTGACCCCATAATGCTGGTGCTGATCGTCTATGTGTTCACTGCTTCGGTCTACACTTCCGCGACGGCGATGCCCGAGACGCTGAACAACGCTCCTATCGCTATCGTCGACGAAGACGACTCACCGCTTTCCACGCGTATCGTATCGGCCTTCTACCCACCACAGTTCGTGCACCCGCAAATCATCACCTTCCAGGAAATGGATGCGGGTCTGGATGCCGGAGACTACACCTTCGTACTGGTTATTCCCGCCAACTTTCAGCGCGACGTGCTGGCCGGACGCGGCCCCGACATTCAGCTCAATATCGACGCCACGCGCATGAGCCAGGCCTTCTCGGGTAATAGTTATGTACAGCAGATCGTCATGGGCGAGATCAATGAGTTCGTAAGCCGCTACCGCGCAAGCACCATCCCGCCAGTCAACTTGGCACTACGAGCGCGCTTCAATCCGGGCCTTGACCAAGCATGGTTTGGCTCACTGATGTCGATCATCGACAACGTGACCATGCTCTCAATCATCCTCACTGGCGCGGCACTAATTCGCGAGCGCGAGCACGGCACCATCGAGCACTTGCTGGTGATGCCAGTGACCCCTGCCGAAATCATGCTGGCCAAGGTGTGGTCGATGGGGGTTGTGGTGTTGCTAGCGGTGACGTTATCGCTGACTTTCGTCGTACGCGGCCTGCTTCAAGTGCCGATAGAGGGATCGGTTGCACTGTTTCTGGCTGGCGCGGCCCTGCACCTGTTTGCCACCACCTCAATGGGCATCTTCCTGGCGACGCTGGCCCGTAGCATGCCCCAGTTCGGCATGCTGATGATCCTGTTCTTGCTACCCCTACAGATGCTCTCAGGAAGCACCACGCCCCGCGAGAGCATGCCCGAGCTCGTCCAGAACCTTATGCTGCTGGCACCCACAACCCACTTCGTCGAGCTAAGCCAGGCCATTCTGTTTCGCGGTGCCGGCATCGACGTTGTATGGGGACAGTTTCTGACACTGTTAGTCATTGGCAGCGCTCTGTTCGCCATTTCGCTGTCTCGCTTTCGCAAGACCATCAGCCAGATGGCCTGATGCAACCCGCGCGCACATCGGCGCATCACACCAGAAGGAATATACAATGAACCACAATACCATCTTACCTCTGGCACTTTATCAAGCTAATCAGAACCTTTGCCAACAAACGATAGCGCTAGTGCAGAAAAGTCAGCAGACATGGTACGAATTGGGTACACAACCCTTCGCTGGCGGCCCCCCAATGCAGCAGATCTTTGATAATCAGAGCGCTCTGCTGCTTGGCCTCTTCGATACGCTGCAAGCCTGGCAGGTACAAACGGGAAAAGCCTTGATTGAGACTGTCAGCGTTGTCTCCCCAGCACTCTACTGGTTAACCGCCAGTTCGCAAGACGATCCGGGTACAACAAAAAAAGGAGACTGAACCGATGACTTATCAGCACACAGCTCTGGTCACTGGCGGTATGGGTGGTCTGGGTGAAAGCATCGCTCGAACTCTGCACGATGCAGGGCATAGCGTTCTCGTCACCCATTCGCCAAACAACGACCATGTCCAGACCTGGCTGCAGAAGCAGGCCAGTGAGGGCTACCACTTCTCCGCCTACTCCGTCGACGTGGCCGATTTTGACGACTGCCAGCGACTCGCAAACGATATCCAAGCCGAAGGCGCCGTTGTCGACATATTGATAAATAACGCTGGCATCACTCGCGATGCCACTTTCCGGAAGCTCTCCAAGGTCGACTGGGATGCGGTGATGCGAACTAATCTGGACTCGATGTTCCATGTAACCCAGCCGTTTTGCGAAGGCATGGTCGAGCGCAACTGGGGCCGTATCGTCAATATCTCCTCGATTAACGGCTCCAAGGGCCAATTTGGCCAGACCAACTACGCCGCGGCGAAGGCCGGCATCCACGGCTTCACCAAGTCGCTGGCAATGGAAGTAGCGAAGCGAGGTGTCACTGTCAATACCGTCTCACCCGGCTATATGGAGACCAAGATGGTGCTGGCGGTTCCCAAGGAGATACTGGAATCGAAGGTGATCTCGCAGATCCCGGTTGGGCGATTAGGCAAACCAGACGAGTTAGCGGCGCTGGTCGCCTTCATCTGCAGCGAACAAGCCGGTTTCATGACCGGCAGTAACGTAGCAATGAATGGCGGCCAGCATATGTTTTGAACATGCGGCCTAGCGGGATGGGTGGCCATGTCATCTATCCCTCGTCCAGTATTTTCTCGCACTCACGCAGGAGAAGTTCCCATGGCAAGCGAAGGTTCCAATCATCGCCCCTGGTATACGGACGCATGGCCACTATTGAGCATGGCTCAAGACTACGCAGCTGCCGCGCTAAGCTACACTACCGATGCATGGCAACGCTCGATACTCTACGCCGATGTGATGCGCCAGCGTGGCGATCAGTACCAAGCACACCTGAAGGATGACGCTCCTCACGTGCTCGACTTCCCCTATGAGGTAGTGATATCTGGCCATGAGCTGCCGCGCCCGGTCAACTATGGGCTGGCGCGCATTCTGCCGTTAGAGGGTGCTCCCACCGCGCCAAGCACGAGCAAACGCCCCTTCGTCGTGGTTGACCCGCGTGCTGGCCATGGCCCCGGCATCGGCGGCTTTAAGGCCGAAAGCGAGGTTGGCGCCGCTCTCGGCGCAGGACACCCTTGCTATTTTATCGGCTTTGGACCCGACCCTGAGCCCGGTCAGACAATAGAAGACGTGGTGCTCGCCGAAGTCGCTTTCCTCGAGAAAGTCATCGCACTTCACCCGCACAGCGAGGGCAAGCCGGCGGTGGTCGCCAACTGCCAGGCTGGCTGGCAGATATTGATGGCCGCAGCCCTACGCCCCGAGCTATTCGGACCCATCATCGTGGCTGGTACGCCGGTGTCGTACTGGGCTGGCTGGCCAGGCAAGAATCCGATGCGCTACGCTGGCGGTCTGCTCGGCGGCAGTTGGCTAACCGCACTCGCCAGCGATCTGGGCAATGGTCGCTTCGATGGTGCTTACCTGGTTCAGAACTTCGAGAACCTCAATCCAGCTAATACACTATGGGGCAAGCAGTACAATCTGTATGCAAATGCCGACAGTGAGGCGACACGCTACTTGGGCTTCGAAAAATACTGGGGTGGCTACGTATTCCTCAACGATATAGAGATGCAATACATCGTCGACAACCTTTTCATTGGCAATCGGCTGTCAAGTGCCGAACTGATAACCTCCGAAGGTATCCGCCTGGACTTGCGCAATATCCGCTCGCCCATCGTGGTTTTTTGCTCCAACGGCGACAATATCTCGCCGCCGCCGCAGGCACTGGGCTGGATCACAGACCTCTATCGCGATGATGATGAAGTACTCAGCCACGACCAAACCATTGTCTATACCACTCACGATAACATTGGACATCTAGGCATCTTTGTTTCGGGCAGTGTCGGCCGCAAAGAGCACCGCGAATTCACCAACAATATCGACTTAATTGATGTGCTACCCGCCGGTATCTACCAGACGCAGATTCAGGATAAGCGAGAGGATATGCCCCTCGCGGAACTCGTCGAGGGTGACTATCTGCTGTCGATCCAGCGGCGCAGCGTCGAGGATGTGAGCCAGATTGTGCAGGTGGATGCTGAGAGCGACCGCAAATTCGCCGCAGTCAACCAGATATCGCGAATTAACTTAGGACTTTATCGCCAGTTCGTTCAGCCCTGGGTACGTACCTGGACTACTCCCGAATCGGCACGATGGCTGCAGAGCGTACATCCGTTGCGTCTCTCTTACGAACGCTGGTCGAGCCGCAACCCGATGGCTTTGACAGTGGCTGAACATGCACAGAAAATCCGCGCAACACGCCAACCAGTAGCGGCAGACAATCCTTTCCTGCAGTGGCAACAAGCCTATTCCAATACCGTGATCTCTGCGCTGGATCATTGGCGAATACAGCGTGACAACGCCTACGAACAAATATTCAACGTAGTCTATGGATCGCCGTGGGTACAAGCCATGGCAGGGCTATCTGCCGATGACTGCCCCCCGCGTACACATCCTGGGGTCTCGCCCGAGCATCTCACTTTCGTTGCTGAAGAAATTGAGCGGCTGCGCGCCGGAATTTATCAGGGTGGCCTGCTTGAAGCCAGTATCCGCGCGCTGCTCTACGTCAGCCGCTTTCGTGGCGAAGCCGACGAGCGCCGCTTTAATCTAGCGGCCAGCTTGCAACAGCCGGACTATCTAGTCCACTTAGATATGGCCTCATTCCGACAGCTAGTACGTCGCCAGGCCAACCTGATGCGCCTTGATCTTGATGCTGCAACCGCTGCCATCCCGCGACTGCTGGCGGACAGCGCCGCGAACGAGATACGCGATCAGGCGCGGCTTCTTGAGCAGATGCTGACCGCCACGGAAGCATTATTGCCAGAAGAAGAGGCAAGCTTAGCGCAAATGCTGAAGGTGTTCGACGATGCAGCCCATGAACAGGAAGCCATCGTCACAGCAGGTAAACGCAGCCTAGGAAGGTCGAACGAAAATAACACTGCCAAGCCTGGAGAGCCATAACCGCCAAGCTTCGTGCCTGACTTATATTAGAAGTATTCACTTAGGAGTCATCCATGTACACCAAATTGCTGGTACCTATAGACGGCAGCCGCACCTCACTTTTAGCCTTGGCACAGGCAAACTATTTAGCAAAGCTGACGGGAGCCAGCATCGAGCTACTACATGTGGTTAATGCAATGGAGTACTCCAATGGTTTCGAAAGCCCGCGCGCCTATATAAAAAAAGTCAGACCCTATTTTCTGAAAGTCGGCAATGATCTGCTCGACAACGCTCGGATACAGCTTGAAGCCCAAGAACTCAATGTCACCACAGTACTTGTCGAGGCCGAGGGCAAACGAGTATCAGAACACGTTGCGGATCACGCAGCTAAGTGCCAGTTCGATCTGATAATTCTAGGCACCCATGGCCGACGTGGCATGAAACGACTTCTCCTCGGCAGCGACGCCGAGCAAGTGGCACGTATTGCGCCGGTGCCCGTCATGCTGGTCAGAGACGTAAACACACAAGCAATTTCTCGTACTCTAGACAAAGAAATGATAAAAGGTGCCGCATTAAAGCAACCAACTGATGAGTAACTGCACCTTGCCTTCCTCTCCTACTAAACAAGCTCGCAAACATCGCCGACTCCCCCCCGATGTGCGTATAGAGCAGATCCTCTGTGCGGCTTTGTACGAGTTTTCGCAACACGGGTTCGCCTCTGCCCGCATGGAGGATATTGCTCAGCGGGCGGAACTCTCGAAAGGCGGCCTCTATGCTCACTTCAAGAGCAAGGAATCGATATTTGAAGCACTACTATTAAAACGCCTGACACCAAGGTTCAACAATCAGCAGTGGGTGCTCAGCGGCGGCGACTCCCTGAGCGAAGCTATCGAATCCTTTATTGATCACCTCTATAGCCAACTGAGTGATCCAGATGTCATAGCTATGCTGAAGCTGCTGATGACGGAAAGCCGACGCATCCCTCATCTTGTTGATTTTTGGCGCAGGGAGGTAATTGACAAATACCTCGCAGAACAACAGGCCATTTTGAAAACTGCAGCCGATAAAGGGCATCTTCGTCACAGCGCCTTCCTTGAAGACGCAGCGCTGCTAATGGCACCAGCGCTATATGGTGCCATTTGGCAAATGATTTTTGATGAAGCGACTGCCGCCGCCACCGTTGGCTCGCTGCGCCGAGCCCATTTGCGAATGCTGCATGAATTCTTAGCACCATGATCAACTGATGGTTGACTCCCAAATCACCGTTAACTGTAGGTAAAGTTCATTCACTAAAAATCGCCCCGAAAGCGCCACATGACCGATTAATAAGGTGTCGTTGTGAAACCAGCTAAGCTTATCACTTTACTCAACACGCTACTTATTATCCTAATAGTGAATGGTTGTGCCATGGTTGGCGTCTCTTCGCTTAGCCCTGGTGAGTATATCGCGCTTAAACGCGGAGACCTGCTTACCAGTGGCGAGCTAAGCGCAGCTACCCAGGAAACCATCAAAGTTATCGGGCTGGATGAAGGGAGATGTCGTGAGCACTCCCAAAACTGTATAGATATATTATCCAGCACCGCTGGCATAGCTGAAGAACGCAGACTTTCCGCACTGGCAGAACTGTGGCTTCAAGAAGCGATGTCAAAAGCAGGATCATCAAGTGATATCCCGAGTACCGAGGCTGACATTTACGCTTGGATTGAGGTTGCCAGACATACTTATGCTTACTTGTTTTTCTCCGAACGATCTCCTGGGGAACGCGCCTTCGAAGATCGTCAGATACAAGTACGCGACTATTATAACTATTCAGTTCAACAGATTGTTTCATGGCTTTTTCAACAGAATCTCTCAGCCATTGAATATAAAAGCCGCTCCTATTCTTTGGATACGCCTAGGCTTTCTGGCTGGAAGGTTACAACTGACTTCACCGGCGTACGCTTCGCCGGCGACATTGACTTACCCGAGAACCTAGTTCCAGCATCTTCACTGGTCTTTTCCGGCTTGCGTAGCACTTATCGTCGTGACGGCTTTGGTGCCGAACTGGTCGCGGTAATAGACGATAGCCTCGCGCTTCATCGCGCTCGACCTTATAGCGAAATGCCTTTTCCGGCACTCACCGCACTAATCCATTTTTCCGGTGAGGATTTAGCTCAGGTGCTATCGACTCAATCACTAGAGGTGATCGTAAGAGACCCCTACCAAGACGCCAGCGTACAGTTGCATGGGCAACAGATTCCCCTAGCCGCAAATTTCACTGCGGGCTATGGACTATGGCTGGCGAATTCAGGCTTTTCGCGTCAGGCCATACGCTCTCTGCTAGGCCACAGCCAAGGTATCAACCGACCACACCTTTATATGATGCAGCCCTTCGATCCTGAGCGACGCATCATCCTCATGCTGCATGGCCTTGGCAGTAGTCCCGAAGCCTGGGTAAATGTAGCTAATGAAGTGCTGGGCGATGAGAGCCTGCGGCAACATTTTCAGGTATGGCAAATCTACTACCCTACCAATATGCCACTGCCGATTAATCATACGGCGATACGACGCACTGTGAAGGAAACACTACTGGAACTTGACCCCACCACAGAAACGCTGGCTTCACAAGGTATCGTTCTAATTGGCCATAGCATGGGGGGTGTATTGGCGCGCCTGATGGTCTCTTCTAGCCAAGGTAGGTTGTGGAGCGAATTCGTGGAACAACGCCAATTGCCAAAGGCACATAGGCAGCTCGCCCAACAACGCCTAGCCCCCCTACTACGTTTCGAATCGCTACCAGAGATAAAACGAGCAATTTTCATCGCAGCACCACATCGCGGCACACCGGTGGCCGGTAATCGTCTAGGGAGAGCAGTCGCTCGTTTCGTTCGTCTACCACTCACCCTGCTGGAAGAGTTCGACGATGTCATCAGGGCTCTGGCTAATACTGACGCCGAATCAGATGGGGCATACCTGCGCCTTCCCAACAGTATCGATAATTTGAGTGAGGCAGATCCGTTCATTAGAGCAACGGCCAATCTGCCTATCTCCCCTCAAGTTCACTACCATTCTATCATTGCCCAGCGTGACACCAGTGTACCGTTAGAGGTTTCAGATGATGGGATAGTGCCGTACGCCAGCGCACATTTGCCGGGAGCCATATCAGAAAAAGTGTTTATCGCTGGGCACAGCGTCCAGGAAACGGCCCAAGCGATTCTGGAAATCAGGCGTATCTTGCATCAAGACCTAACCGAATATAGTAATTGAAATTCAACCCAGCTGCGTCTTACCACCACTGCCTAGTGCTCTGCGCAGATAAGCAATGATGACAGGTATAAAAGAACGGGCGGAGAAATTTCGCCACAAAAGCAGAGTACTGTACCAGGAGGCGTGAGCTGAGCACACCTCCTACTGAAGAACAGCCTTGCTGCTGAACATCAATCTTAGCTTTGAACCTCAGGAGACCTCAAGCGCCACTTTCAATACGCCGTCTCGCTGGTGGGCGAAGAGATCGTAGGCTTCGACGATATTCTCCAGCGCATAGCGGTGGGTGACCATGGGCCCAAGATCCAACCGACCGGCGTCGATGATGCTCATCAGCCTGCGCATGCGCTCTTTACCACCGGGGCATAGCGAAGTGATAATCTTATGGTCGCCGAGGCCAGCACAGAAAGCGCTCAGCGGAATCGTTAGGTCTTGAGAATAAACGCCCAGGCTAGAAAGCGTTCCGCCGGGTTTTAGCACCCGCAGGGCGGATTCAAAGGTCTGTTGTAGGCCAAGCGCTTCAATCGCGGAATCGACGCCGCGCCCGCCGGTGAGCTTGAGAATTTCCTCGACCACATCCACCTTGCGGAAATCCAGCGTTACGTCCGCGCCCATCTGCTTGGCCATGGCCAAACGCTCATCAACACCATCGACCGCAATGATCATCCCGGCCCCACGCAGCCGCGCCCCAGCCGTGGCGCATAGGCCAATCGGCCCTTGGGCGAAGACCACCACCGTGTCGCCGATTTTGATACCGGCGGCTTCGGCACCGGCAAAACCGGTGGACATAATGTCCGGGCACATCAGCACCTGTTCGTCGGTTAGGCCATCCGGCACTGGCGATAGGTTAGCCTGGGCATCCGGCACCAGCAGGTACTCGGCCTGGGCACCATCGATGGTGTTACCAAAGCGCCAGCCGCCCATCGGTTTATACCCGTGGCCGTGGTGGCCGCCATCTTGTGAGCAGCAATCATCCTGGCAGGCGTAAGAAGTAAAGCTGGGGCAAATGGCGCCAGCAATTACCCGCTGGCCTTCCTGGTAGCCTTTTACGTTGGCCCCCAGTTTTTCGATCACGCCCACGGGTTCATGGCCAATGGTCAGGCCACGCTCCACCGGGTACTCACCTTTCAGGATATGGATATCGGTGCCGCAGATCGTGGTGGTGGTCACGCGCATCAGGGCATCGTTGGGGCCGATTTCAGGAATCGGTTTATCGTCAATTTCGATACGGCCGGGTTCAACGAAGATGGCCGCTTTCATCATGGTAGGCATGGGTCGCTTCCTCAGTGAGGGGAGTCATGGCACCTCACCATTAAGGCATAGTTGAAAGCGGAAATGATTGCGCTAGATCAAGCTTCGAATTGACGTGGGGCAAGTTGCCAAGCGCCCATCCGCTCTAGACTTAAGTAGCCACTCAAGCACTGCTTTATTGCCTGTGAGCGTACCGCAGCCACCTACTTACTATAGGGTTCCACGATGCCGACGCTACCTTTCAAACCCTGGCCTACCGCGATTGCGGTAGCAGTGACCCTGCTGATATGGCTGGTCGTTCCCTTACCTGAAGGCCTCACCTCAGATGCTTGGCTGATGCTGGCCATTTTCGTGGGGACGATTACCGCCATCATTGGCAAGGCAATGCCCATCGGGGCCATCTCTATCATTGCCATTGCGGTTGTAGCGGCAAGTGGGGTGACCAGTGACAACCCGGGCATCGCCATTAACGATGCATTAAGCAGCTACTCCAATTCGCTGATCTGGCTTATCGCCATCTCGATTATGATCTCGCGAGGGCTGATTAAGACGGGGCTAGGTGCCCGCATCGGCTACTATTTTATCTCTATCTTCGGCAAGAAGACGCTAGGTATCGGCTATAGCTTGGCTTTTTCAGAGCTCTCCATTGCCCCGGTAACCCCCAGCAACACCGCCCGCGGTGGCGGTATCATGCACCCCATCATGCGCTCGATTGCCAAAGGCTTTGACTCACGCCCGGAAGACGGCACTTCGAGCAAAATCGGCAAATATTTGGCACTGGTGAACTATCACAGCAACCCGATTACTTCAGCAATGTTTGTCACTGCCACTGCTCCCAACCCACTGACCGTGGAGCTAATTTCCATCGCTACAGGGGCGGAAATCCAACTGAGCTGGATGACCTGGGCGCTCGCCATGCTACTTCCTGGTTTGGTCGCCATTCTGGCCATGCCCTATATTCTTTACCTGCTTTATCCACCGGACATTAAACAGACTCCACACGCCACGCAGATGGCACGGGACAAACTTGCCGAAATGGGGAAGATCAGCCGGGATGAAGGCATTATGCTGTTTGTCTTCTTAGTACTATTGCTGCTGTGGGCAGATATACCGGCGCTATTTATGGGCGACTCGGTCACCCTCAATACCACCACCTCCGCGTTTATTGGGCTATCGATACTGCTGCTGACCGGCGTATTAACCTGGGATGATGTACTGGCAGAAAAGAACGCTTGGGATACCCTGCTCTGGTTCGGCGCCCTAATTATGATGGCGACCCAGCTCAACCAGACGGGCTTGATCGATTGGTTTTCCACCAATATGCAAGACTGGATCACCATGATGGGCATCGGCTGGATGGGAGCGTCCGCTTTACTAGTCCTGACCTTCCTTTATACCCACTACTTTTTTGCCAGCACCACCGCCCATATCACCGCTATGATGGCTGCCTTCCTTACCGTTGGATTGAGCCTTGGCGCCCCGCCTATGCCTTTTGTTCTCATCATGGCCGCTACCTCTTCCATAATGATGACGCTGACGCACTACGCCACAGGCACCTCACCGGTAGTTTTCGGCTCAGGTTACCTAACGCTAGGCGAGTGGTGGAAAGCTGGCTTCATCATGAGCGTGGTTAATCTAGCGATTTGGGTACTAGTGGGTGGATTGTGGTGGAAGCTATTGGGTCACTACTGAGGGGTTGCAATAAACGCCAACAGGGGGCCGAAGCCCCCTGTTGGTATCAGAGTTACGTTATTAGCGCTTTTTCTTTTGGCTATCCTTGGCGTCGCCTTTGCCTTTTTGCATTTCACCTTTCGCCTGCTGGGCTTTACCTTTAGCTTCTGTTTTGTGACTGTCAGTCGCTTTGCCTGCGGCTTCTTTGGCTTTACCGGCTGCTTTGTTGCCCGCGCCTTTTGCTTTATCTTCTGTACCCGTTGCCATGACAAACACCTCTAATCCGTTAGTAGGGAAAGCATCGTATGTGAAGGTGCACGCGGCACGTCAATTACATATCGACACCTCATCAGATTAGCCTTTATTAAAAAAGTTGCGCTACTTTATTTATGATTTATGGCAGGTTTATGTGGTTAAGCGGGTTGGCTCCCAGCGGTTCAATAAAAAATGCAGGCAGGCCATGACGAGCAGAGTAAGTGTCAGCGCGACGCTCATTGAGGAGAACCGGTAAAGCGCGCTGTAGACCAAATCTTGCTGCGGGCCTAGCGATTGTCCAAACAGAATCCCCAAGGTGGTTAGCCCGCCAAAACCTATGCCCGACCCGGCGCCTTCAATGATATGTTCTCGCGCAAAGAGCATTAATCCCAGCCAGTAGAGCAGCATCACCAGTAGAAAGTGGTGGCTCTGGGTATACAGCAGCAGCTGCATCAGTAGCGCTAGATTACAGCCCAGCAGTGTGCCCACGGCGCGTTTGGCGGCGGAGACCTTAGCACCGGAGTACCCCAGCGCAAACAGTACCAAGATGGTTGCCATCTGCGCAGAAAGCGACCCCTGAAAGTCAAACACCTGAAACACCACAAAAGAGAGCGTGGCGGTCAATGCGCCTATCAAGGTTTCATGACGTATCTGCGAGGCTGGCTTGGCAGCCCGCGGTGGCGGCTTACGCGCTTCAACATCCGGAAAAAGCGTATGCATCAGCATGGCGATAAACACTGCCAAACCGCTGGCAACAAGATTGCAGGCCAAGAGGTCGCTCAAATCCACACTCGGGTAACTGGCGAAGTGGAGCAGAATGCTGAGCGTCAGCACGCCGTTGGCGCCAAACAGAAACAGCGGCCCTTTCGCCATTAGATTAAAGCGAAACAGAAACATCGCCAGTACCACCAACGTCATGATGACCGGCATATGCTTGAGCAGCCCAACCACCAGGCTGACCTCAAGCACATTGAGCGATACGTTGGCTAAAAATTGGCGAATGATATGGCCATTGAGAATAGGCACCATGCCGAGCAGAAACATCGGGAAAACGGTGAAAAACACCCCATAGTTCCAACCCATTAGCTGACTGATCACAAAGCCCAGCGCACCGCCTCCCGCCACGCGTAGGCATTGCCGCAACCCGTTCTGGGTTAGCCTAGACTCAATAAACATAATGAAGCCAGCTGATCAGATGTGACTGCAGCCATACAAAAGGCTTGGCCAGGGCCGCGTCACCGGGTTGAAGCTGCACGGTGGCACGTGCGCCGCTGGCGAGAGCGTTGGCAACCGGTTCTGTTAGCGCGATGTGCACACGCATGCGCTGGGCATCGCGCACCCAGCGGTCGGTGGTGGGAATATCGGCCAGTTGGCCATCGGCAGCCAGTTGCCCTTCGCGCACGCCAGCATCCATGGCGAGCATTTGTGCATCAAACACTTGCCCCGGCCAGGCATCAAACACCACCCGCGCCGGATCACCGGGGGCCACATGGCGCAGGCTCTTTTCACGGAAATCGGCAATGATATCTATCTCATCCGCCACCACGGCTAACGCGGGCTGGCCCGCCTGTACGTAGTCCCCTACGTTCAGTTGCAGGTTGGTCACACTCCCCGCTTGCGCCGCACGCACCTGGGCATGAGCAAGATCCAACTGGGCCAGGGAGAGAGCGTTGTCGGCCTGGCGCAAACGCAGGTTGGTCTCGCCTGAAGCGCCCAGTTGGACTTCCAAGCTAACGATTTTCGCTCTGGCCGCTGCCACACTGGCTTGAGCGGTGTGCTCAGCGGCCACCTGCTGTTCGTACTGTTGACGCGATACGCTTTGCCGCGCCATTAGTGTTTCCGCACGGCGAAGCTCGCCCCGCCGCTCGGCAGCCGTGGCTTCAGCGGAGGTCAATTCCGCTTGCGCGGAGGTGAGTTCTGCTTCTAATCGGGCATTCTCCCGCTCGGCCTGTTCGCGGTTTAGCTGCGCCTGCTCAACGGCTAACCGAAACGGCGCCGGGTCTATCTGAAACAGCACCTCGCCCTTTTCCACATGCTGGTGGTCGCTCACCAATACGGCGCTTACCGGACCGCTAAGTTCAGGGGCAATCCGCGTTACCGGCCGCATCACCCTTACTTCGGGTGTCATGGGCATAAAGCTATCGGCCAGCAGAAAATAGATAAATAGCAGCACAAAGGCAGCAAGCGCTACCTTCACCCAGCGGGCAAATGTTTGGTCGGGGGTCATGCAGAGCTCACTTGTTAGCCACCAGGCAACCACCTGGCCAGCGCCATTCATCGGACGCGCATCATTTAAGGAATAGCATAAGAGACTTTAGTCTAACAACTAATTAGCGCGCTAACAATATGAGCTTGCCTGTCTGCTCTTACATTACTGGATAGAAATGGTTAAAAAACAAAAACCCCCATGGCGCTTCGCCATGGGGGTTTGGATATAACTAACGAGTAAGCTACTACTTTAAACGCTATTAAAACCGGTAGCGTAAGCCAACACTGGCCGCATCGAAGGTGAAGTCAGATTTATCCAGGTAGCGCATGTAATCTGCGCCGACGGACAAGTTGGGAGCTATGTCCATTTCAGCGCCACCGCCATAGGAGAAACCACTCTCCCGGTTGTCACTGACCTCAACTTCTGTGAAGCCCGCTAAACCGTAAAACCGCACTTCTGGCGCCACCGGGAAAATCCCTTTTGCATAAGCACCGGCGAGATGGTCTAGGTCAGCGCCACCATCGGAACCGCCCGTGCCTAAGTGTCCTTCAAGCGCAAAGTAGTCATTAAATTGAGCACCGCCGCGTAGACGAAGGCCTACGGCATCACGGGACGAGCCTCTTTCTGGATCCAGGTTCCAGAACATTGCGTCACCGCCTACATATCCTTGTGGGTAGGTGAAGGATTGCTGTGCTTGAGCAGACATTGCAAATGCGCCTGCGCCAACCAGGAGTGCCGCCGATGTAAGTGATACTAGGGACATCTTCATAGGTTGTACCTCAGTTAAAAAACAGTGTTTCCTTACTCCATGCATTGTGGTCCATAACCATGAAGAACGCAAATGATTACCTTCCTTTGGATAAACTGAGCACCACAATACCGCCCACCACGACCGCGCCACCCACTAATTGGCCTGGGCTAAGCATTTGTCCTAGAACGAAATAACCCAGCACCAGAGAGGCTACCGGCTCGATATTCATCACCGGTGCGTTGCGAGCCATATCGAGCCTGGGTACAAAGATAAACAGCGTCGAAAACGCGGAGCCATAGAGCAGCCCCAGCAGTGTTAGCCCTAGCCAGCCCGCACTGTTATCCGGCAGACTCATCCCCCCTGGCACTACACCCGCAATGCCACCAATAATCATGACGATAAACACCGTTTGCATGGTCAGCAGGCTACGCAGCGTACTGCCTACCCCAGCCAAGCGGTGTTCGGTAACCCATAGCGCGCAAGCAAACACAAAGGCGGCCATCAGCCCGAAGCCAATCCCGGCTATCCAACCTGGGCCCATGCCATCTGCACTGGCAACCCACGAAGGAATATCCAGCACCACCAACAGGCCAATTAAAATAGTCCCCATGATCAGGCAGCTACGCAGGGTGGGGCGCGGCCCGCCCAGTGCCCAGCTCAATAACGCCAATTGAATGGGGAAGGTATTCACCAGCAGTAGCGCTATCACCACCGGCAGTCTTGCCACCGCTGAATATAGACTGACGCTTTGAACCGCAATCAGCAGCCCCACGGTGAGTTGCCAAGGCCATGAGCCTGCGGGTAGCCATAGGCGCTTGCGTTGCACGATGACCAGCGCCACCAAAATCAAGCAGGCAACGCCCGAACGGGTTAAAACGGCTAGTAACAACCCCGTACCATTATCAAATGCCAGCCGTGCGGAAACGTGGTTGGCGGCGAACATGGTGGCCACGGTCATCATCAATAGAATCGCCAGATGGCGCGGCAATAGCTTGGGCAGTGTGGGCGCTGACATAAGGACGTAATGGCTCGTTAAGGGAGTAAAAGACTCTCGTTAAGGGAGAAGAGACCAAGGGACAATCGAGCCAGTGAAGCATACCTGGCGGTAAAAAGCAGGCTAACGAAAAGCGCACACTGCTTTCTGAACCGCAGTATTTTATACTAAAGTCTAATGCATTTCTTCCCTTATCCTGTCTTGGCTGTAGAAGGACAACAAAACGCCCCGAGCAGATAAACCGCTTGGGGCGTTTTGATTAACACAGATGGCCTCTAACGACCATTACACCTACACCAGCATGGGCACCATCGCCTCCAGCACCATGACTAAGCTCATCGCGGTGATGGTGAGAATGGAGACCCCAAATACCTTCTTGGCCCAGCGCACATCATCGTCTAATCGATAGCCACGCAGCGCCAAGTAGAGCCAGTAGCCGCCCATGGTCAGCGCCACACACAGATACCCCATGCCTGCTTGACTGGCCAACACCAGCGCCAGCGAAGCGGGAATAAACGCTACGATATAGCCCAGGATATGGTGCTTGGCCATTTTGACCCCACGCACCACCGGCAGTACCGGGATCGATGCTCTTTGATAATCCGCGTAGCGGAAGATCGCAATCGCATAAGAGTGCGGCATCTGCCACAGGCAGAAAATCACTAGCAGCATAATGGCACCGCTGTCGAATTGTCCCGTGACGGCGCAGTAGCCCACCACCGGTGGCATGGCTCCCGAAAGGCTGCCCACCAAGGTGCCGTATTCGGAGCGGCGCTTCATGTAGAGGCTATAAATCCCCACATACACGCCCCAACCAATCACTGCTAAGGCTACGGTTAACCCATTGGTTCCCAGCGCCAGGCACACCACCCCCGACACACCCAATAGCGCCGAAACGCCCAATACCTGGGTGATGGAAATGCTACCCCTAACCAGTGGGCGATGGCGCGTACGCGCCATTAGTGCATCAATATCGCGGTCGATGACGTTGTTACACGCACAGCCCGACGCAATGATTAACGCAATACCCACCATAACAGAGACAAAGCTGAGCCACTCAAACTGCCCCTGGGCGGCAAGAAAGTAGCCGCCCAAAGTGGCAATCAGGTTACCCCCGATAATGCCGGGCTTTGTCAGTTCGAGCAGATCCCGCCAACGGCTAGGTGCCGTGATCAGCCGATCATCATGTTGAGATGCAAATGCTGCATGATCCACAGCGAGCCTCCTACCACTAAGACGAGAATCGTCAGTGTGAAGACGAAGGACATCACGTTCCAGCCTTCGTCGGCTTTGGTATTCATGTGCATGAACATGACCAGTTGCACCAATATCTGCAACACAGCGGTCACGGCCACTACGATGATAGTGGTCAGTACACTAAGCGTGCCACTCATCACCACCCCAAAGGGGATAATGGTCAGTATCAGCGACAATACCAGTCCTGTCACATAAGACTTTACGCTGCCATGGTTATTAGTGGGGCTAGTCGGAGAATGACTCATCTCACAGCACTCCCATCAGATAGACGAATGAGAAGACACAGATCCAGACGATATCGAGGAAGTGCCAGAACAGACTTAGGCACAAAATCCTCGGCCGGGTCATGTCATTCAAGCCCTTGGTATAAAGCTGAATCAGCATGACTAAAATCCAGATCAAACCAAAGGTGACGTGCAGCCCATGGGTGCCGACCAAAGTAAAGAACGACGACAAAAAGGCGCTTTTGTCGGGGCCATAGCCTTCATGAATCAGGTGCTGGAATTCGTAGATCTCCATGCCCACGAAAGCCGCGCCCAGCAAGAACGTAATGGCCAGCCATGCTTTCACCTGACCCAGGCGTTCGGCATTCATCGCCAACACACCCATGCCGAAGGTAAAACTACTGAACAGCAGCAGGAAGGTTTCAACCAGTACAAACGGTAGCTCAAAGATATCGGCAGCCGTTGGGCCTGCCGCAGTGCCTTTCATCAGCACGGCGTAGGTAGCGAACAGTGACCCGAAGATCACTAAATCGCTCATTAAGTAAACCCAAAAACCAAACAGCTTGGTGCCCGCCGCATCGTGATGCTCGTGATGATCGGCCGATCCTTCGTGATGTAACGTATCCGTTGCCATTACGCTTTCACCTCCACGTAGCGTTGCTTACCTTCGCGTCCTTCAACCTCGGCAGAGGGTTTGTAGGGATCGGAATTTTTAACGCGTTGTTGATGCTCACGCTCGATACGCTCAACTTCAGCAGCGGGAACGTAGTAGTCGATATCGTCGTTAAACACCCGCGCCATAAAGCTGACAAAGACACCGATGGCACCGACTCCTGCCAGCCACCAGATATGCCACACCAAGGCAAAACCAATGACCAGCGCAAATAGGCTGATGACAGGGCCAGCCACCGTGTTACGCGGCATATGAATATCGGTGTAAGGCGCTTCTTCCTGCTGCTCATTACTGCGCTGCTTTTGTGACCAGAAGCTGTCGATGTCACCGACGACTGGCAAGCGGGCGAAATTATAAAACGGCGCAGGTGAAGAGGTTGACCACTCCAAGGTGCGGCCATCCCAGGGGTCACCGGTCACATCAGCGTTCAGTTTGCGGTCGCGGATACTCACCCAGAACTGGATGATGGTGCAGGCAATACCCATCATGATGATTACCGCCCCTACCCAGGCCAGGATCATCCACGGCTGCCATTCAGGGTTGGCGTAGGACTGCATGCGGCGCACGGCACCGAAGAAGCTCAACACGTAAAGTGGCATAAAGGCGACATAGAAACCGATAAACCAGCACCAGAACGAGCGCTTGCCCCACTTTTCGCTTAGCGTGAAGCCAAACGCTTTGGGGAACCAGAAGGTAAGACCGGCCATCATGCCGAACACAACGCCGCCAATAATGACGTTATGGAAATGAGCAATAACAAACAGGCTGTTATGCAATACAAAGTTGGCTGCGGGTACCGCCAGCATGACGCCGGTCATCCCCCCCAGGGTAAAGGTGATAATAAAGCCCAGGGTCCAGAGTACCGGCGAGGTTAGTTCCAGGCTTCCACGGTAAATGGTGAACAGCCAGTTGAAGACTTTCACCCCGGTAGGAATGGCGATGATCATCGTCATAATGCCGAAGAAAGCATTGACGTTGGCGCCCGCCCCCATGGTGAAGAAGTGGTGCAACCAAACAATAAATGACAACAAGGTAATCGCAATCGTCGCCCATACCATGGTCATGTAACCAAACAGCCGCTTCCGGGCAAACGTCGAGATCACTTCAGAGAATACGCCGAAGGCAGGCAGAATCAGGATATAAACTTCTGGGTGGCCCCAGGCCCAGATGAGATTGACGTACATCATCATGTTGCCGCCAAAATCATTGGTAAAGAAGTGCATGCCGAAGTAGCGATCCAGCGTTAGCAGCGCAATCGTCGCGGTCAGAATCGGGAACGAGGCGATGATCAGCACGTTGGCGCACAGCGAGGTCCAGGTAAAGATCGGCATGCGGAACATGGTCATGCCTTTGGTGCGCATCTTTAGAATAGTCACGAAGAAGTTGATACCGGTGAGCGTCGTGCCTATCCCCGATATCTGTAACGCCCATATCCAGTAATCGACCCCCACCCCGGGACTAAACTCGATCCCCGATAAAGGCGCGTAGGCAAGCCAGCCGGTTTTGGCGAATTCGCCCACCACCAGCGAGATATTGACTAATATTGCCGCTACAGCAAACAGCCAAAAACTCAAGTTATTCAGGAAGGGAAAAGCGACGTCGCGGGCACCAATTTGCAGAGGTACCACCAGGTTCATCAGACCGATGACCATGGGCATGGCGACAAAGAAGATCATGATCACGCCGTGGGCGGTAAAGATCTGATCGTAGTGCTCAGGCGGTAAATAGCCCGCTGCGCCCCCGGCGGCCATGGCCAGTTGGGTACGCATCATAATCGCATCGGAGAAGCCACGTAACAGCATGACCAGCGCGACGATGAAGTACATGATACCGAGCTTTTTGTGGTCAACAGAGGTAAACCACTCGTTCCACAGCCAGCCCCATTTACGGTAGTACGTTATTAAACCAAACAGCGCTATCCCACCAATGGCCATAACGGCCGCCACGACCATAATAATCGGCTCGTGGTAGGGAATGGATTCTAAACTGAGTTTTCCAAACACGGCTTAACCCCCTGCTTCAACGCTAGCAGGATGTGTGCGCATAGCATGATCCTGATTAGCATGGTTATCGGTGTGGTGACCAGATGCGGCCGCTTGATGGGTGCTAGGTGCGTTATCACCATCGGAAGAGTCAGCGTGGTCGCTGCCCATTGAGTGATCGCTGTCCATCTCGTGCTCACCGCCCGTGTGAAAGCTTTTCAAAATGCTTTCGTATAGGGCTGGTGAGATCGCAGAGAAGTACTCTACTGGGTGCGATTCGCTAGGTTCCGCCAGCGCTTCGTAGCCTTCAGGGTAAGTCAGCGTTTCAGAGGCACCGCGCACGGTTTCAACCCAGTCATCAAACTCGCCGGGGGTAGTCACCTTGGCTTCAAAGGTCATACCCGAGAAGCCCGCGCCACTGTAATTGGTAGAGCGACCTGGGTAGCTGCCCATTTCATCGGCAATCAGATAAACATCGTTATCCATGCCCGCCATGGCGTAGATTTGGCTACCAAGATGGGGAATGAAGAAGGCATTCATGACCGAACCCGAGCTAACGCGAAAGCGCACTGGAGTGTCGACGGGAAAGGCTACTTCATTAACGCTCGCCACGCCCTGCTCGGGATAGATAAACAACCATTTCCAATCTAACGCCACCGCCTGAATCTCAATCGGCGCTACGTCGCTTTCCAACGGCTTGTGTGGATCCAGGCTATGCGATGTTTTCCAGGTCAACAGCGCAAGCACCGCGATAATCGCGCAGGGCACGATCCAGATCACCGCTTCAATTGCGTTGGAGTGTGCCCAGTCAGGCAGGTATTTCGCTACGCTGTTACTACGCCGATACCGCCAGCCAAATAGCAGCGTCATCGCAATAACAGGAATGACGACAATCAACATCAAGCCAAAGGAGGTGAGGATCAGCGAGCGCTGCTCAGCACCAACTTGGCCTTTCGGGTCTAACAGGGCCGAACTACAGCCTGCCAGAAACAGACACAGCGCAAGGAGCACCAAAGTGCCTCGCCTGCGCCATAGAGAGCGTCGTTGCATGGTGTGATCTCGTGAAATGTTCAATAAACACTAGCCTCTATATAGCAGGCTAACTATCACCCCATACTCTTCCCAAAACATGCTCCTACGAGCACAAGAACATGCGTAGTGCACTGAGCGTCACTGCTCCGGGAAGAATATGCGCCGCCAAGTGGGAACAGCGGCGGGTCTTGCTCGCCTAAGCTTTAAAAGCAACAGCAAGTAAGACGAAAGTATTTTCTATTGATCTAGATCATGAAAGAAGTGGCGCATTGCCGCACCCAAGCTATTGACGGGGATAGGCAAGCGAAAAACCTCTACGCCACGGTTACCACTGGCACATCGCGACCATGTCCCCCTAGCAGTTGCGGCGCACCCTCTTCGTCGGTAACAACTACATCAAAATCATTTAGGGCTGCGAAATAAGCCGGTCGCACCACGCCAAACTTGCTGGCATCCACTACCAGCAAGCGCTGCATCGCGGTGGCAATGGCGGCCTGTTTAGGCGCTACTTCGTGAAAGTGGAAACAGCTTACGCCGCGCTCCAAATCCACCCCCGCCGCGGAAATCAATGCTTTATTGATGCCCAATCGTTCAATGGCGGCGGCCATATTGTCGCTGCCAAATGATTGTGAAGCGGCATAAAACAACCCGCCCAGTAGCACAAGGCGTACGTTGGGCAAGGCGGCAACGGCATTGGCGACGTTGAGTGCATAGGTCACCACCGTCAGTTCACGAAAGTGACTTAACTGACTCAGCAACGGAATCAGCGTCGAGCCACAGTCAATAAACAGCGTATCGCCCTCTTCAATAAAGGCGAGTACTCGCTGGCAAAGGCGATACTTCGCCTGATAGTGGCTAGCCTGCTGCTCGGTTAAGTCGTAAATCGGAGTGACACCAGGATAGTTCGCCATCACCAAGCGCCCGCCCAGCAGGCTCATCGCAGTAGGCTGGGTAGTGAGATCGCGGCGGATGGTCATCTCCGATACATCGCACAGCTCTGCAGCATCGCGCAGATGAAGAGTGCCGCCACTGGCTAGCGCTTCCTGAAGTTTGGCAAGGCGCTGAGCGCTGCGGCCATTCATGGTGGGCATCTCCTTATCAACCCCTCTTGTTGTGATTAGCGCAACATAAGCCTTCATGCTGCCTCTTGTTGCGTTTCTATGCTGAGCGAGCAGCGACGGAATTTCCACTGGAACAGCGACCATTAACGCTATTCGTGATGCTTACGATAGCGATATGACATTTAAATAGCGTTGATGTGACAATACTTGCAAATCAGCGTTAGAAAAATAACACTAAATGTTATAATTTTAACATTAACGCCAGCCCGCACGATTATAACCACGGATAGCCACACTCAAATGGCTCCGCGACAACCCCCGTTGAGGCTTACATGACTGCTCGAAAACACACTCGCTCTTCATCGCTTGTCACCCTTAGTGCTGGCGCTTTACTGACAAGTACTGCCCTAGTCACTCCAGCATTTGCAGACGACGCTCAGCCCCACCCGCTTGACCGGCTGTGGTCGTTTGCCAATGTCTCGGTCAACTATCTCGATTGGTCGAACGGCACCGAAGCACGCACCGCCTCTAACGCGGCGAAAAGCGACTTTATGTTTCTCGAAATTGAAGGCGGCGCTGGCTTTAGCTGGGGCGAATTTTACGGCTTCTTTGATTTCGAGAACCCCACCAATGACCAGTTCGATGAGTCCAGCGGTGGCCAAGACAACTTCCGAACCGCGGGTAAAATAACCTCGCACATTTATCTGGGCGACAGCCCGCTGTCGATTTATGCCCACCTTTACGACTTCCGTGATTACGGGTACGAAAGCCGCGAGCAGGATCAGATTCTGGGTTTAGGCTACCGCACCACCTTCGATAACGGCCTGTGGTTTAAACCCTTTATTGGCGCGGCGCGGGTGCAAAGTAACAGCTATACCGGCATGAACGGCTTCATGGCTGGCTGGGTCGCGGGGTATGATTTCTCGGCGCTCAACCAGAACTTCAGCGTCACCAACTGGCACGAGCAAACGTTTGGCCGTGATGACGATTATCTGGAGCAAAATTACGTTGGCGATACAGCAGGCAGTGTAGGCACCAACGGTGCACTGAGCCTATGGTGGCATCCGAGTGAATTGATCACCACCGGTATTCAGTATCGCTACTCTGATAACAAGTTGGGCACCCCCAATGATTATCAGAATGCGATGATCTACTCCGTCAAGCTCAACTTACTTTAAACGCGTTACTGTCTATAAAAACGTTACTTACGCGCTGACGCGAAGGATCCCCCTATGACACTCCTTATGAGCTTGGTGGGTATGGTCACTCTGGTGGCCATTGCCCTGATCTTCTCTTACGACCGTAAATCGATCCGGCTGCGTACCGTGCTGGGCGCCTTTGCTATCCAGGCGGGTATCGGTGCCTTTGTACTTTACGTGCCCTTCGGTCAGGCGGTGCTGCAGGCCATCTCCTCTGGCGTTAGCCAAATTTTGGTGTATGCCAATGACGGTATCGGCTTTCTGTTCGGCGGCTTAGCCGATGTGGATAACGTCGGCTTTGTGTTTGCCATCAAAGTACTGCCGGTGATTATCTTCTTCTCCTCGCTGATCGCCGTGCTCTACTACATCGGTATTATGCAGTGGGTCATTCGCATTCTGGGTGGCGCACTACAGAAAGCACTAGGCACTTCGCGTACTGAATCACTCTCTGCAACGGCCAATATCTTCGTCGGGCAAACCGAAGCGCCGCTGGTGGTGCGTCCGTTTATCGCCCGCATGACGCCGTCGCAATTGTTTGCGGTGATGTGTGGTGGTCTGGCGTCGGTCGCCGGTTCAGTCTTGGCGGGTTACGCCGCGCTGGGTATTCCCATGGAGTATTTGGTAGCAGCCTCCTTTATGGCGGCACCGGGCGGGTTGCTGTTCGCCAAGCTGATCATGCCGGAAACCCAGGATGTGTCCGATAGCGACAGCGTTTCCAAGGTTGAAGAAGAAATTGAAGCCCAGGAAGATAAGCCCGCCAACGTGCTGGATGCGGCGGCCTCCGGCGCTACCTCGGGCTTAATGCTGGCCGCCAACGTGGGCGCCATGCTGCTCGCCTTCATCGGCTTAATCGCTTTGATTAATGGCATTCTCGGCGGCGTTGGCGGCTGGATGGGCTTTGACTCCCTTAGCCTGGAACTAATCTTGGGCTGGCTGTTCGCCCCGCTGGCGTTCCTTTTAGGTGTACCCTGGGAAGAAGCTACGCTGGCCGGCTCGTTCATCGGTCAAAAACTGGTGGTCAACGAATTTGTCGCCTATATCAACCTAGCGCCCTACATTGATGGGGAACAGGTGGTGGCGGCGACAGGTCAGATGATGACACCGCACACCATGGCGATCCTCTCTTTCGCGCTGTGTGGCTTTGCTAACCTCTCCTCCATTGCGATTTTGCTGGGTGGCCTGGGCAGCATTGCACCGACTCGCCGTAAAGAGATTGCCCGCTTTGGTGTCAAAGCCGTATTGGCCGGTACACTGTCCAACTTGATGTCGGCCTCAATTGCTGGCTTCTTTATTGCCCTAAGTAACGCCACTGCTTAACGCAGCGGGGTTTACTGAAGGTGACGGGCACTGCGGCTTTATCCGCAGTGCCCGTTTTTATCTTTTACTGATTTGTGAGAACTCCATGACTGCGACCGCCTCCCCCCATATTGCCCAAGCCGCCCGCCAAGCACTCACCCTCATGGATCTAACGAGCCTGAACGATAGCGACACCGACAGCACCATCGAAGCGCTGTGTCAGCAGGTAAAAACGCCCTTTGGCACCCCTGCTGCCGTTTGTGTCTACCCGCAGTTTATCGTTACTGCCCAGCGCGCGCTTACCGCGCATAAGCTCGATAACCAAGTTAAAATTGCCACGGTCACCAACTTCCCCAACGGCGACGACGACATTATGGCTGCCGCCCGTGAAACCCGCGATGCGGTTGCCTCCGGCGCCCATGAAGTTGATGTGGTCTTTCCCTACCGCGCGTTGATGGCAGGCGACGAAGAGACCGGCCTTGAGCTGGTTGAAATGTGCAAAGCGGCCTGCGCTGGCCAAGCGCTGCTCAAAGTGATTATTGAGTCCGGCGAGCTTAAAGAGCCCGCGCTGATTAAACGCGCCAGCGAACTCGCTATTGAAGGCGGCGCTGATTTTATTAAAACCTCGACCGGCAAAGTAGCCGTTAACGCTACGCTGGAAGCCGCCGAGATTATGCTCAAGGCCATCAAGGCCAGTGGCCAAGACGTTGGTTTTAAAGCAGCAGGTGGCGTCAAAACCGCCGAAGACGCGGCGGAATATCTAGCCCTTGCCAACGATATTATGGGCCAAGGCTGGGTAACCCCCGCGCACTTCCGCTTTGGGGCCTCTAGCCTGCTGGGCAATCTGCTAGCTACGTTGACCGGCAGCACCAGCGCGGCACCCCAAGGCCAAGGAGGTTACTAATGTCTGCCAATGCAACCCAACACGCGTTGCTGCCCCAGGAGCTGATTCGCCTTAAGCGTGATAACCAGCTGCTGCCCGCGGAAGAGATCAAAGCGTTTGTGCAGGGCATTGCCGATGACCGCATCAGCGACGCCCAGATTGGCGCCTTCACCATGGCGGTGTTTCTCAACGGCATGAGCCGTGAAGAAGTCGTTGCGCTGACCACCGCGACCCGTGACTCCGGCCATGTGATGCAGTGGAGCGATTTGAACCTGCCTGGCCCGATTGTCGATAAGCACTCCACTGGCGGTGTAGGCGACTTGGTCTCGCTGGTACTCGGCCCCTGGGTCGCCGCCTGCGGCGCCTTCGTACCGATGATTTCCGGGCGTGGCCTGGGCCATACCGGCGGCACACTGGATAAGCTCGAATCGATCCCCGGCTACAACCCCTACCCCGCACCAGAGCGTTTCCGCGAGGTGGTGAAATCCACCGGCGTG
The DNA here is from genome assembly GCF_013415125.1 of Vreelandella glaciei. Classification (GTDB taxonomy): domain Bacteria; phylum Pseudomonadota; class Gammaproteobacteria; order Pseudomonadales; family Halomonadaceae; genus Vreelandella; species Vreelandella glaciei. Next base: position 83,103 of record NZ_JACCDE010000009.1, on the reverse strand, counting down.
GCAATTATCGGCCAAACCGGTGATTTGGCACCTGCCGACAAGCGCATCTACGGCGTGCGTGATGTGACCGCCACGGTGGAATCGATTCCGCTGATTACCGCCTCTATTCTAGGCAAGAAGCTGGCCTCCGGGCTGGATGCGCTGGTGATGGACGTTAAAGTCGGTAGTGGCGCTTTTATGCCTACGCCGGAAAAGTCCCGCGAACTGGCCAAAAGCATTGCCAATGTGGCCACCCAAGCGGGTACGCCCACCACTGCCCTGCTTACCGATATGAGCCAGCCGCTAGCGCCCTGCGCCGGTAACGCCGTTGAAATCGTCGAGACACTGGCTCTACTGCGCGGCGACCGCCCCAACAGCCGCGTGATGCAAGTCACTCGCGAGCTGGCGGTAGAGATGCTGATCGCCGGCAAGCTCGCTGACTCACGTGAAGAAGCACTAACTAAGCTTGAGAAAGCGCTGACCTCCGGCGCTGCCGCGGAAGTGTTCGCCCGTATGGTGCGCGAACTCGGCGGCCCCAGCGACTTTATGGAGCGCTCAGATCACTACCTGGCCAAGGCCGACGTCATTAAACCCGTGTATGCCGAGCAAGCAGGTGTGGTCCAGCGTATTGATACCCGCGCTGTAGGCATGAGCGTGGTGGAACTAGGCGGTGGCCGCCTGCGTAACGACGCCAGCGTCGATCACAGCGTTGGCTTCACTAACATCGTCGAAATCGGCGAGAGCGTGGATAGCCAGCGCCCCATTGCCATGGTGCACGCCCGCAGTGACGCCGCCGCCGAGCGTGCCGCCGAGCAGCTGCGCGCGGCGTTTACGATTGGCGAAGGCGCTGCCAGTGCCGACACCCTGCTACAAGACACCTTCCGTGGAGAAGCCTTATGAGCCGCGCGATTGTAATAGTCCTCGATTCCTTTGGAATTGGCGCCGCCCCGGACGCCGTGACCTTCGGCGATGAAGGCTCCGACACCCTGGGCCATATCGCCGCCGCTTGCGCCCGTGGCGAAGCGGATACCGCCAATCGTTCAGGGCCACTCAAGCTGCCCAACATGGCCAAGCTGGGGCTGTTTCACGCCCACCGCGATGCCACAGGCAGCGTTGCCGAAGGCGTCACGCTGCCGGAAAGTCTGGAAGGGGCTTACGCCCACGCCAAAGAGATTTCCAGCGGCAAAGATACTCCCTCCGGCCACTGGGAAATTGCCGGCGTGCCGGTACGCTTTGACTGGGGCTACTTTCTGGATAAAACCGACAGTTTCCCCCTTGAGCTGCTCGACGCCATCGTCCAGGAAGCAGACCTCTCTGGGGTGATTGGCAACTGCCACGCTTCGGGCACCGAGATCATCGCTCGCCTGGGTGAAGAGCACATAGCCACCGGCAAACCCATCGTTTATACCTCGGCGGATTCGGTGTTTCAGATCGCCGCTCACGAAGAGCATTTCGGCCTTGAACGGCTTTATAAGCTGTGCGAAACCGTCCGCGAGCTGCTAGAGCCTTACAACATTGGCCGCGTCATTGCGCGTCCGTTTATCGGCGAAGACAGTAACACCTTCGCCCGCACCGGCAACCGCCGCGACTACAGCGTTGAGCCGCCCTCGCCCACCGTGCTGCAAAAGCTTGATGATGCCGGCGGTGAAGTGGTCTCGATTGGTAAAATTGCCGATATCTACGCCCACTGCGGCATTACCCACAAGGTAAAAGCCAGCGGCCACGACGCGCTGATGGACGCCACGCTCAACGAGATCGAGCGCACTGGCCAACGCGACGAAGGCGAGCGCGCCATGATCATGACCAACTTTGTCGATTTTGACTCGGTCTATGGCCACCGCCGAGACGTGCCGGGCTATGCTGCCGCGCTGGAAGATTTCGACGCCAAGCTGCCTAAGCTGCTGGCGGCGCTAAGCGAAGATGATCTGCTGATTCTCACCGCCGATCACGGCTGCGACCCCAGCTGGCAAGGCACCGAGCACACCCGCGAGTATATCCCCATCCTGGTACACGGCCCCGGCTTTACACCCGGCTCGCTGGGTGAGCGCGGCACCTTTGCCGATATTGGCCAAACCCTGGCCGACTTTTTCCTGCTACCGGCCATGGCCGATGGCAAAAGTTTTCTTCCCGAAGCCGCTTAAAGGCGAGTGACAAACCACCAGCACAAGATCGTGCAAGGTCAGAATCAACCCGTAGCGGGGGTCTTTCGCCATGGATGGCGAAAGTAGCGCCCAGGGAAGGGTTCACAGCGCCCCCGCCTAGGGTTTATTCGGACCGTTAAATTATTGATATGGGAGCGTTACATGGCTACACCGCATATTAATGCCGAGATGGGCGATTTCGCTGATACCGTCCTGATGCCCGGCGACCCGCTGCGCGCCAAATACATCGCCGACACCTACCTGGAGAACGTTCGCCAAGTCAACGACGTGCGCAACATGTTTGGTTATACCGGCACCTATAAAGGCCGCGAGATTTCCGTGATGGGCCACGGCATGGGCATTCCGTCGGTCTCCATCTACGCCAAAGAGCTGATCACCGACTACGGCGTTAAATCGCTGATTCGCGTGGGCTCCTGCGGCGCGGTGCGCGACGATGTCAACGTGCGCGATGTGGTCATCGGCATGGGCGCCAGCACCGACTCCAAGGTCAATCGTATGCGCTTTAACGACCACGACTTCGCCGCCATTGCCGACTTTGAACTGACCCAGCACGCGGTTGCTGCCGCTAAGGCCAAGAATGTGCCGGTCAAAGTGGGCAATATGTTCTCAGCGGACCTGTTCTACAACCCGCAAACCGACATGGCTGAAATGCTCAAACGCTACGGCATTGTCGGCGTCGAGATGGAAGCCGCAGGTCTTTACGGCGTCGCCGCTGAGTTCGGCGCCCGCGCCATGACCATCTGCACCGTGTCGGATCACATCCTGAAAGGCGACTCGCTCTCCAGCGCCGATCGTCAAACCACGTTTGACGACATGATGTTGATTGCCCTGGACACAGTACTTCGCGACGACGCTGCCCGCGCTTAGAACGTTGAAAAGAGCGCGTTGAAGCTGCCAAAAGGAAAAGTGATGGAACAGGTATCAGAACAGATCGTTCAAACGTTGTTAAGCGCGCGGGCTAACGCCTATGTGCCCTACTCCGCGCACCCGGTGGCCTCTGTGATGGTAACCCCTGACGGTCATCAGTTTGCGGGCACTAACGTGGAGGTGGCGCACTACAAAGGTCTCTGCGCCGAAGCTTCGGCCATTTCCGCCATGATCACTGCCGGGCAGCGCCAATTGGCCACTGTCTACGTGATGGGCCCTGGCGATCACCTCTGCACGCCCTGCGGCGACTGCCGTCAGCGGATTCGTGAGTTCGCGACCCCAGAGACACAAATCAAGGTTCTTTCCGGCAGTGGCGAATTGATGAAAACCTACACCATGGAAACGCTGCTGCCCGACGCCTTTGGGCCAGAGCAGTTGCCGCCACGCTAAGTCAGCCCGCTTGGCTTTCAAAACCAGCCCCACTCGGGCTGGTTTTGTGCATATATTGCTCGTACTCTTAGCAGCCACTGTATATTTTTGATGAAGTGTGCCGATGAGAGCACTGTATTTATTTGGAGAACGCCATGGCTGGTTTACTGCCCAACGTCGACCCTGACGGCTTGCTTGAGTACTCAGTGGTCTACACGGACCGCTCGCTGAACCATATGTCGCAGCAATTTCAAGGTGTGATGCGCGATATATCGGCCACGCTGAAAGAGGTCTACAACGCTCACTCGGCCATCATCGTTCCCGGCAGCGGCACCTTTGGTATGGAAGCCGTCGCGCGGCAGTTTGCCGTTGATCAGAAAACATTGGTCATCCGCAACGGTTGGTTTAGCTACCGCTGGACGCAAATTATCGAGATGGGCCGTTTAACCGACCAGCACACGGTGCTTAAGGCGCTACGCCTGAATGCCGATGACTCGCATTCGCCTTTCCAGCCGGTTCCCATTGATGAGGCCGTGGCGCAAATTCGTAGCGAAAAACCTGCCGTGGTGTTCGCCCCGCAAGTCGAAACCTCCGCTGGTTTGCTGCTTCCAGATAACTATATTCAAGCGCTCGCCAAGGCCACTCGCGAGGTAGGCGGCCTGTTTGTGTTAGACGCCATTGCCGCTGGCACCCTGTGGGTGGATATGCAGGCACTGGGCATTGATGTGGTGGTAAGTGCGCCGCAAAAAGGCTGGAGCGGTTCGCCCTGCTGCGCCATGGTCATGCTCTCAGAGCGCGCCACGCAGCGCTTGAGTGACACCCAGAGCAACAGCTTTGCCTGCGACCTGGGCAAGTGGCACAGCATCATGCAAGCCTATGAGAACGGCGGGCACGCCTACCACGCCACGATGCCTACCGATGCGCTGCGGCAGTTGCGGGATATCATGCAGGAGACCCGCTCTTACGGCTTTGCCAAGGTGAAAGAGGAGCAGCAAGCGATTGGCCGTGAAGTCCGTGCCATGCTTAAGCGCCACGGTTTTGTGAGCGTGGCTGCGGAAGGCTTTGAAGCACCGGGTGTGGTGGTGTGCTATAGCGACGATAGCGGCTTAGTGGGCAAACTTGCCCAAGCGGGCGTGCAAGTAGCGGGCGGTGTGCCGTTAATGTGCGATGAAGGCGATAACTTCCAAACCTTCCGCATAGGCCTGTTTGGCCTAGATAAGCTGCACCACACAGAGCGCAGCGTGAACAGCTTAGAGCAGGCGATTAAAGCAGTGGTTTAAGAGCGTGTTTAAGAGAGTGCTTAAGAGAGTAAGGAAGGAAAAGCCCGCTATTAAAATAGCGGGCTGAAGGTCACATATACCCCACGCCCCGCGGCATCATCCCTAGATGGTTTTCGACGCGAGTTACCCCAGCCACATTTTCTGCTGCGACCGTCACCGCCTGCTTCTGCTCAAGCGACTCGACTAGCCCCCAGACCTCTACAGCACCGCCATCCACAATCACGCTAATGCCTTCGACTTGTACGCCGGTATTATTCTCAACCTCTTTGAGAATAGCCTCACGAATTTGTCGATCGTCCGAGGGTGACTGAGTCGGCGCTACCGCCGCATTGGCAATTCCTTGCAGCAGATTAGCGCGGCTGACGATCCCCACCAACTTACCTTCACGCACGACGGGTACACGTTTGATGTGGTGCTTTTCCAGCATTCGCGCAATGGTATGCAGTGGCGTGTTCTCTTCCACGGTCAGTGGATCTGGCGTCATCACTTCGTGGGCTTTACGACCATGCGTCTTGACATAGTCGCCAGCATCCTTGCCGCCCGTAAATAGCGATAACCACCATGAGTGACCGTGGTCACTGTCATCTTTTACCCGGCGCATCAAATCGCCTTCACTGACAATGCCGATCACCCGGTGATCGCCATCGACGACAGGCACAGCGCTGATACGGTGTTTAAGCAGCAGTTGCGCAATGTCACGCACTTCCGTATCGGGTCCCACACTCACCACTTTGGGTGTCATGATATCAATAGCTTGCATGGCTCTTCTCCTGGCGCCTAGTCCCCTTTAAATCAGCCTTACGCAACTCGCCCTTGGACTTAAATCTGACACGTTGAGGCTGGTTCGTTCAGACTGATTCGTTAAGGCTAAGCCGCAGTGGCAGTTCGCCCTGCCTTCTCTTTGAGCCTAGTTCGCTACTGGAAATTTGCCTATGCCGGCTGGCTATCTAAAAGAACGCATTGAGACTAATTTGATCTAGCGCAGCTTTATGCCTGCTTACCGGTTGGTTTGTTCGCCGCTGTGGCACTACTCTCTTCCACTTTCTCCACATCAACAATGCCTGAGCGACTTACCACGACTTTCCAGCGGGCAAGGTAGGGCGTGTCTTCACTGCCCGTTTCACGAATCACCAGATTAAACAGGTGGCGGCGTTCGACGCTTTCACGCACTGCTTGGCCATCTTTAAGCCGATAGATGTGGTGCTTCCCTTTACTCATTAGCCGCGTGAGCATGGAAATATCCAAATTCAGTGTTTCGCGCGTATGCTCATAGCCGCTTAAAAAGCGCGTGGGTGACATACGTGAACTTGAGCGGTAGTGCAGCACTACCTCTTCCCGCTGGGCCACCTTGCGACGGCGCAATTGTTGGATGTCATCACTCAGCGAAGCGAAGCGCTTGTAGTCAAACCACTCCAGCTGGCGACCCACCACGGCATTTCGCGTGGGGTCTAGATACTGGCGACGCCACTTAGGACGGCCTTTGCGCAGCAAGCGCCAAAGGGTGTTGCGCAAATCATCCTTAAAAACTTCACGCATGGCGTAGAGCAGCGCCATGGCTAACACGAATAGCGCAGAAAGATCCCCTAACGCGCTACGTAACTGCAGCACGCCTAATGTCACAAACCCCATTACCACCGCCGTGGCCAGGGCTTTGACCGCTTTCTGCTCGCCGCCGCCCAATTCCAATGCCTCTTGCTTTAGCGTAATCGGATGTTCAATCAAACGCCGCAGTAGGCGCATTTTGTTCGACATGCGCGTCGGGTCCGCCATTACTCGCTCGGCGTTGTATTGCTGTTCGCGGCGATGTTCATCCTCCCGGTGGCACACGCTGATAAAGCGTCGACGAATCTCAGTAAACTCACCACCACGTGGCATATGCGCTACTAACGCCAGTAATTGCTGTTCGGTAAACCAGGAGAGGTAGTTATCAATATTGGCGAAGTATTTTTTGAAGCTTTCGTCATCCGGCTGATTGCGTCGCAGGCGCTTGAGGATTCCGTCACTCAAGTCGATCATTTCATGCAGTTGGTCACGTAAGGCAACCGCACTTTCTTGCTCTTCACTACTCTCTTCCCGCTGTTGTTGGCGGGTATGACGTAACTTATTGGCGCTTACTAACATCGCTTGCGTGGTGCGCTCCATCGCTTCCACGTATTGATAGGCGTATAGGCTCAAACTCAACCGGTAAGAGTCACTCCCCAGGCGATTGCGACTGGCCAACCGACTATGCACCAGTGGCAGCAGGTATTCGTCACTGTAGTAAGTGCGCGATACATGAATGGCGGCATGATAAAAAGCCTCCTCTGAGATAAGCTGAGTACTTAGGCCCAGCTCGCCAGGCACAAAGAGATAGACGTCGAGGTTATGCGACGTCTCTTCCTTGAGCCGACGGGTAAGACGCAGCTGAAAGCTGTTTTTACGCTCAACGTTGATCAACCCACCAATCTCCTACTCCTTTGTCTAACGTGATGATATACCATGGCTAACATAATCATGGCGCTGCACAAGATCACTGCCGCCTCTTCATCTGTGGAGCTAGGAAATGTCCACTGCCCGTTTTTCACCCTTTGAGCTGCTGTGATTAGAGTGATATTGGCAGGTTACGCGCACGCTTAGGACTCAGCCACGGCGCTCACTGGCAAGGCGATGTGGCGAATGACTTTTCGCTGCCTCCCGATCATGCAATCTCGCGTCACGACGAACTGGTTGACCGCGTTAACCACGCGGTCTCTTTGTATAACCGTTGGCGCCGCTTACGCGGGCCGTGGTTACTCATCGCCGTGTTCTCCGCCGGTACTGGCATAGGTATCGGCCTGGGGCTTGCCTTGTGCTGGGGGCTTTTGCCGGTGTGACGCGGCGCGATTAGGCGTTTCATCGTGCTTGCGCGCCTGCTCATCGCGCCGTATTTCTGCCTTGGTTGGGCGGGGTGCCGGCTTCGGTGGTGCGGGTTTCTTATGATCGTCTGTGTTTGTTTCGCTTTCTTGCTCAGCGTCTGACTCACCCTGCTCACTTTCTGGTGCACCATTGTCCAGCGAAAACGACGTGCCCGCAGTCGCCTCCATGCGGTCTTCTGAGCGCGATTCCATACTGATGCTGAGCCGCGGCACACCCAGGTCAATCTCTTGAGCTTCCATGCGCTGTTTGAGCAGCAAGTTAAACGCCCGCGAAACATCCCACTGCATTTCTGGCGCGGTGCGAAAACGCATACGCAGGATGGGGCAGCCATCTTCAAACCCCTGAACCCCCTGCATCTCCAGTGGTGACCAGATGTAGTGACGCATCATCGGGTCACGGCGCAGCTCCTGCGCGGTTTCCTGCATCAGCGTAATGGCATCGTCGATTTTCATATCAAACGGAATACGGATACGCATCAGCGCAATGCCGAACTGCCGAGACATATTATGAATCGACTCAATGCGGCTAAAGGTAATGATATGCACGATCCCGTCCAAGTCGCGAAGGCGAACCGTGCGCAGCGTCAGCCCCTCGACCGTGCCCATGTGGTTATTGATCTGCACAAAGTCATCTACCGCCAGCGAATCTTCGATCAAAATAAAGATGCCGGTGATTAAATCCTGCACTAATGTTTGGGCACCAAAACCAATCGCTAGACCAATCACACCAGCACCGGCTAACAGCGGTGTCACGTTAACACCCAAGTTCGCCAAGCCGGCGATGACGGCAATAATCAAGATAGTCACAAAGATGACGTTGCGAATCATCGGCGTGATGGTTTGCGCCCGGGCCTGGTTGACCCGCCGCCCCCGCGAGCGTGCCGACGAGGTAAGCGCCCGCTGAATGGCGGTGTCGGCAAAAATCCACACCAGCCACGCCAACAGCACCGTGGCGCCAAGACTGACCAGCGCTTGCCCAATGCGGGCACTGGCGACTGCTTGTTGGCCCAGACCAAAGAACGAACTGCCCCACACTTGCATCGAGAGCTCGGCAAATACCATCCATGCAAAAATATGGGCGAGGACAAAGCCGAAACGCTCTAAGCGTTTACGGTATTGGCTCTGACGATGACGATGACGGCGCTTGCCCATCCGCTCCGCTTGGCGGCGCAGCAGCCCGGTCACTACCAGCGTAAGGACCAGCAGGCTGGCAGAGATAATTGAGCGCGCCAGCGCAGTGCCGACATCGCCAACGGTAATAAAAATCGCCAGTAGTGAACCACTCACCAGTAGCAGCGCGGGAATGTGCCATAGCCCACCCAGCGAGCGGATCATCTCAACCGCAGTGCTGGCGTCACGGCGTTGTTTAAACGGTCGGTTGCAAATCAAATGACGCACAGGGCGTTTGAATTTAAGAATAAACCGCGCTGAAAGCAGCGCCGCCAGCATGTTGGAAAGCACCGAGACCAAGCTCGACAGTTCGCTGCCCAGCATTTCAACCAAGCGGGTTGAGTTGACCGCATCGCCAAGCGCAATCAACGCACCAATCACAAACATCCCACGCAGGGCATGCTGCTGAAGTAATTGAACCGCCGTAAACCGGTGGCCGCGACTAAAGAAGGCGATGACCGTTTCAAACACCACCGACAGCGCCCGCCCGCATAGGCAGATATAGGCCACCACCAGCACCAGCGTTCGCCCTGGGCTGTCCGGAAGCACTTGTCCAATTCCAAGCGTGAAGGCAAACGCCAACGCCCAGGGCAGCATACGGCGTAAGAAGTGCACAGCCATTAACCAGGCTTTGGGGTCACGAGGCAGATCCAGCGGCCACTCTCGGCGGGTAGCGACCATGCGCCCGAAAGCAATCATTACCACCAGCAGCCCGATCCAAATCAGGGCCAGGACAGCTCCTTCAGCAACCGCACGAATGGCTTCGCCTTGGTCGGCATCGTCGTTCAGGGCGCGTAAATCGTCCGCCCCCTGAACCAGCTGGCGCGCCCATTGATCAACCGGTGAGTCACCTGCCTGCGCCTGATCGCCAAGGTCGCTTAGCGTATCGGCGAGGGCACCCAGCAGCCCTTGGCGCACCACGCCCTCGTCTTCGGTGGCAGCATCTGCGGTTACCTGCAGCTCGCGCAGCGACGTGAGCAGCTCAGTGCGCCGCTCCTCGTTTTCAAGCATGGTGATGACATCAGTTAACGAGGCCTGGAACTCTTCGCCGCTGACCTCAACCTCCTGCTCCTCAGAGCCACCGCCCAAACCGGGTATTGACACCACTTGCGCCTGGGCCTGCGTGATTGCCATGCTCGTCAGTAGTAGGCTTGCCAATACAAACAAGACAACGCCCATTACCGCGCTAATTAACCAGTGCTGTCGCACGCCTTACTCCTGAATATTAATCTGAATGGCGTCCTGCTTACCGTTTACCGCCGCTTTAGTTTATAGCCCTTAGGAATGCACTCAGCCTCAACGCGTGACTATGATAGGCTGGATGCTTAAACGTTCACCTCAAGGATGCCGAGATGACGCTACAAGCTCCACCTAACCGCTTAAACAGTCATGGGAATATCCGGCAGGTTGGCGTCGAAATTGAATTTGCTGGCCTGCCACCTCGAGACACGGCGATGATCGTACGTGAACTGTTTGGCGGGGAGCTTAACGTGGTAAGCCCTCATCGGCTACTAGTAGAGAATACCCGCTGGGGCGAATTTGGCATTGAACTCGACACTCAGTACGCTCACCCTGACAAAGCCCTACTGGAAGACCCTAACGCTCAAGACAGCGAGTGGGCGCGCCACCAGCACCAACGACGCATCCAGTTCCATCAAAAAACCCGCGAACTGATTGGTGATATGGTCACTGGCCTAGTGCCTACCGAAATTGTTTGCCCGCCGGTGCCCTGGAATGAACTTGAAGATTTAGACGCGCTGTTTGAAGCACTGCGAGAGCACGGCGCCAAGGGCACCGATGCTAGCTTGATGTATGGGTTCGGGTTGCATCTAAACCCTGAAGTAGAGCGCTTTGATGCCGACTATTTGCTTGCCATGCTGCGCGCGTATTTATTACTTGCCGGATGGCTGCGCGATGAAATTAAAGTCGATATTACCCGCGAGGTGCTGCCCCATGCCAACCCCTTTCACAAAGCATACGCGCTAAAGGTCCTGGATAGCCGCTACTCACCTGATCTGGATACCTTGATTGACGACTACCTGCATCATAATCCAACGCGCAACCGTGAGCTGGATATGTTGCCGCTGTTTGCTTATCTGCGCCCTGACCATGGCCATGAGTTGCTACATGCTCAGCTCACGAAACCACGTCCCACTTTTCACTATCGCTTACCCAACGCCCAACTTTCCCAACCGGGTTGGGGCTCGGCAATGGAGTGGAACCGCTGGGTGGAAGTTGAGAAACTTGCCGCTAACTCGGAGGTGCTGCTCGCTCGCTGCGCTGAGTATATTGCCGAACATAACCGACCGATGCTGACCCGCGTAAAAGAAAAACTGGTCCGTTGGCTGCGTCGTGAGCGCTAATTTTTTAATGTCTTATTTTCAACTTCACATTTTTCAACTTTATTTCTTGCCACAGTGAGTAACCACCTGCATGTCTCGGCCGCTTATCGGAATTACCACCTCTGACCGCAAAAGCCACTTAGCATGGTGGTTTGATTGGTTCGCCGTCTGGCGCCATGGCGGCAAACCGCTGCGGTTATCGCCTTCACGCCACCAGCCTGACCATTTAGATGGTTTAATCATTGGTGGCGGAGATGATATTCAGGCCCACCTTTACGGCGGCGAAGTGCAGCTGGATGTACGCCTCGACCCGGCACGGGATGAATTGGAGCTTGCGCTGCTTGAGCGGTTCATTCCGCTGCATACGCCCGTACTGGGTATTTGCCGGGGGGCGCAATTAATCAACGTCCACCTTGGTGGCACTCTAGACCCGGATATTTACACCACACATGAAGGGCTAAAACGACGCCGTACGGTACTGCCGCGCAAAACCGTCGATATTGTCGGCGCGAGTAAGCTACACCGGTTGCTCGGCGTGACATGGTGCCGGGTTAACAGCCTGCACCACCAAGCTGTTTATGGCGCAGGCAGGGGGATAGAAATTGTCGCCCGCGACCGGGACGGCTTGGTACAGGGCATCGAGTCACGTGAACATGAATTTTTGATTGGCGTGCAGTGGCACCCCGAGTGGCTAATTTTCAACCGCCCCCAGCAGCGCTTGATTCGCGCGCTGGTGACGGCTTCACGACGTCATGCTAGAAAACGCCCGCTGTCAGCTCAAGACGGCTAACGCTGCGTCGTAATCTGGTTCGTTTTTCAGCTCGCTGACCAACTCACTGTGTAGCACGCGATTATCGGCATCCAGCACCACCACCGCACGGGCACACAGCCCCTCCATCGAGTTATTACACAACGCCACGCCCCAGACTTCACGAAACTCTGGGTGACGGAAAGTAGACAGCGTTTCAACGTTATCCAGCCCTTCTGCACCGCAAAAGCGTTTGGCAGCGAAGGGTAAATCAGCCGAAACCACCAATACCACGGTGTCAGCAAGGTTAGAGGCCAGTTCGTTAAAGCGACGCGTCGACATCGCGCAGGTAGGCGTATCCACACTGGGAATAATATTAAGCACCTTACGCTTGCCCGCATAGGTCGCAAGCGTAACGTCTTGCAGCTCAGTGTTGGTCAGTGTCATTTCAGGTGCTGCCTGATCTTTAGCAGGCAGTGTGCCAGCCACATCCAGCGGCTCGCCCGCACGGGTAATTTGTTGCATTGTCGTTTCCTTATGTCGTTAATAACGAATGAATTCTTACCATCCAGGAGGCCATGGTAGGCTATCATCATGCCTTTGTGCTCTTCCTGAAAGACCTTTGTTTAACATTTGCGTTTCATCGTACCGAGGGAGTGATATGGCCTGTGTATTAATCGTTAAAACCGGCGATGCTTATCCAGAAGTCGTCGACCAGTACGGCGACTTTGAAACGCTATTTGAAAAGCAGCTAAGTACTGCCTTGCCTGCGCATTTAGAGGTGCAGGTATGGGACGCGCAACGCAACCCTACCCCACCCGCTCTAGACACCTTGGCAGGCATACTGATCACTGGCTCGCACAGCATGGTCAGCGATGCAGAACCCTGGAGCGAAGCACTTAAACCATGGCTGCAAGGCGCGTTGGCAAACGATATGCCCATGCTGGGCGTTTGCTATGGCCATCAACTCATGGCCGCCGCTTTTGGCGGTGTCAGCGATTACCACCCAGCAGGCCGCGAGTCGGGTACTCATACGGTGCGACTGACGCTGGCTGGCCGACAAGACCCGCTATTTAGTCAGTTACCGGAAAGTTTTGCGGCACACCTTTCCCATGCGCAGTCGGTCATGCAGGCGCCTCACGGCTGCACTGTGCTGGCCCACAATAGCCACGACGCCCATCAAGCGCTGCGCTATGGCCCGCGCCAATGGAGCGTACAGTTCCACCCTGAGTTCAGCGTGCCCGTCATGCGCGCCTATATAGAGCGCCAACGCGCTATCTTGCGCGACCAGGGTGAGAACCCTGCAAGCCTATCAGCGAAGGTGACTGATGCATCAGACGCAGCTAGCCTGCTCACGCGCTTCCTCGCGTTTGTATAGCCCCGATTAACGCTGATCTCGCCTCGACGCTAAGCGATCGGCAAGCCGTGTAGGTTCAGGCAGTTTGGTACGCCCTAAACAGCGCATCACCCAGGCAAGCGACGTTTCCAGGGTGATGCGATGCCCTGGTGACACATACACCGGTTTTACCTTGGCACGAGAGCGCAGCACGGCCCCAATAGTTTCTTGCCCCGCGTAAAGCGGCACCCAGTCTCCGCGCTGCTCGCCCACCTCAGCGTGTTTGCCATATAGGCGTGATTTGGCAATCCCAATAGTGGGTAAATCCAGCCACAGCCCTAAATGCGCCGCCACCCCTAAGCGCCGTGGATGGGCAATTCCCTGCCCGTCGACCATGACCAGTTCAGGTAATACGCTGAGCTTTTCAAACGCCCCCAGCGCCGCCGGAATTTCACGAAACGAGAGCAGGCCAGGAATATACGGCATGCGGGTGGGCTCACGATGAACCACTTGTTCCACCACGTTTAAACTGGGCGCGGTAGCAGGGTCCCACTCCAGCAACACTACGGCTGCCCGGGTTGTTTCGCCGCCATCTTCAAAACCGATATCCACTCCCGCGATATGCTTCACAGAGGCCAAGCGGTCGGATATTTCTAACCCCTTCGCCAACTGTGTCTGTAACGCCCTCGCTTCCTTAGGTGCTAAATTCCATTCGTGTAGCGGTGCAGACATGTCATCCTCCCTGACAATAAACAATCCAATGAATGAAGAGTAAGGTAGCAAAAAAACGCCCCCGCACCAGTAAAGGAGCGGGGGCGTTTGAGATTTTCTCAGTGGCCGCTTGGCGGCAGCTGATTAATCCTTACGTCGAAGGCTTAAGCGCGTTCGCGACGACGAACCGGCGCATCGCCTTCGTCACGACGGCGGCGCGGAGCGCGCTCAGCCGGGGCGCTGTCTTCGCTGATTTCCAACGGACGACCGGCCACACGGGCACGTGCCATCTTGGTCAGAATCGTTGCGGGCAAGCCGCTCGGCAGTTCGACTACAGAGAACGCGTTGCGGATATCGATACGACCGATACGCGCGCCTTCAATGCCGCCTTCGTTGGCAAGAGCGCCAACTAACTGACCCGGCTTCACGCCATCTTTATGACCTACGGAGACGCGGTAGCGCGTCATACCTTCGGTCGGCGCGCCAGTGCGTTCACGACGGGCACCCGGCTTACCGGCAGGAGCGCCATCACGCGAGGGCTTCTCTTTACGCGGTGCCTGTAGGCGACCAATTGGCGGCTCATCAGCACGCGCCATCGCGGCAAACGCACAAGTTAGCTCGATCGGGTCATGGCCTTCTTCGATCAGACGCTCAATCAGAGCACGCTGCTCTTCGGCGCCTTTCGTCAAGGAGGCAATCACGCGCTCATGGAAGACTTCATCGCGATGAGCGCGAATAGCGGCTTCGTCAGGCAGCGGCATTTCGGTCATTTTCTGGCCGGTTGCCTGCTCCATCCAACCCACTTTGCGCGCTTCACGGAAGCCAGCAAAGGTAATCGCGATACCGCTACGACCCGCACGGCCCGTACGGCCAATACGGTGCGTGTAGGCTTCTGCATCTTGCGGCAGATCGTAGTTAATAACGTGCGTAATACGCGATACGTCAAGACCACGGGCGGCTACGTCGGTGGCGATCAGTACGTCGACTTTGCCACGCTTCAAGCGCGTAATGGTACGCTCACGCAGGCTCTGGTCCAGATCACCGGACAGGCCAGCGGCGTTAACACCACGGGCAGTCAGCTGCTCAACTAGCGTGGTACAAGCGGCACGGGTACGCACAAAGACGATAGCGCCATCGACCGGCTCGACTTCAAGAATACGCGCAACGGCTTCAAGCTTAGCGCCACCATCAACACGTACAATGCGCTGTTCGATGTTTTCGCCGGTAGTGGTACCTGACTCGATCGCCACTTTTACCGGGTTAACCAAATAGCGGTTAACGATGCGTTCAATTTCAGCCGGCAGCGTGGCCGAGAAGAACACACGCTGAGCATCTTTCGGGGTATCGGCAACCACGCGTTTTACGTCGTCGATAAAGCCCATGCGCAGCATTTCATCAGCTTCGTCCAGCACTAGAGCGGACAGGCCATCAAGCTTCAGGCTACCGCGATCCAGGTGGTCGATAATCCGGCCTGGAGTACCGACAACCACTTGCGCGCCACGCTTAAGGGCGCCCAGCTGTTCACGGTACTCTTGGCCACCACATAGGGTCGCCACTTCGAGACCTTTCAGGTTTTGACCATACTTACTAAACGAGGCAGCTACTTGCTGAGCCAATTCGCGCGTTGGCGCCATTACCAACACTTGCGGCTCGCGGCGAGTCAGTTCTAAACGTGACAGTAACGGTAATGCAAACGCTGCAGTTTTGCCGGTGCCGGTTTGTGCTTGGCCCAGCATATCGCGGCCTTCAAGCAGCGCAGGGATGGTTTGCGCTTGAATCGGCGAGGGAACTAAATAGCCCTGTGATTCAACAGCAGAAAGAACAGCAGGCAAAAGAGCCAGGTCGCCGAAGCTCGGCGAGGCGACAGAAGTCGAGGTCATTAATCACACCTTGGTAGGCCGGTAAGTACCGGCAAAAAACATCATAAGCGTCCCTGACTCTGTTAGCGCATAACGACATGCATGTAGTCGTTATCGAAAACAGGCACCGCCGTAGCGGTCATAGCCATCAATGGAGTCGGAGACGCCGGTCGCACCTAGCATCCGGTTGGCAAACACCGCATTCGCGGGCCAACCGTTGTGGCGACCTTCTGCGCCGATTTCACCCGTGTGGTGAAATACTGGAGGCGCGCCATCTACACAGCAATGAACATCTAGCAATTGGCGAGATGTTCCCGCAAGCGATACTGCTGATAACTATTAATCACTACTCATTAATAACTATGCAAGTAAACGCTCACCGTCGTGATGGAGGGGTCAGCACATGCGAGGAGCGCGCATCCTAACATCGCATTTTGCTTCTGACCAGCACTTTTAACTTACACCATACTGAATCATGGACTTGCGCTCATGCAGATATGGTCTAACCTAGAAAGTACCTAATCAAGTTCACTACCCTCAAGGAGCGATGCAATGAACTGGGATCAGATTGAAGGCAAATGGACAGAAATGAAGGGCAAGGCTCGCTCTAGCTGGGGTGAGTTTACCGATGATGAACTGGATCAGATTGGCGGTAAGAAAGACCAGTTAGTCGGCAAGCTTCAGCAAAAATATGGCCTTGAGCGTGAAGAAGCAGAGCGTCAGGCAGACGACTGGGCTGATAAGCAGTAAATCTATATTTGCAAAACCTGTATTTGCAGTACCTGTATTTACAGGAAAGTTTTCAGTAAACATTTTTTATTGATCATTTATCGTAGCCACATGGAGAGATGCTATGCGTAAGACAATCCTCACAACAGCGATTGGCACTGCCCTACTAGGAAGTTTTGCTATCGGCGCTCATGCGTCAAATGAGCCGCAAGGCATGTACTCTGCCGATGACATCCTTGATGCAGAGGTCTACTTTGCCGGCGGTTCCGGTGAAGAAATTGGTGATGTAGATGACATCTTGTTTGATGAAGAGATGCGTATTAATGCGATCGTGATCGAAAGTGGCTCAGTGCTTGGCCTAGGTGGCCGCGAGATTGTTGTAGGCACTGATTACTTCACTCTCGAAACTGATACGGAAGATGACGGTGACACTGAGCACCGCATTATGGTCGAAGCCAGCCAGGAAGAAGTCGAAGCCTTCCCCGCTTATGACAACGATTGGTGGGAGCAAACCAAAGCCAATGCCCGTGATGCTTGGCAAACAACCCAAGAAGGTGCTGAAAGTGCTTGGCAGCGTACCCGTGAAGCAGTAAATGCTGACGAGTAATGGTTAGAAGCTATCGTTAGATTGACTGAAGAGCGAAGTTTAAAGGGCCGCCTAAATAGGCGGCCCTTTTTGATGCTAATTGTTTGTGGTGGCCTATTTGCGTCGTACGCCCTGCCCCGGCAAACGCTCACGGTCATGAGCACGCTCAAAATCAAGCAGCGGGCCTGCTGGCACAATCCGCGTCGGGTTAATCGTGTCGTGGCTATAATAGTAGTGGCGTTTGATATGATCCATATTGACGGTCTCCGCCACACCGGGCCACTGATAGATTTCTCTCACGTAATTGGAAAGATTGGGATAGTCTTCAATACGCTTAAAATTGCATTTGAAATGGCCGTAATAAACTGCATCGAAACGTATCAACGTGGTAAACAGACGAATATCGGCTTCGGTCAACCATTCACCTGCCAAGTATCGCTTCTCAGCTAAACGCGCCTCCATACGTTCCAAAGCGTCAAAGAGCGCTTTCACGTGTTTTTCGTATACCGCCTGCTCGGTAGCAAAGCCCGATTTATAAACCCCATTATTAATGTGGTCATAAACATCAGCGTTAACGTCATCAATCACGCTGCGTAGGTCTTCCGGGTAAAGATCCAAGTCGTTGCCGGTCAGTTCATCAAACGCATGATTAAACATACGCATCAGATCGGCAGACTCATTATTCACAATGGCACTACGCTGCTTGTCCCATAGCACAGGCACCGTGACGCGGCCGGTATAGTGCGGATCGGTTTTGGTGTAAAGCTGATGATGGAAGTCCACATCGTTAATCGGGTCACCACTAGCGCCTTCACCCTGGTGGTAGGTCCAGCCTTGGTCGAGCATTAGTGGGCTGACATGGGAGGTGCCTATCAGCGGCTCCAACCCTTTCAGTTTGCGCATGATCAGTGTTCGATGCGCCCAAGGGCACGCAAGCGATACATATAAATGGTAGCGATCTTTTTCTGCAGGATAACGGTCGCCATCTGTTTCGGGCTCGGCGCCCACCCAGTCGCGTAGTTGGGCGGATTCACGCACAAACTCGCCGCCGTGCTTTTTTGTGTCATACCACTGGTATTGCCATTTACCATTAACGAGCAGTCCCATTGGGCGTCTCCTGAAAGTCTTTCGGGTGCTTGGCTAGATGCCTTACGCTTTTTTCAGCATACCCCCGCCTCAAGGATGCTCAAGCGGATGTTTTACGCCTTTTCGTTCGAGTGAATCGAATCATGCTGGGCACACTCGCTAATTACTGCCTGTTTTAATGCAGCGGCCATCGCATGAGCCGCAGGCCCTGCCCGGTCTCGGTCGCGGAAAATCAACTGAATCGGCACTTCACGAATACCGCCTGCAGGTAACGGCAATACCTTTAATTGGCCGTTTTTTAACTCCTCACCAATACGTGTTTCTGGCATCCAAGCAAATCCCAATCCACGCCGCAGCATATCAAGCGATGTATTGAGATGAGTAACGGTCCATCGCTGCTCTGCTTTTAACCAGCCCGCGTTGGTTGATTGACGCAGCGCTGAGTCGCGTACAACCAACTGGCGGTGTTGAGCGAGGTCTCGCAGATCCAACGAGCGGCCCAACTGATGCAGGGCATGTTGAGGATGCGCAACCGCCACAAAGCGAACCGTTACCAGCGGCTCGCCCAAAAAACCTTGCGCCTCAATGCCGGAGACCACCAAGTCTGCGCGGCCATCATAGAGCATTTCAATGCCCCCATTGAGCACACTTTCGTGCAACTGAACACGCACCTGAGGATACGTTTCAGAAAAGCGCTCGAGCGCCTTGGCTTGAGCACCCGTTGGAAATACCTGATCAATGGCCACCACTATTTCTGCTTCTAAGCCGGCGGCTAGCCTGGTAGCCACATCTTCAAGCGAGGCTGCGCTTTCGATTAACTGGCGCGCACGACGAAGCAACAGCTCACCCGCTTCAGTTAAGCGTACTTGGCGGCCAATGGGTTCCAGCACCTGAACGCCTAGCTGCTCTTCTAATTTATGCACGGCATGGTTGAGCGTAGAAGGGCTTTTATGTACGGCTTCTGCCGCTCGCGCGAAGCCACCATGGTCAACCACGGCAGCCAACATTTGCCATTGTGAAAGTGTTACCCGGGACATTTCGATTTCCTCAACGCAATACAGCGGAACAATGCGCTTATTATTCGAAAAAACATGACTAGAATGCCAGGAAACAGTCATCAATGCCGCCTATGTGTATAAAAAGCCTGTTACTCCTCTATAAGTAATGGGTATTGAAAAGTTTGAACACTCGGATGCTATATAAATATTAGACACTTGCTATATTTATGCTTTAGAAAAATCAGTTTTCGTCTATGATTGGTACAGAGTATGTAGTTAGCCTGCTTTTTCAGTTACATTTGTTAGCAAACGGTGTTTATAAATAGTAATCTTTGTCTATTGTTGCCATAATTCTTTTTAATTAAATTTTATGTATAGACATACAGTCTATTCACCCTTGCCCTCATGGGGTATGGTTCCTGGGTTTATGCGCTTAACTGTTGCTTTTAATCACGAACTCGGCGGTCCATTTACCCATGTTGCGAATCCTTTATTCGCTGCCCCGCACGCACAAATTATTACTGTTACCTGTGGCCACTATGGTCACTGTGCTGGGCACACAGAAGTTACTGACGACATACCAAGATCTAAATCAATCACACACACCGCTTGAAAGCGTGCTGGTTCCGCTTCCTAGCGATTCTGCTCCGGGGGTTCCTTCCCTGCGTCAAGAACGCACGCCGGTAGCAGATGCGATCGATCGCGCTTCACGCGCCCTCGACGCCACCCGCGACAATATTCCTCTCAGCGAATTAACCGCCACCGAGATCGTTGATCTCGATATGAACGTTATCTCCAGTGCACAAGCAGATATGGCCGGACAAGCCGCCTTGGGCGACGAAGTAACGGTACTTAATGCCGCAGCCCTGGATGCGCCTGCTCTTGATATCGCAACGCTAAGTAGCGCAGGGCTTGATGACGGCGCATTGCATATGGCGATTGTGCTGGGCACCCTCTCCAGCGGTATGCTGGATGCAGACGACGCTTCATCAGTTGAAATTGCCGATGCCACTTCTTATGAGGATTACGGTGTTGAGCTATTTGGTGACATCTCATTTCTGGATTTAGAACTGGCAGCTGAAGAGCCGTTTGTTCCTGAGTGGGAAACGCATATCGTCGAATCTGGCGAAACGTTCGCTTTGCTGGCACAAAATGAATTAGGCCTTGGGTACAGCGAAGTGTTGGCCCTGCTTGAGGATTTGCCCGACCAACGCATGCTAACCAACTGGCGCGCCGGACACAGCTTTGATTACCAGCTAGACGAAGATGGGCGTTTACTTTCCTTACGCATGATGAAAAATACCCGTGACGGTATTTTATTGGAGCGTGATGCAAACCACTTCGCTATCACCACTATTGAGCGGCAAGGTGAACCTGTTCAACGCCTTTATGCCGGTAGCGTCAGCGGTAGTTTTGCACGCTCCGCCCAGGCAACAGGCCTGAACAGCGGCTCGGTAACGGAACTAACAAAGCTGCTCGAAAAGAAACTCGATTTTCGGCGTGACAGCCGCCGCGGTGATCGCTTCCA
Source organism: Vreelandella glaciei (assembly GCF_013415125.1). GTDB lineage: Bacteria > Pseudomonadota > Gammaproteobacteria > Pseudomonadales > Halomonadaceae > Vreelandella > Vreelandella glaciei. The sequence goes on along the minus strand of NZ_JACCDE010000009.1, from coordinate 62,399 downwards.
GGTTCTAGTCGAGTCAGACATGATCGATGGGGAAACGCTTGATTCTCGCGTACTCGCGGTGCAATACGACGGCGAACGCATGGACTTAACCGTAGTGCGCAATGCCAACGACGATAACTTCTATACGCCTGGGGGCGGAAGTTTGGATCCCGCCTTTGCCCGCCACCCGTTTGAAGGCAGCTATCGGTTAAGCTCGGGCTTCAATCCACGCCGGAAACACCCGGTGACTGGCCGCATTAGCCCCCATAACGGAACCGACTTTGCTATGCCCATTGGCACGCCGGTAACGGCTCCCGCCAATGGTGTTGTTGAGCGCGTCAGCAACCATCACGCCGCAGGACGCTATATTGTCGTCCGTCATGACAATGGCTACAGGACGCGCTACCTGCACCTCTCCCGGCCGTTGGTGAAGCAAGGTGAACGCGTGACCATGGGCGAGCGTATTGCACTGTCTGGCAACACAGGCCGTAGCACCGGCCCACACCTGCACTATGAAGTCATCGTTAACAACTCACCGGTGAATGCGATGACCGTCCCCCTACCCGAGAACACCAGTTTGAGCGGCGACACGCTTATTGCGTTTCAGAACCAAGCAGCGCCAATATTAGCCACACTGGAAAGCGGCGAAACAGGGCCGGTTAGCGTGGCTAATTATCAGCAGGAAAGCGACGACTAGCGACCGCTTCATAGCCACCGGATACTCAAATGCAAAACACCGCCACTAGGCGGTGTTTTGCATTGACTTACGCTATTTTTCACCTATCTAAACTGGCCGCTGCAGCGCGGCCAGTAGCGCTGCATCACGGCGGTAGATATCAGGCCTAAACTCCACTTCACCTTCCGCATTCGGCCATGCGGTTAAATAATGCAGTGCAATGGGTATACGCTGGGATAAGCTCACATTACGATCACTCCCCCCATTTAACAGCGAACTCATTTGGTAACGACTGCCGGTATCTTGCAGCAGCATTTGCGCCAGCTCAGCCACACCCTCTACCCGCACACAGCCTGAACTGAGTGCGCGCTGGTTACGCTGAAATAGCCCTCGGGCGGGGGTGTCGTGCAAATAGATCATGTCATTGTTAGGAAACCGTATCACGACACGACCAAGCGGGTTACCCGAGCCTGCCACTTGGCGCAGCATCACGCCGCCAGGGCGCTGCCAATCGATCTCTTCTGCCACCATCGGCTCGCCGGAAGGACTAATCACTCGAATATTTTGGCGCGCCAAGTAATTGATATCCGCCCGCACGCGAGGCAGTACATCCTCACGCATGATTGTCGGCGGGATGGTCCAGGATGGATTAATCGTTAAATGGCTGATAGTAGAGTGGATGATCGGCGTTTCACGACGCGGCGAGCCGACGACCACTCGGGCATCCCAGTGCTCGCCGTTAGGGCGTACATAGTGCATTCGGTAACCGGCTATATCGACCCACACTCGCGGCTCGGCAGACTGCATCGGGCGGATCCACCGCGCGCGTTCTAAATTGACCCGCAGTTGGTCGATTCGCGCCGACACCGGCGTATTTAACGCCAGCCGGGTCTGTTCACCCACCACACCATCTTCCTGTAGTAAATGGCGGCGCTGAAAACGCTTCACAGCGGATTCAAGTGGCGCATCAAACACGCGCTGATTAGACGCTGCTTGCACATCAATTAGCGGATAAGCCCTGCTATCAGCCACCATCAAATCCGTTTCACCCCAGAGTGCCAAACGCTGGCGCAGCACAATAACATCGTCGGCTTCATCCCCCGGCCGAAGTGACTCCTCCCTGGCGGCTAAGTAGGGTGCGCTGCCCAGGTTTGCCAACTGGTAATGTTGCTTTAGGGTGTCACGCAATTGCTGATATTCACCTGACGAAGGCCTGGCCAGCGCGGTGGCATTATCCAGCGCACGATCTTCAACGGCATGTACAACACGTAGCAGCGAGTAGTCGCTTTCTGGTCGCGGCGCGTCCCACTGTGGCTCTACGTCTCGCGGATTCACCTTACCGCGCTCTAAATGATCGAGCGCCAGCAACAGCGAGTGAGTGGCTTTGATATCAAACGAGGCCTGTGCGGCATCATCACCCGACTGACTACGCTGAAACTCACCAAGCAACGTATCAGCGTTATAATCTGTCGGCACCAAGCCATCGTTTTCCAAACTGTTTAGCGCCTCGACCAGTGACTCAACTGCAGCCGCTGCCTGCCACACGGGCTGACCATCACTTAGTTGATAAAACTCAGTAATAGGAAGTTGTCGCGCGTCTGCGGAGCTTAATTGTTGAGCTATCGCCTGCTGCAATGAATCTGAGGCTGAATCCGCATATACAGGGCTGATGCCTAAAGGGCCGTAGGTAAGCGTTAGACACAGAGCGCTCCCTATCGCCCATCGTCTTAGTGGCTGTCTCTCGTTCATCACCCTCTCCTTGCGTTACTATAATCTTCCACATCGCCGACTCTGTTTTTTTATATTAGTCGGCTAATTTTCATAATGACTGATATTGCAGGTAGGATCGACTTTTATGGCTCTTCGTTTAAATGTTGCCACGTTATTATTTTCTCTACCTTTTACATTATTTACATTACCGCTACACGCCGCCAGTTTCTTTGCCCAAGTTGAATCTACACCACCACGCGGCGTACTGCCTTTACATCACCAGTTATTGCAACTCGCCCCCCAGGCAACGCCCGAGGCATTGCGTTTGGCCGCTCAGGCACTCAATTGTGCCGATCCCACTGCCGAGCGCCTTGCAGTCATTGACTACTCGCTGCCGTCTACCGAACCACGCCTATGGGTATTTGATTTACGTCAGCATGAATTGCTCTTTGAGGAGCTGGTTTCTCATGGACAAGGGTCTGGCGATGCCCAGGCCGAGACATTTTCCAACACGCCTGATAGCCACCAATCCAGCATTGGCCTATTTCGTACCATGAATAGCTATTACGGCCGCAACGGCTATTCGCTGCGTCTGGAAGGCCTTGAACCTAACGTCAACGACCTAGCATTCGAGCGCGCCATTGTGATCCACGGTGCTGACTATGTGAGCGATGCGTTCATTACCCAAACGGGGAGATTAGGCCGTAGCCATGGTTGCCCCGCAGTACGTGAAGACGTTACTTACCCACTGATTGATAGCCTGAAAGAAGACCAATATGTATTTGCTTATTATCCTGATGCCGAGTGGCTTGCCACCTCAGCGTTTCTAGGCTGCACAGCCGCCGCTCAACTTGCCCGTCGCTGATGCTATCCAAACGCTTAGCTATTCCGACGTTGAGCTATTCCGACGTTGAGCTATTCTATCTTTTAGCTATCCTGGCTTTTAGCTACCCAGTCTTTTAGCTATCTAGCCTCTTCGCTCTTCAGACTCTTAATAAAGAGGACGTTAAAAATCTCATTCTCGCAGGCCATGGGCAGCTGAATTTCATCATTTAAAGCAGCTAAACCAAGCGTATGGGGGAACCCTCTGCAATAATTTGTGACAAATCAACACAAAATATTGCTACCTGCCATAGGTGTCTCTGCCATGTTCACCTTTATGCATCCTTTTCAAAAAATTCGCCGCCTGGAACAGGAGGTCGCCGACTTACGCACTCAGCTCGACGCCGCCACCCTCTCGCCCAGCAGTCGTCTGTTAAGCCTAATGAAACCGTCGCAATCCATCGGCATGCTGCAAGCGAGAGGGGCGGATATGCTAGCCTCGCTCAATAACGGCCTTCAAGAGTATGCCGACCAGCTTGCCGGGGAACGCGCCACCCTAACGGAGACGTTTAGCCTGATTGCCGCTGCCGAGCATGCCATCGACACCCTTGATCAGCGTTGTCACGATCCTGAATATGCCGAAGCGCTCCCCGCCTCGCCGTTAGTATTAGCTAAAACCCTACACGCCCTGAGCCAACTGCAAGTAGCGCTTGCTCGCAATGCGGGTCACGCGCAAGCATTAGCGGTTAGCACAGCACTCGAAACGGCCCATCGCCAAGGTCTTGGGAGTGCTGGTTCCGCTAGCCAGCAGTCACCGGGAATAGCCGCCATTGCAGACGACGTTCATCGCTTAGCGCTTAATATGCAGCAACTAAGCCATCAGCTCAGCCTGCTAATGGAGCAAGTCAATAGCCAGGTAAGAACGCACTCGCAAGCAGTGGTGAAAAAACGCCAAGCCGACGAAGACACGGCCCAAAAGGCACAGACAGCTAAGCACGCATTGCATCGGTTAACGGATCAAACTCAGCATATGCACAAGGTGATACATCACAGTGCTACCGCTGCGTTTTTACACTCTGCCAAGCTTGACCATGCAGTATGGAAATGTCGCCTCTATAAGCAGTTATTATCTGCCAACACCGACACACTACTAGAAGATCATCATCAATGCCGCCTAGGGCGCTGGCAACAGCAAGGTGAGGGCTACCAACGCTATGCCCGCACGGAGGCTTATCGAGCATTAACAGCACCGCACAGACGCATGCATGAAAGTGGTGCTGAAGCGCTGAAGTTTGCCCGTCTAGGCGACCGCAATGGTCAATTAGCTGCTTTAGGCGTCATGGAAGAAGCCAGCCAACAGTTAGCCCTACAGCTGGACAATCTTATGGAACACGCCATATTTGAGGCGCCCTACTCAACCAGTCATCACTCACCGTTAGCAGGGGCCCCCTGAACATAACGCGCATTCCATTGCTGAAACATAACTCTCACTGAGCCAGCACCTTGAGTACCCCGAGCTTTCTGCTAAATAGCCCTTCATCTTCTTTAGTTGCCTATGCCATGCTGATTTCACTGCAACAACTCTTCTCACCAGTCGCAATGGAAAAAGCATATGGCACAGGTCAAAAAGCTAGACCTCGCATTACAAGGTGGTGGCGCTCACGGGGCGTATACCTGGGGCGTGATTGATCGCCTATTAGCGGATGAACGCATTGAAATTGAAGGGATCAGCGGTACCAGCGCCGGGGCGATGAACGGTGTCGTCATGGCCGATGCATTAACACGCGGTGATAAAGAGACGGCTCGCCAGGCGCTGTACGACTTTTGGAAAGCCGTCAGTCGAGCGGGTATGACAAGCCCAATCCGTCGTACGCCCCTGGATATATTGACCGGCAATTGGAGCCTGGATCACTCACCCGGTTTTATTGCTATGGATCTGTTAAGCCGCGTGGCCTCGCCCTATCAGCTCAATCCGCTCAACATTAACCCGTTACGCGATATCGTGGCTGAGCATATTGATTTTGAACGGGTCCGAAAATGCGAACAGCTAAAGCTGTTTGTAGCGGCTACCAACGTGCGCACAGGAAAGCAGCGCGTGTTTCGCCGAGAAGAGATGAGTGTGGACGCCGTGATGGCCTCCGCCTGCTTGCCGTTTATCTTCCAAGCCGTAGAGATCGACGGCGAAGCGTATTGGGATGGCGGCTATATGGGCAATCCGGCACTGTTCCCACTCATGGAAGAGTGCAGCGCACGGGATATTCTGCTGATTCAAATCAACCCCATTAGCCGCAATGATGTACCCACCTCTGCGTCAGCTATTATGAACCGTCTCAACGAGATCACGTTTAATTCAGCACTGATTAAAGAGATTCGCATGATCGCGCTGCTTAAAAATGCGCTTGATGAGCAGGGAATTGAAAATTGCTACCAGCAGGCGCTTTTTCACCGTATCAGCGGTGAGCTGGCGCTTGAAGGACTCTCTGTGTCGAGTAAATCCAATTCCGAGTGGCCTTTTCTATGCCATCTTTTTGAACAGGGCCAGGACGCCGCCGAACGCTGGCTAGGTGAACATTTCGATGCCATTGGCGAATACTCTACGCTCGATGTAGACGCTGTCTATTTACATGAATAGCGGCCTACATGAATAACGGGCTAAGCGAAGAGCGCCGATATTTACCCGCGCGACCGAGGCCCTTTTAAGCACCAAGATGCCGCAAAAAAAGAACTGCATGCCCACTCATGCAGCATATTCAATTTACTCATGTGCTAAAAAAACAACCAAAACAAATTAAGATCATGATTTTTAACAACAAATATTCAACTGGCAAACTACCTGCATATTTTCAGCAGTGGTGGTAGGCGTGGACCAGGCCCAACTGGGTACGAGTGCGTCGAGCCTGACCTTCAATGGAGAAGGCATGTTCTCGTCAATTGCTGGCGCTAAACGCTAATTTTCGCGTTTAGCGTAGTGATCAACTCGTTTTATGCCCCGTGAGGCCATCCCATGGACATACGCAACAAAGCCAACCGCATTCGGCTGCTTAACTTTTCGACCCCTCAAATGCGCGCTTTCCACTTTTCATGGTTTGCGTTTCATATCTGCTTCTTCGGCTGGTTTGGCATCGCCCCTCTTATGGCGATTGTTCGTGAAGACCTTTCACTGACCCAAACACAAATCGGCAATACTATTATTGCGTCGGTGGCGATCACCGTCATTGTGCGCCTAGCCATCGGCGTACTGTGTGACCGTATTGGGCCGCGCAAAACCTATACCGGGTTACTGATGTTAGGTGCTATTCCGGTGATGGGCATTGGCTTAGCCGATAGTTTTGAAACCTTTCTATTAGCGCGCTTAGCCATTGGGGCCATTGGGGCCTCCTTCGTTATTACCCAATACCACACCTCAATGATGTTCGCCCCCAATGTGGTTGGCACTGCCAATGCTACCAGTGCGGGCTGGGGTAATTTAGGCGGCGGTACCACACAAATTCTGATGCCGCTGATTTTCTCAGGCATGCTGATGCTGGGCGTCAACGAAGCCTTTGGTTGGCGCTTAGCGATGATGGTACCCGGCGTTGTGATGTTCTTTACCGGGATCGGTTATTGGTTCTTTACTCAAGATGCACCCAACGGTAATTTCAGTGACCTGCGCGCAACTGGCGAGCTGCCTGAAGCAACCGGTGAAAACGGCGCAAAACATAGCTTTCTAGCCGCCGCCAAAGATATTCGAGTATGGGCGCTGTTTGTTGTGTACGGCCTATGCTTTGGCGTAGAGCTTACGATTAATAATATTGCCGCTATCTACTTTTTTGATAAATTTGACCTCACCTTAGCTACGGCGGGCCTGATTGCTGGCTTATTCGGTCTGATGAATATTTTTGCCCGTACACTGGGTGGTGTCTTTTCTGATTTATTCGCCAAGCAAGGCGGCCTAAAGGGGCGTGTACGCTGGCTGTTCATTGCCTTGATTTGCGAAGGGATTGCGCTGGTAGCGTTCTCGCAAATGCATGTACTCAGCCTCGCGATTGGTATCATGCTGGTGTTTAGCCTGTTTGTGCAGATGGCCGAAGGCGCCACTTATGGGGTCGTCCCGTTCATCAATAAAAAGGCCCTGGGTGCGGTGGCGGGCATAGTCGGTGCTGGCGGCAACGTGGGGGCAGTCGGCGCTGCCTTTCTGTTCCGCAGCGAAAGCCTGAGCTATCAGCAAGGCTTGTTCTACCTGGGAATAACGGTGCTGGCACTGGCATCCTGTGTTTTGCTGGTACGCTTTAGCGACGCCACCGAAGCTGAAGAGGCCAAAGCCTACCGCGATGCAGTTGGTGACGAAGTTGGCGCAGGCGCTCTCTCGCTACGTTAAGCGCTTTCCAATACACTCAAGAACCCTCCCATACGCCCTTATCCAGCTAGGTAGCGATATGGGAGTGTTTACATTTAGGCGGCGAGCCGTTAAGGAAAATTCTATGTCTTCAGCGCAGCAACTGCTCTTAACCGCCCTCCGTTGCGATATCGACAACCTTACTCACCTTGCCACCACCGCCGATATTGTTGGTGACATTAGCCGCTTTATTCATATGCTCCAACGTGAACGAGGAGCGTCAACGATCTATCTAGCCTCTCAAGGCCAGCGTTTTAAAACCCGCCGCGATACTTACCGCCAACACAGCCAGCAGGCGGAAACCTTAATGCGCCAGCGGCTGGAAGCGCTCAGCCAAGAGGCTCGCCCTCAGGCAGCCGCTCGCTTACTACGCCGGATTGCCGCCGTTTGGTATGCCCTTGATGAGCTTGATGAACTTCGTCTGGCTATCGACACCTTTGCCATCTCGCCTGATGCAGCCACTCAGGCCTTTAATCAACTGACCAGTGGGCTGCTAGCGATTGTATTTGAAGCCGCTGACTCCTCTATCGACCCCGATATCACTCGCCATCTGGTTGCCATTTTTCACTTAATGCAGGGCAAAGAATTAGCTGGCCAAGAGCGAGCCTGTGGCGCATTCGGCTTTACCCATGGCCACTTCGATGAAGCGCACCGCGCTTTATTGAATCAGCTAGTGACTGACCAGCAGCGCTGCTTTGACACTTTTGTAGAGTTTGCTACGCCTGAGGCGCAGCAGTCATGGCAAAAGGAGCTTTCACCTCGCACCCTGGCCGGTATTTGCCATTTACGCGACATCGCCTGCCAGCGTCATTCGGCATCACACACACCACCCAAAGACACATCTGATTCACTGGGTGAAACCTGGTACGAACTGACCACGCTACGTATCGACTCGATGAAAACAGTTGAGGATGCACTGATCACTCAGCTGAGTGTGTTTTGTCACCGCAAAATCGCTCAGGCCGAAGATGGATTGGAAAAAGCCAAAGCAGGGCCCTGTCGTCCTACGCCTGCCCCCTGCGAACACTTACTAACGCTGGCGGGTGCGCAACCATTAGGTGACCTGACAGCCAACGCGCTAACCTCACCGCTAGGGCGCTCGCTGATTGAACTTACCCAGGCACAGGCCAGCCGCTTACAAGGGCTTAGCGATGAGCTTGAAAATACCCGTAAAGCGCTGCGTGAACGCAAACTGATTGAACGTGCGAAGGGGCTTATCATGGCTCATCAAGAGATGAGCGAAGAAGAGGCCTACCGGTTTCTGCGTAAAACCTCTATGGATCAAAGCAAAAGCATGGCGGATATGGCCCAAGCTATTCTGGATCTCTCTGCAATGCTAAAACGCAAAGAAGATGGGCACGCCCGCTAACGTTAAGTAGTAGAGCCGTACCGCAATGGTTAGGTAGGTATGTTTGCAGGATGCCACTCCCTTAGCCATGCTAAAGGCTTACTTAGTTAAACGAGCAAGGAGTGCAACCCATGCATAAAGGCGTGTTATTGATTACCGGCGCATCCAGCGGTATTGGCGCGGCTACCGCCCGAGCAGCCTCTCGCGAAGGCTACAAACTGGTGTTGGCCGCCCGTTCTAGCGAAAAACTCACCGCACTTGCTCACGAACTGGGGCCAGAAAACGTACTGACCTGCGAGTTGGACGTGACTAATTTTGAGCAGCAACAGGCGATGGTTGAGCATGCACTGGAAACCTTTGGCCGCTTGGATGCGATCTTTGCCAACGCCGGTCGCGGCGGCTCACCCGGCGGGTTTAGCGGCGCGGATCACGACGCATGGCGTGAGATGATTCTTACCAATATTTATGGCGTTGGGCTCACCATTCAAGCTTGCTTACCCGCCTTAAAGCGTAGCACAGGCCATGTGTTATTAACCGGCTCAGCGGCAGGCCGCACGACCATCCCAGGCTCGATGTATAGCGCTACGAAATGGGCGGTCACGGGGATTGGCTATAACCTGCGTGAAGAGCTACGTGGCACCGGTATGCGCGTGACGTTGATTGAGCCAGGCATGGTCGACACGCCATTCTTTAATGAACCACCAGAGCATGCGCTAGAAGATCGTGATATCGCCAATGCCGTAGTTTATGCGCTTGCGCAGCCTGCCCATGTGGACGTTAATGAAATTCTTATTCGCCCCACCCCGCCGCTAGAGTAAGCATGATCGTACCGTCACTCCGCTCTCACCCAGTCCATACCGGCACATGTCACATCTACATGGCTCAGACCTTGTAATTTATGTTCACTGACCGCATAACGTGTAATTACCAAGCGCGCTAAGTAATTTTTCACTCAATGCGCCCACGAATTAACTTGCAGGTGACCCATGAGCCAACTCGCTTCCGCGGCGCTTTCCGTGCTTGATCTGGCCCCTATCCGCCAGGGCGGCAGCGCCGCTGAGACCTTCCAAGACAGCGTCTCGCTGGCACAGTTAACCGAGCGGCTAGGCTATACCCGTTACTGGCTAGCAGAGCACCACAATATTGCTGGCATCGCCAGCGCTGCCACCGCTGTGCTGATCGGTCATATTGCTGGGCAAACCTCCACCATCCGCGTGGGTAGCGGCGGCATTATGCTACCAAACCACCCGCCACTGGTGATTGCTGAGCAGTTCGGCACGCTGGAAACGCTCTATCCTGGTCGTATAGATTTGGGGTTAGGCCGCGCACCCGGCTCAGACGGTGCGACGATGCAAGCCATGCGGCGCAACGCTCATGCCGGCGTAGACGACTTTCCGCAATTGCTGAACGAGTTGCGCAGTTATCTAGACGATGCAGAGCCCCAGCAACGGGTGAAAGCCGTCCCTGGTCAAGGCACTCATGTGCCTATCTGGCTACTGGGTTCTAGCGGCTACAGCGCACAATTGGCCGCCAAGCTGGGCTTGCCTTTTGCGTTTGCTGCTCAGTTTGCGCCAGGCTATTTATTTGAGGCACTGCGCTTATATCGCGACAATTTCCGCCCTTCCGAGCACTTGGATAAGCCCCATGCGATGGTCGGCCTGCCCGTGATGGCGGCGGAAAGCGATGCGATGGCCCACTACTTGGCCACCACCGCGCAGCAGAAATTTCTGAATCTTATCCGTGGCAAGCCAACCCAGTCGCAGCCGCCCGTGGAGCAACTAGACTGGTCGCCGGTTGAGCAAGCCCAAGTCAGCCAGTTTTTAGGGGCGGCGATTATTGGCGGCCCAGAGACGGTCAAAGCCGAACTTGAAGAGTTCCAAGCGCGTACCGGTGCTGATGAATTAATGATTAACAGCGATTTTTATAACCATGCCGACCGGCTGCGAAGCTACGAGATTGTGGCTGAGGTCGCCCGCTGAGCGGCACTATTATGTCTACGCTTAAGCCTACGTTTATATCTACGTTGCATTTCGCTCCCATGTCGGACGAAGACTTCACCAGTTTTTGGCCTACTTTCAAGGCGATTGTCGTGGCGCAAGAGACTTATGCCATTGACCCCGGCATCAGCTTTGAAGCTGCCCGAGAGCTATGGTGCAGCACGCCTAAAACCAGCGTGGTCGTTAAAGATGAACACGGTCATCTACTGGGTGCTTACTACCTAAAAGCCAACGCGGCAGGCCCCGGCGACCACATCTGTAACTGTGGTTATATGGTGACGCCCGCCGCACGCGGAAAAGGGGTAGCACGCGCCATGTGTGAGCATTCCCAGGCGCAGGCCAAGGAGTTAGGGTTTCAGGCCATGCAATACAACGCCGTTGTAGCAACGAATGAGGTTGCCGTCGTGTTATGGCAAAAGCTGGGATTTCAGATTGTAGGCACCGTTCCTAATGCCTACCGACACGCGCGCCTTGGTTTTGTCGATACCCATGTGATGTATAAGGCGCTATAGCGATTTTGTCAGGCTGTTCTCAATCAGTTTAGACATTGACTCTTTTTGCGACGTTTTGCTGCACATGACACTTTTTCTGACCGTTTCATTGCAGCAAACGTTGCGCATATTGAAAGCTTTTCCGGTAAAGTCATTCTCATAACATAAATTAAACGTTTGGTTGATAAGCATCTATTGATCGCCCTAACCATCCGAGCATGACTCTAACCACGGTAAAGCCTTTTGTAATGTTCTATAGCTCCTCGTTTTTCTCGCACTTCTCGCTGCGCTCGCGTTTTATCATCTTGATTGCCGCCTTGGTATTTACCACGACGCTACTGCTGGGCTGGGTGGCTTCTCGAGAATCGGCTAAGCAAATGGAAGCCAATATTGGCAATGCGGCCTCTGAAGCGGCTTACCAAATGGTTGATAAGCTGGATCGCAGCATGGATGCCCGTATTAAAGAAGTGAAGCTGCTACTGGGTATCCAAGCGCTCAATAACGGTACGGATACTAGCCTGCTACGTGAGCAGCTAGAGCGTTTGCAAGATAATCATAACGTTGTGTCGTGGATCGGCTTCACCGACCCAGAAGGTGTTGTTCAAGCCGCTACCGAGGGGATTTTAGAAGGCGTTTCTATCGCTCAACGTCCGGTATTTCTTGAAGGCCGAAAAGCGATGTGGGTAGGTGACGTTCATGAGGCTGTGATGTTGGCCCAATTGCTGCCCAACCCCAGCGGTGAGCCTCTGCAATTTGTCGACATTGCCACTCCTGTGTATGGTTCCAATGAACAGTTACAAGGCGTTCTGGCCGTTCATTTAAGCTGGCAATGGGCTGAGTACGTCCAACAATCCATGCTTACTCCCTCTGGATATCTGGAAGACACAGAGATACTGCTGCTCTCCGCTAACGGCACGGTGCTATTAGGCCCAGAGACGCTGATTGACCAATCGTTAGACAGCCTGAACCACATACCTAGTTCCACCACGACAGCACCACAATGGGCGATTGAAACATGGCCCAACGGCGAACGCTTTGTGACAGGGTATGCACGCAGCAGCGGCTTTGAAGATTTTCCTGGCTTAGATTGGATAGCGGTTAGCCGTCAACCCGTAGCTACTGCCTTTGCCCCTATTGAAAAACTGCAAGATGCCATTATGGGAACAGGTCTATTACTTGCATTACTGTTTGCTATAGTTGGCTGGATAATCGCGTCAAGACTAGCGGCTCCTCTCACTCGCTTAGCAAATGCTGCCGACAGAATGCAGGATGGCGAACACGCCGATAGCATTCCGCTTGAAGATAGCTCTCCAGAGCTTAAGCACCTATCAACCTCTATGCGCAACATGGTCGCCCGCTTACTGGATCAGCGCAGCACTATTAACCGCTTAGAAGACTTAGCCAATACCGACCCGTTAACAGGCCTGCCGAATCGTGCGTTTTTAAATCGGTACTTAAAGCTTGCGATACCGGAGGCGGAAAGAAACCAACAGAGTATGGCTGTCATCTTTATCGACCTGGATGGTTTTAAACAGGTCAATGATGAGCTAGGCCATCATGCGGGCGACCTACTGTTGATTGAGATTACCCAGCGCTTGAAAAGCGCATTACGCAGCGGCGATGTGGTAGCCCGAATGGGCGGTGATGAGTTCGTTATGGTGCTTAAGACGAAGGAAGAGCATCTTGAAATGCTCACCCATGAGATTAGCAGACGCTTGCTGAGCTCCATCGACCAACCCGTTTTATTACCTGATAACGAGCAGGCACGCGTTGGAAGCAGCTTAGGTGCCGCCTGGTGGCCCCACCACGGGCTCCATATCAATACCGTACTGCAACTTGCAGATGACGCTCTGTATGCGGCTAAAGCGAAAGGCAAACATCAGCTTGTTATTCACTCCGCCTGATTAACAGATTCGAAACAGCGTTGCAGCTGCTGCTCTGCAGTGTCGCTGCCCATCGCCGTTAACTTGGCAATATTGCGTTCGGGAATAGCGTCGGTGTCGCCATAAAACTTGATAGCCTTTTCAACGCTCTCTTCGCGTAGCAGATGCACCATGGCGTAGGGAGAGCGGTTGGTATAATTAGAGGCATCATCGGGTTCGACACCGTCAAAGCAATAATCTGGGTGAAAAGTGGCTAACTGATAAACACCTTCATAGCCCTGATCGACCAGGATGCTTTCAGCAAGCTCCACAAAATCCAAGTAGTGATCAAAGCTTTTGAACAGTGTCGGGAACACCAGCAGCGTGGTTTCTGTTTCGGGGTGCTCATCCAACCACTGCACTTCCACCATCAGCTCTTCAAGCGCCACTTCAATTTTTTTAGAGCGCACCACTTCCACACGAATCGTTTCACGCTCCAACTCCCGCTGCGCAAATGGGCAAATGTCATGCGCCACAATAAAGGTGCGCACCCAGCTCAGCGTTTGCGCGACTATTTGGTTATCTGTGTGCATAGCACTCTCTTTACTCATCTGGACGGCGACGACTGACATTATATTGACAGCAGTTTACACACCGCAGACACGCTGTGTCGTCGCTACCGGGGCAGTTTCTCCTGCTAGGCGTGCTCTTGATAACGTTTTAGGGCAACTTCGTAAGATTTATGAATATGATCATCCATTAATTCACGCGCCGCTTTGGCATCGCGCTGCAGCGCTAACTCAACGAGCTGATGATGCTGCTCGTCCAGCTCTTGGCGAATCGTCGGCATTTTCGGCCCCAGACGGCGGTAGCGGTCAAACTGGTCATGCAACTGCTCAATAAAACGCAATAACCAAACAGAGCCACAGGGGGCGACTAACGTACGATGAAATTGAGTATGTAGATGCTCCCACTCCTCGCCTTTATCCAGGGTGATGTCGGCCCGCTTCAGGCGGTGCGCCGCGGCTAATAAGTCAGCCTCCCAGAGCGAATCACCGTTAGCAATCGCCCGCTCTAACGCCATTCCTTCCATCTCTAGGCGCATGTGGGCTATATCATCGAGCTCTTCCCGGGAAAGCTTCGGCACACGAAAACCACGTTGATTTTCCTGAACTAATAAACCATAAGCCGCTAATTTATTGAGCGCTTCCCGCAGCGGGCTCAAACCAACTTGGTAATGCTCTTTGAGTGCATTGATGGCGAGCTTTTCACCCGCTACAAAGCGTCCACCGACGAGATCCTTACGTAAATTATCAAATACGCGACTTGATGCAGTACCTGCTGGACCTACTGGCGTTGCTACCTTGGGTAAAGAATTATTCATGACGATATCCTTTATTCATCTCAGTTCCCGCTGTCCATTCAGTTTTTCACGGTTGACGTCGGATCGGGCACTACCTATATTCTATTTTAGACAAGATAATCGATTTTTTAACCTACAAACGATAAATAAGGTTTGGTTATGCTTCTGATCTCCTCATTAGCTTTGCGGGATACGCGTTCATGAAAATACGCGGCACCTCCTGGCAACTGTTCTGGGCTTTTTTCCGCGTCGGCATTTTTGGCTTCGGCGGCGGTCCTGCCATGATTCCCCTGGTGCGTGCCGAAGTTGTCATCCGTCATCACTGGCTCACCGATGAAGAGTTCGCCGACGTACTGGCGATCGGCAACACCCTACCCGGTCCTATTGCGACCAAAATGCCTGGCTATATTGGCTATCGCGTGGGCGGTGTGTCCGGCTGTATCGCCGCCGTCATTGCCATCATCTTGCCCATGATTGTGGCTATGATTGTTATGTTAGGCATTTTTAGCCGATATCGCGATGTGGCCTGGATTCGCGGTATGGGCCAAGCGGTCGTGCCTGTGGTAATGGTAATGATGGCACAACTCACCTGGGACTTTTTTGATAAATCACAGGCTGCACTTGGCTGGCTGGTCAGCATTGCTATGGCCGTTATTGCCGCGGGGCTTATCTATTGGCTCGGCATTCACCCCGGCTGGGTCATTGGCGCCATTCTAGTTGCCGCCCTATTGCGCCCCTCTGGCCCTAAATCCTCGAACACTAAAAAAGCAGAGGGGACAGTATGATCTACTGGGATCTCTTCTTAGCCTTTTTTATCCCGAACATTATCGGCTACGGAGGTGGCCCCGCCATCATCCCCCTAATTGAGGCCGAAGTGGTTGGCCGTTACGGCTGGATGACCGCACAAACGTTCGCTGAAACCCTCGCTTTAGGTAACGCGCTGCCTAGCCCTATCGCCACCAAAATGGCGGGCTACGTAGGCTATGAAGTTGCTGGTATTGGCGGTGCTTTCATCGCGGTGTCCGCCACGGTGATTCCTACATTGCTTTTGATGCTCGGCGCGCTAGGGCTGCTGTATCGTCATCGCGATTCTCCCCGAGTTAAACGCATGAGCCAATGGGTTCGCCCGGTCATTGCCATGATGATGGCTTGGCTAACGCTGGGGTTCTTGCTCGAAAGCCTCAACACTAGCGGCACAATTCACACTCTTATCATAGGGGTAGTCGCAGCTATTGCACTGATGCGCTTCAAAACGCACCCCGCCTTTGTCGTCATGGGCGCCCTGGTTTATGGAGGGCTGTTTCTCGGCTAACACTCACTGACACACGATCTCGTAAATAGACGATTGTGTGGTGACAACAAGAACCCGATAACGGGACCACGCGCTCACCACGCCGCTGCAGTTGGAGTGGCATCCCACAACACCAAACTCAATCTATAAAGGTGTACAAGAATGACGCGTTCAACATTTACTCTAAGCACGACGCTAAGTACTACCCTCGCGGCCATCGGACTTGCGTCTAGCATGGCAATCGCCTCCACCGCTCAGGCTGATTATCCTGAGCAGGATATCCGTTTGATCATCCCTTACGGCCCAGGGGGTGCAACCGATATTCTTTTCCGACTCATTTCCCAAGAGGCGGAAAAGACGTTGGGTGAATCCATCGTTCCCGTCAATATGGCGGGCGCAGGGGCGACCCTGGGGTCACGCAACGTGAAAGATGCTGACCCCGATGGCTACACGCTGCTTGGCAGCCACGACACCATTGCGCTTTCTAAGCTAGCAGGCACCGTCGATTACTCGTTTGATGCCTTCGAGCCCATCGCACTACTCACCCAAACCATCAATATTCCAACCGCACATGCCAATCACCCTGTGCAGAGCGCCGATGAAATTGCTGACTATGTGAGTGAAAACCCAGGCCAAGTACGTTTCAGTATGATTCCTAGCTCCACTGACCACTTTTTCTGGGCACAATTTTTCCAGGAAACGGGCATCGATATGGCCGATGTACGCCTAGTTGGCTACCCCGATACGGGCGAACAGGTATCGGCGCTGATGGCGGAAGAAGTCGATTTCGCCATGTTTAACCTACCATCAGGTGGTGCCTTTTTTGAAGACGGTACCTTCCGCGCCCTTGGCATCGCTCATCCCGAACGTCTTGAAAGCATGCCGGATGTCGCCACCCTGCGCGAGCAAGGCATTGAGATGGACCACTCTACCAGTCGCGGCATTTTCGCGCCCAAAGGCACACCTCAGGAAGTCATCGACACCATCGCTAACGCTTATGAACAAGCCCTGGAAAACGAAGAAGTACAGAGCCGTATCGAAAATGAGTTTGGCTCGGTAGTGAGATTTCTAGCAGGCGATGATTATCAGGCGTTCTTGGATGAGAACGAAGCGGCGCTAAGTGCGGCTGCCGAAAACATCGATTTCCAGAACTAAGAACGACTAAGAATGCATTCCCTAGCCCTCGTTTGTACGTGGGCTAGGGTTGCTGGAGGCATCGCTAATGCTAACGCTAACGAAAGACCGCGCCTTGGCGCTGGCGCTGCTCTTGATTGTGGCCGTCATGTGGGTGGAATCAGGCAGCATTGCCCCGCCCACCAGCTGGCAGCCGTATGGGTCAGCGCTGTTCCCACGTATTTTATTGGTAGTGATCGGCGTTTTTTCTCTGCTAATTCTAGTGCGTTCCTTATTGACAAAAGCGCCTGAGCGGGCTGGCGCTAAGCAGCTCATTGGTGAGTGGTTTCAGAGCCGACGCACCATACTCGCTCTGTTCCTGCTGTTTGGGCTTTATGCCGCACTACTTCCAGTGGTGGGTTATATCGCAGCTACCATCGGCTTCTTAGTCGCTTCTCTTGCGCTACTAATGGGTATCAATACACGACGTAAATGGATGATCAACCTCACCCTCAGCTTCACCTTGGCTATCGTGATATTTGTCGTTTTCCGCTATGGCCTGAACGTTTGGCTGCCTTAACCTGGAGTAAATAATGACGAACTTTTTCCTCCAAGCGCTCGCTGAGGTCGGCACGCCATCGGTCTTGGGCCTGATCGTTATTGGCGTACTGTTTGGGATTGTGGGCGGTAGTATTCCTGGTTTTACCGTCACCATGGCCATTTTAGTGGTCTTCCCGTTCACGTTTGCCATGGACCCGGTAAGCGGCGTTTCGCTGATGGTCGGTGTGTTTGTAGGGGGGTACTCGGGCGGCATTGTGTCTGGCGTTATGTTGGGAATACCCGGCACACCCTCTTCTATTACTACCGTTTATGACGGTTATCCGATGGCACAGAAAGGCGAACCGGGCCGTGCCCTGGGCATTGGCGTCGCTTCATCCTTTTTAGGCACCCTCATCAGCGTGGCGGTGTTGGTCTTTTTCGGGCCGCTAATTGCCAGCTTCAGCATGAACTTCCGCCCGTGGGAAATCACCGCATTAATCGTTTTTGCGCTGACGCTGGTGGCAGGACTCTCCAGCGGCGCTCTGCTCAAAGGCCTGATGGCCGCTGCTCTAGGGCTTTTGATTACCACCGTTGGTTATGACCGTAACAGCAATCTGCGCTTTGACTTTGGCCTTCCGGCGATGGGTTCTGGGTTCGAAATTCTCCCCGTGATGATCGGTATATTTGCTTTCTCACAACTGCTTGGAAATATAGAGAAGCTCAAAGATGAGAAAAGCGAAGCCAAAAAAATCGATACCAACGTAACGATTCCCTACGGCCAAATACTCAAAGATATGACGGGGCAAAAGCTGAACACGCTGCGCTCTTCTTTAATTGGCAGCTTGGTGGGCGCACTTCCTGGCACGGGTGGCACCGTGGCTAACTTTTTGAGTTACGACCAAGCCAAGAAATTCTCTCGTCATCCGGAAGAGTTTGGCACCGGCACCCCCAGCGGCATTGTGGCTTCTGAAGCCTCCAATAGCGCGGTAGCAGGTGGTGCGTTTGTGCCAACGCTTGCACTGGGGATACCGGGCGATTTGCCCATGGCGATCATGATGGGCGTACTGATTCTCCACGGCATTACGCCGGGTCCCATGATGTTTGAGCAAAACCCGGTATTGGTGGGCGCTATTTACGCCAGCCTGCTGATCGGTGCGGTGGTCATGGTGCTTTGCAACCTGCTGCTCGTGCGCTGGTTCGCCAAAATATCGCTGATCCCCCAACAGATCCTCGTTCCCGTCGTATTAATGCTGTGTGCCATTGGCGCTTACGCTCTGAATAACAACCTATTTGATATTTGGGTGTTATTCATCTTCGGGATCATTGGCTACCTGCTGTGGAAAGCGGAAGTCCCGCTGACGCCGCTAATACTGGGTGTGGTGCTCGGCGACAACCTTGAGCGACAGCTATTCCGTGCTCTTGAACTTAATGAAAGTTGGATGACCTTTTTAACCCGACCACTCTCTGCGCTTTTCTTAGCGTTAGCCGTCGCTTCCATTCTGTTTTCGCTCTATCAGGATCGTAAGATCCAGCGCTTAAAGAATGCCGCTCTGCGCGAAAACATTTGATATTCAAATAATTTAGATCAACAGCACTGCTTAAAAGGAAACTGGTATGCAACAAGATGCACTTTTCTACCCCAGCGCCTCGCGCCGGATGGCAACCTTCGGCAAACGTGGCATGGTCGCTACTTCTCAGCCATTAGCGGCGCAGGTGGGTATTAGCATACTGCAGCAAGGGGGCAATGCGATTGATGCCGCGATTGCCGCCGCCGCTGCATTAACCGTGGTGGAACCCACGTCGAATGGGATAGGAAGCGACGCCTTTGCCATTGTGTGGGTGGACGGCAAGCTACATGGCCTCAACGCCAGTGGCCCCGCCCCGCAAGCGGCCACCATTGAAGCGCTGAAAGCACTCGGCCACGACACCGTGCCAAATCATGGCATGCTGCCTGTCACAGTGCCCGGCGCTCCTGCTGCGTGGGCAGCTCTGTCGGAGCGCTTTGGCAAGCTGCCGTTTGCTGAGTTGCTAGCCCCTGCCATTGCACTGGCGGAAGAAGGCTTCCCCGTCTCTCCCGTTATTCATCAAATGTGGAAGGATGCCTTCAACAACTATTCAGCCTATAGCGAGGCTTCTTTCAAACCTTGGTTTGATACGTTTGCCCCCGAAGGTCGAGCACCGGAAGCTGGTGAACTGTGGCGCTCGGAAGGTCATGCTAAAAGCCTAAAAGCGATTGCCGATACCCATGCCAAGGCATTTTATGAGGGCGAACTGGCCGAGGCTATCGACGCTTTTTCCCGCGAACACGGCGGCCTGTTGCGCAAGGAAGACCTGGCGACTTACCAGCCGGAGTGGGTCGACCCGATTAGTGTGCGCTACAAAGGCCATGATATTTGGGAAATCCCCCCCAACGGCAGCGGCATGATTGTACTTCAAGCGCTGGGCATGCTGGAGCACTTAGGCGAAGAAGGACGCGATCCGGTGGAAACGCTGCACCGTCGTATTGAAGCCACCAAACTGGCCTATGTCGATGGCTTCGCGCATGTGACCGACCGGGATGCTATGCGCCCCACCATTGATCAGATGCTGGCCGACGACTATTTGAAGTCGCGTGCGGCACTGATTGGCGAACAGGCGGTTGACCCAGTACACGGCAACCCGATCCAGGGCGGCACGGTGTATCTGGCAACGGCCGACAGCGACGGCAATATGGTGTCGCTGATTCAAAGCAACTTTAAAGGCTTTGGCTCGGGCATGGTCGTTCCCGGCACTGGCATTAGCCTGCAAAACCGTGGCTGGTCGTTCTCACTCGACCCACAGCACCCTAATGCTTTGGCGCCCGGCAAACGTACCTACCACACCATCATCCCCGGCTTTATTACCAAAGATAACCAAGCCGTTGGGCCGTTTGGTGTGATGGGCGGCTATATGCAGCCGCAAGGCCATGTGCAGGTGGTAACGGCGATGCTAGAGGATCAGCTTAACCCCCAAGCGGCCCTCGATATGCCCCGCTGGAAGTGGACCAAAGGCAAAACCATTGAAGTGGAAGCCGACTTCCCTAATCACTTAGCGCTTGCGCTGGCCCGCCGAGGCCACGACATCGTCAAAGTTGCTGACTCTATCAGCTTTGGCCGGGGTCAAATCATTCTACGCGACCCTGAAACGGGCGTACTGCAAGGCGGCACCGAGCCGCGCACCGACGGGGCAGTGCTTCCCTGGTAAATCGCTGCCCTGATAAGCATCCATACAGGTAATTTCCTCTCCGCCGCGTTGCCGTTGAAGGCAACCGGCGGTTGAGCTGGCTATCCACGCTTAACCACCGCATTATGGCACTCCTTTTTTGCTAGCTGCTTGCCTGTCCAACTATGTCACCACCACCTTCTGAATCTACTTCCTCCTCACCGCTAAGCGGCTTTTTTGGTGTGTTTCGTTATAGCCGCCGCGCCCTAGGCTTGGTGTGGGAAACCTCCCGCTGGATGATGTTGGGGTTAGCGCTGTGCACCTTGGTCGCTGGGGTGTTGCCCGCCGTGGCAGCCTGGGTAGGCCAATTGATTGTGGATGGCGTGGTAAGTGCCATGGACGCTCATCAAGCTGCCACTGACCCCAACCTGCTAGTGTCCATTGCTCCGGTACTCAAGCTGGTGGGGATTGAAGCCGTTATTATTGCGCTGATTGCCCTAGCTCAGCGCGGGCTTTCGGCCCAGCAGTCGCTGTTAAGAGCGCTGTTAGGGCAGAAGGTTAATGTGATGATTCTCGAGAAAGCTGGCCAGCTGTCACTTAGCCAGTTTGAGGATTCAGAACTTTATGACCAGCTCACCCGGGCGCGGCGTGAAGCGTCTACGCGCCCACTTGCGCTGGTAAACAAAACCTTTGGGTTGCTGCAAAATGCGATCTCCCTGGGTAGTTTTGGGGTACTGCTGGTGCAGTTCTCTCCTTGGGCATTGCTGATCCTGGTAGCTGGCGCGCTGCCGGTATTTGTATCCGAGGCCAAATTCTCGGGCGATGCTTTTCGGTTGTTCCGCTGGCGTTCACCGCAAACCCGTATGCAGATTTATTTAGAGACGGTACTTGCACGGGAAGACAGCATTAAAGAGGTCAAACTGTTTGGTCTTGAAGGGCTGTTTCTTAAACGCTACCGCGATATTTTCACCCAGCTGTTTGCAGAAGATCGTCGTTTAACCCTTCGCCGGGAAAGCTGGGGATTTCTGCTCGGCTTGCTCGGCACCTTAACGTTTTACGCTGCCTACGGCTGGGTGGTGATTGAAACCATTGCCGGGGCACTGACGTTGGGTCAAATGACCATGTATTTAATGGTTTTCAAGCAAGGCCAAGCGGCGCTCTCCGCTAGCCTTACCGCCATTAGCGGCATGTACGAAGATAACCTTTATCTATCCAATCTTTATGAGTACCTGGAGCAACCGGTTGAGGCCGAAAATGGCACGCTCACACAAGGAGCACGGCCTGGGGATGGGCTGCGCTTTGAGAATGTCAGTTTCTCTTATCCTGGCGGCGACTCTGTTCTGCAAGATCCAGTTCTACACGATATTTCGCTGCACCTCTCCCCTGGGCAGAGCTTGGCGTTGGTGGGTGAAAACGGCTCTGGCAAGACCACGCTGATCAAACTTTTGACGCGACTCTACCAACCTACTCAAGGCCGCATTCTATTAGACGGTAGCGACCTACGTGACTGGAGCGCTCAAGCACTGTATGAGCGTACCGGCGTCATCTTTCAGGACTTCGTGCGCTATCAGCTACAGGTGGGTGAGAACCTTGGCGTTGGCGATACCCATGCCTTTGACAATGAACAGCGCTGGCAGCAAGCCGCACGTCACGGCATGGCGGATGAGTTTATTACACGCATGGGGAATGGCTACAAAACCCAACTGGGCCGCTGGTTTAAAAATGGCCAAGAGCTCTCCGGTGGCCAGTGGCAGAAAATCGCCCTCTCAAGGGCCTATATGCGAGAGAACGCAGATATTTTAGTCCTGGATGAACCCACTGCCGCCATGGATGCCGCCGCAGAAGCCGAAATATTTACCCGTTTTCGCGAACATAGCCGCGACAAGATGGCGATACTGATCTCGCACCGCTTCTCCACAGTACGCAGTGCTGATCTCATTTTAGTGATCGACCAAGGGCATATTATTGAACGTGGCACCCATGAAGCGTTGCTGGAAACTGATGGACGATACGCAAAGCTGTTTAAGTTACAGGCGGCAGGATACCGCTGATAAACAGTTGACGCTCATATAACCATCGGTTAAAAGATAAGAGCTGTCTTTAAAGAGCAGCTTCATTATTTAACGATATTTTCTCAGAGACCTCTCATGCGCTGGCAAATCCCCGCGACACGAATGAATAAGCTGCATCGCATTATTAATAATGCGGTATCAGCTTATTATTGTCGCGCGCCAGAGATGTAGAGAGGAAATTGGCCGCGGCAAGTGTCGCGGCCATGTTGTTTTATCGTTACCTTTGAGACTCCCTGATCGCGATGTTGCCCGGCCTCCTAACCCAGGAGACCGACCCCATGGCAATCGCAACCATTACCCGCAAACTACTCAGCGCTTTCACCCACTATCGTACCCAGCGGCGCTTTTACGAAGACCCGCGCTTTCATGACCCGCACCTGTTAAAAGATATCGGTTTACGCTGGGAGCAGGGCCAGCTGGTATCCATTCATGGTGTAGAGGAACCAAGTCAGCGCAACCAACGCCATCAGGCTGAAACCCGCGACGCCTACGAAAAATGTCCACACTGTGGGAGTAGGTTGGCATAGCCAACGCCCCGGTCACAGGAAGTGGCCGGGGCGTTTTCAGTGGCGTGCCACGCCTGGCGCGCAATAAAAAAGCCGATCCATTGGATCGGCCAAGCTGATGGGATATTGCACAGTATGGGGAATACTGTGCAGAGATGCCTGGGGAGAGCATCGCCAAAACGCCGGGTTAGGCGGCTTGGCGATGCCCTCCCAGAGAATTGCGTCCTTTCCGGGAGTAGCTCCCTTTACCTTTTTTCGGGGTTTGCTGCTGCATTTTAAACATCGGCGTTCGCAGCTGCGCTTTTAAAGCGTTGTCTTTTATCTTGCGCTGTTTCATCGTTTTCTCCATTCTTTTAAAGATGCCTGCCTGGGCAGGCATCTACTACGACACATACTATTAATTGAAGTTCATCGTTTAGCGTTTCAAGTTCTGGTTATTCATTCCTCTTACTCATCCCAGAGCGGCGCTATTTCAGGGTTGGCGATACGCTCTTTACGATCCAACTTGGCGATTTCCGTCATCTCGCTGTCGCTCAAGACTAAGTCAAAGGCGGCAATGTTGCTTTGAATATTTCGCGCCTTGGTCGATGAAGGAATCGTAATCATATTGCGCTGTTTTACCCAAGCAAGGGCAATTTGAGCGGGCGTAACGTTATGTGCGTCGGCGATCTGCTTAAGGGTCGGGTCATCCATTACTTTGCCCACGGCCAGGGGCATAAAGGCAGTAATCTGAATGCCATGCTGCTTGCAGTGATCGACCAGTTTACGGTTCTGTAAGAAAGGATGAACCTCGATCTGGTTGGTGAGAATTTCACCTTTACCCAAAATGCTGACCGCTTCATCCACCTGTGCGATGGTAAAGTTGGAAATGCCGATATTGCGCGCTTTCCCCTCGGCTTTGACCTCTTTAAGCGCCGTCAGGTAATCGACCATCGGCACTTCATCCTCTGGGGACGGCCAGTGGATCAGCAGCAGGTCAACGTAATCGGTGCCTAATTTCTGCAGGCTTTCGTCCACGCTGGCTTTAAGCGTTGCAGGTTCAAGGTTGTCGAACCACACCTTGGTGGTTAGGAAAATATCGCTGCGTGGCACGCTGCTGGCGCGAATCGCCTCCCCTACCCCTTTTTCATTGCCATAAAACTGTGCCGTGTCGATGTGCCGATACCCGACCTCAAGCGCTGTGTGGATACTCTGCTTGAGCGTATCGCCTTCCAGGCGAAAAGTACCAAAACCGGGGTTGGGTATCACAGTCTGCATCATTAACGTCCTTTTCTATTGATAGCGTGTTAACTAACATGGGGTGACAGCCTCCCCACTTCAACCCCACTGTTTGTTGTTTCCTGATCAGAGACCGCGCCATCACCGCAATAACAGCGCGATAACCACTAGCGCCAATACTAGTGAAACGCCCTTCCAGAACAGCACCGGGTCGCGCTCCAGCAGCGGTAATTGGGCACGTTTCAGCACTTCTTGGCTTGGCGAGCGTAGCTCGAAAATAAACTCCGAAAGTGCCGAAAAACGTTTGTGGGGAGTGGGATGTAGTGCCTTTTTGAGCACCTCATCTACCCAAGCGGGCAGTTCACGGTTCTCGCTAAGCGCCGATTGGTAGGCAAGCTTATGTTGCGCTGCCCGAGTGCGGGTTTTGGCCACCTCGGTGCCATAGGGCAGCGTACCGGTTAGCATCTGATAGGTAATCACTGCCAGTGAGTACTGATCCGAACGGGGTGTGCCACCTTCACCCAGAAAATACTCCGGCGCGGTGTACTGGGCAGTGCCTAGAATGTCGTCGCTAGTCGCATTGACCTCTTCGGCAAGACCCGCCACCTTGGCAGCGCCAAAATCGATCAGCTTCACCGTTCCGTGGCTATCGATCATGACGTTATCAGGGCGTAAATCCTGATGCAGCATTTCCAGACGATGAAAGGCGCGCAGCCCCTTGGCAATCTGCTCGACGATGGGACGAACGCTGGCTAATTCAGCGTTGGGGTGGTCGCGCATCCACTGGGTCAGGGTTTGCCCTTCGATATACGCCAGCACGGTGTAAAGGTAGCGGCGAGGGTGCTCTTGGGTGGGGGCTTTAAGCACGTGCTGATTATCGATGCGCCGTGCAATCCACTCTTCGCGCACAAACCGCTCAATACTCGCCGAGTCTTGGCTTAGCTCGGTTGAGAGGGTTTTTAGTGCCACCTTCTCGCCACTCGCTACCTCTTCCGCCAGGTAGACATGGCTGCGACTGCTGGCATGCAGTTGACGCACAACGCGGTAGCCGTCCAGCTCGCTTCCTGCACGCAATTCAGACGGTGACGGCAGGGTGCTAAGCGCCGCGTAGAGTTCATTAGCGTGGCGCTCAGGCAGCGTATCAATGCGCACAATTTGCACGGTGAGGTTGTCGTCGCTGCCATTATCGATAGCGGCAGCGATTAGCGCCTCAGCAGCCGCGTCGAGATCGCCCCAGTGGGCGTGAATCAGCGCGGCCATTTCGGTGCCGGTTAGCCACTCATAAACACCGTCGGTAGTGAGTACAAACACATCGCCCACACTCAGCGATACCGAGGAATAATCCAACTCCAGGTGCTGGCTGGCCCCCATGGCGCGGCTTAAATGACTGACTTCCCGGGATGCCCAAAAGCGATGATCCTCGGTCAGTGGCTCCAGCGTCTTGCCGGCGAGCTGATAGATGCGGCTATCGCCAACGTGAAACAGGTGCGCAGTGGTGGATTTAATCACCATCGCGCTCAGGGTACACACATAGCCACGATCCAGGTTGTAGCGGTACTGGCTCTGCCGGGTTTGGGCGTAAAGCCACGCATTGGTGGCCTGCAGCACCCTCTGGGCGGAGGTTTTAACCGCCCAGGTAGCCGGGGTGGCGTAGTAGTCTGTTAAAAACCCACCCACCGCCGCTTCACTCGCTTCCCGGCTCACTTCGCTGCTGCTGATCCCATCCGCTAACGCGATCGCAATGCCTTTGGTGGCGCGCTGGGGGTCGCTGGGTAGATAAGCGCCGTAAAAATCCTGATTGCTTGGCTTGCGCCCTTTATCAGAGTGCTGGCCGAGCGAAATGGTCAGCGCTGCCATTATGCTTCCCCTAAAAAAGCCTCCGCCGGAGCGAAGGCTTGGATAAGTGACAAACTGCTGCCTATCAGATCATAGGGCTTTTTGCGGCGCGGTACGCACGTGGGTGGTGTAGAGCGTCAGGCCAGTTAACGCCAAACCACCGATCAAGTTACCCAGCACTACCGGAATTTCATTCCAAATCAGGTAATCCATAATCGAGAAGTTACCGCCCATCATCAGCCCGGAGGGGAACAGAAACATGTTGACCACCGAGTGTTCAAAGCCCATACCGAAGAACAGCATGATCGGCATCCACATGGCAATCACCTTACCGCTCACCGTGGTTGAGATCATCGCGCCCACTACCCCCAGCGAAACCATCCAGTTGCACAGTATGCCGCGGATAAAAATCGTCGCCATGCCGCCAGCGCCATACTCTTTATAACCCACGGTGCGTCCTTCGCCCACTTCACCAATGACCCGCCCCACTTCGCTGGGTTCGGTGCTAAAGCCGTAGGTGAACACAATCGCCATGAGAAAGGCAACCGTTAATGCCCCACCAAAATTACCGATAAACACAATGCCCCAGTGCTTGAGAATACGATTAATCGTCACCCCAGGCCGTTTATCCAGCCACGCCAGCGGCGTTAACACAAACACCCCGGTCAACAGATCAAAGCCCATTAGATAGAGTATCGAGAAGCCCACCGGAAACAGGATGGCGCCGATAATCGGGTAGCCGGTTTGCACCGCTACGGTCACCGCAAACACCGCCGCGATGGCCAAAATAGCCCCCGCCATAAAAGCGCGAATCAGTGCATCACGGGTAGACATGTGAAGCTTGGCTTCGCCAGCATCGACCATCTTGGTAGCAAATTCAGCAGGCAATAAGTAGGACATAGAGAGCTTTTCCTTTGTTGTGGGTTTTAAGGGACAGAAGGGTTAGCAGCATAAAACGCGCACAGCAAACCCTGCCGTTAAGGCGTGGTTTGCGGTGCAGAGCAAAAATTGGTGGCTGCTAGGGCAGCGGGCGTCGTGGCGACTCTTTGCACCACACTGCCCACCACAATCAAACAGGGTGACGGTAAGGGAGTTGCGGCGAGTTTTTCGGGCATATCCGCCAGCGAGCCCACCAGCGACTGCTGTTCACTCTGGCTGGCGTTAGCCACCAGCATGATCGGCCACTCATCCGGCAGGCCTGCTTGGCGTAGGCCGTGGCAAATTGCATTCACTTTGGAAAGCCCCATGTAAAACACCAGGGTTTCATCTTTGCGCGCCAGTGCTTGCCAGTCCGGCGTGCCGTCTTCGCGGCATAGCTGGGCGGTAACAAAGCGCAGTTGCTGCGCATGGCCACGATCGGTGAGCGGGATACCCATGCAGGCCGCGGCGGCAGAGGCCGCGGTAATTCCCGGCACAATAGTGGCAGCCACCTGGGCGGCGGCCAGGGCATCCAGCTCCTCGCCCATGCGCGCAAACACAGCCGGGTCGCCGCCCTTAAGCCGCACTACCGATTTCCCTTCGCGGGCGAGTTTTACCATCAGCCCACCGATTTCCGCTTGCGGTACGCTGTGATGGCCACGGGCTTTGCCAACGTAGTAGCGCTCGCTGCTGCTAGGAATCAGTGCCAGAACGTCATCCCCTACCAAGCGGTCATACACCACGGCGTCTGCCTGCATAAGTAAGCGTGCAGCCTTGAGGGTTAACAGCTCTGCATCGCCGCTGCCCGCGCCGACCAAGTAAACCTGCCCGGCGCGGCACTCGCCACGCAGTGGCAAACGTATGTCAGCAGCATGCTGAACCAACGGCGTTAACGCGCGGTGCGATAACCGCATAAAGGCGTTAAACCACTTCTGTAGCAAGGGGTTGCTTAGTGCGGGCATTGGGCCGCTCCTCTTCAATCAGTGATTTCAATTCGGGAATACAGCTACCGCACTGGGTGCCGCAAGCGAGTCTGGCGCCCAACGCTTCTACGCTGGTGTCGCCCTCGCGGATAGCATTGACGATGGTGGTTTGGCCTACTTGGTGGCAACTGCATACCACCGGGCCGGTATCCGCAGCGCCGTCGTCACAGCCGGCTAATAGGCGGCGGCGGTGGGTATCGCTCAGCGCCGCCTCGTTAAAACGCGCTTCCAGCCACGCTAACCCTGGCAACTCGTTGGGCGGGCCAACCATCAGCCACCAGCGCAACTGACCGTTTTCCACGCAGGCGGCACGCAGACGTGCGTTAGTGGGGTCTTGGCTGACCACCGCCACTTCCCCAGGCAGCCACTCTTTCAACTGCGCCAACCAATCGTTAACCGACTGCGTATGGGCAAGTTGCCAGCGCTGGCAGCCGCGCATGGGAATACGTGTCCAATAGGCACTGGTGCACCAAGGTGTTGATTCCGTTGCCCCTCCGGCGACCAGTAGAGTGGCCTGCCAATCAGTAGCCAGAGGCGCCAGCGCCACGGCGCCGTGCTTAGATTCAGGCTGCCCAGAGAGCGGGTCGGTAATGCTGTCGATCAGCGCGCTGCTTCTGGCCTGCTGGGTAAAGCAGTCAGTCCAGTGGATGGGTACGAAAACCTCACCGCGGCGTTGGGCATTGGAGACCCGCACCCGAGCGCGAAATTCGCCTTTCGCGGCGGTTAACACTGCCAGCCCTTGATCCATAACACCGGCGGTGTGGGCATCCTCTGGGTGCACATCCATAAAGGGTTCGGCGCGGTGATTCATTAACCGCGGTGAGCGAGCGGTGCGGGTCATGGTGTGCCACTGATCACGAATCCGGCCGGTGTTCAGACGCAGTGGGTAAGCGGTACTCAGCGCCTGTTCAGGCCCTTGGGGCGTGATCGCCAGCAGCTTGGCGCGACCATTCGCGGTGGCAAATTTGCCATCCTCAAACAGCCGTGCCGTGCCATGGGGGGCGGTCTTTGTGACCGGCCATTGAATCGGTGCTAAGGCGTCGTAACCATCCCGGCCCAGGCCCACCAAACCTGATATATCAAACAACCGCTGCGGGCTGCCGGGCACTGTGCTGTTATCAACTCCGTTTTCAAGCCCGTTTTCAAACCCAGAGAGACGAGCGTGCTCGTCGAAAATCTCCCAGGGATGCGCATAGTTAAACGCCTCGGCAAACCCCAGACGATTCGCCACCTCACACATTATCCACCAGTCGTGGCGGGCTTCACCTGGGGGTGGCAGCATGCCCCGCTGGCGGGAGATGCGCCGCTCGGAGTTAGTCACGGTGCCATCTTTTTCCGACCAGCCCGAGGCTGGCAGCACGATATCTGCATAAGGCAGCAAATCAGTATGGGCGGCACACTCAGAGACAATCACCAGCGGGCATTTTTCCAGCGCAGCGCGCACCCGCGCGGCATCGGGCAGGCTAATCGCGGGATTGGTGGCCATCACCCAGAGCGCTTTTATCTCGCCTCGCTCAATGGCTTCAAACAGTTCCACCGCTTTATAACCCGGCTCTTCCGGCAGAATGGGCGTGAGATTATCGGTCGCCCAGAAACGGCTGACCAGATCAATGGCGCCGGGGGTGTGGTAATCCATATGCGCAGCTAGCTGGTTTGCCAGCCCACCTACTTCGCGCCCGCCCATGGCATTGGGTTGGCCGGTAATCGAGAACGGCCCTGCCCCCGGCAAACCGATTTTTCCGCCCGCCAGGTGGCAGTTAATAATCGCATTGCATTTATCGGTGCCGCTAGCGGATTGGTTAACGCCTTGGGAATAGAGCGTGACCACATGCAGTTGGCTGGCAAACCAGTAGTAGAAGGTTTCCAGACGCTCGGGGTCGACATCACAGGCAGCCGCTACTTCCGCCACCGACCCAGCGGTTTGTTGAGCTGCCGCTAAGGCCTTTTCAACGCCTTCGGTGTGACGCTCAAGATAGAGGGTATCGAGCTTGCGACGCTTTGCCATCCACGCCAGCAGACCATTAAATAGGTAAGCATCGCTGCCCGGCTTAATCCCCAGGTAGAGGTCAGCGATTTCACAGCTATCGGTCACGCGCGGGTCGATGACGACCAAGCGCATCAGAGGGTTGCGCTCTTTAGCGATTTTTATGCGTTGGTAAAGCACCGGATGGTTCCAGGCCAAGTTGGAACCCACCAACACGACCAACTCCGCCTCTTCCAAGTCTTCGTAGTTGCACGGCACCGCATCCGCACCGAAAGCACGCTTATAGCCAGCCACCGCAGAGGCCATGCACAGTCGCGAGTTGGTATCTAAATGAGGCGTGCCCAAAAAGCCTTTAAACAGCTTATTGGCCACATAGTAATCTTCAGTTAAGAGCTGCCCCGACAGGTACGCCGCTACGCTATGATTGCCATGCTCGGCCCGCAGGGCGTTTAAACGCTCAGCGGTGATGTTCAGTGCGGACTCCCAGGCAACCTCAACGCCATCTACACGTGGGTGAGTCAGGCGGCCCTGCTCACCCAACGTCTCATGCAGCGCAGAACCTTTGACACACAGCCGACCATAATTCGCAGGGTGCTCACGGTCGCCTTCTACAGCGCTCAGCGTGCCCGCTTCAATGGTCGCCGTCACGCCACAGCCGACGCCGCAGTAGGGGCATGTGGTTTTGGCCTGAGTCATAGCTACTCCTCGGATTCCTCATTCGCGCCAAGCATAAAAAAACGCCCAGTCCCGTTCTCTAATGCGCTCTATAAACGCATTTAGAGAAGAGGGCTGGACGTCGTTGCCACAGCGCACCTTCTTCGGTGCAGTACTCTTTGCAGTAGTCTCTTCAAACAATTGAAGACTTACTAACAGCTACACATTTTCTAACGGCTAGTTGTTTTTCTAACGGCTTTGGAATTGTTCGCTGCCATCGCCAAACAATGAGCGCTTATTCCTTGTTAACTCACTTATTGCCTTGATAGCTGCAAGAGCCAAGCCGACAACCGGCCTATTGAAAATTAACTACTGAAAAACAAATAGTTAAAAAAACAAAAGGTCTTCACGCAACGCTCTTTTTGGCACGGTGGTCACGCTAAATGGCGTGTGAGAGTGCACACCGCCTCCCTTTTCGCACCATCGCTGTGCAGCTTGCTCTAACAGCGATGCGACTGTTCCCCTACCATCATTTCCTAAACAACTGACGTGCTTGGATAAATGGTGATTAATGGCCAGTTGGCTAGTTCCTTGCTTTATACACGGTAAGGTTTTTAATCAGCTGGCAGCCAATGGCGGTTGCCGCGCGTTTAAAGCATAGATTTTAAACAACGCTATCGGGCAACGACGCCCCTGATGCTCCCTCTTTCTCCACATTGTGGAAAGGAAGGTGCGTTAGGGGCGTTTTTTGTTTGGTGCTCAAGAAGCCACAAAGACACAGAGGAGCCACCCATGGAAACCACTTCCCGGTGCTCACACAATGATCATCTCAATGACCACCTGGTGATTATTGGCAACGGCATGGCCAGCCACCGCCTGATTGAGGCGTTGGTGAAACTACCCACGCGTCCTCAGCACATCACGGTGATTGGCGCTGAGCCAACTCCCGCTTATAACCGTATTCTACTCTCGCCACTGCTGGCCGGCGAGATGACTCAGGACGCACTTACTCTGCGTGATACTCAGTGGTACGAGGACCAGGGTGTCACGCTGATTCTTGGCGAAAAAGTCGACGCCCTTCATCGCGACCGCCGAACCGTGGTCACCCACACCGGCCGCACACTGCCTTACGACCACCTAGTGCTTGCTACCGGCTCGCGCCCAGCGATGCCCGATGTACCTGGGATTGAGCTTGCGGGCGTGCACGGTTTTCGTGACTTGCAAGATGCTGATGCGCTGACCGACATCGCTCAACGCGGTGGTGAGGCAGTCGTGATTGGTGGCGGCCTGCTAGGCCTGGAAGCTGCCGAGGGGCTGCGTAAGCGCGGCAACGATATCAGCGTCAGCGTACTCCAGCGCAGTGAACGCTTAATGAATCGCCAGTTGGATACCACCGCCTCACACCTGCTTGAAAACGAACTGTCCCAGCGCGGCTTGAAGATTATTACCGGCGCCCAGCTAGCACGGCTTGAGGGCGACGCCCAAGGACAGGTCAGCAAGCTTCATCTTGATGATGGCCGCCAACTGGCTGCCACGAGCGTCATTGTTGCAGCGGGCATTACACCTAACGCAGCACTTGGCCACCAGGCAGGCCTGACCACCGAGCGCGCTATCGTGGTGGATGAGTTTCTCACCACCAGCGACCCAGCGATTTCAGCACTGGGTGAGTGCTGCCAATTTGATGGCACTACGTACGGCTTGGTGGAACCGATCTGGCGTCAGGTGGAAGTACTCGCCGCCCGGCTAGGTGGCACACCTACCCTTGGCTACGCGGATGCTCCCAGCGCCACCAAACTCAAAATCAGCGGCGTGGCGCTCTATGCCTTTGGCCCCACCAAGGCCAGCGCCGAGCACGAAGTGCTGAATTACCACGATATTGAGCGTGGTGACTACCGCCGCCTGCTGCTACGCAACGGCCAGATTGAAGGCGCTGTGCTTTACGGCGACACCAGCCAAGGCCCCTGGTACTTCGAGCAGGCGCTCGCAGGTAACGATCTCAACGCTTACCGCCACGCCCTGCTGTTTGGTGCCGCTGATGTTGAAGTACTCCAGGCCAACATAGCGGAACAGCAGAGCGACACTCCCCATTTATCGACCTTAGAGGTGGCATAATGTCTAGCCCAAAAACGGCAGCTCCCGAACAGCTTATTATTATCGGCAACGGCATGGTCGGCCACCACCTGGTCGAGCAGCTCGTCGATAACGGTGCCCTTGAGCGCTATCAGGTCACCGTGTTTGGCGAAGAGCGCCACCGCGCTTACGACCGGGTACATCTATCTGAATACTTCAGCGGCCGCGACGCCGATTCGCTCGCGCTTTGCGAAGCGGATTACTACACCGTAAGCGGCGTGGAACTGCGCACTGGCGAGGCTGTAATCGAGATCGACCGCAACGCGCAAGAAGTGGTCACCGACCAAGGCCGTTACCCGTATGACCGCTTGGTGTTGGCCACCGGCTCCTTCCCCTTTGTGCCGCCGATTCCCGGTAACGACCGCGATGGCTGCCTGGTTTACCGCACCCTGGACGACCTGGACGCCATTCAGGCCGCCGCCGAAAACGCTACCACCGGCGTGGTGGTGGGCGGTGGCCTGCTCGGCTTGGAAGCGGCTAACGCCCTGCGCGGCCTAAACCTGGATACCGCCGTGGTGGAGTTCGCCTCACGCCTGATGCCCATGCAGGTGGATAATGAAGGCGGCGAGCTGCTGCGCGAAAAAATCGAAGCCCTGGGTGTACAGGTGCTCACTGAGCGTGCCACCCAGCGCATTGAAGATGGCGAGGCGAGCCGACACCGCATGGTCTTCCAGGACGACAAAGTATTGGAAACCGACCTGATCGTGTTCTCGGCGGGCATTCGCCCCCGCGATCAACTAGCCCGTGACTGCGGTCTGGAAATTGGCGAACGCGGCGGCGTGGTAGTGGATAACCAGTGCCTCACCAACGATCCGGCCATTCTGGCGATTGGCGAAGTCGCACTATGGAACCAAAGCATTTTCGGCTTGGTGGCACCAGGCTACCAGATGGCCAAAACGGCGCTGTCGACGCTAACCGAAGGCGATATCCAGTTTGGCGGCGCCGATATGAGCACAAAGCTCAAGCTACTGGGCGTGGATGTGGGTTCGATTGGCGATGCTCACGGTACCCAGAACCCCGGCGCGCGGATGTTTCGCTACCTGGATCCCATCAAGCAGGAGTACCGCAAGCTGGTAGTCTCCAGCGATGGTAAAAAACTATTGGGCGCCATGCTGGTCGGCGACAACGGCGTTTACGACACGCTGCTGCAGTACTATTCCAACGGTATTGAGCTGCCCGCTGAACCCGCCTCGCTGATTCTGCCGCAAAGCAGCGGCGCCGCGCCAACGCTCGGCCCCGGTGCACTGCCCGAAACTGCCACCATCTGCTCTTGCCATAACGTCACCAAGGGCGACATTTGCGCCACGATTGACGGCGGTGCGGTAGATCTTGGTGGCGTCAAAGGCGCCACCAAGGCCAGCACCGGCTGCGGCGGCTGCACCGCGCTGCTTAAAAGCGTGGTGGATCACGAGCTGGAAGCCCGCGGCGTGGAAGTCGATAAATCGATTTGCGAGCACTTCGCCCATACCCGCCAGGGACTTTACGATATCGTCCGTGTAGAGGGCATTAAAACCTTCACCGACTTGATTGAAAAACACGGCAACGCCGACACCCACCGTCTGGGCTGCGACATCTGCAAACCCGCCGTGGCGTCCATTCTGGCCTCCTGCTTCAATGAGCCGATCACCGATGCGGCGCATATCCCGTTGCAGGATACCAACGACACCTTTATGGCTAACATGCAGAAAAACGGCACCTACTCGGTGGTGCCGCGTGTGGCTGGTGGTGAGATTACGCCCGACAAACTGATCGCCCTGGGCGAAGTGGCCAACAAATATAGCCTCTACTCCAAGGTGACGGGCGGCCAGCGTATCGACTTGTTCGGCGCGCGGCTGGAAGACCTGCCGGATATCTGGAGCGAGCTGATTGCCGCGGGCTTCGAGACCGGTCACGCCTATGGTAAATCGTTGCGCACGGTGAAATCTTGTGTGGGCAGCACCTGGTGCCGCTACGGCGTGCAGGACAGCGTTGGCATGGCGATCCAGCTGGAGAACCGATACAAAGGCCTGCGTTCCCCTCACAAGATCAAATTCGGCGTTTCCGGCTGCACCCGCGAGTGCGCCGAGGCCCAGAGCAAAGATATTGGCATTATCGCCACCGAAAACGGCTGGAATTTGTACGTGTGCGGTAACGGCGGCATGCGCCCTCGCCACGCCGAACTGTTCGCTACCGACCTGGACGACGAGCAGCTCTACCGCACTATTGACCGCTTCTTAATGTTCTACGTGCGCACCGCCGACCGGCTGCAGCGCACCTCGGTATGGCGTGAAAATCTTGACGGCGGCCTGGAGTATCTTAAAGAGGTGATTCTGGAAGATAGCCTGGGTATCAACGACGAGCTGGAGCGTCAGATGCAAACCGTGGTGGACACCTACCAGTGCGAATGGGCCGACGCCATTAGCGACCCGGAAAAGCTCAAGCGCTTCCGCAGCTTCGTCAACGACGACCGTCCGGATCCGTCCATCATTATGACCAGTGAACGTGGCCAGCTTCGGCCTGCTTGATTGATGCGTTAACTGACTCTGAATAAAAACGAGGCAACTCATGACCGCAACGGCACTGAAAAAAGAGATGGATACCATGGCGGAACAAACCACCAAGACGTGGCAAAAGGTCTGCACCAAGGCCGATCTTGTCGAGTTTTCGGGCGTCGCCGCCTGGATTGAAACCGCCGATGGCCCCGCCCAAGTGGCTATTTTTTACTTGCCAGGGCTGAGACAAGGAAAGGATCACGAACTTTACGCCCTCGACCATTTTGATCCCTTCTCCAAGGCCAATGTGATCGCCCGCGGCATCGTCGGTGACCTTAAAGGCGCCGCCGTCGTCGCCTCGCCTATCTACAAGCAGCACTTCCGTCTTGAAGATGGCCAGTGTCTGGAGGATGAGAGCGTCAAACTGCGCGCCTGGAAGATCGAATTTAAAGGTGATGAGGTGTGGGTTGAGGGGTAAATTATCCTTCGCACCAATCTAGTGTTAAAGGCATATGGTCGCTGAGCGAAAGCCAGTCGACCATATCGCCAATAGTTAATTCGCTGCTATTTTTCATATCAGTCGAAGTGAAAATATAGTCAATATGATATGGCCTCTCTACTTTCCTGTGCATTAAAAATGTTGGTATTGATTCTTCTCCTTGACGCTCATCAGCCTGTTTGTGATATTGACTCTCAAAGCCCATCTCTTCAAGCTCACCAACAACATCCGAATGGTTCCACCAGCAATCCGAGCGATCCCAACGAGAGTTACTGTTAAAGTCCCCCAGGATAATCGTTTTATGACGACAAATATCTACTCTATGCAATTGAATATACTTCCAAATTTGGCCTATATAACCAAACTTATGACTGTCTATCCCCTTACTCCATACCGCTAACACATTGATCTTGTCATCGATAGTAAAAGGCAAGAACAGCTTTAGGTCATCAGTTCGCCATGTCAACGCATGACTCTTACTGTAGCCAATAGCTAATGTGTATTCGCTGCTCCAATCTAGTTTTTTTACCTTGTGACCATTCTTAGCAAATACGCCAATCCCTTTGTTTTTAGAATCGCCTACCCACAAATAGTTACCAGCCCATTGATGATAAGCCGATATTGAACGGGATGGATCTTCACATTCCTGAACAATTAAAACGTCGCTATTTAGTCTATCAGTCGCATGCAGCTTATTTCGTAATCCACCGCTACAATTCCAAGATACGATTCGCACGTATATATCCTTTTACGCATTCCTGCTCTACTTAAAAATGAACACCCCAAGGGAGGTGTCCATTCTATAACATGATCCAAATAAAAATTAGCTATCCAGAAATTTTATCAGCACCTGATTAAACTCATCCGGATGCGTGGCATTGAGGCCATGCGGAGCACCCTTGATCACTTCCGTCTTCGCGTTGGGCAGTAGCTCCTGGGTTCGCTTGCCGCTGACCTCAAAGGGCACGATACCGTCTGCATCACCGTGCAGCACTAGCGTGGGGATATCGATCTTAGGCAAGTCTTTGCGAAAATCGGTGTAGCTGAAGGCTTTGATGCAGTCGTAGGTCGCTTGGGGTGATGCAAAGGCGGCAATATCGCGATGGTACTGGCGGTTCGGTTCACTGATTAAATCGCTGCGCTCACCGGCAGCAAAGAAGTTCTTGGTAAACTCCTCCAGGAAGGCGATACGGTCACCTTTCACCCCCTCCAGAAACTGATTGATCGTCGCGTCATCCAGGCCACCTTCGGGGTTGTCGTCAGCTTTATACAGGTAAGGCGGCACAGCAGCGGCAAACACGGCTTTACTCACCCGGCCAGTGCCGTAGCTTGAGAGGTAGCGGGCCACTTCGCCGCCGCCCATGGAAAAGCCCACCAGGGTGGCATCGTGTAGATCCAGTGTGTCGATCAATTTTTTAAGGTCTGTTGCGAGCGTATCGTAGTCGTAGCCGCCATCGGCCTGCGTCGACCAACCAAATCCCCGGCGGTCATAGGTCACGACTTTATAGCCTGCCTCAACCAGCGCTGGCACCTGTTTTTCCCATGAACGACCACTGAGTGGCCAGCCATGAATGAGCACCACGGGCTTACCTGCCCCACGTACTTCGTAATAAAGCTCTACCGGCGTGCCCTGCTCCGTTCCTACGCTCAGCATTGGCATCGTCTCACCCTCCTGTTTGGCTTAACGTGAATCAAACAAATGTGCTCTAAGGTTAGTAGAACTAGCGGTGCTGTCCAAAGGAAGGCGTTGGGCAGTCTGGTCAGAAAGCAGGGCGAAAGACATCAGCACGGCGCCGTCGATAAGTCGCTAACAAAATTGCTATCCTTAGCGGCTATTTATACGGTGTGCACTCTGGAGCAGAAACGTTTGTGAAGACAGAATCGAGTACCTTGGCCTTCTCCGCTTTTATGGCGCTGCTCATTGGTTGTGCAGGCATTGTGGCCACGCTGGCCTCTAACTCCCAAGCGATCTTGCTGGATGGGCTATTTAATCTGATTTATTTCAGCGTTGCCCTCGTGACCATTAAGGTCAGCAAGCTTGCCAGCCGCCCGGACAGCGAATCCTACCCTTTTGGCTATAGCTACTTCGAGTCGCTGGTCAATCTTTGCAAAGGGCTGCTGATTTTAGGTGTTTCCATTTTTGCACTGGTGGATGCTGTCGCCGCGCTACTAACAGGCGGTCGTGACATTGCCGCTGGGCTTGCCGTTATCTACGCCCTCTTTGCCACTGCGGCCTGCTCGCTTACCGCCTGGGTCATGCACCGCAGCCAGCGCCATGTCAGTAGCCCCCTGGTGGCAGCAGACAAACTCAACTGGCTGGTCAACAGCGTCATTTCTGCCGCCGTACTCGCGGCGTTTTGTTTGGTGATGCTGTTTGAACACCTGGGCTGGCTGGCCATTCTGCCCTACGTGGATGCGGTATTGGTGATTGCGGTGGTGGTGCTGTGTTTGGGCGTACCGGTGCGCATGGCTTCCCAAGCACTGCAGGAACTGCTTAACAAGACCCCGGAGGAGGCCATCGCAGCACCCGTCCGCCGCGCCGTTGCGAATGCCCTGGCGAGCACTGACACGCAAGAGGTGCGCGTGCGTATGGTTCGCCCTGGCCGCCTGCTGTATGTGATGGTGCATGTGGTATTGCCAGAGGAACCCGATCTAACCATCATTCATCAAGATGCGCTGCGCGCACGCGTCGATGAAGAAGTGCGCCGTTACTATTCGCTGGTGGTGTGTGATGTAGTGTTTACCGCCAACACCCGCTGGGCCGCGCCCTCTTGCGGGCTGTTGGTAGAAAAAGGGTAGCTTGAGTAGTCGCCCATCACGTGAGCGCTCTGCGCAGCAATACGAGCGCCGTGATCACACCGCCTAATAGCGCAAAACCAAACAGCGTTAGCGCCAGGGTATGCCCCACTGCATCAATAAGCGCCCCGGTCGTGATCACCGGGAGGCTGAAGCCAACATACGCCATCAAAAAATAGCCTGCGCTGGCCTCGGGCGCGGACGCATCGGCCGCTGCCAACACGCCACTCAACCCACCCAGGTAGATAAACCCATAGCAGGCGCTACTGGCGGCCACCGTACCTAGCAGCACCGCTGCTAGGTAGCCTTGAAGGGCTCCCCAGGCGATCAGCGCATAGGCAATCGGCAAAATCACCAGCCCCAGCAGCGTCGCCCTTCTTGGCGCGAACCTTCTTGCCCAGGGCTGAAACAGCACCCCACAGCTGCAAATCCCGAACGTGGCGAAGCCGCTCCAGGCGGATAAACCGTGTCGCTGCAGGGCGGAAGGGAGTATCGCAATCACTAATCCCACCGTCGCCCAGGCCAGCAAAATAGCCAACCCAAAGGCAAATGCGCCCCGAGGGTAACTAGGCAGACGCAGCAGCGAGCGGTGAGTGTCACTCGGCGGGCTATCCTCCAATGTGGTGACCACCATTAGCGCCAGCGACGCGGCGACCAGGTAAATCCATAGGCTGGGCGGCGACACACTGGGGGTATGAAAAAGAAACAGGCTGGTGACCGCTGCTCCCAGGCCAAACCCAAGCGAGGTGCTGGCCGTCACGTAATTGGTGGCGAGGCGATTATCATCCCCATCCACGAGCAGTTGCATATACGCAGGCGCCACTGCCGACGTTAATCCCATGCTAATACCCAACAGGAAGCGGGCAACCCCTAGTGCCACTAGGTTGGGAGCTATCAAGATCATCGCCGTCGCCATCAGGCTTAACAGTAGTGCAGCAATGATCAATGGCTTGCGCCCCACCCGATCTGCCAAGCCATTTAAGCCCAGCAGTACCGGCAAGACACCCGCCACATAGCAAGCGAAGGCAAGCGTGGTTGCCCCTACCCCCAAGCCGTCGCGCGCCGCCAGTGCATCGTAGAGCGGCGCCTGTAAATTAACTGCCGTGGTAATCATGCACAGCGCAAAGGCCAGATAAACGGCGCTACGTTGGGTGATGGTTCGATTTAAAGCGCGTTTCATAGCGTTATCCGAAATAAGTAAGTATTTGAACCACTAAGCTCCCACGCTTGCCGATCACCGGTAAGGTACACTTAACCACTACTTTCAAGACACTGTTCCGCTCTTTTCAAGAACAGTGGTGAGCCACAGGGTCAGCTATGAAGCTTAAGGTTAACCGCGACGCCCGTACGCCCATTGCACAGCAGATTGAAGCCGGCATTCGCACCTGGATTGCCGCGCACGGTGCCGGTGGTGGCCGTCGTTTACCCTCTATTCGCCGCTTGGCCGCGACCCATCATATTAGCCGTAACGCGGTGATTGACGCCTATGAGCGCTTGGTGGCTGCCGGTTTGGTGCGCTCACGGCCCGGGTCAGGTTTTTATGTGGCGGATAGCGCGGCAGCCCTGGTATCGCAGCCAGCAGCCACGAGCGGCTTGGAAGAGGTCACCAATGGCCTGTGGGGGCTTTTCAGTGCCAATGAGCACACACTTAAGCTGGGCTGCGGCTGGCTACCCAGCCACTGGCGCGAGGGCGATGACCTGATCCATGCCATTCGCCAGGTCGCGCGTAAAAGCCGCTCGGGAATTTTCGAGTACAGCACGCCGCAGGGGCCTGAAGAATTACGCCGCCTGATCCAAGAGCGTCTGCGCCCGCTAGCGATCAATGCCGACGCCCAGCAGATCGTGATGACCGGCGGCGGCAGCCATTCGCTGGATCTATTGGTAAGGATGCTGCTTGAACCGGGCGATGTGGTGTTCGTGGAATCACCGGGTTATTACAACCTGTTCGGCCTGCTGCACTTGCAGCGCATCCGCGTGATTGGCGTACCGCGATTGGCCGATGGGCCAGATATCGAACGCCTGGAAGCGTTACTGGCGCAGTACCAACCCAAACTGTTTTACATTAACAGCGTGTTTCATAACCCCACGGGCAGCACCCTCACACCAGCGATTGCTCACCGGGTGTTGCAGCTCGCCGAACGACACGATTTTCAGATTATTGAAGACGATATCTACGCGGATTTTCAGCACGCACCGACGACACGCCTTGCCGCTTTAGATGGCTTGAATCGGGTGCTCTACCTTGGCAGCTTCTCAAAAAGCCTCTCCTCTTCGCTGCGGGTAGGCTTTATCGCCTCACCCCCCTCTCTGGTGCAGCGGTTGGTCGATATCAAGATGCTGACCAGCATTTCTGCGTCGCGCTTTGCGGAGCAAGTGGTCACTACCATGTTACAGAACGGCAGTTATCGAAAGCTGACCGAGCGGCTGCGCACCAAGCTCGCCAATCAAATGGCGTTGGCGCTAAGTATTCTCAAAAAGTCGAACTGGGAGGTTTATACTGAACCGGCAGGAGGAATGTTTGTGTGGGCCAAGCCACCGGCCACCATCACGCCAGAGGCGCTGTCTGAGCTGGCGGACCGGTGCGAGGTAATGCTGTCACCAGGACAT
Source organism: Vreelandella glaciei (assembly GCF_013415125.1). Classification (GTDB taxonomy): domain Bacteria; phylum Pseudomonadota; class Gammaproteobacteria; order Pseudomonadales; family Halomonadaceae; genus Vreelandella; species Vreelandella glaciei. Next base: position 20,978 of record NZ_JACCDE010000009.1, on the reverse strand, counting down.
CTATTCTTTGCGGATCATCAACCAACCCCCTGGCTCCGGCTAAACGTTGCCTATATGCAGGATCCCAGGGCGAAGGCGTTTATTGATGCAGTCCGTGAACCTACCCTTCCTTGACCTCTTTCACTGGCCATACATCCGCATCCACAAGCTCTGGGCGTTTCAGTATGACAGGGTCAAATATCGGTTCTTTAATACCGTCGCGGCGCTGACGCTCATAATCTTTCAGCACGGCTACAGCAATTGGCCCCATGATCAAAATGGCAAACAGGTTAGTAGTTGCCATTAGCCCCATGGCTAGATCGGCAAAGTCCCATACCACGCTAAGTTCAGCGACGGAACCCAGCAGCACCATAGCGATAATAATCACCTTGAATACGCTTACCGCCTTTGCGGCATGACGACGAAATAGAAATTCGATATTCACCGATGAGAACGAGAAGTTGGCCAAAATGGAGGTGAACGCAAAAAACAGAATCGCCAAGGCGATAAATATCTCCCCAAAGCCGCCTAAGTGGTCGACCATGGCATCTTGAGTAAGCTGAATGCCTTCGATGCTGTCTCCTGGAGACTCCGACATCAGCCGCTCGTAAACGCCGGAGAGCAGAATCACCACCGCCGTGCAGCTACAGATAACGATGGTATCGACAAATACCCCAAAGGATTGCACCAGCCCCTGGGCTGCCGGGTGTTTGACCGTCGCCTGGGCCGCCGCATTCGGGGTGGAACCCATGCCCGCTTCATTGGAGAACAGGCCACGCTTGACGCCGTTTTCCATCGCCGCTTTGATCGCATAGCCAGCTGCGCCGCCTACCGCTGGGCCAAGCCCAAAAGCACTCATCACAATCAGCGAGAGCATGTCAGGCACGGCAGAAAGGTTAGTCACCAGAATCCATAGCGCCACGAGCAGATAAGCAATCGCCATCGCTGGCACAATTTTCTCAGCGGTACGCGCTACCGACTTGAGGCCACCATAAATAACAAAACCTGCCAAGATGGCAATCACGACGCCCGTCAGCCAATTGGGAATGCCAAAGGCGCCATTCATCCCTTGCGCGATAGTATTGGATTGCGCCGCGTTAAACGCCAAGCCATAAGCAATAATCAGAAACACTGCGAACAGCGCGCCTAACCAGCGCCACCCCAGGCAGCGTTCAATATAGTAAGCCGGCCCGCCACGGAATACGCCATCCTCGTTGCGATGCTTATAGACCTGGGCCAAGGTCGACTCGATAAACGCGGTGGCAAAACCCAGCAGCGCGGTCACCCACATCCAGAAAATCGCTCCCGGCCCGCCAATCCAGAGCGCCAGAGCCACACCGGCTAGGTTACCGGTACCGACCCGCGCTGCCATCGACGTCGCAAAGGCCTGAAAGCCACTGATACCATCCCCAGCTCCGCGGGCAGTGAATGTCACATACGCCATGTGCCTAAACAAACGAAACTGCATACCTTTGGTCATGATGGTAAACAGCAGGCCAGCGCCTAGCAGTAGATAGACAAGAATGTAGCTCCAAATAAAGTTACTGACAGGCATCATGATGGTATAGAGACCATCGCGCAGCGGGGCAATGAGTAATTCGAGGGTCTCCATGGGAATGCTCTCCAGTTAGCGTTTGTTCACACCCGGGTTCCCAGAAAATCCCTAGCCCGAGGTGTTGAAATGGCCGCCGAAAACACGACGCCACCCCCCGATTCTAGCCAGTTTTTGTAGCAGCCCCAAAAAACGCCTTAAAAAAACCTCGCAGCTTACCCTTAATGATTGCGACGTTAGCTACTCGCTAATGCCTTGAGCTCGTCATACAACACCTGAGGGAAAGTGATGCCATTTACTTGGCTTCGCTCTCTTGCCTCAAAGCGGCGCTGGGAAGGCAAGCGTGCACCTTGGCCCAGAATGCTCTCGAAAAGGACTTCAGCGTGGTTGAGGTGGCCCTCTGCGCCCTTGCCCAGAAAAGCCTCAGGGGACATCGCGATAATCAGCTCGCCATGAAAGGGTTTGCCGGTTTTTTCGGCATTCGCCGCCTGGGTTTCATGGCCTAGCAGATCACCAATCAGCGGGCCTGCCAATAGCTCCACCATGGTGGAAAGCGCAGAGCCTTTATAGCTGCCAAAAGGCAACATGGCGCCAGCGAGGGCTGCCACAGGGTCAGTCGTCGAGTTTCCCTCATCATCCATTGCCCACCCTTCAGGAATAGATTTACCCGCACGCCGATGTAGCTCTATCTCGCCACGGGCGACCACGCTGGTGGCAAAATCAAACGTATAGGGTGTCTTCCCTGGGCGAGGCCAGGAAAAGGCAATGGGATTGGTACCAAAAAGGGGCGAAGTACCACCCGCCGGAGCAACAAAAGCATGGCTTGGGGTCATGGCTAACGCCACAAGCCCCTCTGCTGAAAGTGCTTCAACTTCGGGCCACAGTGCTGAGAAATGGAAGCTATTATTAATGGCAAGCGCCGCAATCCCATTGTGTCTAGCTTTTTCGATTAGGTAGGGCTTACCCCTTTCAAACGACAGCAGCGAGCAGCCCTTATTAGCGTTAACTTTGACGACACTTGTTGCTTGGTCAGTGATAGTCGGCTCGGCTTGGGTATCAACCCCGTCATTCAAGGCGGTTTGGACACACCCAATCAGCCGGTATAAACCGTGGGAATGGCACTCATCACGCTGGGCCGCCATGACGCTGCGGGTAATCGCGTCGGCGTGGGTTTGGCTAAAGCCATTATGGGTAAGCACCTTGTTACTCAGCGCTTCGGCTTCTTGTAGAGAAATAGTAATAGCATCACTCATAGCATCACCTTACACACTCTTGTTGTTACTTCTTTATTTACAACCGCCCTTAAAAACCGCACTAAAAAAGCAGGCAATGAATGCCTGCTTGTGGAATGCGCGATAATGACAGCTATTTTTTAAAGTTCGCGTTTGCCGTCGACTAGCCGCGAAACCTTCAGCGGATTACCCTCTTTAAGCGCGTCCGGCAGCAAGCCTTCTGGTAATGACTGGTAGCATACTGGCCGTAGGAAACGGTGAATGGCCGCCGAACCTACCGAGGTAGTACGCGAATCAGACGTTGCTGGGAACGGCCCGCCGTGCACCATGGCATGGCATACCTCAACCCCGGTGGGCCAGCCATTGGCGAGAATACGGCCTGCTTTACGCTCAAGCGTCGGCAGCAGTGCTTTAGCAGCCTCGATATCCGCATCATCCATATGCAGCGTAGCGGTGAGCTGGCCTTCTAGCTGCTCAGCGACGCGCTTAACCTCAGCCGCATCGGCACATTCAACCACCAATGAACTGGCACCGAACACCTCGGCTTGCAGCGCTTTTGATGCGAGGAAATCGCTCGCAGAGGCGGTAAACAAACCGGTTTGGCACTGATAGTCGCTGCCAGTTTGGCCACGGGCGATTTCACGCACGTTGGCTGCGCCGCTCAGGCTGGAAACGCCCTCTTGATAGGCGCGATGAATACCCGGCGTCAGCATGGTCTGCGCGCCGCTGGCTGCCACTGCACCACGTGCTGCCTCAATGAACGCGTCAAGCTCTGGGCCTTTAATGGCGATAACCAGACCGGGGTTAGTGCAAAATTGCCCCGCGCCCATATTGAGCGAACCGACAAACGCTTCACCCAGCGCTTTACCACGCGCTTTAAGGGCTTCCGGCAGCAAGAAGACGGGGTTAATGCTGCTCATCTCAGCATAGACCGGAATCGGCTGGGGGCGTGCTTGGGCTGTTTTCATCAGCGCCATGCCGCCACTGCGCGAACCGGTAAAGCCCACCGCTTGAATACGCGGGTCATCGACCAGCGCCTGACCAATTTCATTACCGGCACCAAACAGCAGCGAGAAAACACCTTCCGGCAAATTGCAGGCTTTTACGGCTTTTTGAATCGCCTGCCCGACGAGCTCAGAGGTACCCGGGTGCGCCGAGTGGCCTTTCACCACGACCGGACAACCAGCGGCGAGCGCTGACGCGGTATCACCACCGGCCACCGAAAACGCCAGCGGGAAGTTGCTAGCACCGAATACCGCAACTGGGCCTAGGGCGATATGGCGCTGACGCAGATCCGCTCGCGGCAGTGGCTGGCGATCTGGCATTGCCGGATCGATACGTACATCTAACCACTCACCCGCACGTACGACCGAAGCAAACAGGCGCAGCTGCCCGCAGGTTCTGCCCCGCTCACCTTCGATCCGTGCTTGCGGCAGGCCGGTTTCGGCCATGGCGCGCTCAATCAGCTCGCTACCGATGGCTTCAATTTCACTGGCGATGGTCTCTAGAAACGTCGCCCGCTCTTCGAGGGGCGTTTCACGATAGGTGCCATAAGCTGCCTCGGCTAGTTCGCAGGCTTGCTCAACATGGGCCCGACTGCCACCCACATAAACGGGCTCTAGCTTTTCACCGGTGGCGGGGTTCACCGCTTGAATGTTGGCTTGGGTACCGGTCACTGCTTGTTGACCAATTAGCATTTCGCCTCGAATCGTCATAGGTCGCTCCTTATAGGGGTCAGTGATATCACTGTTCGCGATACTGGGCATACGTGTTGCGCGCCCGGTTGAGGTGCTGAAACATCGTTTCGCGGGCGGCTTGAGCATCGCGGGAAAGAATCGCTTCAAGTATGTAAGAGTGTTCTTCCTGCACTCGTTCTAAATAACGTTCAGAGGAGATCGGATTAATATCAATGCTTAACAGCTTGGCGCGAGGAATGACGCTCTGGCTCCACTGCTTATAAAAGGATTGAAAGAAGGGATTTTTGGTCGCTGTGGCAATCGCAAAATGGAAAAGATAATCTTCTTCGCGCGCTTGTGATTTGGCAGCGTACGTTTTACTAAACGCAGCGTGCTGCGCTTCGAGTCGCTGACGATCTTCATCATCGTAACGTAATGCTGCCAGCTCAGCCGCAGTGGGCTCTAGCGTTAAACGTAGCTCCAGCAAATGTAAGATATCTTCGACGGTGGTCGGATTAATGCGCTCAGCAGGCCGCGCCTCTACGGTAGATGAGCGCAGCACCGATGTGCCGACACCCCGTCGAGTCTCCACCAGCCCCAGCGATTTAAGGTGGGTAATCGCCTCGCGTATTACCGTGCGGCTAACGCCAAAGGAGTCACACAGGCTGTTCTCGGTGGGTAGTTTATCCCCCACCGCAACCTTGCCCTGAGTGATCAACGCTTCCAGTTGGTCAGCCACGTGAACGGACAAGCTGCCCTGCTGCGTCACTTTGCTTACTTGAAGCGGTTTTAGAGCAGAAGCCGTTGCGCTAGGTTTGGCCATGAAAGCTGTCCTTCGTTAATGCCTAAAGTTGTATTATATCGTACAACTCAGGACTTATAAGTACTATTAAACGTCGTCTGGGTGCCCTGATTTAGTAAATTTACCGCCTTGAAAACGTACAGCCAAATCCTTGCTATCAATGGTCCGATCAAGCTGCTCGGTCTCTTCCCGCCAAGGCTCTGAGCTGTCTTTAGGTGCCCAACCCAAAAAGCTGGCATGGGAGTTATCCCACCATTTTTCAGCATTATCCGATGCGCCGTAAATTACTGTATGCCCTAAACTCGGCGTCACAAAAGCACGCTGCAAAAGACTGACAAAATCCGCCAAGCTCAGCCACGTTGCCATCATGCGGGTATCAACAGGCTTATCGAAGCACGAGCCAATTCTCACGCTAAGCGTCTCTACACCAAACTTGTCGTGATAGAGGCTAGCGAGGTTTTCACCAAAGCATTTTGAAACACCATAAAGGGAATCCGGCTTTTGAACTACCTGGGTATCGATACGCTGATGGCGCTCATAAAAACCGATGACGTGGTTGGAGCTGGCGAACACAATCCGCGGCTTCCCTTGTTTACGGGCCGCTTCATAAAGGTGATAAGTGCCCATGATATTGGCCTGCAAAATGGCCTCCCAGGGGCTTTCTACCGACATGCCGCCTAGGTGAACGATACCATCGCAGTCGCGCACCAGTTCTGAGACTGCCTGCATATCGCTAAGATCGGCTTGAACTAGCTCTTCACCTTCACCCGCCTCGCCTAATGGCGCCACATCAGATAAACGAACATGCTTGGCGAGTTTGGATAAATGAGGCCGCAAGCTGTTGCCCAGACCACCCGCCGCACCGGTAACTAAAAGTCGATTTAACATAAGAACTCCTTACTGTTTTGTATAAACCATTAAATAAAGCGTTGTTTTAGAAGCCGTCAGTTTTAAAAGCCATCTGTTTTAAAAGCCATAGAGCGCGGCAGGATTATCCACCAGAATCTTTTGGCGAATGCTCTCATCGGCCCAATGCAGCAAGACATCCAGTTGTTCAGCATCGTCGGGATACTGCTCTCTGGGGACGCCAACATGGGGCCAGTTTGAGCCCCAGATCACCCGCTCAGGGGCATGCTGGATAAGCCGCTTAGCAAGCGGGCTAACATCAGCATACTCAGGCCCGCCGCTTAAACTGGTTTCATAACCGCCGCAGATTTTTATCCATGCATTACCACGATCCAGCAAGCTTAGTATTTGCGCTACCCTAGGATCATCAGCAACTACCGGCGGCATAAATTTACCGATGTGATCAATGATGTAATCGGTTTCGATCGCTTGCAGCGTGGCCATGTAGTTATCGATCTCATGGCTATTGAACTGCACCATTAAATGCCAACCAAACGCTTTTACCCGCGCCTCCACTGCGGCTAACCCCTCCATCCCGACGGCCCCACCGGGTAGCTGCATAATTCTGGCACCCCGAGCACCTTGAGCATGTAGCGTTTCAACCTGTGATTCAGAAATATCCGTGGGGACTGCCACAACCGCTCTGGCGCGCGCCTGCCCAATGTCCGCCACGCCTTGCAAAATCGAGCGATTATCAAACTGGTAAGCGTTAGATTGCGCTACCACAACGCGCTCCAGCGAAAGCCGCTGCTGAACTTGGCGGTAGTCGGCCACTGTCGCCAACTCGGCAATGTTTGGGCCACCCGCCTGCGCTTCATAGCCGGGCAAATATAAATGCATATGGCAATCGGTTGCCCCTGCAGGCGCCTTTAAAGCAGGCGGCGGCCCTGTTAGCGGACGTGTATTGGCGGGGATAGACAACGTTACTTCTCCCTAAGTGCATAGGTGGATAGCGCATCACGGTTAATTTCAATCCCCAGCCCGGGGCCATCAGGGATCGTCATCACGCCCTGATGATGCTCTAAAGGGGTTTGTACAACGGCTTGGCGGAAGGGGTTTTCAGTGCGGTCGAACTCCATAATGGGCTCGATAGGCTTGCGGCGTGGTGGGTTAGGCGGTAGCGCGGCCATAAACTGCAGGCTTGCCGCCAAACAGACCGCCGTTCCCCATACGTGTGGTACCAAGCGAACGCCATGCAGGGCGGCCATATCCGCCACCCGGCGCATTTCGCTGAACCCGCCGACGCCACAGATATCCGGCTGCACAATATCCACAGCGCGACGGGCCAGCGGCTCGTGCATGGCATAGCGACCATGCCAGTTTTCACCACTGGCAACAGGAATCTGCTGACCGGCACGAACCGCTTCATAAGTAGAAATTTGTTCAGGTAGAACGGGCTCTTCAAACCAATCGATACCGTATTGCGCGGCGCGCTTGCCCAGCTCAATGGCTTCCAAGTAATCGTAACCGTGATTGGCATCAATCATCATGCGCATATCCGGCCCAATGGCATCACGTACGGCGGCAATCACCGCAAGATCTTCCTCGACATCGAAGCCAATTTTTATCTTAACGGCGTGAAAACCATCGCGACGGTAGCCTGCTACTTCTGCAGCTATATCCGTGACGCGATCAACGCCCTCACGGCGGAAAGAGCCGGTGGCGTAGGCGCGCACGCTGTCGCGAAAACGTCCACCCAGTAGCGTCGAGATAGGTACACCAAAGTGCTTGCCTTTGATATCCCACAGCGCAATATCAATACCGCTTAAGGCCGTCACGGTTAAGCCACGCTGACCTTGGTCGCGTAACCGGTTATAGAGCGTTAACCAAACTTTCTCTGTTTGGAGAGGATCTTCGCCTACGAGCGATTGGGCGTAGACCTCCACAATGGCGGCATTAGGCTTCGCGGGGCCCAAGCACTCGCCCCAACCGATGGTGCCATCGTCACAAATGACTTCGACTAAGCAGTGTTGGCGGCGCGAAAAATGCATAGAGGCACTTTCAAACGCCGTCTCAAGCTGATAATCAAGTATATGGGTGTTTACAGCGACGACTTTCATGATCTGTCTATCCTTGTTAGCGATTTTAATCAAACGGACTTATTGAAAAAAGCTGGGTAGCGTCAAAGAGATAGCGGGCACATAGGTCACCAGCATCAAGGCCACAAACAGCGCTAAGAAGAACGGCCAAATAGTGCGCACTGCTTCCTCAATTTTGATTTTGCCGATCACGCAGCCGACAAACAGGCAGGCCCCAACGGGAGGTGTACATAGCCCTAGCCCCAGGTTCATCATTAAAATAATGCCGAACTGGATCGGGTCCATGCCGAACTGCATGGCCACCGGAAGAAAAATAGGCGTACAGATAAGAATTAACGCCGCCATATCCATAATCATCCCTAAAATCAATAGGATGATATTAAGCATGAGGAAAATAACCAGCGGCTTATCGGAAATAGCCATCAGGCCTGTTGTCAGCATTTCCGGAACATTATAGAGCGCTAGCAGGTAGGAAAAGGCCGATGCACACCCGACCAAGATCATCACCAGCGAGGTGGTTTTTACGGCTTGAATCACGGCTGACTTAAACGATGCCCAGGTCAATTCGCGGTAAACCAAACCGGTCACCACAATGGCATAGATAGCCCCGAAGGCGCCCGATTCCGTGACGGTTAGGATGCCTGACAGCACCCCACCAACGATTATTACAGCCGTCATCAGGCCAGGCAGCGAGGCGACAAAACTAATCATCAGTGCATACCAACCAGGGAATGCTTCACCTTTGTAGCCGCGTTTAACCGCAACGATGTAGGCCGCAACGGCTAGGCTTATGCACATCAAAATTCCCGGAACAATACCGGCGATAAACAATTGAGTAACGGAAATGCCACCGCCTGCTGCGACCGCATAAAGAATCATGTTATGGCTAGGAGGAATCACGACACCCGCAATTGATGATGTCACGGTGACGTTGACGGCATAGTCGGCATCGTAGCCTTTCTCTTTCATTACCGGGATCAGGATAGAACCCAAAGCAGAGGTATCCGCTACTGCCGAGCCGGAGATTCCCCCGAACAGCATGGAAGAGCTGATATTCACCATTCCCAAACCACCGCGCACCTTACCGACCATCGCCGATGCTAAGCGCACCAAGCGAGTGGAGATACCGCCGTGCATCATTAGCTCACCGGCAAAGATAAAGAAGGGAATTGCGAGTAGTGAAAAAACGGAAATACCGGAGAGAATGCGCTGAAAGGCCACAAACAGCGGCAAGCCTTCATACAGGAAGGTAACAACGGCAGCTAAACCAACAGCAAAAGCAACCGGTGCGCCAACTATAAGGCCTAAGAAAAAGATCCCGAAAAGAATAATAAGACCCATCGTTTATACCCTCTTAACTTTTCGAGTCAGTAAGCGCTGCGCTATATCAGAGGCTGCAAAAAGCATGATTAATACACCACATATTACTAGCGGGGCTGCACGCCAACTTTCTGATAGTCCTATCATCGGGATAGGTCTATTCAGGTTTGACATGACTAATGTCCATCCCTGAAAGGCCATAAATCCGCCAAAGGAAAGAATAAAAAGGTCAGCAAGGTGATGCATTAAGCTACGTAAAGGGCCGCTAAAGCTCTCGCGTATAAAATCGATATTAAGATGACTATGATGCCTGACACCTGCCGCTGCGCCTAAACAGGTGATATACACAACCAGCACTAGTGAGGCCTGTTCAACCCACGTAGGGGTATTGTTAAGTACATATCGGCCAAAGACTAACCATCCAAAGATAGCAATCAAGGCAACTAACAAAATACCCGCCACCAGAATGCATAAACTGGCAACACTATCTAAAATTCGATTCAGTGAGCCGCTATGTTCTGCGTCTTCTTTATCGACCGACGATTCAAGTTCGATACTCACGGCACGTTTCCTTTTTAACTTCCGACAGCGGCTACATAACCGCTAGCTAACTGCCGGAAGCGTATGGGTGTCAGTATTACTCGGTGGCGCGAATTTCCTCGATCAGTTCACCCGTGCCAGGGTTGTTGGCGATAAACTCCTCATACATAGGCTCCATAAGGGCCTGGAAGGCGGCTTTATCGTCTACTTCGTTAATCTCAACACCATAGTCGAGAACAATCTGACGACTCTCTTCGGAGCTTTCCACCCATAGCTCGCGCTGACGCGCGGAAGCCTCTTCGGCTACTTCACGAACAATTTCCTGGTCTTCTTCCGAGAGTTCCTCCCAGCTGGATTTAGCCACGCACAGACACTCAGGAATAATCAAGTGCTCGGTTAATGAGTAGTACCCCGTTGCTTCATAGTGATTGCTTGACTCAAAAGAGGGATAGTTATTTTCAGCACCATCAAGTACGCCGGTGGTTAAGCTTTGGTACACCTCACCATAAGACATCGGCGTGGCGTTACCGCCCATGGCGGCAATCATGTCGACGTAAAGATCGTTATTCATCACGCGAATCTTTAACCCTTCAACGTCTTCAGGGGTTTTAATAGGGCGTTGGGTGTTATATATGCTGCGGGCACCCGAATCGAACCACGAAAGCACCACTAAGCCTTTATCTTCTAAGGCGTCCGCAAAACGCTCACCTATTTCACCATCCATTACCGTATGCATATGTTCAACATCATTGAACAGGAAGGGTAACGAGAACACATTGGTTTCTGGAACGATCGGGCCCATCGGCCCCATATTAAAATTAGCAAAATCCAGCGCCCCGTTGCGGGTTTGCTCGATAGCGTCGGACTGATCCCCCAGCACCGCATTGTTATAAACACGTGGGTTAACGCGCCCTTCCGTTTGCTCCGCCACGGCGTCGGCAAACTCTTCTAGCGCCATGGTATTGGGGTAACCGTCAGGGTGAATATTCCAGCCACGCCAGTCTTCAGCTTGGGCAGGTAGCGCAATGGCGACTAATACAGCCACGCTGGCAATGGGGGCTAACGTTTTTAAAGTGCGGTTTTTCATAGGGCTTGCGCTCATGCAGTTGTTATGTGTACGCATGTCTAACATCCTCTTATTATTGATAGTTATTTATTAGTTAATGCTGTTTTATAGCATCAATGACGTATTAGTACTTTTTTGCTACCTTGATAAGGGCTTCAAGCAACAGGCACTCCTCGTTGGTTGGCATTACCAGCGGTGCGCGAACATTGCCCGCTGGCCTACCGACAATGGCAGCACCTGCTTTGATGAGGCTAACGGCATAGCCTGCTTTTCGATCCCTGAGATCCACGAAAGGAATAAAAAAGTCGTTGGTAATCTGCTTCACGACGTCCTTATTGCCTTTACGCAACTCCTTGTAAAACGTGACAGCCATTTCCGGTACAAAGTTAAAAACGGCTGAGGAATAAGTATTCACGCCAATGGACACATAGGCTTCAGCAAAAATTTCTGCCGTAGGCACGCCGCCGATATATACCAGCCGGTCGCCCACGGTTTTGACGATTTTGTTGAGCGCCTGAATATCGCCTTTGCCATCTTTCAGCCCCACCAAATTAGGGCAGTGATCGGCGAGTTGCTGAACAGAGGAAGCGTTCAAAATGCCATTGCCGCGGTTGTAATAAATCACGTTGATGGCGGTGGCATCACAGATCTGGCGAGCATACTCAACCAGGCCATCCTGCGGGCACTCAGTGAGGTAGGGAGGCATTAAAAGGATGCCGTCAGCACCCGCCTCTTCTGCCGCTTTTGCAAAGGCTTTGCCTGTCTCTACGCTTAACCCCGCGCTGGCGATTACCGGCAAACGTCCGTCGATTACCTCAACAGCAACACGAACAATGTCACGATACTCATCAATTGAGAGACTGAAAAACTCGCCCGTACCACCCGCCACGAAGACTGCGGAAATTTCATGGCTAATAAACCATTCGAGCCGTTTACGATAACTCGCTTCATCAAAACGGCCCTGGCTATCAAAGTCCGTGATGGGGAACGATAGCAATCCATCACCGATGGCATTGATTACTGCTTCTCTTGAAAACGTCACGTTGCGCCCTCTTTGTAAATGCGCTGACCATTGAATGAGCAGACTCCATCGGCTGGCCAACATCTTATGTAATACATCATACAACCAGGAAGATAAGTATCGAGTCGATATGGCGCAAGCGAAAGTAGCGTAACTTAAACCAAAGTAGAACTTCTTCGTAAACCCAAACAGTCACCCGAAACAGCCAGTAGATAGATGCAACCCAATGAAATAAATAATTTTTTATACGTCAATCACCCAATCTGGCTTAAATAGCTCAGGAGTGAACTCATAAGGATAACCACCGGGGTTGGCGATAACGCGCGTACCATTACGCAACATATCTATTGGTTCATGAACATGCCCATGCACCCACACATCCATCTTGCCCATCAGGTGCGGCAGGTTTGAAGCAAACGCGGGGGATAACGCGTCGCCTAGGTATTGGCCAGGAATACACCCATGCAGCGGTGCGTGATGGCTGATCACCACCTTAGGGCCGTCAAACGGTTGGGCCAGTTGGCTTTCAAGCCATGCTAGCGCTTCAGCATGTAGCTGGCGGCTCGCCAGCGGGGTGAACGTTATGCCGGGAGAGGTTTGGACGATTTTGAAATCGGGCATATAACGCAGTGCTTTTGACTCGGCATGGGCAGGGTTTTGGGTCGGGTCATTGGCATAGAGCGCGAAGTCCGTCCACAGTGTTGTGCCGTAAAAGCGCACGCCGTCGAGGGTTACCGCGCGATTATCCAAAAGCTCGATATTGAGGCGCTCGGCTTCGCGCGCCAACTCTCCACGCAGCTGCGGCATGCACGTGCCGTAGAATTCATGGTTGCCAGGTACATAAATAATAGGCATATCCGGGAAGCGGTAACGCGCCCAGGCAAGCCCTTCGCTCTCGCGATGAATATCGCCAGCTAGAATCACCACGTCGGCATCCACTTCTGGCAGTTCGCGGTTGCCATCGAAAAACTCCAAGTGTAAATCAGACAAAATACGCAGGCGCATAAGGCTCCTTGTGGCTTTCATCACGGTAGCTAGCGTGAACGACATTCAACAAACCGGCTGACCAGACTCACTACATCGGCTTCACACTCACGATGAGGGACGTGGTGAATATTGGCCAGCATTTCGCCGTGTGCAGAGCCGTTAATATAGCGAACAATACGCTCCGGCTGACGGTGCGAGCCATACTCATCTTTCTCACCATGAATCACTAAGCTGGGGCACGTCACCTGCGCCAATGCTGGCGTTAATGTCCAGTTTTCAAACGCTGGATTTAACCAGGTTTCTGTCCAGGCCTTGAGTACCCAATGGGCTTTATCACCATGATATCTTTCCAGCTTGGCAAGCTGTTCTGGCGCCTGAAATACCTCTTTGGCTCCCACAATACCGTTTCGCGTTCGTGCTTCGTTAAACGCCTGGGCAGAGATGGTAATCAAACCATCGCACTCATCGGCATATATCCCCGCGCAGTGAACAGCCATACAGCCGCCTACGCTATGCCCAAGGGCAATAAAGCGCTTAATACCCAATGCATCACGAAGGGCAGAGAAACCTTGAGCTGGTTCATCATCAATAAAACTCAATGGCAACGTGTCGTGGCGGGCATCAGAGCGGCCGAAACCCAGGCGATCATAGGCGACTACCGTGCGATGGGTGGCTGCACACAGCGCAGCAGGAAAGCTACGCCATAGTTCAACGCAACCTAGTGAGTCGTGCAGCAGCACGATAGGGCTTTGTTCAAGGGACTGGGCACTGGCTGGTTGCCAGGCACGTACAAATAGTCGCCCACCTGGGGCGTCTATCATGCTGTCATGGTGTACAACCGAGGCGGAAGAGAGATAAGTCATTAGAAGATACTATCGTTATCTTTAGTCGTTTATTAACAATAACATATTTTATTTTAAGCCTGTTTCTCTTTACCCAGAGGTTTTTATAACAATTTTTATGCTGCATCGCAGCATAAAGAGACTATACTCCATATGTAGTCCCACTAGGAGGACCACATATGACATTTCTAATAACGCCCCCTGCACGCGATAAAGAAGTTCTAGAGTTCTGGAACTTGAACGCCCAATGGAATCGTGCCGCAGCAGAAGCGCTGAAAGCCTATTTAGGTTAATTCAGGTGCTTTATCCCCTTAAGACTGAAAGATAAACACAGAAGCCGGGGTAACTCCCGGCTTTTTATGTCTATGAAAACCTTTTCCATTCAATTGCCTAGAGGTATATATGGCTTAATTGTAAGCAAATGCTTACACGTAATAGCAAATCACCTACATCTTTTGAACTAGCCGTAGCCAGGAAAAGCCCTTACTATCGTTACCCACAGCTAAAATACTGCTTTGCAAAAACTAACATGTGTATAAGAAATAAGCTGTGAATTAAAACGCTTTTCACCTAACCCCTGAAAAAGGAGCGGTCGCCATGCAGCACTCACTCAACCACGGACAGTCGATGGAAGCCGATATTATGGAAGTCTGGGCTAAACGTGCTCAACAGCAGCGTGCGGCGCTTGATGCGATCAAGGCCTATCTCGGCTAAGCGTAAGCCCTGTTTTGCACCCTGCGATGTCAGCTACATATCACGCCTCGTCACAGCGAGGCGTTTTTTTTGGCTATGTTCACAGCCAGTTAGATTCGGGCGCTTCGGTGGTATCAAGCTGATCTAGATAAGTGCCCTGCAAGATAAACATCCGCTTCACATCCCGATACTTGCCATTGATAAAGAACTCCTGCACTAGATGACCCTCTTCAATAAAACCGCTCTCTTCGTAAAGGTGGATCGCTTTAACGTTCTCCACCGCCACAATGAGATAGACCTTATGCAGGTTTAGGATAGTGAAGGAGTAGTGCAATGCTTGGCGAATCAACGAACGGGCAAACCCTTTACCCTGATGGTCCGGAGCAATGATGATTTGAAATTCGGCACTGCGATGGATGTAGTCGATCTCAATCAGTTCAACCAAGCCAATCGCGGTACCGTGGCTATCTTCGGCGACAAAGCGCCGCTCTGCATTGTCATGAATATGCTTGTTATAGAGCTCCTCTAACTCGTCAAATGACTCGTAGGGTTCCTCAAACCAGTACGACATGATGCTCTGGTTATTATTGAGCTCGTGGACAAAGCGCAGTTCATTGCGCTCAAGTGCCCGTAAATACAGTGTATGACTCATGGCCCTCAATCCTTGTGAATATCCCTTCAGAATACTCGTTTTCCACTGACGCACCGCTAGATTTTATGACTGGTTTTAAGGCCGAGACCAAGATCGCTTTTACTGTTCCGTTATTTTGGCTAGGCGCCGGAATGAAAACTGTTCTGCCAGCGGATGCTCCTCTCCTTCAATCAGCGCCCGCAGTAATGTTGCACCGATCATGCTATAGCTAATGCCGTTACCGCCATACGCCATGGCGAAATGTACCCGTGGCCCATGAGCTTCATGGGGGCCAAAAAAAGGCAGGCCATCATCGGTTTCGGCAAAGGTACCTCCCCATGAGAACGTCGGGTTGATATCGAGCTTAGGCCATAGTTCCTCTACCTTCTGAGCCAGCCCTTCGGCTTTCTCTTCCACCCGAGCATCGCGACGCTTGGGAATATCTTCATCATCGTCGTCGCCACCCACTAAAAGGCGACCATCGCAGGTCGTACGCATATAAAGGTAGGGCCGCGCGGACTCCCACACCATGGTATGACGCAATTTACCTAATGCCTCCGGCGGTAGCGGGTCGGTAATCAGCGCATAGCTACTGCGGTTAATAGCGACCTTCTCAGGCAACCAGGCTTGTGACTCATAGCCCGCCGCCATTACCACGTACTGGCAGCGCAGGGTGGCACCGTTGGTAAGCGTGAGCGTGACTCCCTGTTCGTCCGGCGTCATCATCTCCATCTGCGTACGGTCATACACTTCCCCACCGCGCTCGACTAACTTGGTAAACAGCTGATAAGCCATGCGGTATGGGTCAATACTGGCGGCCAATTGGGTCAGTATCGCGCCGGGGGCCACAAAGCCGTACTCCGCCAAGATAGCCTCACTTTCAAGCCAGGAAGCGTCAAAGCCGTGCTTTAAACGTAGCGCCAGCTCCTCTTTTAATGACGCTACATCCTCTTCGTTACTGGCATAGTAAAGGCTCTGCTGACGTTCAAAATCGACATCTCCCAGGCCAGCCGCCAAGGTTTCAAGCTCACCAATGGCATCGGCACAGGCGCGGTAAGCAAGCACCGCGTCGGCTTCACCGTAACGCTTCGCTAGTTCCGTCATATGCGTATCAATCTCATACTGCAGTAAGGCGGTGCTCGCAGCGGAGCTGCCCCACCCCACATCGCGCCGTTCAAGCACGACCACATGGTGGCCGTGGCGGCTGAGCTCATCGGCAATCAGTGCACCGGTAATACCACCACCAATCACCACCACTTCGCTTTGGTGGTCTCGGGTAAGCTTTGGAAAGGTTTTCAACAGGCCGTTTTTTACAGCCCAAAAGGGGTAGCCACTTTTTAGGTCCATCGGGATGCCTATGCTGGAGAGACTTGCAGTATGCTGTTAACCATAGATGGTTCCTCAAAACTTGCTCGATAAATAGCCCTAAGTGGGCGCTCTTAAACAAAAAAGGAGTTCCACATGATTGATTTACGCAGCGACACGGTCACGCGCCCCACTCCCGAGATGCTTGAAGCCATGATGTCCGCGCCGTTAGGTGATGATGTGTGGGGCGATGACCCAACGGTAAACACTTTCCAGGCAAACTTGGCCGAACTGGCAGGCAAAGAAGCAGCGCTACTGTTTCCTAGCGGTACGCAAAGTAACTTGGTAGGGCTCATGGCCCACTGCGAACGCGGTGATGAGTACATTGTGGGTCAGTCGGCGCACACTTATCGTTATGAAGGCGGCGGCGCAGCCGTCTTAGGCAGTATCCAACCTCAGCCAATTGAAAATGCGGCCGATGGCACGCTGCCACTGGAAAAAATAAGCGCTGCCATCAAAGCTGACGATTGTCACTTTGCCCGTAGCAAACTGCTGGCGTTGGAAAATACCATTGGCGGTAAAGTGCTGCCCGAAGAGTACGTTCTAAAAGCGACAGAACTCGCTCGAGAACGCGGCCTAACAACGCATTTAGATGGAGCACGTCTGTTTAATGCTGCCGTCGCAACCGACAGGTCGCTTAAGCAGCTCTGCCTACCTTTCGATAGCGTTTCATTATGCTTTTCAAAAGGCTTGGGAACACCAATGGGATCGGCATTAGTGGGCTCTCAAGCACTGATTGATAAAGCTCGCCGTCTACGCAAAATGGTGGGGGGTGGAATGCGACAAGTAGGCATTATCGCGGCGGCCTGTCAGTACGCCCTCGATCATCATGTGAGCGATTTAAACGAGGATCACCGCCGCGCCGCACGGTTGGCCGTAGGCTTGGCAACACTGCCGGGGGTCGACATCACCTCACAGGCAACCAATATGGTGTTCGCACGCTTTCCCGACAACCATGTGCAGCCACTTTCCGCCTGGCTAAAAGAGCACGGCATTTTGATTGAGCTACTTTACGCCACCCGCTTTGTTATCCATCGCGATATTAACGATGCGGACATTGATAAAGTCATCGCGGTCATGGAGGCCTACTTTAGTCGTCATTAAACATTCGCCGCCATAAAACGCTCAGCTGCTTAGCTGAGCGACGCCGCGCCAAGCGCAAGATGAATGGCAATGCCTGCCATCATCATGCCAATCAATCCGTCAATGACGCGCCACGCAATGGGCTTTGAGAGCCACGGTGAAAGCGCGGCGCCGCCCCAAGCCAGCAGGCTAAACCACAGGATTGAAGCCGTGGAGGCACCCGCTACAAAAATGCCCGCACTTTCCTGCTGGGCGCCAATGGAGGGTATCAGCAGCAGCGTATCCAGATACACCTGGGGGTTAAGCACGGTGACGGCAAGGGTAGCGAAAATCACTTTGGTTAAGCTGCGCGCTTTGCCCGCTTCAGCGCTTAACCCTTGCCGCCCACTAAAGGCTCTAAACAGCGCCTGAGCCGCCAGCCAGCTTAAAAACACTACACCCACCCAGCGCATTGCCTCCAACGCGTTGGGCATCGTCAGCAGAAAAGCACTCACCCCAAACATGCCCGCCGTGAGCAGAATAATATCCGCGCTGATGCACAACCCTGCCGACCACCAGTGGTACTCACGACGAATAGCCAGCCCAAGGATGTAGGCGTTTTGCGCGCCAATCGCCATAATAATCCCACCGCACACCACCAGCCCGGTAATATAACTTTCCCACATTGCTCTGCCCTCATTGCCGGAATTAGCGTCGTGTTGATAAATCCTGACACTAAGGTAACGGGCAGCACGAATAACTAAAAATCATTCTACTAATGGGGTATTAGTTTTTCTTATGATGGAGGTATTGATTGGATTTATTAAAAAGCATGGAATTCTATACGCCCGCAACACTCCCTGGGAGCAAGAGAGTTAGCGGTGACGCTTTGCTTGACAATTCTCAGGTTTCAAAGGGCAGGCGGCGCACAACGGCTCATTTGGAAGGCGATACTTGATACAGCACAAGCGTCGTACGCGATTGGGAGTATCGCCACCCAATTCAAGATAACGCACTGGTTGATAGAGTGGATTGCGCCGCCCATCCGGTAACATGGGTGTATCAAGAAAGCGAAGTAGCGGTTCACCGGCATTGTGAAAAGCTGAATGTCGCGAACAAGACTGACCCAAAATTTCCACGTAGTGGCCGAGATTACTCCAGTACACTTTGGGTGAAAGCCCCGATAGCTCAACTAGCACATCGACTAACGGAGCGCACAGCCCCTCGAAAAGCGGCGCAAAGCGTTCATGAAGAGCCTGAGATGCCAGAGGTTGCCCTCCATCGCGTAGCCACAGCCGTTTCACTTGGCTTCGCTCACCCAGTTCCACTTGTAACTGATCTGGCTGCAACGGAAACCCTTGCCTCAATAGGAGGTTAGCTGCCAATATAGGCGTCGACACCAAGCTAAAAAAATGCTTCGACCATATTGAGGCCGACGCCTTGCAATCGGCTCTGTCGCCATAAATTGCAGTGTGCTGTCGCAGCAACCTATCCATAGTTTTACGTTTAAAGAGCGCCGCGACCGGAAGCGTCGCAGCATCCGGTTGGCCAAAGCCAGGTGCCTTCATTTTATCCATGGGCGGTTGGCGATAGAGCGCCAAAAGGGCCTCTATCGGATCACCAAGCCGAATGGAGTCTTCCATTATCGACACTCCTGCTGCTTTGCCAGAGAATCGTTATCCATACATGGATTAATAACCTGTTCACCGACCTCATCTGCGGCTAATGCATTAACCAAGGATTCGGCGAAACCTAGAGCAGAAGGAAGAGCGCCAAAATGGTTAAAGGTCGCTGGTAAGAAGATGGCATCGCCGCGTTTTATGATAGGCAAATGTTGCCACATTCCACTTACGGTGAATTGTTCACGACTGGAACTGGTAGCGTAAGGGCTTTCTAATATCACTAGGCGGGAATTGATATCGACTAAGGAGTCGATACTAACCATTGTGATTCCAAAGTGACTCTCGGGGCCTTGCCAAGCATTTGACAGCCCCAGCTGATCAAGGGAACCTTGGAAAAGACTGTTACTACCAAACACCCTGGCATGTTTATGATCCATCAAGCGAACAATCAATAAAGGTGGCATTTGATCACCAGCTATCCTGCTTCTCAATGATTGGAAATGCGACTCGGTTTCTTTAATCATGTCCTCCGCAAGATCCGTAGATCCGATGGCCTCTCCCACCCGTCTTGTGAAAGAGATCATTCGTTGCCAGCTACTTGCTCCGCTTTCTGAGCTATAAGGAGCTAGGCTTTTTACCTTGGCAATACCTGACAGTCGAGGGACCATGTGCATGAATTCCGGCGATGTCAGAACCAGCTCGGGTGAGACTTGATCAAGAAGTTCAAGGTTGGGCTGGATAATGGTTCCGAGATTGATGGCTTGCGCCGCTCCCTCTAGCGTGGAGTAGGGAGTGTCTGGATCTATGACGGCGCTAGGTACTATTCCCATCGACAATAATGTTTCAGTACAGCGATAATCAAGAGAACCAATGGAGGGTATGTCACGGGAAGCAATTGCCAAGCCAGGAATAGGAAGTGCAAGGCACGCAGTTGGAATTATTATTACCATACAGCGATATAGAAGCATACGTACGATACAGATACGGAGCATGACAATCCTTGCTTGATCTTAGTAAAGCAACTGAGGCTTTTGTGCTGCTGAAAGCGGTCTCTCTAAGCCCATCAAGGGTAGGCATAACTATTGTTATAGCAGTAATATCTAAGAATTATTAATAACTCTCCACCCCGCCGGCATCAGCGGGGTAACGACTTAAAACTAAAATTCCATAGTCGCCGACAGCACCACACTTCTTGGCTCGCTAAGTCGAAGCCTTCCGCCGCTCCCACCAGCAGATTCCCAATAATCCTTACCTAAGAGATTATTTACATTAGCTCTCACTGTTATAGGTTGATCATCAAATTGGTAACCTGCCCCAATATCCCATCGTGTCCACCCTGGAATCTCTTGAGCGTTACTGGCATCAATGTATTGAGAGCTGCTGCTGACAACACGTGAATTCAGAGTCAATCCAGAGATAGGGGCATTCCACTCAACGCTTACATTACCTAACCACCTTGAGATACCTGGCGCTTGATTCCCGTCATTAACGCCATCTTGTGTTTCAGTTAGAGTTGGCTGTAGTGAACCGCCCCGGCTTTACCGGAGACTCCATATCTTGAGAGGATGGAGTTATGAACTCACCAAAACGATATTCCCCAGAAGTCCGGGAGCGAGCTGTTCGATTAGTCCTTGAACAGCAAG
>NZ_JACCDE010000008.1 GCF_013415125.1 Vreelandella glaciei | reverse complement strand
TATTAATTAACATGGCTTCGTGTAGCGTCGTGAGGTTTTCATGACTAGAAATCTACTTGTATAAATTTCATTAATCTTAAACATAAAAATAAAAAAACACTAGCTTGCTGGATTCTATTGACCGAGCGTCACTGCCATGACTAGATTCAGTCATCCCATGCAAGAACCTTTAACTGATTAGTAAAACACAATGAGGTAAAAAATGAATCGCCCCCTTACTGCCATTATCCTTATGCTAAGTGCATCACAAGCCATGGCCACTGAGTTGAGAATGCTCACCAGCTATGACCAGACCAGCGCCTATACTCGTGAAGTCGCTCAGCGTTACATCGAAAGAGTGGAAGAGGCCAGCCAAGGTGATCTTACTATCGGCTTGAATGGCCCAGATGTCGTCTCACCCTTCGAACAGCTTCAGCCCGTGTCGGCCGGTGTGTTCGATCTGCTTTACACTCACGGTGCCTATCATACCAACACCACTGGCGTAGGGGCTGCCATGGATGCCGTCTTCGTCGGCCCTGATGCCACCCACGAATCTGGCCTCTGGGATTATATCGATGAACATTACAATGAGCTTGGCCTCAAGCTGTTAGCGATTCCTCCCCTGGGCAGCAGCGGCTTTCAATACGTACTCAAGGATCCCATCGAAGGTACACCGGGCCTAGAAGGACGTCGTATTCGCGGCAGCGCGACATACACCAGTACTACACAAGGGCTGGGAGGCACCCCCGTGCTCATGTCCGGGGGCGATGTGTACTCCTCCCTTGATCGTGGGGTGATCGATGGGGCTGCTTGGGGGCTCAACGGTGTCGAGGATTTTGGCTGGGATGAAGTGGCAGGATATTTCTCTAAGCCGACCTTTGGTCAGACCTATACCTACCTGTTCATGAACCTGGCTGCGTTCAATGCACTTGATGAAGAAGAACAGGCTGTGCTGCTTGAACAGGGCAGAGAGCTGGAAAACGAGACTGCCGGGATCCTCGATGAACTGGCACTGCAGGAGTGGGAGTCGTTGAAGGAAAAGGGCATGCAGGAAACGCACTTCCAGCCGGACGATGCCGAGCGACTGGACGCCCTGGTCAACGAAGGCATCTGGCAGCTGGGTATCGACAAGTCGCCCGAGGCAGTCGGCACCATGCGAGAGATAGCTGAACAAAACAACATGACAGCGACCTCCGAATAGGAATCAACATGCACCACCCGATAGCAAGACTTCATGATCGTATCACGCGATTCGGGTTCTACCTTGGCGGTGCCACCTTGTGTGGCATCGTCGCATGCTTCTGGATCGAAGTGGTCGCCCGTTATTTCTTCAACGCCCCGACCCTGTGGTCGAGTTCACTAGTGGCCTATTTCCTCTGTATCGCGGTGTCACTAAGTGTACCTGAACTGGCGCGTACCAATGGCCATATCGCGATTACCGTCCTGCCCGAAAGACTATCTCCTGCCAGCCGACAGCGTTATGACAGAATGATCGCCTTGGCAGCCGGCGTGGTCTGTACCGTCGCCGCCTGGATACTCATTCAGGAGACGCTTCGCCAATTCGGCAGTGGTACCACCACTGCACTGGGCCTGGATATCCCAAAGTACTGGGTATCAATCTTTATCTGCTATGCCTTTATCAATACCGCCTTGTATTTCCTGCGCTATGCCTTATTCCCAGGCATACCTCATGACGGCAACGAACAGCAGGAGGTTTGATCATGGAGTGGTATATCTCGCTAGGCATCGCGCTCACCCTACTGATGGGATTGTTTGCGCTGGGTGTCCCTATCTTCGTCGCCTTTCTTACCATCAATGTCCTGGGGACCATCTGGCTGATGGGCAGTGCAGGCTTCGGCATGTTCGCCAACAGCGTATACAGCACCGTCACATCGGAAACCCTCACTACCATCGTGCTGTTCGTGTTGATGGGGGAGTTGCTGTTTCGGTCGGGCTCAATAGACGTCATCTTCGATGCGCTGGACACCCTGATGGGACGTATGAAAGGGCGCCTGTACTTCTTCGTCATCGTGCTTGCCACCCTGTTCGGCGCCCTGTCGGGATCGGCTTTGGCGGTAACCGCGATGCTGAGTCGTTCGGCATTACCCACGATGCAGCAGCGGGGATATGATGACCGTCTCTCCATCGGCTTAATCCTGGGCGGCGCCAGCCTGGCGCCGATTATTCCCCCGAGCCTGCTGGTCATCATTATCGGCTCCATGGTCGATATCTCGATCGCACGGCTACTGATCGCCGGCATCATTCCCGGTATCCTCCTGGCGGGGTTGTTTGTCGGCTATGTCATGTTAAAGCTGATGCTCAATCCCTCCCTGGCACCCGCTGCCGACGAGAGTGGGGGCGGAACTTGGCGCGCACGCGGCAAGGCGCTGCTGGACATGGCACCGTTCAGCATCATCATCTTCTCGGTACTCGGCCTGATCATGCTGGGGGTCGCCACACCTTCCGAGTCTGCGGCCACCGGCGTGCTCGGTGCCATGCTGGTTGCGGTCTATTACCGTCGCTTCACCCTCGACATGGCGAAACAGGCGATACTCTCGTCGTTAGGCATCAGCGCCATGATCATCGCTATCCTGGCCTGCTCGAAACTATTCAGTCAGCTGCTCTCCTTCGCAGGGGCGACGTCAGGCCTGGTCGGGCTGGCCACCAGCCTGGAGCTTGATCCCGCGTGGATGCTGTTGTTGTTGATGCTCGTGCCGTTCTTTGCGTGCATGTTCATCGATCAGATCGCGTTCATGATGGTCGTCATCCCCATTTATGCACCGCTGGTCAAGCTCTATGGCTTCGATCCAATCTGGTTCTGGACCCTGTTCTTGATCAATATTTCGGTCGGCAGCCTGACACCACCTTTCGGCTACAACCTGTTTGCGATCAAGGGTGGGGCGCCGTCGGTACCGATGCAGACGATCTTCGCCGCCGCTTGGCCGATCGTTATCTGTTTCCTGTTCGGCATGCTAGTGCTGTTCTTCCTACCCTCGCTCATCACATTTCTGCCCAGTTTGATCTGACCATCAGGAGATATCTATGTATCACATCGGTCCGATGCCTACAGCGATCGACGCCCATATCAGCCGGCAACTACAAGACTGCGAGACGGCCACTATCGGCCACTTTCGGGAAAGCGGATTCGTCGACCCGGCTATCCACTCTTTGCTTGCCCGGACGCGAGTGGTGGGAACCGCCGTCACACTTTCCCTACCGCCCACGGATGGCACCCTACTCAATCATGCGATGCGTCTGGTTCGGCCGGGGGATGTATTGGTCATCGACCGGCAAGGCGACGACCGGCACGCCTGCTGGGGCGGGGTAATGACCCAGGTAGCCAAGGGGTTGGGGGTCGCCGGGGTCATCATCGACGGTATGGCGACGGATGCACTATCCATCCGCGAACAGGAGTTCCCGGTATGGTGCCGCGGTGTGTCGGCACTGACCACCAAGCTGGCGGGACTAGGAGGCACCATGAATCTTCCGGTTAGTGTCGGGGGGCTCGTTATCCACCCCGGTGATATTATCCTTGCTGATGAGAACGGTGTTCTTGTAGTACCTGCTCAAGAAGCAGGGACTATTGCCTCAAAAGCCGTTTCACTGCAACAACAGGAAGAAGCAATACTCCAGCGCGTGGCCCAGGGAGAGTGCTTGCCCGACATTAGCGGAGCCACCGAGCTCATTGAGAGAATTAACAGCGGAGAATCTTGACGAGATGAGGATTTCTTTAAGGTTCTTCGTCACTTCATGTGGATTTGGCCTGATCGAACAGACGGCCCACCGGGCTGCCAATCAGGTAGATCATGGCGATGAAATTAGCCTCGCTACGATAGCCATGTGCGCATGACCGAGCCGCTCTGGGTGCCGGGGCCTTCTGGATCCAGCGTAGCTTTTCCTTGATCACCCAGGCATCGGCAGTGGCGCTCTGATCAGCTACCAACTCCTGGAGCGCCGCCAGCTGTTCGGGTGTCAGGTTCTCATTTTCCAGGTTCTTCAACAGTGCCCAACACAGCGACTTGGGGTGCCCTTGCTCACGGCGCTCTTTGTTGCGTACCTCGTCTATCAATTATGGTAAAGGTCAGGACTTAAAAACAATGTTTTGGCTCGCATGTATTTCGCGCCGAGAATTTATTGCTTGCCAGGCTTCGGTGAATGCCCATGGCTCTCGATTAAGAAGACCTTAAATGCCTGCCACAACGGGCTCCGATAACGCTCGGGATGCCACACCAATGAAAAGATCCTAGATAGTTCTAGCCCACTCTGCATTGAAACCAATTCCCCACGCTCAAGCTCCCCCACCACGCTACGATACGACAGGCAGCCCAAACCGAGGCCGGCTATCACTGCTTGCTTAATGGCCTCATGCTGACTGAGCTCCATACGCACCTGCAGTCGCTCTACATGATGCAATATGGCGGCCTCAAATATTTCACGTGTTCCTGACCCCAGTTCGCGAAGTATCCAGGGAGCAGCACCGAGATCGATGTCATCAAGCCGCTTCTTCTGAGCCAAGGGATGCTGTGGAGAACAGACAATCACAAGCTGGTCCTCACACCAAGTTTCACTCTCCAGGCGCGATTCGTGACACTGCC
Organism: Vreelandella glaciei; assembly: GCF_013415125.1. Lineage (GTDB taxonomy): Bacteria > Pseudomonadota > Gammaproteobacteria > Pseudomonadales > Halomonadaceae > Vreelandella > Vreelandella glaciei. The sequence goes on along the minus strand of NZ_JACCDE010000008.1, from coordinate 134,529 downwards.
CTTCGATCAACCCTAAATCTGCATCGAAACGCAGCAGATCCGTAATTACCTCTCCCGTGTTGCGCAACCGTAGGCGAAGGTCCACCTTTGGATTTTCATTGCTGAAGTATCCGGAGAACACAGGGCAGTCCAGTATAAGGCCTGGAAGTGTCTACGAAACACCGGGCGATTCAGATAACTAGAGGTTTCTAGCACCAGCCAAAGCAATGATTCTTAAGTTAACCCAGAAAGGTCTCGGCTCTTGTACTGGGACCGAGCACAACGTGAGTACTCCCCACTAGATAGCATTGCTCCAAAACCTAAGTGGCATAAATAATGCAGTACTTAGCATCAGGGAAATAAATTATCTATTAATCCAAAAGCTTTTAATTCTCACGAATGAATATAAGATTTTGAATTCATTATTATATCCAGCTTTTAATATTTGGTTTTGACTACCAATACCGCACATAAATAGCGCATAAAAGGTTGAGATTTGATGAAAATGCACCAACTTAGCCCTGCCATTACAACGCTAAAAAATTGTTACGAGAGGGTAGCAGTACGAGAAAATGAAGTTGGAGCTTTCCAATATTTAAAGCCAACCGCACAAGCCATCGCAGAGTGCGAAAAAGGGCCTAAGGGCTTACTCTCAGGTATGCCAATTGGTATCAAAGATATTTTCGATACTACTGATATGCCTACCCAGTGGGGGACATCATATCTGTATTCCCCTAAGTCCCAGGCTGATTCATCTCTTGTAGCTTCTTTACGAAAAGCTGGTGCAATTTTAATCGGTAAAACAGTCAGTACTAAGCTGGCTTATTTCACACCCGGAAAAACTCGTAATCCACATGATCTGAAAAGGACACCGGGCGCTTCGTCAAGTGGGTCAGCAGCAGCTGTCGCTGATGGAATGTCACGCGCTGCAATCGGCTCCCAAACAGCTGGAAGCATTATTCGGCCAGCTAGTTTCTGCGGTGTAGTAGGATTCAAGCCCTCTGCAGACCTCATTCCTAGCTCGGGAGTTAAAGCTTTTAGTAAGTCTCTAGATACAGTTGGCTGGTTTACGAGAAACATTCATGACTGTGCCCTGCTCTTCGACGCTGCAACCCAACGGCAACATAACACTGACTTGCCCAAGTCGGCTCTCGCCACACTTCGTGTAAATGCCCTCATAGAAATAGAGAACATTCCACTCGACAACGATGTTAGAGCACTTCTGAAAAAATCATTTTATACACTAAAAAAGGCAACAGCTCGTACTGCAGAGATCCAGGAGAGCCAACTTTTTTGCAAGCTTATCAATGTACAAAAATGCATTATGGCTTACGAGGCCTCGCGAACTTTAGTGCATGAGTTTCAATTTTATAAAAACTCTATGGGTAAAGAGTTGGTGGATATTATTCAACTTGGAGCAGCAATAGATCTACCTGAATACTTAGATGCCCTAGCGTTTCGAGATCATGCCCTTCATACCCTTACACATACATTTTTCAATCAGGCAGACATCCTCATAGCACCAAGCACCATAGGCGAAGCGACAGTTGGCTTAAATACTACTGGCGACCCAGTTTATTGCCGCCCGTGGACCCTACTTGGACTTCCATGCCTACATCTTCCTACCGGCAAGGGCTCTCATGGCATGCCAATAGGTATCCCATTAATTGGTAAACCAAAGGAGGACTTAAAGCTACTCAGTAGCGCCTTATCGATCGTTCAGCTTGAAGATTTCAAACTTACTTGTTTAACCGGAGAAGCAAATGAACATTAATCGCATAGTAGTTACGACTGGAATTTCCTTGGCTGTTCTCATAAGTGGTTCGACAGCCTTTGCACAACAGCCAGTCAACGTTTCCTACAACGTGTCTGAGGGGTCTAGCTGGCACCAGGGGGCGGAAAGGTTTCGTGACCTAGTTGCCGAATATTCAGAAGGAGACTATCAAGTTCGTCTGCATCCTAACGCGGCTCTTGCCGGTGGCAGTGATCGTGTTGAAATGGAAATGACTCAATCAGGCGCTATTCACTTTTTAATTAAATCAACAACCTGGATGACCGGACTAGACTCTCGCTATCAAGTTCTCGGTTTGCCGTGGCTATTCCCAGACCATGATTCCGCCAACGCTGTGCTAGATGGTCCTGCAGGGGATGCGTTGATGCAAGATCTCGAACAGCAAGATCTAAAAGGACTAGCTTGGGGTGTGAATGGGTTTCGTCAAGTAACGAACTCACGTGGCCCAATAACAGAACCTGCGGATTTTGAAGGATTGAGAATTCGAGTACCCGGCATCGAACTTTACCTATCTATTTATGAAGAACTCGGTGCCTCTCCCACTACTATGAATTTTGCTGAAGTGTTCACTGCCCTGCAAACAGGCGCAGTTGATGGTCAAGAAAACCCACTATCACTCATTTGGTCTTCACGCTTTCATGATGTTCAGGATCACGTCACGATCTGGAATTACTCTTATGATGCGTTGGCTTTCGTCGGAAGTGGGCCTTTCTGGCAAGGTTTAAGTGAAGAAGACCAGGAGATGTTCAGCCGAGCAGCTCAGGAGGCAATGGACTTTCAGCGCGAAGTAGTCAAGCAGGAGGATATTGATCTCGTGGGAGAATTAGAGGAAGCAGGGATGACAGTTACCACCCTGACTGATGAACAATTGTCAGCGTTTCAGGATGTTTTATCACCTGTATATGAACGCTATAAGGAATCGCTTGGATCGGATTTTGTAAGCATATTTGAAGATGGTGTGGCTGAGCTTCAGTAACCCCCGCAGAAAAGGCCTGCTTAAGCAGGCCGATTTATAATTTAGAACACATGGGGAAAGACATATGCACCAACTAAAAAAACTTTTTACATTTATCTTTAATCACTTTGAAGAAATTATTGTGATTATCTGCATGTTTGGGATCGTCATCTTAACTTTTATCGCTGTTATTGCACGCTATGTTTTTCGGATGCCAATTGCAGGTGCAGACGAAATTGCAACTTATATGTTTCTCTGGGCTTCACTTTTTGGTGCATCTGCGGCTTTTAAGTATAACAAACATGGCGGAGTGCCCTTACTTGCAGATATGCTTCCTGCAAATCTTCGCAGAATATCCGACTTATTAGTATTGGCGTTAACAGCAGTTTTCTTTGCTTTTCTTACTTATTATAGTTGGCGCTTTCTGGGACAATCCATGAGAGTTGGCCAAACTAGCCCTGCAACTGGCATTCCCGTATGGATGGTCAATGCTGGAATTTTTGGGGCTCTGGCAATGTGTTCAGTCAGATGTTTCGTTGCCATAATAAGAGACCTAAGGGGTATGGATAGATACCCAACGGTACCTGTATCAAACAGTATTATTTCTGAAGAAAACCTAGATAAAAAAATCTAATACTTAAATGAGACACTGCAATGGACATATTTGCTAGCTCAGGTATCGTAGCTCTTGTACTTTTTTTTGTATTCCTTCTGGCAAGCTTTCCCATATCAGTCGCTTTGGGTTTAGCTGGTTTGGTAGTTTTTGCCTATAACCAAATTGCACCTTTTACTACATTACCTCAAATATTCTCGGGAGCTATTGATTCTTTCACGCTTCTAGCCATACCGCTTTTCATCATTGCTGGTAATATGATTGCCCAAACAGGGATAGCAGGTAAGCTAGTTTATCTCGCTCAATTTATTCTTGGGCGAGTGCCTGGCGGTTTAGCTATAACAGTAATAGTAGCGGGTGCTTTTTTAGGCGCGCTTTCGGGTTCTAATGTTGCAGCTATTGCAGCATTAGGCTTCATGATTGCAGCGATGCAAAAGGCAGGCTATCCGATAGGTTTTTCATGTGCCACTGTTGCAGCAGGCTGTACTTTTGGAGTGGTGATCCCACCAAGTATCAACCTTATTCTTTATGGCGTAATAGCAAACGCTTCTATACCTGCGCTTTTTGCTGCTGGCATTGGGCCAGGTATCATTTTAGCTTCGGTTCTTTGTACTTATATTTACATCGTAGCGAAAAAAAAGAAATTCCCGACAGCAGAATTTGAAAGAAGCTGGCCAGAGTTTAGGAGAGCTTTTAAGGATGCATTTTGGGGTTTAATGGCGCCAGTTATTATTCTAGGTGGTATATATGGGGGAATATTTACAGCAACAGAAGCAGCAGCCGTAGCTGTCATGTATGTCTTCATTATCGATCGTTTTGTTTACCGCCAAATTCGCTTTATTGACTATCCCTATCTTATGCTTCAATCTGGCCTAACTACCGGTGTTGTAATGCTAATTCTCGCCATGTCTTCCATCCTTTCCTTTATTTTGATGGTTGACGGTACTGCCATGCAGGTAAGAGAATGGTTACTCACCGCTAGCGGTGGTAGTACAGTTATCATGCTACTGCTAGTTAATTTCATACTATTTATAGCCGGTGCATTTTTAGATCCGGTTTCAGCAATTTACTTATTAGTCCCCCTTCTGTTGCCTTCAATACAAGCTGTCGGCGTAGATACTGTCCACTTTGGTGCCATTATGACTACCAACTTGTCGATGGCTCATATTACACCTCCGATTGGCTTGGCATTATATTTAGCCTCACAAATCGCTGGTATTCCATTCACTAAGGCCGCTAAAGCTGTACTTCCTTTCGTAGCTTGTGAAGTCGTGGCACTAATGATAGTAACCTTTATTCCAAGCTTTACAATGTTTTTTGTAAAGCTATTGGCTTAATATGTATACTAGTGATGACCTAAAAAAGATCTAGAAATTGTCCAGGTCACTATGAAGTATGGCTTTAAGAGCAGAAATAATTCTAGCCAGTTTGAAAAATATAAAGATATAAGCAGCCTCTGAGTACCACTGTTATTAGACGGCAAACAGTGTAGTACCCAGAGACTGCACCTATCGCTTATTTATTATTATCGATGTAAAGGTCATGAAAAAAGTGCGCACAGCTTCACTATCAGAGGCCCAGATATGCCTTCTTAATCATCTCATTACCCTGCAGCGCGCTAGAGGGACCATCCAGAACCTGGTATCCATTTTCAAGCACATAGGCGCGATCACTAACCTGTAGCACCTGCTTAACGTTCTGCTCGACTAATAAAATGGGCATGCCGGTATCCGCGACTCGACGTATTGCCGCCATCACATCCTTAACCAATAGAGGCGACAATCCCAGGCTAGGTTCATCCAACAAGATCATCTTAGGACCAAGCATCAACCCCCGAGCAATCGCCACCATCTGCTGCTGCCCCCCCGAAAGTTGCACTGCTTTTTCGCGAGCGTACTTTTTGAGATCAGGAAAGAGCGTAAGAACTTTCTCCAGATTTTCGTCACGGCGGTCACGTGCTGCGGGCAGTGATGCCCCTAGCAGCAGGTTATCGTGTACCGTCATATTGCCGAACAGTTGACGCCCCATCGGTACATGAGCGAGCCCCAAGCGCGCCATCTCATGAGGTTTACGCCCAGAAACTTCTTGTCCATCAAAATGAATGGTTCCTTTCCAGGGTTTGATCATCCCTGACACTGCTCGCAAGATGGTCGATTTGCCACTGCCATTGCCGCCAATTAATCCCACCAGTTCACCACTTTTGACCGTCAGCGAGGCGTCGAAGACCACCTTTAATGAACCATAACCAAGATCGACATTCTGGACACTCAGTACATTATCCGCTTGATCTGACATCAGTCCTCTCCCAGATAGGCGGTAATGACGCGTGGATCTTCGATCACATCGCGTGGTAAACCCTCGGTAATCACACTACCGTTTGCCATGACGATCACATGATCCGATAGCTCAATGATGGCTTCCATAATATGCTCCACCATCACGATGGTCAGATTTTGGTCAGTCAAACGCCGAACAAATTCGATCATTTCCTTGAGAGCTGGCGGGTTTAAACCGGCCATCATCTCATCAAGAAACAGGACGCTAGGCTGGACAGCCAATGCTTTCGCCAGCTCTAAACGCCGTCGCCTGGCCAGATTTAGATCTAGCGCCGGTTGATCATAGCGATCAGCAAGGCCCACCTTTTCCAGAACGTCCATGGCTAATTGTTCGGCTTTCTTTCGCTTAGGCTCTTTAAGGAAGGCTGCTATCAGGACGTTCTCAAGCAATGTCAGTTCTTCGAAGGGCCTTTCTGTCTGAAACGTACGACCAATACCAACACGGGTACGCTTATACGGTGGAAGGCGGGTGATCTCATTACCGTGCAAGTAAATGCGGCCTTCCTGGGGGGTAACGAAGCCCGTCAGGGCGTTGAATAACGTAGTTTTGCCCGCCCCGTTAGGTCCGATCAACCCAAGAATTTTGCCTTGCTCGACATCCAACGAAACATCGTTTACCGCGACGACTCCACCGAACTTTACGGTGATGCCATCAGCTCTGAGCGCGCTTGGCATAAACCCTCCTGATCAAATAACGCGCTGGCTCGCCAACAATGCCACGAGGCATGAAGATAACCACGACCATGATTAACAAGCCGTAAATCAACATATTGGCCTCTGCGAAAGTCGTCCGGAATATCTCACCCGACCCCACGACCAACAGCGCCCCTATGCATGGCCCCCAGATGGTTCCCCGCCCTCCGATGATGGCCGTTAAAGCGATCTGTACCGATAGCAGCAGATAAAAAATGATGTGAGGTTCGATGAAGGAGAGAAAGATCGCATAGATACCCCCTCCTAGGGCCGTCAGTGCACCCGAGAGCATGAACGCTTTCAGCTTGACGGTGGTTGGATTTATACCCGACGCCATGGCGGAATCTTCATCTTCCCGCACGGCGCGAAGCTGGTAGCCAAACTTGCTGCGCGATATTAGCATCACTACCAAGACGGTTATCGCCGCGAATGCCAGCGCTAGATAGTAGTTGACCTGGCGAGAGAAGAGATCCAGTCCAAAGGGCTCCGGCAGTGTCATAATGAAGACCCCCGTCGCGCCGCCGGTCAACCAGCCTTCATTAATGGCGACCAGTCGAAAGATCTCTGCGATGGCGATGGTGGATAGTGTGAAATAAGGCCCTTTGAGCTTGAAGGTTAACCGACCCCATAGGTAGGCCACCAGAGAGGCAGCGAACAGTGCCATCAGAACCGCCCACCAGGGAGCAATTTCATGATGGGATGTCCCCACTGCAACGAAGTAGGCACCAAGTCCTACGAAGCTCGCATGGCCTAAGCTCACCTGGCCGGCCCATCCCCCCAGAATGTCCCAGGAGGTAGCCCAGCCAGCGTATAACAGTAAGGTAATGGCCACCGATAGATAGCCCGGAAACATCCGTGGATAAAAAATACCCATCAGAACCAACCCGGCAAAAATGACGTAATGCTTTTTCATACGCGCTTCACCGTCTTACCGAACAGACCCTCGGGGCGCAGTAACAGTATCAACAAGAACACCAGCAGCCCGTAGGCATCTCGGTAGTCCGATGTAAGATAGGAAGCACCCATCACCTCGACCACCCCCAGCAATAACCCACCGGCGATAGCAGCCCCAATATTACCCAATCCCCCTAACACGGTGACCACAAAAGCCTTGAGCGTGAAAATGGCACCTGAAAATGTCGGTGTGGCAAACAGCAGCGGAATCAGCACGACACCTGCCGTAACGGCCAGAGCCATACCAATACCGAAAACCACAGCTTCGATCCAACGGGTATTAATACCCACGAGTTCAGCACCCAAGCGGTTGTCAGCAGTGGCGCGAATGGCACGGCCCAGTTCCGTATGGTTGAGTACCGTATAAAGTCCGGCAATCACTACCATCGTTGCCAGACCCGCGAGCAGCAGGATTATTGAGAAGCTGACCTTCCCCAGAGAAACCGTACTGGAGGCATACGACACATTGACGGACTTGGGCTCGGCGCCAAAGGTCAGCAACAGTATATTGCCGATAACCAAGGCTAGCCCAAGGGTGACCAGGAGCGAACTTTCTGGCGGTGCTTCCATTAAGCGGGAGAGCACTAATCGCTGTAGTAATGCCCCGGCCATAAATCCAAGAGGCATGGCAACCAGTAGAGACAGGTAAGGATCCCAGCCAAGTAGGGAGTTGAGCAATACGGCGCAATACATGCCCAGAATAACGAAGTCTCCGTGGGCGAAGTTGATTATCTTCATTACCCCGAACACCAACGTTAGCCCTACCCCAATCAGCGCATAGACCCCACCGATCAACACGCCATTAGACAGATTCTGCAGGAAGGATACATAGTCAAACATCATGATCTCTCAAGTTGTGCCATGCAGGCGTCCCGATTAACGTTCGTCCCATACCGGTGTTGGGTACTGAACTTCTTCAGCAGCCAGGTCGGCTGGAAACACGGTGACGTGCTCACCGTCCTGGATCTGCAATACAAGACTGCGAATCGGGTTCTGCCCTTGAAAACCGTCGTAGCTTTCAAACACAACATGAGTGACCGGTGTATCCAGGTCGGTTTCGGCTAGCGCATTTCTGACGTCACTACGCTCAAGGGAGTCGGCGCGTTCAAGCGCATCAGCAGCTACTCGAAGTGCCAGATAACCCTCTGCTTCGTAGAAAGTGGGTTCCTCACCCGTTTTGGCTTTTAGGCGCTCGTAGAGATCTTCCACACCATCGTACTGAACGTCCTTGCTCCAGCTCACTACAGTGGCCACATACTCAGCAAGATCACCCACTTGATCGATAAAGCTAGGCAAGGCGGCGCCAGTGTCGATAGCCACGGCCTTGGCATTTAGGTTCACTTCACGCATCTGACGCGCAATAGCTACGCCATCTTCCGCGTAGGCAACCACATAGAGCAGGTCAGGTTCTTCAGAACGAAAACGGTTCAGAATGGGTCTAAAATCGGATGTGCCTTGATCGTAGGACTGATTGCCCACGACTTCATAGCCCCGCTCTTCCGCTAAACGCTCGCCCTCCTCGGCAAGCGATGCCGGCCAAGCACCATTGCCATACAACATGGCGACGGTTTCCAAGCTATCGTCTTGTTCACGAAGGAAATCGAAATAGTCAAAATAGCTTTCAGCCACAATCGTTGAGTTGTGCTTGGCACGAAATACCCAGGGTGACCCTGGTTTGGTAATACTGTTGTCTGCGCTACCGAGCACAATGAGGGGAATTTCTTGGCGAGTCATCAACTGCGCCATTGGGCCAGTGATGCTTGATGCATAGGAGCCCATAATCAAAGGAACATCCTGCCGATTAAGTGACTCGATCGCTGCCAATGCACTGGTAGCTTCAGAACGGTCATCTTGCACGGCTAGCACCAGAGGCTCTCCACGCACCCCGCCGCCTTCGTTGATTTCCTCCAAAGCAACTTCCATTCCAGCCTGATAACGCTCACCAAAGGCGGCGAATGGACCAGACAAGCTATTAATGACACCGACTTCGATATCAGCTAATACAGTGGGAGCCGCCAGAAGCCAGGGAGACATTGAAGCGACAGCGATTAATTTTTTCATTATCTTGCCTCTTGATAAGATCTATAAAAGGACATGTAGTCGATTTTTTAGTATCTTTTCGATTATTCACGACTAAATTATGTATAGATCAAGCTTACAAACGTTAGCAAGCCAACTTCATTAAACGGTAACCACTGTCGTTCAAACAATTTACCTCTATCGCACCAAAAACAATGAATAAGGAGCATCCATGAATCTCCCATCGGACCCAGTCGCATCACTGGGAATCGCTGGATTCGCTGACGCATTGCGCCGAGGAGATATCACCTCTGAGCAGGCGGTTAGTGCGTACCTAGCCCGTATTGAAATATTGGATCCATTGGTCCGCGCCTATGAAACAGTAGATGCCACTCGTGCTCTAGCCACAGCGCGCGCCATGGATATGCTGCTGGCCAACGGGGTCGACCTGGGACCGCTTATGGGGTTGCCGGTATCGGTGAAAGACCTATTCATTGTTGATGGAATAACACCACATGCTGGCTCCAATCTGCCTCTTCAGGACAAATTGGGTACTCATGAAGGAACCTTCATTCTTGCGTTGAAATCGTCAGGTTGCGTAATTCTGGGTACCACTCGGATGGTAGAGTTTGCGCTCGGCATAACAGGACATTCCGAGTCTCGTGGCACGCCCTGGAATCCATGGGATGACCAGCAGCATCGTCTTCCTGGTGGTTCCAGCTCTGGTGCCGGGGTCGCGCTTGCCTCAGGATTGTGTGGCCTGTCCATAGGTAGTGATACAGGGGGGTCAGTCAGAGTTCCCGCAGCGATGTGCGGATTGTTTGGCTTAAAGACTACAGTGGGCCTATGGCCTACTGACGGCGCATTTCCACTGGAACCTAATACCGACTCCATCGGCCTGCTCACACGAACCGCACAGGATGCCTCCATTGCATTTCATGCGCTGAATAACAGAATCAACCCCTCATCACAACCGCATCAGACTCCGATAACACCTGACCAGTTGACACTGGGTGTGCCTGATAATTACTTCCTTGAGGGCGTCGATTCGGAGATGAAAATCGCATTTGATCGTGCCCTATCCGTTTTTAAAAGGAATGGCGCTAAGCAGACTCACGTTCATGTTCCGGATGTAGATGGTCGCGAACGCTATTTCCCCGTCGCCATGCCTGCTCACTTATTGGCTTGGCTCGGCGAGGAGTTCTTTCTAGAACACCAGGAACTCATTGATCCTATTATTCGTGCACGTATTGATAAGGGTATTAGTATCAAAGCCCATCACTACTTAACACTGGCGGAAGAGCGGCAATGTCATATTGAGTCAGCTCAACCGCTGTTTGATCAAATCGATGTGATTGCTAGCCCTACCACCCAAGCGCCACCGCAGAAGCTGAGTGAACTACAGGATCCTGACATGGCGATGCAGGCTGCGATGGGTATGACGCGCAATACACAGCCCGCCAATTATTTCGATTGGTGTGCCGTTACACTGCCAATGGGAACACATTCGAATGGCTTGCCACTTGGCTTGCAATTAAATGGGCCTGGCAATAACGATTCGAGGCTATTAGCCATTGCCGTTGCCTTGGAGAACCTTCTTGATCCAATCCCACAACCCAAACCATTTCGTGGGCATAAGCTGCGTTGAGTATGAAAGGCGTTACTTTAAGAGCCTAACGAGTGGCTAGAATATCCGGGGCGATTCATATCGCCGTAAAGTACCATTGGATAAACAGCCCAGAGGCTTTTTGAAGCCCGAATGGTTGCTTAAACAAGTGTCCATTGTTGCTGGGTAAGATCTTTGTTCTTGATTTCAATTATTCGCGGAAGGGGATAGATGTTAGCGTAGCGGAATATGGCGGTCTCAAAGACCGCCGTCGTAGACTCCAGTTTCATTGCACTAACAACTTTTAATTCAGAGTCTCAGGTTACTGCTCTACTGAGAAGCTAACCTCCACCATATCGCTAAAGCTAGCCTTAACTATTTCACCAGGGTGAGCCTCAAAAATGCCAGCCCAAGTCCCTGTCGTGATAACGTCACCCGCCTGAAGTCCCGGCGGGTATTGTGATGCGGCATGTTTTGCTAACCAAGGAAGTAAACTTAACGGATCGGCTAGAGGATGACGTAGTTCCTTACCTTTAATATTACGCTTGTTGCTTTTAATACTAACGCTGCTGTTTGCATAATGTGGCTTCCAGCCGCTTTTAACAGCCTCGCCCAGTATCAAACAACGATTCATTTGATGGTCAGCCAGCAGGAACGTATCTGGCAATTCCTGCCAACACTCGGCGCGAACGTCACAAATTTCGATCGCAGCCATTACTGATCCTACCGCTTTGTATGCATCGCTCAACGTCGACCCATGCGGTAAGGGCGTCTCGAGCTGGATAGCCAACTCCACCTCTATACCGATCATAGTATGGCGTTCGCTATAGGCCATAGCGAACGGCCCCTTCACGATGTGCTGATCTGCTATAGGTGAAGCAGTGGGTCGTTGTAGCGTCCCACCGACTTTCCAAGCTTTTGGTTTAGCATTGGCAAACCATCCTAACGCCTCACCGATTTCACGCTGAATGCGATAAGCCGCCTGATCCGTTTCCGGGGCCAAGCGCTTTGCGTCGGCAGCATCCAATACTTTGCCACTTCGCCATGCGTCGACTAATGCCTTGCTAAGAAGGGTGTTAGAACTGTTCATCAACGTTCCTCCCAAAAGGGCTTCGGAGTGGCCATGGCCGGTCGAGCACAAGGTAGAAATTCACCTAAATCAGGCTGGCCTAAGTATTGGCCGTCGCGCCACACAACGCGCCCTCGACTCATCGTAATGAGCGGCCACGCATTAATCTCAATGCCTTCGTAGGGGGTGTAATCAACATTATGATGAAGATCGTTGTTATTGATTACTTTTTGGCCACCTGTTTCCCATATGACCAAGTCAGCATCCGCCCCAATCGCAATGGTCCCCTTTCGCGGATAAAGCCCATACATCTTGGCCACGTTCGTTGATGTCAGGGCAACGAACTGGTTGATATCAATGCGCCCTTTTTCAACACCATGCGAAAAGAGTAAGCCGAGACGTGTCTCAACGCCTGGAATTCCGTTGGCTACCTTATCAAAGCTAGGCGCGCTACCCGTGGCAAGCTTTCCATCATGACCAGAAAAACGGAAAGGGGCATGATCCGACGAAAACACATGGAAGGCCCCCGACTCTAATGCGTCCCAAACCACCTTCTGATTAGCTTTATCTCGAGGGGGCGGACTACAAATACACTTAACTCCTTCAACGTCATCCTCGCCGCCTAGATCCTCAGCGGTAAGAAAGAGATACTGGGGGCAGGTTTCGCCATAGATGCGTAAACCGTTCCCTTGCGCCCACCGTATCTGCTCAATAGCTTCTCGCCCTGAGACGTGGACAATCAGAATTGGCACATCGACTAACTCTGCGAATGTAATAGCTCGATGAGTCGCCTCTCGTTCGGCGAGCATGGGACGTGATTCTGCGTGATAGCGTGGCGCGGTCTTTCCTGCCCGAAGAAGACGTTCGGTTAGCCACGAAATGCAGTCTGCATTTTCAGCATGAACCATCACCAGCGCGCCCTCCTCGCGCGCCACCGCGAGTACATCGATAATTTGACGATCAGCTAACTTGAGCTCGTCATAGGTCATGTAGATTTTAAAAGAGGTATAGCCCTCTGCAATGAGCGCTGGCAATTCTTCGTCTAGCACATGGGGGGTGGGGTCGGTCACGATCAGATGGAAGGCATAATCAATCGTGGCTTTACCTTCTGCCCTGCGATGATAGTCCTCCACCGCCTCGCGTAGGCTTTGCCCCTTACGCTGCAGGGCAAAGGGAATAACCGTTGTCGTGCCCCCACAGGCTGCCGAACGCGTTCCGGAGAGAAAATCGTCGGCCATGACGGTGCCATCTTCGGTGGGTTGGTCAAAGTGGCAATGTCCATCGATACCCCCAGGCAATACCCATCGTCCGCCAGCATCAATTTCTTTTTCACCCCCACTCAATTTTTTGCCTAGAGCAGTGATAATACCGTCGACGATGCCAATATCAGCCTCGAACACATCTGACGCCGTTGCACAGCGAGCATTGCGAATGATGCAATCAAAGTTCGCCATATCAAGCCTCCTGCCTGAACAAACTGCCCCAACCACGGACTTCCCTCGGATCGACTCCCGTCATGCGCAGCATTTTCCAGACGACGGTAGCCGTCGTATCCAGCACCGGAATGCCTAATTTCGATTCCCATTCAGTCACCAGATGGGCAGCATTCAGGTTGGTGCAGTAAGTGACAATGGCTTGAGGAGAAGCTTTAGCCACGGTCTCGACCTGATCGGTTAAGCAAGCCTGGCTTACCTCGGCAAAAGAAAAGTTATCGCTGATGTTGAGATGGCTCTCCGCAACGCAGCTAATCCCGATACCTTGGTAATTCTCGATAATGCGTGACTGAACATCGGCAACGTAGGGTGATACAAGCCCTAGCTTTGAAATGTTGTCTTCTTTAAGACGTTCGTTAAGCGCCAGAATTGAAGAAGTCGCCGGGATATTGGTTGATTCCTCAATGCGCCTACAGAGTTCGATGTCGTGCTCAAATCCTAGCCAGCCCGCAGCGGTGCCACTCCAGCCGATCACATCGACCTTGGCATCGGCTAATAGCTTGGCAGCCGCGAGGATAGGACGGTCATCAAATTGGCCCAATGCCTCAGGCTCAAGCGAAATTTGAGTGACGCGAAAACGGGAAAAGTGAGCACTCACCGGTTCGATATCGGCGAGCATCGCGCAGGTCAGCGGTTCTAAGGCGGTATTGGAAGAAGGCGTAAGGATACCGAATCGAATGCGAGGTTGAGACATGGACTTGGCTTAGCTCCTGGTTAAGACCCGGTCCGCTGTGAAGCGCATCGAGAAAAAATTTGTTAACAACTATGAAAACAATACTGTTAACAATATAAAGCACAAACCATGCCAAGCTGAATCTCATTACTGCAAAGATTCAACCAAGGATTTGATCCCAGTCTACATCGTCGCGGTGGTTACTCGTCAGGTGCAGCGCACTCTCAATATGTTCTAAGTGATGCAGCATAAGCTCAATGGCGGCCTTTTCATCACGCCTCTCAATGGCTGCCACGATCCTATCATGATCGTCTTCGGGACAAGCGGGGGTTTGAGGCAGGTCGTACATAGCAATAATCAAGCAGGTCAGCGGGCACAATTCCCCCATCATGCTTTCGACATAACGATTCCCCGAGATCCGCGCCAGTAGGAGATGAAAATCGCCAGAAAGACGAATAATGGCCCGACGATTCTTCTGCTGGCGAGCGGTCTTCTCTTTATCGAGGTGCTCATGTAGCCGCTTCAGGTCGGCCTTTTGCGCCTGTGCAATTACATTGCGGATAATTTCAGGCTCAAGTAACCGGCGAGTCGCAAAGAGCTCTTGGGCCTCCTGCACAGTAGGGCTAGCGATGAAGGCACCTCGATTGGGATATACCTCGACTAGCCCCTTCTTGGCCAGGACAGCAAGCACCTGGCGAATTTTGGTACGGCTGACATTGAAGGCGGCCGCCATGCGTGTTTCGGAAAGCTTGCTGCCTGGCGCCAGCCGATGCTCCATCACAGCGTTATTGATGCGCTCAGCGATGCTTTCGATGGTGGGCTTTCCAGCCTCCATATTTTGCATTTTTAGTTTCCAATATTGTGTACAGATTCAGTTTACAGCGCTCAACAACATTGCGTCGAACAACTTAAAGACAAGGCTCAAAAATAATATCTTTGCCATTGAATGGTGCATATCGACGCCTGAATGCACCAGAAAGCCTCACATCTCGCCTGCTCATTCTCTGACTTTAGCCGTTCATAGACAATATAAATCAGTAATGCGCGGCGCTTGTCGTTCAGTTGGCACATAACATGCAATACATCGTTTATTGTTCTCATGATTGTTCTCAATCTGAAGCAATATCTGACAACATCTATCCCCTCTACTGGAGAACGACAAGATGCAACGACTACCTACTCTCCTTGCCGCTGGCTTAATGTCAGTTTCACTCATCGGCTCGGCCGCCGCGCAAGAAAACACTATTCAGTGGAAAGTGCTCGGCCAACCCCTTGCGACAGGAAAGATACAGAGCCAGAAAGAGCAGCCGTTCTTCGAGAACTTTGCTGAACGCACTGGGTTACCCATTGAAATCAATTATCAGCCTGTCGACACGACTGGCATCAAAGATACCGAGCAGTTGCGCATTATGAAAGCGGGGCTTTTCGATCTCGTTTCGCTGCGAATGTCACCCAACTCGCGAGATGCACCGGTCCTGACCGGCCTTGATCTGGTTGGCCTGAACCCTGATTACGCTACGGCTCGAACGGTTACAGATGCCTACTTACCGGTGCTTGACGAGCAACTTCAGGAAAGCTTTGACGTTAAGCTTCTCGGTGCTTGGCCGTTCGGTCCGCAAATTCTGTTTTGTGATGCGCCCGTTTCCAGCTTCTCTGATATCGAGGGGCTAAAGGTTCGCGTCTACGACCAAAACCTCGCCAAATTCGTTGAGTCAGTTGGCGCCACAGCCGTGCCGATGAGCTTTCCAGAGGTTCATCAATCATTGTCGCTTGGCGCCGTCGACTGTGCCATCACAGGCCCTAGCTCCGCCAACTCAGCCGGCTGGCCAGAGGTCACTACGCATCAGCTGACGCTTGGCATGGGCAGCGCCATGAACGGTTATGCCATTTCCCTCAAGGCCTGGAATCAGTTGGATAGCAATCAGCAAGAAACCCTTCAAACCGCTTTCAACGAGCTCAACGATGAGATCTGGGAGTACTCAGAATCGCTCTACAACGATGCACTTAACTGCAACAGCGGCCAGCAGCCATGTGAAACCGGCACTGAATACGATCTCGTTAATGTCGAACCAACGGAAGCTGACCTTGCTCAAGTGCGTGAGGCCCTCCTGAACATTTCGCTGCCGACCTGGGCTGATATCTGTGATCAGGCGAATCCAGATTGCTCGGCAAACTGGGAAGCCAACGTTGGACCGGTCATCGGTCTCGAGTAATCCAATAAGGAGCCTTTCATGATCGAGCGACTCGAAAACATGCTGGCCGTTATCTTCGGTGCCATTTTCCTCGCCCTCTCGGTGCTGATAACGCTGGAGGTACTACTGCGTAAGCTCTTCGGGTTCTCCCTTCAGGGCTCCCATGAATTGGGCGGCTATGCCTTGGCGGTGGGCGCCACACTGTCGTTCACCCTGGCGCTGTTTGGTCGCAATCACATTCGAATTGATATCATCCACGAACGACTGCCACGCTTGTTCAGGGCAGTACTCAACTGCTTATCAAGCATCCTGATGGCCAGCTTCGCTGGCCTGTTGGGCTACCTGGCCTGGAACGTCATCGGAGACACCTTGGCCTATCGCAGCGTTGCCCAGACGTCCTGGGCAACGCCCCTCATCTACCCTCAGAGCATTTGGTATATCGGACAGGCCATTTTCATGCTGGCGGCTATTGGCTTGGCTGTGAAAAGTCTATGGCTGCTTATCAGCGGTAAGCTTGCCCGTCTTGACGAGGAGTACCAGCCCAAGAGCGCCAAACAGGAATTGGAGGATGAGTTGGATAGTGCATCACAACGGCAGCGAGGTCCGTCGCTATGAGCTTGGACTACATCTTCATTGCCTTCGCGCTGATGGTCGCCATGATGCTCTTGGGCCTGCCGATTGCCGTATCGATGGCCGCCATTGGTATCATTGGTGGCATCATGGCCTACGGCCTCCCCTTTATGAACTCCATCTCTCCGGTAGTGTGGGGAGTACAGAACGACAGTCTGCTGACATCCATACCGCTATTCGTGCTGCTCGGTGAGATTCTGCTACGTGCAGGCATTGCCGATGGCATGTATCGCTCATTATCGATATGGCTTGGGCGTCTGCCAGGCGGGCTACTGCATTCCAACATCGGTACTTGTGCTCTATTCGCGGCGACCTCCGGCTCCTCAGTCGCCACTGCCGCGACCGTCGGCACAGTGGCCTTGCCATCGTTAAATGAACGCCGTTATCCCATTAATCAATCACTAGGCTCATTGGCCGCTGGTGGGGCTTTGGGGATATTGATCCCACCGAGCGTCAACTTGATTGTCTATGGCTCACTCACCAATACCTCCATTGGCCAATTGTTCATGGCGGGCATCATCCCGGGAATCACGCTGACCCTGCTTTTCATGGCCTACATTGCCGTGTCCAGCCTCATGCGAACCCGCCATGAAGACAAAGAAGCAAACTACAGCTGGCGAGAACGGCTCAGTGCCTCTGTTGACCTGATTCCCCCGTTGGTTGTGTTCTTTATTGTCATGGGCAGTATTTACAGCGGCCTCGCCACCGCCACGGAGTCTGCCGCCCTCGGTGTGGTGACAGCCCTTATCTTTGCCGGGCTCAAGCGCAAGCTGACGTGGACCACCCTGCGCACCTGTTTCATCCAAACGGCCCGGGTAACCGGTATGATTTTGCTGATTATCACTGCCGCCTTCATTCTTAACCTAACCATCAGCTTGACGGGTGTGGCCAGTACCATGTCGAGTTGGGTCACCTCCCTGGGCCTAACACCGGTTATGTTCCTGCTGGCGCTTGTGGTGTTCTATCTCGTGCTGGGCATGTTCATGGATGTGCTGTCCATGCAGGTAGCCACCATTCCGATTACCTACCCCATGGCGCTGGCGCTGGGTATCGACCCAATCTGGTTCGGTATTTTTGTCGTCTTAATGTGTGAATTGGGTCTTATTACCCCGCCGGTCGGCATGAACCTATTCGTCGTGCATGGTATTCGCCCAGACAATGGAAGTATCAGCGGCGTTATGAAAGGTGCCTTCCCTTACGTACTACTGATGTTGTTGTTTGCGGGCTTAATTATCGCCGTACCGGCGATTGTGACGTGGCTCCCGGAGATGATGCGATGACGGCACTCTGGCAATGCACGGCAACGGAGCTGGTCGCTGGCTTTCGCGCTAAACAGTGGTCACCGAAGGAGGCCCTTGATTCGGTTCTCGAACGTTTGGAAGCCGTTAACCCAGGGCTCAATGCGGTCATCGCCCTCGCCGACGATGCTCAGGAAGCCGCCGAACGCAGCAGCTTACGTTATATCGAGGGAAGGCCACTGAGCCCGCTGGACGGAGTGCCCATCAGCATCAAGGACAATCTTTTGCTGGCAGGCGTACCCGCAACCTGGGGCACGACCGCCCTACGCCACTGGATACCAGACCACGACGAGTTGCCCGTTGCCAGGCTACGCCAGGCCGGGGCGGTGCTATTCGCCAAGACGAACGCGCCAGAATTCACCTTAGAAGGCTATACCGACAACCCGGTATATGGCGTGACGGGAAGCCCTTGGGCCCCTGCGTTGACGCCGGGCGGGTCAAGCGGCGGGGCTGCTGCCGCCGTCGCAGCTGGCATCGGGCCGCTGGCGTTAGGCACAGACGGCGGCGGATCGATCAGGCGTCCTGCTGCCCATTGTGGGCTGGTTGGGCTAAAACCATCCATTGGAACGGTTCCCAGGGCCGATGGATTTCCTCAGATATTGCTCGATTTCGAGGTAGCTGGCCCCTTGGCGCGCTGTGTTGAAGATGCCGCCCTAATGCTGAATGTTCTAGAAGGCGCCTGTCTAGAGGACCGCCAATCATGGATGGAACACTCTGGGCGGCGAACCACGGCATCACGCGTCTTGTGTGTCTCCTCGCTGCCGGGCTGCCCTGTCGATCCCCAGATACGTCGACATGTTGAAAAGGCAGCAACCACGTTCTCCCGTATGGGCCTAGAGGTCGTGTTCGATACACTCCCACTGGAGTTAGCAGCGCTTAACGAAATCTGGAGCGAAGTCGGGCAGATTGGCCTAGCGCACCTCGCCGAGACTCATCCCACCTGGCTGGAACATGCTTCCCCTAAGTACCAAGACATGGCCAACGCAGGTGCCCGTCTGCCGGCCAGCCGGTTGTGGCACACTCTGGACGTTGTATCTTGCCTGCGCCGCCAGGTGGATACGCTTTTCACCAGCACAGACATGTTGCTGATGCCCAGCATCGCCGCCCTTTCCTGGCCTGCCAGCCAAGCCTACCCGCCGACCATCGACGGCCAGCCCGTCGGCCCGCGGGGACATGCAGTGTTCACTGGCTGGGTGAATGCCGCAGGCAATCCTGCCATCAACCTACCGGTCGAGCCGTCGCATGAAGGCCTGCCTATCGGGCTGCAACTAATCGGCCCCTGGCAGTCGGAACACCTACTGCTCGACTTGGCGCAGCGCTACCAGCGCCTTGCTCCTTGGAAAGCACGCTACGCCGACCTGTGGGAGCGATGAGTATGGAGACACGCTTACCCTTACTCATCGAACGGGATTTTTTTGGCTACGGCGCCTCGCCACCTCGTATTGAATGGCCCAATAACGCTCGACTAGCGCTCTCCTTCGTGCTCAATCTGGAAGAAGGTGCCGAATTTAGTCTGCGTGCGGGCGACCCAAGCAACGAGGACACGCATGAGGTGCAGTGCCAAATCAAGGACGCTCCAGACCTGTGTATGGAGAGTCACTTCGAGTATGGCACTCGTGCCGGTTATTGGCGCGTCATGTCAGCCTTTGAGGAAGCCGGTGTGCCCGTCACCTTGAATGTCTGTGCCCGCGCCCTCGAGGCGACTCCTTGGGTGGCGGCCTATGCACGACAGCGCGGCGATGAACTCTGCTGTCATGGATGGCGTTGGGAATCCCACGCTGGAATGTCGGAACCGGAGGAACGTGCCTTAATCGACCGCTGCATGGCGACCTTCCAACATATTGCTGGCAACGCGCCGGTGGGCTGGCATACCAAATCTTCCCCGTCCGTCCAGACGCGCCGTCTATTGATAGAGCATGGCGGTTTCCTCTACGACAGCGACGCTTACAACGATGACCTGCCTTATTACGTCACACATGGCGAACGCGCCCACCTAGTACTCCCCTACGCATTCGATACCAATGACATGCGCTTCTTCGTCAACCATAGCTTTCATCGCGGGCGCGATTTTCATGACTATGTGATGGACGCCGTGAAGGCCCTGCTGCGTGAAGGAGAACAGGCACCGCGCATGCTCACCATTGGCTTGCATACTCGTATCATTGGTCGCCCTGGACGCATTGATGGCCTTCGCGACCTATTCGCAAGCCTGCATGGGCTACCTATCTGGTATGCCACCCGTGAACAGATAGCCCAGCACTGGCTGCGACATTGCCCGCCGCCGTCGCCTTTCGAAGCGGGAGTCAGACAATGACTCGGCTGCTGCTCGTCAATGGCAACACCTCCAAAACGGTTACCCAAAAACTGCTGGCCGAGGCCGAACGTCATGCGGGGGCCAATGTTCAGATCAGTGCGGTAACAGCCCGCTTCGGTGCAGATCTGGTCTCGGATCGGGCCAGTAACGTTATCGCCGGTCATGCTGTTCTGGATGCCGTGGCACACCATCAAGCCCCTTATGACGCCGTTCTGGTGGCGATTTCACTGGATACGGCCGTGGAAGCCCTGCGTGAAGTACTGAGTGTTCCAGTGGTTGGGATGACCGAGGCTGCCTGCTGGCAGGCGTGCCTTATCGGCAACCGGTTCGGCGTGGTGATGCCGGATCGCAATACCCTTCCCCTTTATCGTGAACGCATTTTGAACTATGGCTTGCGTGAACGGCTTGCCGGGCTACGTGCTATTGAGGCCACGGTACAAACGCATCACGCCGCTCCCGTAGACAGCGAGGTTGCCCTTCACGCAGCTATCATGGACCTGGTCGTAAATGAAGGCAGCGAGGCCGTGGTGCTTGCGGGCGCTTCAATGACGGGCCTCCAGCGTCGCTTACAACCACTGGTTCCTGTGCCGCTCCTCGATGGCATCTCAAGCGGGGTAATTCTCCTGGAAGGCCTGATCCGACTGAATCTGCCCATCTCACACGTGAACGGTGATGCCAAGCCTTACACCACGATATTGTCAGGCCTTAGCGGCCCGTGTACGGAGTTACTAAGTGGCCTGCCGTCGGCAAGGACATCCATATGATTCATCAACTGCGCGCCAAGGCCCTGCATGACATTATCCACCAGGGCGGACTAACAATGGCCGAACTCGCTGAGTCCACCCTGGCTCGCATTGAGGCTATCAACCCCTCACTGATCGCCTTCGTAGACGCTGACCACGCTGATGTGATGCGTCAGGTGGAGGCTATCGAAGTACGCCGACGTGCTGGCGAAGCACTTCCGCTGCTTGGCAGTGTGTTTAGCATCAAGGACAACCTCTGGCTGGGTGGCAGGCCTGCGACCTATGGCTCGCAAGTTTATCGCCATCATGTAGCCCCCTGCGATAGTGCCGTTGTAGCACGCCTTAAACGACTCGGCGCTCTATGCATCGGCATCACCAATTGCCCGGAATTTGCTTGCAAAGGTCATACCAGTAACTCCTTGCATGGTACGACCCGGAATCCTTGGGATTTAAATACCACCCCCGGCGGCTCTTCGGGGGGTGCGGCAGCCGCGGTTGCCGCTGGGCTAGGCACGCTAGCGCTGGGAACCGATGCGGGTGGCTCGATACGTCGGCCTGCGGCCCACACAGGATTAGTAGGTTTCAAGCCAACGCATGGCCTGATTCCCGATCCTCATGGGTTCGATGACCCCAGCTATGCGATTTCCGACATCGGCGTATTGGCCAAAGATGTTGAGGACTGCGCCTGGCTACTCGACGCCGCGGTATTCCATGACTGTCGCGACCCGCGTAGCCATCCGCTACCCGCCCAGCTCACCGTCGACCGCCCCTTCACAAATGCTTTAAAACGTCTCGATTCCCAGGCTATTCGTATTGGCTGGACCAGCGACCTAGGCTGTGGGTTTCGCCTCGATGCAGACGTTGCAACAGCCTTCGATGACTGCATCGCTACGCTGGTTAACGCAGGGCTAACACTCGAACACGCTGCCCCCGACTGGCCCGCCCATACATTCGAGTATCCTTTATTACGCCAACAGCAAGCGGCCCTGGCTGCTCAATTTGGCCATGTGCTGCGTGATACGCCGGAACTGTTGGACCCCGCCCTAGCCGATCAGATCACTCAAGGCTTAAGCATAATCGGGGCGGATTATGCTGCGGACGAGCTGCGTCGCAAAACGCTCATTCAGGCCTTGGATAACTTTTTCGAACGCTTCGACTTTCTTATCTGCCCCACGACGCCGGTGGAAGCCTGGCCAGTAAAAGCTTCGCACCCCGGCACCATCGGCGGACAACCCGCTTCGCAGCGGGCCCACGCCGCGTTTACCCCTCTTTTCAATTACTGCGAGGTGCCTGCTGTATCCCTGCCTTTTGCCCTGGGTCAACACGGGTTACCGCTTGGGCTGCAGATTGTAGGACCACGCCATACAGACCTAGGCGTCCTCGCCCTCGCTCACCATCTTGAGACGATTATTGATCATCGCTTCGATGCCCCCCTTTGGCTGGCCGATAGCGATTCCTTTTCATCAAGCCTGTAATGCATTAGGAGGTTTCCCTTGAGCAAACACATCATCGATTTGTCATTACCCATTCGCAACGCATCATTTGATACCCAAGAGCAGCATATAGAGTACATCGACCACTATGCGATGGCTCGGCAGCGGGCCACCGCCTATGGAGTGGACCCCGGTGATCTGCCATTGCCTGGTGTCCATTCGGCCAGCGAGCGAATCACCCTATCCTCCCATGCAGGCACACATATGGACGCCCCCATTCACTACGGCCCAACCTCAGAGGGCAAGCCAGCACGCACCATCGACCAGATTCCTCTGGAGTGGTGCCACGGCGACGGCGTGGTCTTGGATTTTTCATGGATGGAAGCTGGGCAGGTGATTGGTGTCGATGATCTACAGCAAGCACTGGCGCGCATCGAATACACGCTAAAACCATTTGATATCGTGCTAATACGCACCGATCGCTGGATGGATTTTGATCGACACGACTGGGCGATGCGTCACCCCGGTATGGGCAGAGAGGCGACGTTATGGTTGATTGAGCAAGGTATTCGCATGATGGGTACTGATGGTTGGGGATGGGATATTCCTATACCGATGATGGCCGAGGCGCTTCGTAAAGGTGACTCAGATGCATTCTTCCCAGGGCATTACGCAGGAC
Organism: Vreelandella glaciei; assembly: GCF_013415125.1. Lineage (GTDB taxonomy): Bacteria > Pseudomonadota > Gammaproteobacteria > Pseudomonadales > Halomonadaceae > Vreelandella > Vreelandella glaciei. The sequence goes on along the minus strand of NZ_JACCDE010000008.1, from coordinate 111,058 downwards.
GCGATAAGGAGTATTGCCACATCGAGAAACTAGCTCGGCTCAATGAGTTGCCAACACACGGCTTCACCTTTTCGGCATTCCCGGTACTGATTGAGCGCGCATCGGCTGGGTGGTGTAGAGCTGTGGCGATAATAGACAGCCACTCTGAATAGCGAACCTGTTGCGAATAACATTTTAGCTAGCCACATAGCATGATTTGGGCGAGAGGCCACAATAGCTCTGAATTCGAACACTACTAAGCTGAGCATTCCAAGCAGCTGGGCTAGTCGAGTTCGAAGCCCTGGGCAATCTCAGCTTGGCAGGGATCGATAGCCTGAGTGACGGCCTTATCAATCTAAAGCGTCAGCAACACTTCGGCGCCTGCGGGCGTCTCTACCTACTTTACTGACAATGTTAAGTAAAACATGGAATAGCACCCAGTCTGATCGGAAATAGGGTTAAGCGCTCAAACGCTTACTCAAGGGGGGGCGCGCGAAGTCAGGGCAGAAACCAGCTCCCGAGCAAAGCGTTGAGCGGAAGGCAGCGCGCCAAAACTCCATACCGGCGGTAAACGCAATAGAGTGGCGTTTTTAACGCTGGGTAAATGTTGCCATAAACCACTTTTCGCCAGCGTGTCTTCAACTCCAGCGGGCACCGGCTCGATAACGACCAGCGTGGCCTCAGGATAGTCGTAGAGCGCTTCGATACCCACGAGTGAAAATCCCCAGGCGTTGGTGGGCCGTTCCCAGGCATTGGTCAAATTGATTCGTTCAAGCACGGCATTATAGAGACTGTTGCCGCCAAAAATCCTGACATGACGGGCATCCATGAATTGCACCATCAGTAGCGGCGGTGCATCGGGGCGCTGTTGGCTAAGCGTGTCCATCAACGCATGCGTTTCGTTGATTAGCTGCGCTGCCTGCAGCCGGTGGCCGGTCAACTCACCTAGCTGCCGGGTGAGTGTTTGTATCTCTTGCCAGGTATGGGTGCCGGGTGAATAGGGGGAGAACGACGTGACGGGGGCAATTCTCTCCAGACGCTCTGTCAAACTGGCGAACATCGGCGAAATGAACGTTTGCGTCGGTGGCGATTGCGCCATGAGTTCGAGGTTGGGCTGTGATCGCAGGCCAAGATCTGCAACGCCGTCGGGGATTCTTGGCTCGCCTACCCACTCATGGTAGCCATTTTGTTGAGCGGTACCAATCAACGACACGTCAATGGCCAGTAGCGTTTCGGCAATGGTCCAGTTGATAGTGGCCCACTGCGCGTGGGCATTCGACAAGGGCAGCAAGCAAGCAGCCGTTAAACAGCAGCGAGCCACAAAAGAGAGCATCAACCGGTGGCACATAGCAGCTAGAGCATCAGAAAAAAGAGAGCACATTTAGACGTCAATGCGCATTTTTTGCAAGGCATCACGAATAAATAACACCCGTAGATGCTAATACATCTCATTTTGTTTATTATATAGATCCACATCGGGCAGGTGGTCATGGCACTCAGCCAAGTCCTCCGCTTCCTTATATCGCCTTCATAAAAAACGCGGCGGCCGAGTGCTGCTGTACAAACGATCGGATCGACATTATGCCTCTTGGGAACACCTCTAACACAGCGGCTAAGCGCCGCAAAGCACGGCTCCTGCGCGTGATGACACTGCTCGCGATGGGTATTACGCCCATGACCACCTTGGCGCAAACGAGTGCTGAAAATCAGTCCCTGGATACCGTCACCGTCACGGGCTCCATACCGACCTATGGCGATACGCCACCTCCTGCCTTCGCCGGTGGCCAAATCGCGGCGGGGGGCCGCGTGGGTCTGATCGGTGAAAGGGACGCGATGGACGTGCCTTTCAACGTCATCAGTTATACCAGTGAGCTGATGGAGAACCAGCAATCCCAAACACTAGGCGATACGCTGCAGAACGATGCCTCGGTATCGGTAGGGCTGGGCTTTGGCATCTATGGCGAAGCGTACAAAGTGCGCGGTTTTGACCTGAACGGTGACGACGTGGCTTATGGCGGCCTCTACGGCGTACTGCCACGACAAATAATCAACAGCGACCTTGCCGAGCGCGTCGAAGTCTTCAAAGGCGCCAGCGCCTTTACGTCGGGCATTCCCATCGGCGGGAGCGGCGGAATTGGTGGCACCATCAACATCGAGCCCAAGCATGCAGGGGATGACCCGATGCTCAATCTATCCAGTGGCTACCGCTCCGATGGCTACGGCGAAGTGGGCGTCGATGCTAGCCAGCGTTATGGTGATCAGAAGCAATGGGGGGCACGGGTAAGTGCCATGCGCGGCCGTGGTGACACCGCCATTGATGACGAAAACCAGCGCGATACCTCCGTTGTCGTTGGGCTCGACTACCGTGGCGATCGAGGCCGGATATTGTTCGATATCGGTCATCAAAAGCTCACCCTGGATGGCGGCCGTTCAAGCGTCAACACCGGCGCGGCCACTCGGGTGCCCGCTGCGCCGGGTTCCTCGTTGAACTACACCCCCTCTTTCGGTGGAACCGAGCTAGAAACCAATTTCGGCATGGTCAGAGGCGAATATGACCTCACCAACACCTGGACCGCTTTCGCGGCCTTGGGGGGTAACCGCACGCTCGAAGGCATCGTGTCGGCGACTCCGCGCCTTACCGATGACGCGGGTAATGCCAGTGTCAACGACTTCGAGACCAACAACCATATCGACAACGTCGCCAGCCAGGCGGGGCTTCGTGGGTATGTGTTGACCGGCCCGGTTAGCCATGACATCACCGTTGGCTACTCTAGCGCCTATCGCAAGTTCGACACGGACTGGAATTTCCTCGCGGCAGGCACGACCCACATCTACGATCCTGTCGATTTATCTCGCCCGGATGGCACGCCTTTCGTGGGGGGTAGCGTGACGCGCACACGCTCCCAAGGGGTCACGCTGAGCGATACGCTTGGATTCATCGATGACCGACTGTTGCTGACGCTGGGCGCACGCTATCAGGAACTCGAGATCGACGAACGTCCTAACGACGGCAGCAGCAATCGCTATGCCGATCGTCGGGTAACCCCCGCCGTCGGCGCGGTGTTCAAGGCCACGGATAGTATCTCGCTCTACGCCAACTACGTCGAAGCATTGCGGGATGGCGGCACGGTCACCGATACCACAGCGCTGAACTTTGGGCAGCACTTGGGCATTGCCCATGCCGAGCAGCACGAGGTGGGCGCTAAGTTCGACTACGGCAACCTAGGCGGTGGCATTAGCCTGTTCCAGATCGAGCTACCCTCTGCAGCGGTCGTCGATGGCGTCGGCAACCTGGATAACGAGCAGCGTAATCGCGGCCTGGAGCTAAGCCTTTACGGTGAGCCGACGACAGGAGTGCGCCTGTTCAGTAGCGCGACCTGGATAGATGCCGAACTCACCAAAGCTCAGGATGGCAACGAAGGAAATGACGCCACGGGCGTTCCTGAGTATCGTTTTGTGCTTGGTGGCGAATGGGATACGCCCTTCGTCGAGCGCCTCACTGCCACTGGTCGCGTCCTGCACACGGGCTCGCAGTACGCCGATGTAGCCAACGACTTGGAGTTGGATTCCTGGTCACGCCTCGATCTTGGCCTGCGCTACACCACGCCGGTCGGTGGCGCTGATTGGATCTGGCGCGCAGGCATCGACAACGTTACCGACGAAAACTACTGGTCGGGCGCCTCGACGTCCTTTGCGAATTATTTGATTCAAGGCGAACCACGCACCTTCAAGCTTTCGGCAACCGTCGAGTTTTAAGTAACGCACCCTCTTTACCGTTACCATGAGGGCGCTTCCTATGAAGCGCCCTTATCTTTCCGCGGCAGGATGGGGCTTTTGGTATAACGGCTAACAGCATGATGCCAACAAGCCCATCTTGAGACTCTTGGCCCTCACCAACTTGCCCGTGAGTTATTGTTTTCTCTGCACTTTGACTCCCTCCTAACCAAGACTGCATCGCCTGCACAACTGCCAACGCTGTAGGACGGTGCGAGCCATCAGCAGCAAGCTACGAATGAGCGTTGAACAGAAAAAGCTCAGGAGCCTCAGTCTATTTGGGAGCCTTGTGCTAGGCTAATTTCATTAAGCACTGGGCGAAAGATCAAAAGCTAGTGGTACAAGGCTGAAAACGCCCTAAGCGTTCCTCTGGAAAGTACAGCAGGCTCGTGAATTTTGGATACACCGCCTAATGGAAGTTTATAACCCATAAAATCATATACTTAGGATCGGGATACAAGCTGTATTTGCCAGAAACCAGTCCTAGCACGCTCATTGAGTCATAGAGCGTGCCGTCTAATACGCTGTTAGGCACGTTATGACCCATAGCATCGACTTTAAAAGAATCGAAGAAAAGCTCTTCCTTATCCAAAATATTGTCCTTGGCAGTCGCGCATACTGTGTAGAAAGGGACATAGGACGTACCGTTGGTCGTTATGGCGAGGGCGCGTGGAGCGATTATTCGTACCGGCTGCAGGAACTCGTCAGTTCTTACACCATCGAGTGCGCTATCAAGACCAGTATGGTTCAAGACTTTGTCGCAGCCAACAGCACCGGTGTCGATCTGGCTAGCGTAGACGGTGAGGCTAGAGAAGGCTTCGAGATTGGCGTCGTTCACAGCGGAGCCTTTGACCTCACCGTTCGCGAAAGCTGCAACAAGATCATTCACGCTAGCAAGGTTGATCTCGGCTGGGCCTGCGCCAACCTTCGGAAAGCCAAGAAGATAGAGTACTGGGCCGGCTGTTATCATTTGCACGGCAAACAGGGAAAGTCAGCATGGCACGTGGAGCTAGACATGCAGCTATGGGCTATCGCCATGGAGAACTTCCACGCCATTCTTGACGAGCGCGTGGACTGGGAGCAGGTCTATGGCCTGTAACAGCGTGTTCTGTGGCATCGTCGGGAGAGCGCCTAACAATTCGTCCAAGCCGGCACCGCTTCGCGGTGCGACTTAACTCAGGTGTTAGGCAACTTCAACGAGGAGCTTATCATGAATGAAGAGCTAGTTAGATTAATGGAAGATTTGGATCATTCTAAGGAGATAGCTAGCGAATATTCTATTTCGTCAAAAATAAATCGTGCTACCGAAAATGATCAAAGTCCAAAGGCCATAGCCGAACGAATTGCATTTGGATTTTGCGAAGAATATTTGGATAAGCCAAATGGCTGGGGCACATATTTTGGGCCTATGATGGTTTGGGTAGGGGATGACGGTAAAGCGTATGAAAGTCCCAGCATTGCATTGGTAACCAAAGAGACTATTGAGCACTGGAGAAGCAGGTCACAAGAAACCAATAATCCATTAATGAAAGCTCGCTATGCTGGGCTTATTTGGGATCTCTCTGAAGCTGCCGTGGACGAAAAGCCTGACTATAGGATTGCTATTGACTATGTAAATGCACTTCTTGATGTAACTGATAATGATCTCTGCGAACACCCAACCGAAGCAATAACGAAAATCACTAGGGCGTTCAAAGTTGCGTCCGCACTGAATAACAGAGAATTGGCAGAAAGGTGTGTTGAAAGCGCGATTAAATTAGAAGACAGAATTGCTGAAGATGACAAGGCGGGCCTTTGGGGATTTTGCTTTGAGCTTTTTGTTTTAGGTAAATATAGGAATTTGTCTGAGGCACAAGAGCAGAATCTTGTGGATGATCTCGAGTCCCGTTTAACACGTGTCTCCAAAGAGCATTCACCATGGGTGTGTGAATCGGCGGCTATCCCGTTAGCCACTTATTATCGTAGCAAGGGAATGAACGACGATGTTGCTCGAGTGATTGGAGTTGTTGGAAATTGTTTTGAAGATACGTGTGATGGCTTGGCTCCAATTCAGGTCTCTTCTTGGCTCCAACATGTGCACGACATTTATATAAGCTTCAACATGATCGAAAACGCAGAACTCGTTTCGAAGAAGATATCTGAGGTAGGGCCAAGTGTCGTAGAGAGTATGCAAGAATTCTCTCATAGCATGGAGATTCCAAAGGAAAAATTAGAAGCATATCTAGCTTCGATGACGGAAGGTGGGCTTCATAAAACACTTAGTAGAATCGCAGCGCAATTTATTCCGAAGAAAGGTCAAGTAGAACAGCAGGTCTTGGATCTGGCAAAAAATCATCCATTGACATATTTATTTACGAAGACACTGCAGGACCACAAGGGAAGACCTGTGGCGACGATTGGAGGAATAGAAGAAGATCTAGAAGGCAACGTTATTCACCAGCTTTCACAAAATATGAATATTGACTCATTTTTTCTCAGGCATTCATTTAACAAAGCCTCTGAAGTTTACGGATTTGACGATCAAGAATTGACCGAATATATATTTCAGTCACCTATATTCGAAGAGTCTAAAAAGAATCTTATTCATACTGGTATCCAAGCTTACCTTGCCGAGAATTATATCTCTGCAATACACATACTGGTTCCCCAGGCAGAGGCAGCTATTCGAACGTTAGTGGAGTTAATGGGGGGTGCTACTTTAAGGAAGAATAGGCAGGGTGGACTACAGCTGAGGATGTTTGACGATTTACTAAGAGACGAAAGGGTAGAAGACTGTTTTGGTACTGATTCATCGTTCTATTTCAGGATGCTACTTACTGATCAACGCGGTTGGAATATGCGAAATGATGTATGCCATGGAATCAGCCCGGTAGGTGCCTTCAATTATTCCACGGCAGATAGAATCATGCACGTAGTCCTTTGCTTGGCTCAGGTCAGAGAGAACAATGCATAACAGAGCGCGGCGCTGGACCTTAAAGACGAGGATAGACTGATGACGACCTTGTTTTTCTCATATTCGCATAAAGATGAGGCTATGCGTAATGAGCTAGAAACTCATCTTGCATTGTTGAAGCGTCAGGGGCGTATCACGGCATGGCACGATCGGAGAATCTCAGCGGGTACCGATATACATCGAACGATTAGCCAAGAGTTGGAGGAAGCGGAAATTATTCTTCTCCTCGTTAGCGCTAACTTTCTCGCGTCTGATTATTGCTACGACACGGAGATGAACCATGCTATCGAGAAGCACAATGGCGGTTTAGCGGTTGTCATCCCGGTAATCTTACATCCGTGCGACTGGCATTCGGCTCCATTCGGCCATCTACGTGCGACACCAACCGATGGGAAACCAGTTTCAATGCACGGTAATGCTCAAGAAGCATTTTCAATAATCACTAAAGATATTCGCGAAGCCATAGAAGCTCGACCACGTCAACTCTCAACTGAGCCTGATACTGAAACGTCTGAGCCGACGAGGTCTCCGATGACGAAACCTAGATCGAGTAATCTTGCGATCAAGCGAAGCTTCAATGATCACGAAAAAGACGAATTTCTAGAAGATAGCTACGAATATATAGCGCGCTTCTTCGCTGGCTCTTTGGAAGAACTCGAGCAAAGGAATTCGCAAATTCAAGCGCGGTTTAAGCGCATTGATAACACGCGTTTTACCGGTTCAATCTACTCATCTGGGACTCGCGCTGCTACATGTTCTATTTGGTTTGGCGGCACGCTTGGTGGCCATGGGATTTGTTATTCGAACTCAGACGACAATAGCCGCAATAGTTTTAACGAGATGATCTCCGTTGTTGATGACGGATACTCGCTCGCGCTTGCGCCCATGGGCATGCAGTCGTTTGAGAACCGCGCGGATGAAGCACTTTCCCAACAAGGAGTGGCGGAACATCTTTGGAGTCTATTTATCCGTCCGCTCCAGTGAAAAGGCCCAACATATCGCTGCAGTTGACCGCCCAAAGCGCTGCCGCGCTTTGGCTTCCCTCCGCAGCCTTCGGTTGCTCCCGCGGCAACTGAGCTTCGGAGTTATATCAGAGACGACTAAAAGATAGCTCCTGGCCGAAAGCAGCCAAACAAAAAAAGGGCCCACGATTTCTCGTAGGCCCCTTTTCTGATGTTTGGCGCGCCCGGCAGGATTTGAACCTGCGACCCTCGGCTTCGGAGGCCGATACTCTATCCAACTGAGCTACGGGCGCTTGTGGGTGCGTATCGTAACTGTGCAGGGGCGCTGTGTCCAGCCGTATGGCGCTTGAGTCCTTTGGTCAATTGACCGTTTTCCCCGCGGTGGTGCATGCTTTGAGAGCACTTCTGCACCTTTATCGATTGGGAACACAATAATATGAAAACATTTGCACGTAGCACGCTGGCTCTGGGCATCTCACTGGCGCTTGTGGGCGCCGCGAACGCCGCTGATTTTGCGGATATGGATCCTGTCACCCTGCGCCTGGCCCACGTGGTCAATGAGCAGGATGGCTTCCACATTGCCGCCACCAAGTTTGAAGAGCTGGTCGAAGAGCGCACCGAGGGCAAGGTGGATATCGAGATCTACCCCAACGCCACCCTGGGTGACGAACGCACGCTGCTGGAAGGCATGCAGATCGGCACGGTGGATATGGGCGTGATTACCAACGGCCCGGTGGCTAACTTTGTGGAAGAGATGGCGGTGTTCGAGCTGCCGTTCCTGTTCCCCTCCCCGGAAGCCGCTTACGCAGTGCTCGATGGCCCGATTGGCCAGGAACTGCTCGATAAGCTTTCCGAGGTGAACCTGAAAGGCATGGCCTACGCCGAGCGCGGTTTCCGCAACCTGACCAACAGCGAGCGGGCGGTAAACTCACCGGAAGATCTGGACGGCCTGCGCATTCGCGTAATGGAAAACCCGGTCTATACCGATACCTTCCGCGAGCTGGGTGCCAACGCCATCCCCATGGCGTGGACAGAAGCGCTCACCGCCATGCAGCAGGGCACCATCGACGGCCAGGAGAACCCGGTGAACGTGATTCACTCGTTCAACCTGGATGAAACCCAGAACTACATGACCCTTTCCCGCCACACCTACGCCCCGGCGATTTTTGTCATGGGTATGCCCGCCTGGAGCCAGTTGCCTGAAAACGCACAGGAAGTGTTGCTAGCGGCCGCCCAGGAAGCAGCGGAGTATGAACGTCAGGTGAACGCGGAGATGGAGAGCGAGCAGTTGCAGGCCCTGCGCGATGCCGGCATGGAGATCAACGACACGCCGGATATGGAAGCTTTCCAAGCCGCCGTTGTACCCGTGTATGAGAAGTACGGCGAGCAGTTCGGTGATTACCTGCCGCGCATCCAGGAGGCACTCAAGTAACGCGCCTAATACAAGAGAATCGCCTGATGGCTGACACCGCCCATCTTAAGCTGGCGAACAGACTCAATAAGGTAAATCTCAATTTACTATTGGTCTTTCACACGCTGTATTGGAAACGGAGTTTAACGCTGACCGCTGAGGCGCTCTGCCTGACGCAACCGGCGGTCAGCCACTCGCTGAAAAAGTTGCGCCTGTTAATGGACGACCCGCTGTTCATCAAGACGTTGGACGGCATGCAGCCCACCCCGCTCGCCCGGCAGATGGACGCCGCGGTGGCCAAAGGGCTGTTCTACCTTGACCAGGCCGTTCACAGCACTAACGAGTTTTCTCCCGCCACATCAAAGCGGGAGTTTCGTGTCAGTTTGGTGGACTATGTCAGCCAGCAGCTGCAACCCAAACTGATCCAGCACTGTTTGGAGCACGCGCCCGATGTGTGTTTCAACATGCTCTCCACGCGCATCGCCAGCGCGGAAGGCGCCCAACAAGTCCTTCAAGAGCACGATATCGACCTGGCGGTGGTGCAGCTCGAAACCTTGCCGCTCACCGCGCATCATGAGTACCTGTTTGACGATGTGATTGGCTGTGTGGGCGATGCGACTTTTCATGGCGAGGGCAGCACCATTAGCCTTCAGGCGTTTTTAAACTCCCCGCAAGTGGCTTTATCCCATCGCGAGGACAGCCCGCTGCTCATCAATGAAAAGCTGCGGGAACTAGGGTTGGAGCGCAAAATCGTCGCCAAGACGCCCTATATTAATCCGCTGCAGGAAATATTGGCCTCCACAACGCTGCTCTGCGTGGTCACAGAGAGCGCCGCCAGGGTCATTTGCCGCAACAATAGCCTGAAGTTCTACGCCCTGCCCCTGGATGTCCCAGCGTTCAAGGTCTGCCTGTGCTGGGATGAACGCAAGGATCACGATGCAGGCATCCACTGGTTACGGCACCTCACCAGGGAGCTGATAACACCCGCCCCCTCCGCCCTGGGCGCCCCTTAATCAAATAGCCAAACTCACTCCACCGCCACGACTTTGCCGCGGTTCAACAGCAGCTTGGGATCAAGAGCGACTTTCATACGCTTCATTAAAGCGATCTCTTCGCTGGTGCGGGAAATGCTCAGGTAGTCGCGCTTTTCGAGCCCAATGCCGTGTTCGGCAGAGATCGAGCCGCCGTACGCTTGTAGGGGGGAGTATACCAACTGCTCAACCTGGCGGCGGCTTTGCGGGCTGTCGTCGCGCACCGTGATCATGATGTGCAGGTTGCCATCGCCCAGATGACCAAACACAATCATTTTACCGGTTTGCGGAAACTGCGCCTTGAGGTTTTGCTCCAGGGTATCGACGTACGCGTCCATATGCGGAATCGGCAGGCTGATATCATAGGAGAACATCGGCTTCAGCTGGTGCACCAGCACTTCGATATCCTCTCGGATCGCCCAGATGCCCTGGCGCTGGGCACCGGAACTGGCCAGCACGGCATCGGTGATCAAGCCGTCTTCCATCGCCTTTTGCAGAATCTCTGAGAAATGCGCCGCATCCTGGGCGTCATCTAGCCCCAGGGTTTCGATGATCGCGTAGAAAGGCGAGTCGTCGGCCAACGGGGGCACGTGCTTGCCGCTCTCGGTGGTCACTAACTTGTAGTGACTATTCCACAACGCCTCGAAGGCGCTAAGGCTATTGGCGAGCTCTTGGGAGACCCTGCGTAACAGCTGGGTCAAGGCCTCGAAGGAGGGCACCGCGACCAGTGCGGTTTGTTCGCTGGGCATATGTGGCTGCAACCGGAGTACTGCACGGGTGACGATACCCAACGTGCCTTCGCTACCGATAAATAGCTGTTTGAGGTCGTAGCCAGCGTTATTCTTGAGCATTTTGTTCAGCGAGCTTACCACGGTGCCGTCGCTGAGTACGGCTTCCAGCCCCAGCACTTGCTGGCGCATCATGCCGTAGCGAATGACCCTTATGCCGCCCGCATTGGTGGCGATATTGCCGCCAATGGTGCACGATCCCCGGGCGCCAAGATCGAGCGGAAACTGCATATCGATCTCCGCCGCGGCTTCCTGCACACGCTGGAGTGTCACCCCGGCCTGAACCTGAATCGTAGAGCCAACCAGGTCGACCTCTTCGATCTGGTTCATTAGTTCCAGGGAAACCACCAGTTCCTCGGGGCTGGCTTCCCCACCGTGCACAATGCCGGTCATGCCGCCATGGGTCACTACCAACTGGTCGGCCTGGTAGCATAAGGCCATCACCCGGCTGAGCTGTTCGGTGTTGCGGGGCCTTACAATGGCCTTGGCACGACAGGGCGCCCCGGTAAACCAGTCGACGCTACGCTGGGAGACATCTTCACCGAGCAGCACGCCTTCTGGGCCGACTACCGCTACTAGGTCGTTAAGCAACTTATCCATTGGTTATTCCTGTTTTAGCTGGCGTTGCCATGGTTAGTAAGACTTAACCACCGACTAAGCCTTACAATTGCCTTCCAAGGCGTTTAATCAATCGTAATGCTTGCAGGCTAGCGCTAACCATCACCACTCTCAAGCCCCAGATCTATAAAGATTTTTTGGATTATTATCGCGAATAGTGGAATGAAAATAAGTAATTTGCCCTGTTAGTTCGATGTGATATAGATGAAGCCCAATAAGATAATAAGAACAGCCACCACTAGGAGATAATGTGAATCACAACGCCCGCTTCACCGCTCACGCCGCATCCTGTAATACAAGCAAATTCAAACAGTTAAAATTGTCATTGCTATGCGCTGGCCTGCTTGGTTTACCGCTCATGGCCCACGCCGAGGAAATAACCCCTACCAATCTGCGCTTAGCGACCGTGGTGAATACAGAAGATACTTACCATATCGCCGCCGAGCGCTTTCAGCAGTTAGTCAGCGAACAGACCGACGGTGCGGTCTCTGTCGAGATCTTCCCCAACGCTTCTCTGGGAGACGAGCGCACCATTCTGGAAGGCATGCAGATCGGCACTGTCGATATGGGCGTGATCACCAACGGGCCCGTGGCCAACTTCGTTGATGAGTTCTCAGTGTTTGAGCTGCCTTTCCTCTTCCCTTCCGCCGAATCTGCCTACTCGGTGCTGGATGGCGAGATCGGCCAGGAGATACTGGGTAAATTAGAGGATGTGAACCTTAAAGGGCTGGCATTTGCTGAGCGCGGCTTTCGCAATATCACCAATAGTCAGCACGCGATTAATGCGCCCCAGGATCTCGAAGGCCTGACACTGCGCGTCATCGAGAATGAGGTCTATGTGGATACGTTCCGCGAACTCGGCGCCAATGCCGTGCCCATGGCGTGGACAGAAGCGCTGACCGCCCTGCAACAAGGCACGATTGATGGTCAGGAAAACCCGGTTAACGCCATCCATGCCTTTAACCTGGCGGAAACCCAGGGCTACCTCACCATGACGCGGCATATCTATGCGCCAGCGATTTTCATTATGAGCTTACCCGCCTGGAACGGCCTGCAAGAGGAAGTTCAGGAGATCGTACTCGATGCCGCCAGCGAAGCTGCTAGCTATGCCAGAGAACAAAATGCCATCATGGAAGCCGAGCAGTTAGCCGAACTGGCTGAGGCAGGCATGGAAATAAATGAGTCGCCCGATATCGCCGCCTTCCAGGAAGCCGTTGCGCCGGTGTATGAGAAGTACGGTGACCAGTTCGGCGACTACCTGCAACGCATTCAGGAGGAAGTGAAGTAAGTGCCCACTCACACGCATCCATTGGTAACGCTGCTACAGCGTTCTGAACGCTTTCTGGACGCCATTCTACAGCCCGTGGTCTTTGCGGGCATGGCGGCGCTGATTGGGGTGATTACCCTGCAGATCGTCTCTCGTGTGCTATTCACCGCCGTCGGCTGGACGGAAGAGGTCGCCCGCTTTCTGCTGGTGTGGATCACCTTCTTAGCGGGCACTCTGGCATTCCAGCGTGGGCGGCATATCGCCGTGACCTTTGTGGTCGATGCCCTGCCCGGCCGACTGCGCCAGCTAGCCCGGCTTGCCGCCCTGCTGATTGTGCTGGCGTTTATGATCGCGCTGATTGTGATCGGCTACCGCTATATGCAGGTACAAAGCTTTCAGAAATCCGCCTCGCTGCGGCTGTCGATGACCTATGTTTACGCGGTAATGCCAATCTGTGCGGCGATTATGGCCTGGTATGCGCTGGTCGATATCATCGAGCTGCTGATTAACGGCGAAACCTCCCAGCCCCAGGAGGAGTCGCTATGACGCTGCTGCTGTTTGGGCTGTTCTTCCTGTTTATGCTGTTGGGCGTGCCGATTGCCTTTGCGATTGGCGCCAGCACGCTCTATGCGCTGTATCAATCCGGCGTGCCACTGATGGTGGTCACCCAGCAGATGTTCCAGGGCATCAACTCCTTTGCCCTGGTGGCTATCCCGATGTTTATCCTCGCTGGGGATTTAATGGCCCAGGGTAAGGTGAGCGAAAAGCTGGTCAGCTTTGCCGATTCTTTGGTCGGTTTTATGCGTGGCGGGCTGTCGGTGGTCTCGGTGATGGCGGGCATGTTCTTTGCGGCCATCTCCGGCTCTGGCGCCGCGACCACCGCAGCGGTGGGTTCCAGCCTGGTGCCGGAGCTCAAGCGTAAAGGCTATGACCCGGCCTCGGCGGCCAGCCTGATCGCCGCCAGCGGCACCATCGGGGTGGTGATTCCGCCCTCGGTGCCGATGATCATCTACGCGGTGATCGCCCAGCAGTCCGTTTCCAAGCTGTTTTTAAACGGTTTTTTGCCGGGTTTGGCGATGGGGCTAGGGTTAATGGCCATTGCCATTGCTCAGGCGTATAAGCGCCAATACCCCAAGGGTACACCGCTCTCGCTGGCCACCATCTGGCATACCTTTAAAGATGCCAGCTGGGGGTTGATGACGCCGGTGATTATCCTGGGTGGTATCTTCTCGGGAATATTCACCCCGTCGGAAGCGGCGGTCGTGGCGGTGAACTACGCCATGCTGGTGTCGCTGTTTGTCTACCGTGACCTGACCTTTCCGCAGGTGTATAAGCTGCTGATCCGTTCGGCGATGACCACCGCGGTGATTATGCTGGTGATTGCCATGTCGGCGGTATTGAGTTGGACGCTGTCTAGCTGGCAGGTGCCGGGGGCGATTGCTCAGGCCGTACTGTCGCTGTCTACCAACCCTTATGTGATTATGCTGCTGATCGTGGGAATTATTCTGCTCACCGGGGTGTTTATTGAAACCGCCAGTGCGCTGATTATCCTCACACCGGTGCTGCTACCGCTGGTGCTGCAGTTGGGGATTGATCCGATCCACTTTGGTTTGATTATCGTGGTGGGGCTCTCCATCGGCATGATTACCCCGCCGGTGGCGATCAACCTCTATGTGGCGTCTTCGATCACCCAGCTACCACTGGAGCGCATTACTCGGGCGATCATCCCTTACCTGCTGGGGCTGATCGGGGTGCTGCTGTTAGTGGTTTACGTGCCGATTATGTTGGGCTGGTCTGGCAATTAACCACACTGTCTAAGCATCGCTCATTAGAACGAAACGGGGCTTGCCATTGGCAAACCCCGTTTCATTTCACACCTGTTAAAGGTGCTGCTACCAAAAGAATTGGCAGTGAGATCACCGGCGCTGCGCACCAGCTTCGCGCCCGATTCAGTGTGCTGAACGGACGTATCGATAAGCGCACGAATCTCTTTGGAAGCATCGCTCGAACGACTGGCCAGAATCCTAACTTCTTGTGCCACCACGGCAAAGCCACGGCCATGCAGAAGGGTTTAGCGTATAGACTAAGTATATGTCGACTTAAAGTGTGTCAACTTTAACCACTTTTGGGTTGTTTTTGCTTTATAGGCAGCTATTTAGCTAAATAACTAACGATACATAACCTAGGTTAAGGTAAAAACACACTAATCCATTCATGGTGGGGGAGTGGTGGCCAGGGATGGCCCGTTTTAGCAAGACGCTAACACATGTTCTTCGGTTGCCTTGATCTTTCTACCGCCTGATCAGGGCGACCTTTTTATTGCTAATGTCTTTTTCCCTTCTCTTAATAACCTCGTTATCGACTCTCGATCTGACATTTCCTGACGTCCTTGTGATTTGCGCTTGTTACTTGCTATCGCCAGCAGCGTATCATGGCGCTAGTACACAAGGAGTATGGCAAGCCATGATTCGTAATTCCTCTCTGTTTAACGCGGCCTTGCTCCTGCTTCCTCAGTTGGCTCATTTTTCCTGGCGCGTACTTCGTAATTTTCTGAAAAACCACGGCATTCTGCTGGCAGGCGGGGTGGGCTACAATATTTTGCTCTCCATCGTGCCGTTATTTGCTGTACTGGTGGTGCTGTTAACTCAAGTCGTTGATCAGCAGCATCTTCTCAATGTGCTCGCTATCCAGGCCCGGCATATGGCGCCTGCCCATGCCGAGGTATTGCTTGAGGCTGTGCGTAGCCTGCTCGATTCGCGCGATGTCATCGGCATTCTGAGTTTTCCCGTTCTATTACTGTTCAGCTCCTTTGCCTTTCGCATGCTGGAAGACGCCTTGGCGATCATTTTTGATGCGCCGGAGAGCCCGCACATCAAGCGCCGTGTCTGGGTGTCAGTGATGTTGCCTTATGCCTTTATGGTGGTGCTGGGGGCGGGCTTGATGGTGCTGACACTAGTGGTCACCCTGGCCAGTTCACTCAATACGTTGGTCTTTTTATTATTCGAGCGCGAGCTGCCGTTGGCGAGCTTTTCAGAACCCGTGCTGAACCTAGCCAGTTTCATTGGGGTTTTCCTGCTCTTTAGCGCTATTTATAAAGTGCTGCCGGTGGTACGTATCGCCTTACGCCGTGCGGTAGTGGGTGGTTTTGTGGCAGCGCTACTCTGGGAAGGCGTACGGCTGTTACTGGTCTACTATTTTGCCAATCTATCGTTCGTAAACGCTGTTTACGGCTCGCTGGCAACACTGGTGATCGTGCTGATTAGTTTGGAAGTAGGCGCCATTATTTTACTGCTGGGCGCCCAGGTGATCGCCGAATTGGAACGCAACTCGCGCCTTGGTCTGGCCTGGCATCTCGACCCTAGCCGACAGCCTATTACACGGGTTGAATGAGCAACCTGGGGCGGCTGACGCTCCCTGCGCGTACTGGCGTTATAGTAAAAAGACAGCCAAACGACGTGGCAAAAAGCCCTAAAATCAAAAGGGCTTGATATTAACATCAAGATAAGAAGGGGCAAGATCCCGCTCAAGCGGCACGAACATCTCTTCCATAAAATCCATCAGCAAATGCGTCGCCTTTAATGCCTTAGGAGTGTCACGCTCAATGATCGCATCGAGCATATCCACATGCATCTGGATATTTTCCTGCACGGTGCGCTCACTACCCAGGTGGCTCTGATAAAGATACCCCAGCCGCCGAAACGTCGTGTGAAGTGGCCGCAATGTCCGTTCTACAAAGGGTTCGTCGGCAGCCTCCAACAGTAATTGATCCATTCGCTTGTCGAGCTCATTGAAGGGGCGAATATCACTGCCTGACTTTAATTCTCGAAGCATGCGGGCTAGTTGGTTCAGCTGACTTCTTACCAAACCACTGGCGTTATCAATGGCCAGTTCAACGACAAAACTCTCAATATCGCGCCGAATTCTTAACAACCGGCGTTCGCGATGCAAGTCAATGGGCGTAATCTTGACCCCGCGCCCAGCGCGTACTTCCAAAAGGGTGTCGTCCGAAAGCTTGCGAATCGCTTCAAGCACCGGGGTGCGGCCCAGCGATACCCGCTCCTGCAAGTCGGCCATTGTCATGGTCTCACCGGGTTTGAGCTCCATGTGAGCGATTAATGACTCAATTCTCTCGTAAGCCTGTTCTCCTTGGGACATCCCGTAAGACGATGTTTTAGTGACCATTATTTTGTAATCCCGATAAATTAGTGCCTTATTAGACATAAGTATCATGGTATATCAAGGTATATACCAATATATTTCTAATCAGAACACATGTGATGGATACGTCAATAACGCTTAAGTAGCGCATCACTTGATTCTTTATTTAATGTTTTCTTAAAAAATAAGTTTTCAATAACGGTGGAAGCAGACTCTTGTGACTAACATATCTTTAACGCTGCTTACTTTTAGCTTTCACCGCAACGTTAATAACCTTCAAAAAACGCTTAATTCACTCTAGAAAGTAGCTAAACCCTAAAATTCTTTTCACACAACAATGATACAAGAGGTGAGAAAGATGACCTTGTTCGATCTAACAGGCCGCACGGCACTTATTACCGGATCATCGGGTGGGCTGGGGCTCGCAATGGCCCGCGGATTGGCTCAGTCGGGCGCTCAAATCATTATTCATGGTCGTAATCGCGACAAACTCGAAGCAGCGCGTGATGCCCTTTCCGAGGAAGGACATAGCGTATTGACCACATCGTTCGATATTACCGACGAAGCTGCCATTGAGCAGGCGCTGGCAGCGCTTGATGCCGATGGCGTTACTATCGACATCCTGGTCAATAACGCTGGCATGCAGCTTCGCCGCCCGTTGGTCGAGCTCGAACGCGACCAGTGGGACACCGTGATCAACACGAATCTGACCAGCACCTTCCTGCTGGGTCGCAACGTTGCCCGTCAAATGATTGCGCGCGGCAAGGGCGGCAAAATCATCAATATCGGCTCTCTGATGAGCTCAGTCGCACGACCAACCGTGGGTGCTTATACGGCCTCCAAGGGCGGCGTGCGTCTGTTGACCCAATCCATGGCAGCGGAGTGGGCTGAACATAACATCCAGACCAACGCCATCGGCCCTGGCTACATGATCACGGAAATGACCCAGCCACTGGTCGATGATCCGAAATTCAATGACTGGATCGTTGGCCGCACCCCTTCCAAACGCTGGGGAGTTCCCGAAGATCTTGTTGGGACGGTGGTCTACCTGGCATCCCCGGCGTCGAGCTACGTAAATGGTCAGATCATTTACGTCGATGGCGGCATGCTGGCCGTTCTTTAACGGCAATTTAAAACCCGAGAAAGACAACCACACCGGTATGACCGGATGAACGACCTATATAACAACATACAAGGACTAGGCTCATGCAAATCAAACACGCTTTAACCACAACACCCGCTGTGCTGACGGCATTGGCGCTCGCCATCAGCAGCACGTCCGTTCTAGCAGCAGATTACAATGCCAAGCTCTCGCTCGATGTGCCGGAAGGCAATACCAAGTATGTAGCGGCGCAGCAGTTTGCCGATCTGGTGCGTGAACGCACAGACAACAATGTTGATATCCAGCTGTTCGCTAACAGCGTGCTGGGCGGAGAAAGCGAATCTGCCGAAGGTATCCGGTTGGGCTCGGTTCAGATGGGCATCATCACCAGCTCTGTACTGACCTCTTGGATTCCCGAGGTTCAAGTGCTCGATTTACCTTATTTGATCGATGGCGAGGAGCAGGCGACAGCGCTCAGCGAACCATTGACCGAAGAACTCTCAGCCAACTTTGAAGAGCAGGGGTTCCATCTGCTCGGCTTCTCCGTCAATGGTATCCGTCAGTTGATGAGCAGTTTCCCGATTGATTCGATTGACGACATCCAGGGCAAGAAGATGCGCGTCATCCAGAGCCCGTTGCACGTCGACGCCTGGCAAGCAGCTGGCGCCAACCCAACGCCAGTTCCCGCACCTGAAATCTATAACTCCATGCAGACAGGGGTTATCGACTTCTTTGATAACACTGCGACTAACTATCTGACCAACCGCTTCTATGAAGTGGCTCCATACTATGTGAAAACCGATCACATCTTCGCCATGGGTACCTGGGTAGTGTCACAGAACTGGTGGGAGCGTCTGCCTGACGACTACCAGGAGGTGATCACTGAAGCAGCACTGGAGGTTCAGGCAGAGCTACCCGCAATGCGTAAGAGTGACGACCAGGCGGCATTGGATGAAACCGTTGCCGACGGTGCGACGATCATCGAAATCGAAGACAAAGGGCCATGGCAAGAAGCTATGAAGCCAATCCGCGACGAATATGTTGAAAAAATCCCGAATGGCGAAGCACTTGTTTCGCTGATCGAAAACGCGGAATAACAACCCTGTCGGCCCCACCGCTATGGTGGGGCCGAGTGTTTGTTGCGTCTTCACTGGCGCCGCCCTTCTGGAGCGTATCGGATGTCTGCCTACCGTTTTTCCCTTGCAACCTCATCATTGGGCATCGGCCGCGCCGCCACCGGGCTGGAAAGCCTAGTGCGTTTCCTCGTCTTTGGTATTTTGCTGGCCATGACCCTGGCGGTGCTCGCCGGTGTCGTTTCTCGCTATGTTTTCAACGACTCTTTTTCGTGGACCGAAGAGTTCGCGATATGGTGCTTTACCTGGTTAATCTTTCTCGGCGCGGCATTAGGGGTACGCCAACAGCGCCATGTTGCTGGTGACTTCCTGCCTAAGGATCTGCCAGCCTGGCTCACCGGTGTACTGGGCTTCACCCAGAATCTTATCCTTTCGCTGACACTGATTATGATGCTGTTCGGCGGCTACCAACTAGCCGACATGGTGGGTGGCACCAGCGCCAGCTTACAATGGCCTACGGCTATCAAGTACGCCGTCATTCCCATTTCCGGTGTCATCGCGCTGGTTTTCCTGCTCGCCCGCGACGCTGACAATACAAATATTCTGATCCGCAACTTGGCGGCGATTGTCATCGCTGGCTTGATCTATGCAGGGCTGGATCAAGGCCTATTGGGGCCCTTACAGGGCGTCTCACCAAGCCTGATCATGCTGGTGGTTTTCTTTCTGGCACTCGGGGTTGGGGTACCGGTATCTTTTTCGTTGATGTTCGGGGTATTTCTGGCCAGTTCGGCCTCGTTTATTCTACCGGCGCCAGCGGTGGTTCAGAACATGGTCACCGGCTCGACTAAGTTCATCCTGCTAGCGATTCCCTTCTTTCTATCTACCGGTTACCTACTTAACCTGGGTGGGCTTTCGACTCGCTTAATTGATTTCGCCACAAGCCTGGTCGGCCACCTGCGCGGCGGCTTGGCCCACGTCAACATCCTCAACAGCCTGATGGTTGGCGGTATCTCAGGCTCTTCGAGTGCCGATGCGGCCAGCAGCACCAAAATCCTGGTGCCTGAGATGGTCAAACGCGGCTACTCGCCAGCGTTCTCCTGCGCGGTCACCGCCTCATCAGCTATTCTGCCCAACGTGGTACCTCCAGCCATCGCTATGCTGGTCTATGCCTCGGTCGCCAACGTTTCTATCGCCCGCCTGTTCATGGCCGGTATTGTGCCTGCACTGATGGCCGCCGGTGCGTTGATGCTGGTGGCTTATTGGATCTCCGTGCGCCGTCAGTACCAGACAGCCACGGCGCGTGCGCCAATGGCGACAATCTGGCATACCTTCGTGCGGGCACTACCGGTGTTGGTGATCACCGTTGGTGTACTGGGCGGGATCCGCTTTGGGGTTATTACCGCCACCGAGGCGGGCGTTGTGGCGTTGCTCTGGACGTTCGTGCTTGGCAAACTGGTATTCAAAGCGTACGACTGGAAGCAGTTTTACCGCTCCTTCGTTGAGTGCGGCACCGACGCCGCGCTGGTCGGTTTTTTGATCGCGGCCTCGGTACCGTTCGCATGGATATTGATTGCTGAGCAGGTACCCCAGGAAATAGTCGGCTGGGCAGGCACGGCGGCCGACAGTCAGTTCGGCTTGTTCATCATCCTTTTAGTAGTGCTTGCCGTGGCCGGCATGTTTCTCGACCTGACGCCTGCGATGCTGATTATCGCTCCTTTGTTTTTACCGATGATGACCAATGCCGGCGTCGACCCGGTGCAATTGGGGATCGTGATGATTATTACCTTACAGCTAGGGGGGATATCCCCACCCGTGGGGTTGTTGGTATTTATCACATCGCAGATCGCCAAGGTATCGCCTTCCGCCGTGTTCCGTGCGGCGGTACCTTTCATCGCTGCGACCATGGTGATCGTCCTGCTACTGTGCATGTTCCCCGCACTCACCATTGGCCTGTGGAACCTGTTGGAATAATAAGCCGCTAAACCACAAAGGCCGCCAAACATTTGGCGGCCTTTGTCTATCGCGGACTTACTAAATTGCCCCTGTACTCACGGCAGCCGCTTTATCAGCCTGCGGGCGCCGCTCATCCAGCATCCCTTTGTCGAGAATAAAGCGGATGATCTCCTCAAGCCCTACCCCGTCATAAAGATTGGTAAACACGAAGGGGCGTTCGCCGCGCATTTTCTTCGAGTCGCGTTCCATCACTTCTAGCGAAGCGTGAACATACTCGGCGATATCGATTTTATTAATGATCAGCAGGTCAGACTTGGTGATACCCGGCCCGCCTTTACGGGGGATTTTATCGCCTGCGGAAACATCAATGACGTACAGCGTCAGATCGGAAAGCTCGGGGCTGAAGGTGGCCGAGAGGTTGTCACCGCCCGACTCGACCATCACCAGCTCCAGCTTCGGGTGACGCGCCTGCAGCTCATCGATGGCGGCCAGGTTCATCGAGGCATCTTCACGAATGGCCGTATGCGGGCAGCCGCCGGTCTCAACCCCCAGAATACGATCCGCAGGGAGTGCATCGTGCTTGAGCAGAAAGTCGGCGTCTTCACGGGTATAGATATCGTTGGTGACCACGGCGATGTCGTAGTAATCCCGCAGCGCTAAGCAGAGTTGCTTGAGCAGCGCGGTTTTACCGGACCCTACCGGGCCGCCCACACCAACACGTAAACAGTGAGTCATCGTTCTCTCCTCGTTAACTTCTAAGCTATTTAACTTATGAGCTTTTTAACTTCTAAACAGGCGCGAATATTGCGTTTCGTGCAGGGCACTGGCCAGGGCCAAACCGGGCAGCACCGGGCCTAGTTCGTCATCTTTCAGCGCTAGCGCTTGGTTAACGGCATCCACTAGCGCTGGGCGCAGCTGCTCAATCACGCGCTGAGCAGCGGTATGGCCCAGCGGAAGTGCTTTACAGGCCACTGCTAACTGGTTCTCTAACCACGCCCAGGCAAACCCCAGTAGGGTTTGGCGCACGGACACGCCACGTAAGTGAGCCGTGTAGGCAAACAGCGTCACATAGCCTGCCTGAGGCGGGAGCAAAGGCGTTAGTAAGTCCTCACTTGGCAGCTGTTGGTCTCTTGGCAATAAATCCAAACTGCCCAGTAGGCGCTTAAGCGAGACGCCCAGGCGGCTGTCTTCAGCGGCCAGCTCGGCGGTTTCCCGGGTGGCGGCCAGCCACTCTTCCCATGTGGCGATTGATTGGCTATCCCCTTGATCTAACGCTTCATGCAGCCGCGCCAGCACGGGCAGCTCGCAGCGGGTCAGGCCGTCCTCCAGTACGCCGCTTAACCACTCGGCAAGGCTGGCTTCATCGCGCACCCAGTCCAGCTCGAAGGCGCTTTCCAGCCCTTGGGAGAAGGCAAAGGCACCAATCGGCAGCGCGGGGCTCACCAACTGCATCAGCCCAAGCAGCGCTAGTTCGTCGCCTTGGCGTTCTAGTGCGGTAAGCTCAGTGTGCATGGTGGTGCTCATGCGGGTGGTCATGATCGTGTGAATGACCGTGAGAATGGCCATGTGAATGCCCACCGCCCACTTGGTTATAAGCACCCGGCTCGGGGTCGAAGGTGGCGTTGTGGTGCTCTAGTTCGGCCCCCAGAAGCTCGGCGAGTTCTTCCAGCACGTGATCCGGCGGGAAGCGTAACCAGCCGCCCTTTTCATCTTCACCCAGCGCCAGCTGTACATGGCGATTACCCAGGTGGTAGGCCAACCGCGCCAGCGGTAAGCCAGTACTTACTCTTGCAGTGACTACCGGTTCTACGGCGGCGCAAACACGCACCACTTCGCCGCTTTCGGCTTTCAGGCCTTCACCGCTGCGCAGCACCGGGCCGCGATCGAGAAACAACCCCAGCTCGCGGCCGCTATCGCTTTGCGCTTTTAAGCGCCCACGAATGCGCAGCTCAAAGGGCAGCGTCAGCGTGTCGCTAGCGGCACTCTCTTCCACTGGCCCTAAACGTTCTATTAATTTCAGCATTGCTCTCGTCCCTTCGCTATCTCTGCGGCTGTGCCGCGGGTAGGCCTACGAGAGGGCGCTGTGAATACCTCCCTGTACGCTACTTTTGCCATCTGACCGCCATGGATGGCGGAAATGCCGGAATTGTTGGGAACATTTTCCGGCCTTGGCAAAAGACCCTCTCTACGGCCTACCCCCGTCACCTCTAACTAATGAAATAGCCTCAATTAAAACAAATGATAACGCTGAGCTAGCGGCAGCTCGGTGGCGGGCTCGCAAGTTAAAATTTCACCGTCACAGCGCACTTCGTAGGTTTGCGGGTCTACCGTCAGCTCCGGGCAGGCATCGTTCAGCTTCATATCCTTTTTGCGCACTTGGCGCACGTTTTTACACGCCGCCAGTTCGCTGTTTAGTCCCAAGGTCTCTTTAATACCCGCATCCAGCGCGGCTTGGCTGACAAAACTGAGCCGGGTTTGGCTGGCCGCACGGCCAAAGGCACCAAACATATAGCGGTAATGCACTGGCTGCGGGGTGGGAATCGAAGCGTTGGGGTCGCCCATGGGCGCCGCTGCAATCATGCCGCCTTTGATCATCATCGCTGGCTTCACGCCAAAGAAGGCCGGTTTCCATAGCACCAGGTCCGCCAGTTTACCGACTTCGATGGAGCCCACTTCGTGGGCGATGCCGTGGGTGATTGCCGGGTTGATGGTGTACTTGGCGATATAGCGCTTAGCGCGAAAGTTATCGGCACCCATCGCTTCGTCTTCCGGCAGCAGGCCGCGCTGCACCTTCATTTTGTGGGCGGTTTGCCAGGTGCGGCAGACCACTTCACCGACCCGCCCCATGGCTTGGGAGTCTGAAGCGATCATCGAGATCACACCCAAATCGTGGAGGATATCCTCGGCGGCGATGGTTTCGCGGCGAATGCGTGAGTCGGCGAAGGCCACGTCTTCGGGGATATTGGGGTCGAGGTGGTGGCACACCATCAGCATATCGAGGTGTTCGTCGATAGTATTGACTGTGTAGGGCCGCGTTGGGTTGGTGGACGAAGGCAGCACATAAGGTTTGGAGCAGGCGGTGAGAATATCCGGTGCGTGGCCGCCGCCCGCACCTTCGGTGTGGTAAGTGTGAATGCAGCGCTCTTTGAACGCGGCCAGGGTGTCTTCCACAAAGCCTGATTCGTTCAGGGTGTCGGTGTGAATCGCCACCTGCACATCGTAGGCATCCGCCACGTTGAGGCAGTTATTGATCGAGGCAGGTGTGGTGCCCCAGTCTTCATGCAGTTTGAGCCCCATGGCACCCGCTTTAAGCTGTAGCTCCAGGGACTCGGGCAGGCTGGCGTTACCCTTGCCCAGAAAGCCGATATTCATCGGCATATCGTCCACCGCCTGGAGCATTTTGCCGATATGCCAGGGGCCTGGCGTGCAGGTGGTGGCGTTGGTGCCGGTGGCTGGGCCGGTGCCGCCGCCGAGCATGGTGGTCACGCCGCTCATCAGCGCTTCTTCGACCTGCTGGGGGCAAATAAAGTGGATATGAGAGTCGATGCCGCCGGCAGTGAGGATCTTACCTTCGCCGGAGATGATTTCGGTGCCGGGGCCAATCACGATCTCCACATCGGGCTGTACGTCTGGGTTGCCCGCCTTGCCAATCGCGGCGATGCGACCGTTCTGAATGCCCACGTCGGCTTTAACGATACCCCACCAATCGAGAATCAGTGCGTTGGTAATCACGGTATCCATCACCGTGTCGTCGGCGCGCTGGCTTTGGCCCATGCCGTCGCGAATGACCTTGCCACCGCCGAACTTCACTTCATCGCCGTAGTGGGTGGCGTCTTTCTCGACTTCGATCCACAGCTCGGTATCGCCCAGGCGCACGCGGTCGCCCACCGTGGGGCCGTACATATCGGCGTAGGCTTGCCGACTGATCTTGTTGGCAGGCTTCATGACTGACCTCCCGCTTCGCCTGGTTTTTGTTCATTTCGCGCGGCATCGGGCGCGTTAGAAAGTAGCGCGCCCATGACATCGCCGCGAAAGCCGTAAATTTCGCGCTTACCGACAAACGGGATCAGCGTGACTTCGCGGGTCTGGCCGGGCTCAAAGCGAATTGCCGTGCCAGCGGCGACGTCCAAGCGAAAACCTCGGGTTTTGGCGCGATCAAACACCAGCGCCGGGTTGGCTTCGGCGAAGTGGTAGTGGGAGCCGATCTGGATGGGACGGTCGCCGGTATTGGCCACTTCGACGCTAATCCGCTCACGCCCAGCACACAGTTCGATATCACCCTGTTTTAATTGGTACTCACCGGGAATCATCAGGCGCTCTCCTGGTTGCTGACAACTAGTTGATAGGTGTGTGGACAGTGACCAGCTTAGTGCCGTCGGGGAAGGTGGCTTCTACCTGCACTTCGTCGACCATCTCGGCGACGCCGTCCATCACATCCTCACGGCTAAGGATTTCGCGACCATAGCTCATTAAGTCCGCCACGCTGCGACCATCCCGGGCGCCTTCCATAATTTCAAAGCTGATCAGCGCTACCGCTTCGGGGTAATTAAGCTTTAAACCACGTGCTTTGCGGCGCTCCGCCAGCTGGGCGGCTGAGAACAGCAGCAGCTTGTCTTTGTCTCTTGGGGTTAATTCCATGGAACGTGTCTCCAGCAGTGCATCGCAGTGATGCCTATTAGGTTAGCCAAATTCGTGGGGTATGTGCTTCACGCTCGATCCACCGGGGGCGCAGCAGTTGCCAGGCCTGTTCGCATAACGCCCAGGCTTCGTTACGCGAGTTGCCTAAATAGCGCAGCAGCAGAACACCGTGACGGACGGTAACCGCCCAACGGGGGTTATCCGGCAGCGCTTCACGCAAGGCTTCAATCGCCCCAGGCGCATCGGCAATGCCTACCGCCCAGAGCGTGGCCTGCACGGTGGCACCACCCTGCCCCCAGCGCCCGGCAAAGCGTGGGTGAAGTGGGTCTAACGGTTGGCGCTCTAACCACAGCGGCTTGCCGTCCAGGGTTAAGCGGAAGTGTTGCTCAATGCGTCCGGAAACATAGGGTAAGTCGCTTGCCGGGCGGCCCAGCGCCATCACCTCCCAGCCCAGGCAGCGGGCACTGCCGTGAAGATCAATTTGGGTGCGCTGCTCGCCTTTCGAGCCATCGAAGGCGATGGTCTCCTGGGGCAACCACTCCAGAGTGGCATCGTCTTCAACGCTTAACCGGGTATGCTGAGTCCATGCCACGCCCTGACTGTCGGCTTTGTAGAGTTTATTGGCGGCAGGCGTTGTGAGTAGCGCATGGGCACCGCCTTCGACGTGAGCGCTAATGGTGAGCGCATCGCCGCTCACCAGCCCGCCCGGTGGATGAAGCACATAGACATGGCACGCCTCACTGCGGCCTTCCGGATAGAACGGCCGCTGTACCCGCAGCGGCCCTTGATGGCGCGCCTGCACCATGCGGGTAACGCCGTCGCGCTGGGCAAACCGCAGATCTAACGATGCCGCCCAGTAGCGGTCCTGGTCAAAGCGGTGGCCAGAGGCAAGGGGAGATTTTGCGATATCGCATAGCATCATAATTAGCTATCGCTTCCTTTCAGTAAGCCATTCACTAATTAGTGCAATTAATGCGCCAAAATGGTGAAAAGCAGAGGACAGGGCCATTCATCAGACTAATACTGCGTTTTGTTAGCTACATAAATTAAAAACGCACCAAAAAAGTGCTAAATAGAACTAAAAAGCACCATACAAGGGCACTACTCTTGCCCTTGACGAATGCGTCATCACTCTGTATATCATTTGATAGCCCATAAAACTATCAAATGGAAAACACCATGGATATCCATTTCACTCAATATCAGCCTCCCAAAGCTTTGGCGCCCGGATTCTGGCAGCAAGTTGGTCTGCCTGCTCGCGGCCGTAAGCTGCATGAGCTGCTACATGCAGGCGTGGAATATCGTGTCTATCCCCAACTTGCCAAGGTATCAGGTATCGAGCAGAAGGCCCTGGCGCGCTATGTGGATATTCCCTCTGCCACGCTCAGCCGTCGCGCCAAATCGGGCCGCTTCAAAATGGCGGAGAGTGACCGGCTGTATCGCTTTGCTGAGCTTTTCAAGGCGACACTGGATCTATTCGAGGGGGACGCGGAGGGCGCCCGCGCCTGGCTGCTCAAACCCAATGCCGGGCTAGGCGGTCGTCGCCCTGTCGAAATGAGCGCCACATCGGCGGAGTATCAAACGGTGTTGAACCTCATCGGGCGGCTGGAGCACGGGGTCTCGGTATGAACGAGGTCACCGCCTATCGGCTGGTTAAGCGTAAGTTTCAGGAAACAGCGTTTGATGGCGAGGGCGCACGGCTTTACGGTGGGCGCTGGAACAGCCCGGGGAATGCCTGTGTGTATGTGGCAAGCTCCGAGTCGCTGGCGCTACTGGAAACTATGGTGAATCTGGAAAGCTATCGGCTGCTCAATGCGTATGCGCTGCTGCGCCTAACGCTGCCAGCAGACACCATTCTAAGCGTTGGCGAAGAAGATCTACCGGAAAACTGGCAGGAAGCCCCAGCGCCCGCAGAGACTGCTGAACTTGGCGATGGCTGGCTGGCATCCAACCAAAGTCTGGCACTGGCAGTGCCGAGCGTGGTCGTGCCGAGAGAGCTCAACTACATGCTCAATACGGCGCACCCCTTATTCGATCAAATCATCGCGACGGCCGAGGCACTGCCCTTCCAGCCCGATCCAAGACTTTGAACCGGGTGTGGATAACTTAAACCGTTCTTAGCAGACTTCAAAGGCGCGTTAGTAGCCCGTCTTACGTTTATTCCCGCAATACTCAAATGCCTTTTTCAGCCCACCTCAGCGTCTTTTATCCGCTTGACATTTCATCAATAGCGTCACAAACTTAGCCAAGGCTATACTTCTTTCCCTAGGACAACCAGTTTACACAAAGCAACTTCAACCCATCTACCTCATGACGAGTCTGGAGCTAAATAATGGCAACAAAATATGCCGTGATTCTATTGGGAACGCTGCCTTTTAGTGCGTTGGCAACTGCCGATGAAACGCCCTTAAACGTGGTGGCAACGATTGGGATGATTGCCGATGTAGCGCAGGAAGTAGGCGGCGAATGCGTTAATGTGGAAGCCATGATGGGCCCCGGCGTAGACCCCCATCTGTATCAGGCAAGCGCTAGCGACGTGGCCTTGCTGCGGGGCGCCGAACACATTCTCTATTCAGGCTACTCATTGGAAGGACAGCTGGGGAGTGTGCTGGAGAATTTCTCGGCACGAACACCCACGCTTGCCGTGGCGCCCGCTTCCATTGATCCGGCGTCGTTGATCACCGCTCAGGATGTCTACGGAGTCGACCCTCACCTGTGGATGGATGTCTCTTTATGGGCCCAAACACTGCCCACCCTAAGCGATGCATTGAGCGAAGCACGCCCTGAGTGCGCCACGACGATTGAAACCAATACCGAGCGTTATCAGGCTCAGTTGCTAGCCTTGCATGAGTGGGTTAAAGAGAGCATTGCCAGCATCCCCGAAGAGCAGCGTATTCTCGTCACCGCCCACGACGCGTTCAGCTACTTTGGCCGTGCCTATGACATTGAGGTGGAAGGGATTCAGGGCATCAGTACCGAAACCGAAACTGGGATCGCCGATATTCGCAGCATGGCGGATAGCGTTGTTGCCCGTAACGTGCCCGCCATATTTGTCGAGAGCACCATCAATCCACGCACCATTCAGGCAGTGATCGATGCTGCAAGGCAGCGCGGCCATGATGTGACCATCGGCGGCCAGCTTTATTCCGACGCCATGGGCGATGAAGGCACGGTAGATGGTACCTATATGGGCATGATCTACCGTAACACCCAGCACATTGTCGAGGCGCTAGGCGGTTCCTTGGCCCCGCTGCCAAAGGCACTGGATGACTGGGCCAGCGAGTGGCAACTCGCTCAATAAGCATTCGATAAGGCAGTGATCCATGGCGACATCCGACCTTACAGACACCGCACTGAGTATTAAAAACCTGACGGTGAGCTACCATAACCAGCCCGTGCTTTGGGATATCGATCTGGATATCCCCGCCGGTGTCATGGCGGGCATTGTCGGCCCTAACGGGGCGGGCAAGAGCACGTTGATCAAAAGCCTACTGGGGCTGGTGCCGTCGCTGTCAGGAGAGGTGATGGTGCATGGGCGACCTTACGCCACGCAGCGTAAACGGGTGGGCTACGTGCCCCAGCGCTCAAGCGTTGACTGGGATTTTCCCACCACTGCACTGGATGTGGTCACCATGGGGCTTTACGGGCGTTTAGGTTGGCTCAAAAGACCGGGGCGAAAAGAGCGCCACGAGGCGCAGGAAGCACTTGAAATGGTCGGTATGAGTGCCTTGGCTGAGCGCCAAATTAGCCAGCTCTCAGGTGGCCAGCAGCAGCGCGTATTTTTGGCCCGTGCGCTGGTGCAGCAAGCCGATGTGTATTTTCTTGATGAACCCATGGCGGGCGTCGATGCCACCACCGAGCGGGCCATTATCGATATCCTGCGCCGCCTGCGCGACGCGGGTAAGACGCTGATTGTGGTACACCACGATCTGCAAACGGTTCGCACCTACTTTGACTGGCTACTGCTACTCAACGTGCGAGTCATCGCCAGCGGCAAGGCCGAGGAGGTGTTCAAGATCGATCACCTGCGCCAGGCTTACGGCGGTCAAATCGCGCTACTTAACGACAATGAATCGTTAATGTTTGCCGCCTCAAAGGTGAAGTAACCCATGGTGTGGCTTGAGCTTTTATCTGACTACACCTTTCAGAATGTCGTCATTGGCGCCTCGCTGCTGGGGCTGATCAGCGGCCCGCTGGGCTGTTTTGCGGTGCTGCGTCGCCAAAGCCTGCTGGGAGACGCGATTTCCCACGCCGCCCTTCCCGGCATCTGTTTAAGCTTTATCATCACCGGCAGCCGGGATATTGGCGGGATTATTATTGGTTCACTGATCACCGGCTCCGCCGCCGCGCTGATTATGCTGATGCTGACGCGCTTAAGCCGCCTGAAAACGGACGCTGCCCTGGGCGCCTGCCTGAGTATCTTTTTTGCCGTGGGTATCGTTCTGCTCACCTATATCCAGAGTACCAATAACGCCTCCCAGGGCGGTCTTGAGGCCTTTCTGTTCGGCCAGGCCGCCGCGACGCTGCGCTCCGATTTATGGGTGATGGGCAGCATTACGCTGGTCACGCTGCTACTGCTTGCCGTCTTCTGGAAACAGGCCAAGCTGGTCACCTTTGATGCGGAGTACGCCCGCACGCTCGGCATGCCTATCACCGTGATTGAAGCATCGCTCACCGCTATGGTTGCGCTAGCG
Source organism: Vreelandella glaciei (assembly GCF_013415125.1). Classification (GTDB taxonomy): domain Bacteria; phylum Pseudomonadota; class Gammaproteobacteria; order Pseudomonadales; family Halomonadaceae; genus Vreelandella; species Vreelandella glaciei. Next base: position 80,657 of record NZ_JACCDE010000008.1, on the reverse strand, counting down.
GTCGTCGTCGGCCTGCAGATGGTCGGTGTGATTTTGATGGCCGCCATGATCGTGGCACCCGCGGCGGCCGCGCGACAGTGGAGCCGCCACCTAGGCGGCATGCTCACCATCGCCGCAGGCGTCGGTATTGTCAGTGGCGTGTCAGGGGCAACCATCAGCACCCTATCGCGCGGCCTGGCAACCGGCCCGCTGATTGTCCTGACCGCAACCGTCATTGTGCTTATATCGTTGGCATTGGCGCCCGGCCGTGGGCTGCTGTGGGGTGTGATAAAGCACTATCGCCAGAAGTCAGCGCTGCAGAAACAGCAGCTACTTTATGCGCTATATAAACACACGGCTGATCCCTCATGCACCCCTTCAACACTCGGTTCACGCAGGATGCTCAACAAGCTTAAGCAGCAAGGCTACCTAACCCGCTCTCCACGCGGCGACGACGGCTGGGGGCTAACGGCACAGGGCCAGGAGGAGGCTAGAAGAGTGGTCGCGGCCTTTGAGGAATTAGCATCATGATGGCAGAGCTACTGACCACAACTGCCCTGCCCATTATGCTAGTGGGCGCGATGGTAGGCATCGCCTCCTCGGCGGTGGGCACCTTTTTAGTGCTCCGCGGCAACAGCATGTTATCCGACGCAATCAGCCATTCGATTGTGTTTGGCATCGTCATCGTCTGGCTGCTGACCAAGCAACAGAGCGGGCCGGTACAACTGATCGGGGCCGCCCTCACTGGGCTGTTAACCGTCTTGCTCACCGAAGCCTTAGCGAGCACCAAACGGGTCAAGCAGGATACCGCTATCGGCCTGGTCTTCCCGGCGCTGTTCTCTATCGGCGTGCTGCTGTTGAATATTTATGCCAATGATGTGCATATCGACACGCATACCGTGCTGCTCGGTGAGATCGGTTTTGTCTGGCTGGATACACTCGACATCTTCGGCCTGCCCATCCCCCAGGCGCTGGTATCGATGAGCGTGATGACGGTGCTCAACTATGCGTTTATCGGACTCTTTTATAAGGAGCTGAAGCTGGCCACCTTCGATCCGGCGCTGGCCAAAACGTTCGGCTTTATGCCCTCGATTCTTTTCTATGTGCTGCTAATGCTAACTAGTTCCACTGCTGTGGCGGCCTTTGATGCGGTAGGCGCGGTGTTGTTTATCGCCTTTGCCATTGTTCCCGCCTCCGCCGCCTATTTGCTGACCGACCGGCTGTTGATGATGTTTATCATCGGTGCGCTAATTTCTATCGCCTCGAGTATTTCTGGCTACTACCTCGCAGTGTATCTCAACGTCTCCATTGGCGGCATGATGGCCGTCATGACCGGCATATTCCTGATGCTCGCCTTTCTGGCAGGGCCACGCTACGGCGTGATTACCCAACTGGTCAAACGCCAACGGGCACGCCAGGCGCCGGTGGAACCGCCGCCCAGCGTTTGAAGCCCAGCTTTTGGAAACACCGCTCATCCGCGCGCAAAAAAGCGACCGCCTTTCGACAACCGCTTGGCCGGGCAGGCGGTAACCGGGTGTGGATAACTTAAACCGTCAGATGCTGCTTGATCAGCTCATTGGAGAGCTCGCTGATCTCCCCTTTGGCCACCGGTCGGCCGCGATCCATAATCACAAAGCGGTCGGCGTATTTACGGGCAAAGGGCAGCTTCTGCTCCACCAGTAGTACCGTAAGGCCATCCTCGTTGATCAACTGACGAATCACCTGACCAATTTGGGCGACGATATTGGGCTGAATGCCCTCACCTGGCTCGTCCAAAATCAGCAGTTTGGGTTCGATGACCAGCGCACGGCCAATCGCCAGCTGCTGCTGTTGCCCACCGGAAAGGTCGCCGCCACGGCGGTGTTTCATCTCTTTTAGCACTGGGAACAGTTCATAGACCCGCTCGGGAATCTTTTTTAGCCCGTCACTGCGGGCGGCAAGACCGGTGCGCAGGTTCTCCTCCACTGTCAGCAGCGGAAATATCTGCCGCCCTTGGGGCACGTAGCCAATTCCCAACCGCGAGCGCGCCTCAACGGCTTTTTTAGTCAGCTCGATCTCGCCTGCCTCGGCGGTATAGCGCAGCTCGCCACTTTTTACGGCCACTTCGCCCATCACGGCTTTCAGCAGCGTGGTTTTACCCACGCCGTTGCGTCCCATCACGCAGGTACACTGACCGGCGGGTACCTCAAGATCGAGATCCCAGAGGGTGTGGCTTTCGCCGTAAAACTGGTTGAGCTTTTCGATCGCTAGCATCAGGCGGCCTCCTCGTCATCGGCACCCAGGTAGACCTCGATTACTTTGGGGTCGCTGGAGACTTGATCCATGGTGCCTTCCGCCAGCACGCTGCCCTGATGCAAGACCGTCACCTGGCGGGCAATCGAACGCACAAAGCCCATATCATGCTCCACCACCACCACGGACTGTTTACCGGCCAGCCCGGTGAGCAACTCGGCAGTGCGCTCCATCTCCTGCTCGGTCATGCCCGCCACCGGTTCATCCACCAGCAGTAGACGCGGGCGCTGCATCAGCAGCATGCCGATCTCCAGCCACTGCTTCTGGCCGTGGGAAAGAATGCCCGCAGGTTGATGGCGCAGTGCTGTCAGGCCAATGGTTTCCAGTACGTCATCGATGCGGTCTTTGATCTCGCCGGTCATGCGGGCGGTCAGGGTAGGAAAAATCCGCTTGTCCGCCGCCATGGCCAGCTCCAGATTTTCAAACACCGAGAGCGCTTCGAATACCGTGGGTTTTTGAAACTTGCGGCCAATGCCCAGGCTGGCAATATCAGGCTCGTTCATGTGCAGCAGGTTATGGCGGCTGCCAAACCATACACTGCCACTAGTGGGTCGGGTTTTACCGGTAATAATATCCATCATGGTGGTTTTACCCGCCCCGTTAGGGCCGATAATGCAGCGCAGCTCACCGTCGTTGATGGTCAGGTTAAGATTATTGATGGCTTTAAAACCATCGAAGCTCACGGTGACATCTTCCATGTAAAGTATCGGCCCATGGCGAACGTCCACCGGCGAGGCTTGGGGCGCCATAAAATCGAACACCCGGTCACGCTGTGTCAGCGATTGCAGAAAGCTCATGCGGAGGCCTCCTTGGACGTGTGTTGATGGTCAGGATCCGTCGTTTGTTCCTCGCGCTTACGGCGCTTGAGGTAGCGAAACAGCCCCGCCACCCCTTTGGGCAGAAACACCGTGACCAGTACGAACATTGCACCCAGGGCAAACAGCCAAGCATCAGGCATTACGCCGGTAAAGATGGTTTTGGCGTAGTTAACTAAAATGGCACCAATCACTGCGCCATAGAGTGTGGCGCGACCGCCCAGTGCGACCCACAGCACAATCTCGATGGAGAAAATCGGCGAGAACTCGCTGGGGTTGATAATCCCCACTTGCGGCACGTAGAGCGCCCCCGCCAGGCCTGCGAGCATCGCCGAGACCACAAACACAAACAGCTGAAAGCGCTCGACCCGATAACCGAGAAAGCGCGTACGCGCTTCGGCATCCCGAGTGGCCACGCTGACCCGCCCCAGCTTGCTGGTCACAATCGCACGGCACAGGATATACCCCAGCGCCAGCGCAACGCCGGTGGCCAGGAACAACCCTAGGCGCGTGGCATCGCTGCGCAGGTCAAAACCGACGATTTCGCGGAAGTCAGTCAGGCCGTTATTACCGCCGAAGCCCATCTCGTTGCGGAAGAAAGCCAGCATCAAGGCAAAGGTCAGTGCCTGGGTGATAATCGACAGATATACCCCGGTGACCCGTGAGCGAAACGCCAAGAAGCCGAACACTAACGCCAGCAGCCCCGGCGCCAGCAGAACCATGGCAAAGGCGAACCAAGCCATATCGAAACCGTGCCAGAACCACGGCAGGCTGTCCCAGTTGAGGAACACCATAAAGTCCGGCAGCACCGGATGGCCGTAGGTACCGCGATCGCCAATCTGGCGCATCAGGTACATGCCCATGGCGTAACCGCCAATGGCGAAAAAGGCGCCATGGCCGAGGCTCAAAATGCCCAGATAGCCCCACACCAAGTCCACCGCCACAGCCAGCAACGCGTAGCTTAGGTACTTACCGAATAGGTTGACCGTATAGGCGCCCACATGCAGCGGGTTATCCGGCGGCACTGCCACGTGCAGCAGGGTGACCAGCGCCAGCGCGGCCAGTAGCACGCCGAGAAAAATCTGCGTAGAACGCTCGCTGAATGGGCGTGTTAGCCAAAAATTCGTCGATGATTCGGTCGTTAAAGACATCGTTTAGCCCTCCGCAGCCCGGCCCTTCTGCGGGAAGAGTCCACGCGGGCGTTTCTGAATGAATAGGATGATAAACACCAGCACGATAATTTTGGCCAATACCGCGCCTGCCCAGGGTTCCAGCACCTGGTTGATCACCCCCAGCGATAGCCCGGCAACCAGCGTGCCCCACAGATTGCCCACACCGCCGAACACCACCACCATGAAGGAGTCGATGATGTAGTTCTGCCCCAGGTTAGGGCCGACGTTGGTGAGCTGGGAGAGCGCAACTCCGGCAAGCCCGGCTACGCCGGAACCCAGCGCGAAGGTCATGATATCCACACGAGTGGCACGAATGCCCATGGAGCGGGCCATGGCGCGATTTTGGGTCACCGCACGCACCTCAAGCCCCAGCCGCGTGCGACGCATAATCAGCATCAGCCCGGCAAACACCACCAGCGCAAAGCCGAGCACGTACATGCGGTTAAGCGTTAATGACAACGCATCATTCACCACTAGCGAACCACTCATCCACTCGGGGGTGATGACGGTACGGTTAAGCGGTGAAATCACCGTGCGCACCAGTTGTTGCAGAATCAGGCTGATACCGAAGGTCGCCAGCAGCGTCTCCAGCGGGCGGCCTTTGAGGAACTGAATCACGCCGCGCTCGATCGCCACGCCTGCTAAGGCGGCAACCATAAAGCCTGCGGGAATCGATAGAATCAACGCCAGCCCCGGCTGGCCGGGCAGCAGCTGCTGCATCGCCCAGGTGGTGTAGGCGCCCAGCATCATCAGCTCGCCGTGGGCCATGTTGATCACGCCCATGACGCCGAAGGTGATCGCCAGGCCAATGGCGGCCAGCACCAGCACCGAGCCAAGACTTAAACCGAAATACAGCGTTTCCAGGCCGCGGTTGATTTTAAGCTGCTGCTCGATACCCGAAAGGGAAGCGGCGGCGGCATTGGCGACAACGGGGTCATCGCCATTGGCTGCCCGGCTCAACGCTACCCGTGAGCGCGGATGCAGGCTGCCGTCCAGCGCTTCAACGCCAGCCATTTCACCGGCTTCAGCGCGATAAATTGCCACGGCCTGGGTCAGCCGGTAGCGCACCTGCTCGTCCTCTTCCTGCGCAATCAAGTCATCAAGCGTGGGCACCAGCTCACCGTCTACTTCACCTAGCAGGCGCTCGGCTGATGTGCGACGGCGCTCCACGTTGAGCGAATAGAGGTCAACTACCGCGATGGCACTACGCAGTTGATTACGCAGGTTGTTGTTAATGCCGATACGTTCCAGGTCACGGCGGGACATCTCGCCCAGCGCTTCGCCGGTGAGTACATCGGCCACCGGCCAGTCGCGGCCGCGGTTCTCGAGCACCAGTACAAAACGGCCATCTTCGGTGCGCTGTAAGCGGCCATCCAGCAGGGCTTGCAGCCAGTCACGGGCACGCTCATCGTCGCTTTGCAAAATGGCAGTAATGGCTTCGCCTTTGGCGGTGTAGGACTCAACGTCCAGCGCCTCTAGCAGTTCGAGCGCGGCGGCATCATTAGTGGAGCTGCTGGCGGCGTCTGTTGATTGTGCTTGTGCGTTGAGGGTAATACCCAACAGCAGGAAGCAGAGCAGCGCCAAGGAAAGGAAACGCCTCATGGGGTTCTTCCTTTGGTTATCTAAGAGGGAAAGATAGCGTGCTCCTTGCCGCGCCAACCATCGAACCACGACGCGGCAAGGGGTTTTAGGCTTTACTCAGCGAGTGCCGCTTCGGCTTCTTCTGCTGCGGTGCTGCCACCACAGGAGCCGTTCACGACGTTAAAGTTGCCGCATTCCATCGGCTTGCGCCAATCGGCAATCAGGTCACGCGAGCCAGGCAGGTAGTCAGACCAGGCGTCGCCCGCCACAGTAGAGGGCGTCTGCCACACGATGTCGAACTGGCCGTTATCCTGAATTTCACCAATCAGCACCGGCTTGGTGATGTGGTGGTTGGGCATCATCGCCGCATAGCCGCCGGAGAGGTTAGGTACGGTCACACCGATAATGGCGTCTTTCACCGTATCGACATCTGTCGTGCCCGCTTTGCGAACCGCTTCGGCCCACATGTTGAAGCCGATGTAGTGCGCTTCCATCGGGTCGTTGGTCACCGCCATATCGTCGCCGGTGTACTCGATCCAGGCATCGATAAAGTCGTAGTTGTCATCGTTATCGACGCTCATGAAGTAGTTCCAGGCGGCCAGGTGACCGACCAATGGGCCGGTATCAATACCGGTCAGTTCCTGCTCGCCCACAGAGAAGGCGATAACCGGAATATCGGCCGCGTCGATGCCCTGGTTGGAGAGCTCGGTATAGAACGGTACGTTGGCGTCGCCGTTAACCGTTGAGATGACGGCGGTTGGTTTACCCTCTTCACCGAAGCGACGAATTTCTGCCACGATGTTCTGCCAATCGGAGTGACCGAACGGCGTGTAGTTAACCATGATGTCCTCTTCCGCGATGCCGTGTTCATCCTTGAGGAACGCTTCGAGGATACGGTTGGTGGTGCGCGGATAGACATAGTCGGTACCGACTAGCGCAAAGCGCTCGATACCCACTTCGTTGATCAAATATTCAACCGCAGGAATGGCCTGTTGGTTAGGCGCGGCGCCGGTGTAGAAGACGTTTTCAGAGGACTCTTCGCCCTCATACTGCACCGGGTAGAACAGTAGACCGTTAAGCTCTTCGACGACTGGCAGCACTGCTTTACGAGAAACCGAGGTCCAGTTGCCGAATATGACGTCGACTTCTTCTTGCGCCAATAGCTCACGAGCACGTTCAGCAAACAGCGGCCAGTTAGAGGCGGGGTCAACGACAACGGCTTCCAGCTGGCGACCCAGCAAACCACCGGCTTCGTTCTGCTGTTCGATCAACATTTCGACGGTGTCTTTGAGGACGGTCTCACTAATCGCCATAGTGCCGGAAAGCGAGTGCAGGATACCAACTTTGATCGGGTCATCGTCTTGCGCGAAGGCCGGGGCGCTGGCCCCCATGACCGCGGCGGTGAGTAGCGCGGTGGCGAAACGGCCACTTGAAAGGAATCGTTGCGGGTGTGTCGAGCGTTTGAGAGTGTTCATTGTTAATCTCCTTGCACCCCTTATGATTGGGGCTTGATGGTTGGCTTCGCACTTGGGGTTGTTGTGTTAGCTCCCCCAATACGTCCACTAGCCATTAACACCTGCAAGGGATGCGCCAGATTGGCACAACGCTCACTTATAGTTAATTAATCAGCCACTTAGTTATCTTAAAATATTCCTCATTATCGTCAAATGCACCAATATAAAGCGCAAAGCTGTTATTAAAGCACCTTAACAATGCACCAATAAGAAAACACTGCACCAACTCGGCACTTACATTAGTCATATACAATTTAGAAACTTTATACTTACTCTTCAGTTACAAAAACTGTAGAAAAGAGCCTGACCATCTTTCAGAGGTACTACTTATAAAAACGGGGCGTCGACTTTCGTCGACACCCCGTTGCTCAAGATGACTTTTTAAGTATTAATCGCTTTCAGGCGAGCCTGACGTAGGCGTTGCTCCCTTCATCCCACGACGCAGGAGAGGACCCACAATATAAGGCAAGATCAAGCCCAATCCAGCAAAGACCCAAAGGCCGATAGCCAGACCGCTATCCCAAAGAATCATCCAGTCGCCATCGGAGATATCCATGGCATGGCGCAGGTTCTTCTCCATCTCAGGCCCCAGCAACAAGCCAAGAATCACTGGCACCAGCGGAATCTCAAGCTTGCGCAGGACGTAACCGCCCACCCCAAAGGCCACCATGAAGTAGAGGTCAAAGATGGTGTTACTGATCGAGTAGATACCCACGAAGGCAATCATCGTGACGATCGGCAGCAAGTACATCGGCGGCACGGACAGCAGCTTGACGAAGATGCCCACCAACGGAATGTTAAGGATCAGCAGCAAAAAGTTACCGATCAATAGCGCTGCGATCACGCCCCAGACGATGTCGGCATTCTGGGTGAACATCAACGGCCCCGGGGTGATATTGAGCGAAATCAACAACGCTAAGAGTACTGCGGTAGTACCACTGCCCGGCACACCCAGGGTTAGCATGGGGACCAGAGCACCGCTCGAAGCGGCGTTATTGCCAGCTTCGGGAGCAGCCACACCACGCGGGTCGCCTTGTCCAAAATAGCCTTTCTTACCCAACACACGTTTTTCAAGGGTATAGCTGATGAAGCTACCCAACGAAGCACCGGCGCCGGGTAGCACACCGGCAACAAACCCCAGCACCCCGCCACGGAAACTGGTGGGTAGAATATCGCGGATATCTTTCCAGGAGAGCGAAAGCTTGTTGACCTTCATCTTCTCCTTACCACCGCCTGCGCGCTCCTCAATAAAGAACAGCAGTTCGGAAATGGCAAACAGACCGACGATAGCAATGATGAAGTCCACGCCTTCAAAAAGTTCGAGCACCCCGAAGGTGTAGCGCTGCACGCCAGTATTGTCGATACCCACCGTGGCGATCATTAGGCCAATACTGGCGGCGACTACCGTTTTCATAGGGTTTTTGCCAGTGATGCCGCCTAAGGTAGCGAACGCCAGCAGGAAGAGCGCAAAATATTCTGCAGGGCCGAACGTTAAGGCAAAATTAGCCAACAGTGGCGCCAGCAAGATCAAACCAATAGTGGCGATAAGGCTACCGATAAAAGAGGCCACGGCTGAGATCGCCAGCGCCTCAGAAGCCTTGCCTTTCTGGGCCATAGGATACCCGTCAAGACAGGTCATCATGGCCGGTTCATCGCCGGGAATATTCAACAGAATCGATGAAATACGCCCACCGTACATGGCGCCCGCATACACGGAGGTCAGCATGATCAGGGCGGTTTCTGGTGCGAGTCCCAAACTGAACGCCAGCGGAATCAGGATGGCCACACCATTAGCTGGGCCTAATCCCGGCAAGGCGCCGATCAAGGTGCCGAGAAAAGCACCCAGCAAGGCGAACATTAGGTTATGGGGCTGCAGAGCAACGCCAAAACCATCCATCAGATAACCTAGAGTTTCCATTAGTTCATCTCCAGGAATGACAGCAGACCCAGCGGCAAGGCGAGATCGAGTGCAAAACTAAACAGGAAGTACACGACCACTGCCGAGACTGCCCCGGTCATGTAAGCATTGAGCGGCCGAGCCCCCATGCGCCAGCAAAGCGTTCCCACAGCAAGCGTAGTGCTAATAATAAAGCCCAGCGGCTGAAGCAGCATGGCGTAAAAGATCAGCACCACTACGGCGATGATTAGCTCGATACCGGTACGGCTCCAAGGCCATGCATTATCGGGATCAGGGCGTACAATCAGATAAAGGCTGGAAATTGCCAACACTATGGCGAGCAACTTCGGAAAAGTGTCCGGGCCAACGGCTTCGGCCCCACCAAACGGTTCCGGGAACTGAGTCGCGGCCCAGCCGTACGCGACGGCCAGGACGATCATCAGGACCCCAAAGATGCGGTCGTTGAAAGTCATTACTGAATTAGCCCAATATCTTTAGAAAGCTGTTCAATGTCATTGATCTGGTTGAGTACGAACGCTTCGAACTCGCCAGCGGTCATGTGAAATGGCATCAAGCCGTTCTGAGCCATGACATCCTGCCACTCTTCACTCTCATAAATAGTGTCCATGGCATCGGTCCAATACGCTTCAGCTTCTTCGGAGACATCCGCCGGCATATAAAAGCCGCGCCAGTTGGGGCCAATGGCATCGATGCCTTGCTCACGGGCGGTGGGGATGTCAGCCAAGTCACCAGGCAGACGCTCTTCAGAAAGAACCGCCAGGACGCGTAAGTCGCCAGATTCCATAAACCCTTGGGCTTCAGTTATATCCCCGGTAAAGGCATCCACGTGGCCACCGATTACCTGGGTTAGCGCTTCGCCACCGTTGTTGTAGGAGAGGTAGGCAATGCGCGGAAGATTTTCGACATCCGCTGCCTGAGCGGCGATCAGCACTTTGAGATAATCCCATCCGCCTTTAGCGCTACCGCCAGCGAACTTAACGCTGCGCGGATCTTCCTTGAGCGATTCCATGAGTTCATTGAGGTCATCGATCTCGGAATCAGCGGCCACGGCGATAATTCCGTAATCCGCCCCTAGCGCTCCGATCCAATTGACCTGATCGGCAGTCAACCCTGGGAATTGCCCTTGGGCCAGACGAGTGGTCGTGGCAGTAGAGGCTGCAACCAGTAGGTGGTCATCGCCAGCGCGCTTACTGACGGTATGAGCAAACGCCACACCGCCACCAGCACCAGCCATATTGATGGTTTGTACATTCGCAGGAACTATATCAAGTTCCTGCATGACATTCCCTACGCTACGGCAAGTAAAGTCCCAACCGCCGCCTGGGTCAGAGGGCGCTATACACTCCACCTTACCTTTTGGCTCGAAGGCTGAAGCGGTGCTAGCAAAAGTGGTAAGCGTCGCTAGCGGAAGGGCCAGCAACGTTAAATACTTAAAGGAAGGCTTAATGATCATGGCGTTCTCCACGTGTCAGTGTTGTTGTATGGGGCGTCTTATTGTGAGACTGCACGCCGCGAACGTTAGAAGACCGCCACCCTGACCGACAAGCTTGTGCGCATAAAAGACAAAAAGTTCTTTACGCGCATTTTGTTCATTTTGTTCACGCCTGCTAGCTCACAGCACTTCCTTATAGAGAGTCTAGCCAGTCATGTGCCGTCTTCAACAGTCGATAACGACGTTCGGGCCGCCCTACGTCACCATAGCCCAGCTCAGCACTTACCGCCTGCTCGGCAACTAGAAACTCTAAATAGCGGCGCGCGGTGGAGCGGCTAGCTCCCATGATGCGCGCCATTTGCATGGCAGTAAGGGAGTCGGGGGCATCGGCCAGGGCATCGATCACCCGGCGTAGTGTCAGCCGGTCAATGCCTTTAGGTAGGGCTTGAGATAGTGACTGACTTTTTGCCCGCAACGGCTCGCCGGGCTTAAGGCGCGCCAGCACGGAGTCCAGTTCATCCTGATTCATCTCAGCGCGGTTGGCCAACGCTTCACGCTCGCGACGGAAGCGAGTCAGCATTTGCGTCATTCGCGCAGCTTCAATGGGCTTGATCAGGTAGTCAAATACCCCACCGCGCAGCGCTTCACTAATGGTTTCCACTTCGCGTGCAGCGGTAACCATGACGATATCCACATGCACGTAGTCGCGGCGAATCGCCCACAGCAGCTCCAAGCCCTCGACATCGGGGAGGTAGGCATCTAACAAAATCAATTGGATGTTAGCGGCGTGTTCCGCCATCAGCGCCTTGGCTTCGCTGCCGTTGCGCGCCATACCCACTACATAAAAGCCTTCGCTCTTTTCAATGAAGGCTCTGTGGATATCGGCGATGCGAAAATCGTCTTCAACGACCAAAATGCCGTACTGCCTATCAGACATCGCGTTTCCCCTCGCCGCTATGGCCACTGTTTTTGGACTTGTTGTTGAGATCGTCGATGAGATCGCCTTTGAAATGATGGTTTAGATCACTGTCAGGCCTATTTTGGCATAGCGAGCGGTCAAGCACGGCGATAAAGCACGCCCCGCCCAGCTCACTCTCTTCCAAAGTAACAGCGCCGCCATACTGACGGCAGAGCCTAGCCACCAACGCTAAGCCAATGCCCTGGTGTTTGCCCGCTTTGGTCGAAAAGCCTTCTTGGAAAATCGACTCGGCGAGTTCAGCGGGCACCCCCGGCCCGTTATCCTCCACTTCGATCAGTAGCTGCTCACCCAGGTCGGTGAAAAACAGGCGTACTTTGGGCGTTTTATTTGGTCCATGAAGGGCGGCATGGCAGCCATTATCCAGCAAGTTACCCACCACGCTCATCATCACCTCTTGACCGGTAGGCGTTAGCGGGCAGGAGAGCGAGCTTTGTTCGTCAATTTCCAGCGCTACGCCAAGCTCCCGCGCGCGGGTGAGTTTACCCAGTAGCGTACCGCTAAGCACGGCGTCAGCCACGTTGCGCATTAAAAAGCTCATTTGCGCCTGGGCACGCTCGGTTTCCTGATGGATCAGCGACAAGGCTTCCTCGATGCGCTGTAACTGCAGTAACCCGGAGATGGTGTAGAGCTTGTTGGAAAACTCGTGAGCCTGGGCACGCAGCATATCCACGTCACGGCTAGCCTGGGTTAGCGCCTGGGAGAGGTCGACTATCTCCCGACGGCTACGGAAGGTGGCCACCGCCCCTTCGATCTCACCCTCGTGCAGAATCGGCACCCGGTTGACCACCACGGGATGATCGCCCAGCCACATCTCCTGATCGAACTCCTGCTCGCCGCGCCGGAGCACTTCCAATAACCGTGAGTTGGGCACAATTTCACGGATAGGCTGTCCCAACAGCACATGCTCGTCATCCAAGTTAAGAAAACGCCGCGCCTGCTGGTTGACCAGCGTGATATGCCCTTCTCGGTTAACCGCTAGGATGCCTTCGTGGATCGACTGCAAAATGGCCTCTTTCTCCATCGCCAGTCGCGCAATCTCATAAGGCTCCAAGCCTAGAATGACCTTTTTAAGGTGCTGCGATAGCCAATAAGCACCGGCGAACCCCAGGCAGATCATCAGCGCCACCAGTACCCAGCCAAAGCTGTTGTAGCGCGCCACGTCCATTTCGACGCGATCCATCATAAAGCCGACGGAAACCAGGCCAATAATATTGCCCTCTTCATCCCAGATAGGTGCTTTGCCACGCATGGCGGTGCCCAGTGAACCGGTTGCCTCGGAGACATAGAACTGGCCATGGATCAGCGCCTGATCGTTATCCCCACCCACCATCGGTTGTCCGATTCGTTCCGGCACGGGGTGTGAGTAGCGAATGCTTTGGGCATTGCCGACCACGACATAGCGCGCCCCTGTTTCTTGGCGTACCCGTTCTGCCAGCGGCTGGATAATAAAAGCGGGATTAGGGATATCAAATGCGTTGATAATTTGCGGCATTGACGCCACTGTTTTGGCCACCGCCAGCGCCCGTTCGCCCATCTGCTGGCTAATAATTTCCGCCTTGCGGAGATTGAGATACGTGCCCTGTGCCAGTAGCATGCCCGCCAGCAATAGCCCCACCAACAGCATTACCTGCAGGCGAAAGCTGCGTTTATACCAACTGCGCCTAACGCGGGTACGGCGCCAGCGCTGCAGCTCGGCGAGTGTTCGGGGGCGAGAAGCGCTCATAGATAGACTCAAAATACATGACCGCACCATTATGGCACGCGCCAGCAAACGACGTTAAACGCCAACACGCCATGTCATCATTCGCTGATATAATGCTCGATTGCCGAAACCAAGGAGGGAGATAGTGGCTATTGTTGCGAGAATCGTTCGATGGATGCTTTTGCTGGCCTGCTGGCCACTGTGGCTAAGTGTGGCTTATGCCAATCCGTTTTATGCCCCTCCGCCGCCCCAGGAAGATGCACCCGTATTCAGTGGCGATGCTGAGCTTGGTTTTACCCACCTGTCAGGCAACACCAACAGCCAAACCTTGATCGGCAAAACACGGCTAACGTGGTTAACCGGTAAATTCACCTACTCTCTGCGCGGTGAAGTACGCACCGTTAGTAAGGATGATGAAACCAGCGCTGAGCAGTACTTAATCGCAGGGCGCGAGCGTTACGAGCTCGATGGCCCCCACTATCTGTTTGGCTTTGCCCGCTGGGAGAAAGATCGCTTTGCCGGTTACGACCAGCAGTTGTCAGCGATTGGCGGCTACGGACGGCAGATTTTGGAGAACGAAACCCATACGCTCTCCCTGGAAGCGGGACCTGGTTACCGCCATGATCGTCTGCGCGACTACGACGATGAGCGCTTGATGGTGACCTACACCGCACTGGATTACCGCTGGGAATTTTCTGACTACGCGGATATCGAACAGGAAATGTCACTTGAGTATACCAGCCAGAACATCACTTCCCGTTCGCTAACGGCCCTTACTGCCCGGCTCAACTCAAAGCTGTCGCTGCGCCTATCCCACGAAATCAAGCACAACTCCCAGCCGCCTGACGACACCAACGAACGCACCGACAGCACTACCAGTGCGTCGCTGCTTTATCGCTGGTGAGCCTTTACATAGAGACTAGCGGTTCTGACCGCGGTGCGCCCAGCCGGTCATGCGTTTCTCTAACTGTGCAAATAGCTCATACATCACCATCGCCATGGCGCTGATGACCAGTAGCCCAGCAAAGACCAATCCCATGCGCATTTGCGAGCCCGCGCTCATCATTAGGTAGCCAATGCCTTGATTGGAAGCGACCGTTTCCGATACCACCGTGCCTACGAAGGCCAACGTAATCGCCACTTTTAGCGAGGCAAAAAAATACGGCAGCGAGCGCGGCAGGCCTACTTTGAGCAATACGTCCATACGCCGCGCGCCCAGCACTCGCAGTACATCTTCCATTTCGGGTTCCAGCGTCGCCAAGCCGGTAGCCACGTTGACCACAATGGGGAAGAAGCAGATCAAAAACGCGGTGAGAATGGCAGGAACCGAGCCAATCCCAAACCAGACCACCAAGATGGGCACGAACGCCACTTTGGGAATGGCATTAAAGCCCACCAATAGCGGATAGCAGGCGTTATACAAAAAGCGCGACGAACCGATAATAAAGCCTAGTACCAGCCCCACCGCAACGCCTAGACCAAAGCCGATGAGCGTGGTCCAGAAGGTTTGCCAGGAGTGCATGGCGATAGGGCCAGCATAGGTCACCAGCGCCCGGGCGGTTTCCATGGCGCTCGGAAAGATAAAGCTGGGCACGTCAAACACGCGCACTGTCACCTCCCAGATGATCACCAATGCCACCACCGCGATCCATGGTGCTAGTCGTTCAATGAGCGGGTTATTTTTCGTCATAAGCGCGCCTTTCATCACGTACTGCGTGCGTTTATCAAGTGCTACGTACTTCGCCAATTTGCGCCCGCAGTTCCTGAACCAAATCAATAAAGGGTTTTTGGTAGGTGGTTTCCAGTGCACGGGGTCGTGACAACTCTATTTCACGGCGCTCGATTACCCGGCCGGGACGGCGGCTCATGATGTAGACGGTATCGGCCAGAAACGCCGCTTCGCGGAGGTCGTGGGTCACCAGCACTACCGTAAAACGCTGCGCCTCCCACAGGTCACGCAGCACACACCACAGCTCTTCGCGGGTAAAGGCATCCAGTGCACCGAAGGGTTCATCCAGCATGAGTAGACGCGGCTGGTGAATCAGCGCTCGGCAGATCGACGCCCGCTGCTGCATACCGCCAGAAAGCTGCCAGGGGTATTGATCTTCGTAGCCTTCCAGCCCCACTGTCTTTAGCAGCTTGCGCGCCCAGCCGACAAACTCTTCGCGCCGCTTGCGGAATTGATGGCGGTAAGGTTTGACGATCTCCAGCGGCAGCAAGACGTTATCCAAGGTGGTGCGCCAGGGCAGCAGATTGGCGTTTTGAAACGCCATACCGGAGATCTTCAACGGCCCGGCAACCGTTGCTCCATCCACTCGCACGGCACCGGTGGTAGGCGCATGCAGACCGGTGCAAAGTTTCATAAAGGTCGATTTACCGCAGCCGGAGGGGCCCACGAAGGCGACGAACTCGCCTTCGTGGATGCTCAGGTTGATATCTTCAATAGCGTTACCCGACGTATCGTAGGCCAGGCTAACGTCATCAAAGGTGACGAACGCTGCCGCCATGCTTATTCGCCCTCTGCCGAAAACAGCATGCGGTCTTCTTGGGCAGGTAAGTAGTTTGAATTAAATACCTGATCGGGAGAGGGGATTAACGTGAGGTCGTAGGCATCGGCGACCAGTTGAATCGCCTGAGCCAGACGCTCGTCATCCACCCCGCCTACGCCATTCTCACGGGCATCGGGGGTATCCACGACGCTCTCCAGAGCGAGCTTCAACCGCCGGGTTTCCATCTCTACATCGATCAAACCGTCACGGTTTTTGACGTACTCAATGGCAGCTTCAGGGTCGGCAATGGTCTCTCCCAGGGCCCTATTGAAGGCGCGCAGAAAGCCCTGCACGGCGTCTGGATTAGATTCGGCGAAGGATTCGCTGGCAATAATCGCGTTACCGTAGAGCGGCACGCCATAGTCGGGGAACGGCATGATGGTCAGTTCGTCTTCACTCATACCGCGCTCTTCAAGATTGAGCAGGCTAGTAAAGTAAAAGCCGGTGATCGCGTCCACATCGCCACGAGTGAGCAGCGTTTCACGCAGCGTGGGGTCGACGTTCTGCCACTCAACTGCGTCAGCTTCCAGGCCATTAGCGGCGGCAAACACGCCCCAGGCACGGTAACCGGTGTCAAAGGCCGGGGCGGCGATGGTTTTACCGGCTAAGTCAGCCGGACTTTCAATACCGCTCTCTTTACGAGCAAATACCGCAGCGGGCGTGCCATCGTAGACAATATAGACGCCCTGAATGCCGGGACCATCAGGGTTCTCAGCGAGGAATTCGACCAGCGCATTAAGGTCGCCAAAGCCCATCTCGTAAGCACCGGACGCCACGCGGTTAATCGCCCCTGCTGAGCCACTGCCGGAGTCGATTTGAACGTCCAGCCCCTCTTCAGCGAAGTAGCCTTTCTCGGCAGCCATCAAAAAGGGGGCGGAGGGTCCTTCAAAGCGCCAATCCAACTGAAAGCGTATCTGGGTGTCGTCGGCATGGCTGAGAGACGGCATTAACACCAGTGCAGCAGCACCGCCCACCCACAAACGTGTAGGCGAATGGCGTAAGGCAGCAGTGTTGAAAGTAGAACGGAGAAGCGTCAATACGGGCGACATGGCGGCATACCTTGTATACAAAACATGCTTAAGTATTAGCAGCAATACTGCCAAATTTAGTATTTCTTATAATTATCAGATGATTACGACAAGATCATAACGAAGAACGCTTTGCCCGCACGCCAATAGCGTGCATGCGTGCTCCTAAAACGCACCAAAATAAAACATATTAGACGTTGGTCTATATCGGCGGTATACTACGCGCAGTTTCCTGTCCTTGCGCCATTCATTGAATGGCGCTTTTTTTTACCTAAAACTTCACTTGGTAGACCGCTACTTCCATTAATGCCTGCTGATATTAATGACTATTTACATTCATTGAGACACGGCGTTAAACCACCTAACGACGTGCTTTGATAAGCTTTTTTTCCACCTTCCCCTTGCTCCCCCATAAGGTATTAAACATGAACCAACCCAGCCCCAACGCTGAGGGTTCCCAGCGTTTCTCACTTGGCGATCCCATTGTGCTGATCTTGAGTATCGGCTTTATTGTCGCTTTTCTGGCGCTGTCGTTTTACGACGTAGCCCTAGTGGCGGATAGTATCAGCGCAGGTTTCGCGTGGACGGCGTTAGTGTTAGGTAGCTATTTCCAGTTACTACTGCTGATGACGTTCTTTATTGCCATTGGCTTAGCGATGACGCCGGCTGCAAAAGCTAAAATCGGCAACTTAGCTGCACCAGAAATGAGCACGTTTAAATGGCTATCGATCATTTTGTGCACCCTGTTGGCGGGGGGTGGCGTATTTTTTGCCGCCGGCGAGCCGGTTTACCACTTTGTAGTGACGCCCCCCGCCTTTGATAGCGAAGCGGGCACCGCTGCAGCCGTTTCTGGCGCTTTAGGTCAGTCCTTTATGCATTGGGGCTTTATGGCCTGGGCGGTACTGGGGTCATTAACAGCGGTGGTTCTCGCCCATGCACATTACGTAAAAGGCCAGCCGCTGCAACCACGTACGCTACTCTACCCGATACTCGGTGAACGCTTAATGCGTGGCCCACTGGGCGGTTTAGTCGACGCCTGCTGTGTGATTGCGTTAGTTGCGGGCACGGTTGGACCCATTGGCTTTCTGGCCACTCAGGTTAGTTTTGGTCTGCATGAGCTGTTTGGGCTGCCGGAAGGCTACACCGGCCAACTGATTATTCTGGGCATACTTGCCAGCATCTACGTGCTCTCCTCCATGAGCGGTGTACACAAAGGCATTCAAATACTTAGCCGTTTTAACGTGCTGCTGGCGCTAGGTATTGGGGCGGTGATTATTGTCTTTGGCCCAACGCTGTTTTTGGTCAATAGCTATGTTTCCGGCATGGGCGCTTATGTCAGCGAATTCTTTACCATGGCGACCATGACCGCAGAAACCGCCCCAGCGTGGTGGATGCAGTGGTGGACGGTGTTTTTCTTTGCCTGGTTTATCGGCTATGCCCCCGTGATGGCGATTTTTGTGGCGCGGATTTCCCGCGGGCGCAGCATTCGCGAAATGATTGTGGCAGTGGCGATTCTCGCGCCTATCGCCACTACCGTTTGGTTTACCCTGCTCGGGGGCTCGGGCATCTACTACCAGCTTAATGGCGTGATCGATTTAACCGAAGCACTTAATAACTTTCAGTTTGATGTCGCCACGTTAACCGTTGCCCAGGCATTGCCCGGCGGCACCTGGATGGCGCTAGCCATTTTACTGCTGACGACGATTTTCGTAGCGACCACCGGTGACTCAATGAGTTACGCCATTGCGGTGGTCGGCGCGGGGCACGATAACCCGAGCCCGGTCATGCGGGCGTTTTGGGGGATTGCCATGGCGCTAATGGCGGCGGTACTGCTGTATATGGGTGCTGGTCAGATTGGCGCGTTGCAGCAGTTCATTGTTATCACCGCGATTCCGGTGTCGTTGATACTGTTGCCATCGCTCTGGAATGGTCCACAGGCAGCCTACGCCATGGCCCGCGAACAGGGCATCATTGAATAGGTAAGCCGCTCTGGCCCTGGCTACCTTATATCCCTTCCAGCAGGCGCAGAATCATCTGCGGCTGCTGGTTGGCCTGGGTCATACCATTGATTTTCGCCGCCATACGTTTAGCAATCGCCTGCCCTGCCGGGTCATCTTTAGCGCTATTGATACGTAACCAGATGAGAGGCGCACGCCTCCGGAGGAAGCTAACCGACCCAGACGCTGGGCGGCTATAACGTTACTATCGGCCTAGCCATAAAAATCATGAGCGTTTTACTGGTTCAAGGGTGCGGCCACTGCTGGCGAGCACTTCGTCGACCGGTACTTTTACATAGTCATGCTGGTAGTAACCCTCATCCACAACTTCCCCATTCCACGCCACCATATCGAGATCCATCGTGCGTGGCCCTGACTTAATCGCGCCGCGTACTCGACCTAACCGGTCTTCCACTTCTTTGAGGTAGGCGCGAAACGCTTCTTGCTCAAGTGACGTGCTGACTAATAGTGCTGCATTTAAGAAATCAGGCTGCTGCTGATAACCTACCGGTGTTGTGCGTATCGCTTTTGAGCACGCCAAGAGCTTGCATTCTTGGCTAAGAATCGTCAGCGCCTGATCAAAATAATGTTCAGGATCGATATTGGACCCCAGGGAGATCAAACACTCATGGAGGGCGGCAGCCTGCTCGCTAGGCAACGTCGTGGGTAGCATGGCGACATCCTGTGTTAGTGGCGTTTTCTAAGAAACATGGAACTACCCTATTGTGAGCCAGCATTATAAATACCTCCAGGCCCCTGCCATGTTTTAAGCTCTGTATAAGTTATTGACAAACGCTGCACTCACGCAGAGAGTTTTGCATATCCATAAAACGATAGGGAACGCTTTATGCACCAACAAGCTGCTTTGGTCACCGGCGGTGCCACTCGCTTGGGCCGATACTTTTCTGAAGCATTGGCCGATGCGGGATATGATATTGCACTGCACGTCAATCGCTCCCGCGAGGAGGCTGAAGAGGTCGCCAGCGGCATTCGCGCCAAAGGACGAGAGTGTGAAATATTTCACTGCGATTTTTTAAACGACGATCTACACGTCTTACTGCAGTCGGCAAAGCAGCGCTTCCCAGGGCTTAGTTTGCTGCTGAATAGCGCTTCCGCCTATGAGCCAGCACCGATAGCCGGGACGGATCTGGCGATGCTGGAAGCTCAGTTCCGAGTCAATATGTTTACCCCGCTACTGCTGACGCGCCACTTTGCCGAGGTGGTTCAAGAGGGCCAGGTGATCAATATCATTGATAACAAAGTGGCCTATCACCAATACCCCTATGCGGCGTATTTACTGTCGAAAAAGAGTTTAGCGGAGATGACTCACATGGCGGCGCTGGAGTTCGCCCCGCGTATTCGCATTAATGGCCTTGCCCCTGGCGTGGTACTACCTGCCTCCCAGCGCACCAGTGACTATGTCCAGTGGCGTATTGAAGGTATTCCGCTTAAGCGACAGGGTGATCCTGCCCATCTTGTACAGGCTTTGCACTATTTATTGAATAACGCTTTTGTGGCCGGTCAAATCCTGTTTGTCGATGGCGGTGAGTCCATCAATATTGAGGGGCGCCACTCGGAAAACTATACTTTATAAACATGCATTATAAGCCGATGCTTCTTTAAGAAGCGGCAGCAGCTAACAACGAGCATCGTTAAAACGCAGTGAGGCCGCCCAAAGGCGGCCTCACTTATGCTTACGGTGTCGTCAATCACACACTACCTTTCATCGACGTCATCGTGGTCAGGCTTGAGGTGATCAGGTTCGCGGGTTTGCTGAACACTCGCTTGGCTCTCTTCCTGCACGATGGGCTTCTCTTCCACTTCCTTCTCTTTAGCGGTTGACTCCAAGACCCGCACATTGGCAGGTGGTGTCTTCCCATTTTTGGTCTCACCAAAGTAGAGCGTGGTATGCGGGAAGGGAATTTCAATACCCGCCTCATCGAAGCGCAACTTCACCAAGCGATTATAAGCGCGGCCAACACCCCACTGGTCGCCCGGCGTGGTTTTGATCACCACACGAATGTTCACGGAGCTATCCGCCAGGGCCACCACACCCGCCACGGTGAGGTCAGCGAGCAGCTTATGCCCGTGCTCTTCGCTGGCTTTAAGATCTTCAAAGGCCAATTGGAGCTGCTCAATAGCTTCGTCGATGCTCTCGTTATAGCCAATACCGTATTCGCCCACATGGTTGCCGTACTCACGCATGTAGTTGGAAACGGTGTCCACGCTTGAGAACGGCACGATGTGATAAGTACCAGACAAGTCGCGGATGCCGACCGAGCGGATGCTTAGCCGTTCGGCGGTACCTGTCACGCCACCTACCGTTACGACATCGCCGGTGTTCATGGCATTTTCAACCTGGATAAACACCCCGGTAATAACGTCTTGCACCAGCTTCTGCGCGCCAAAACCAATGGCCAGACCGAGTACACCAGCACCGGCAATCAGCGGACCGATATTGATACCGATTTCCGACAGCACGATCATGCCGGTAATCGTTACCATGGCGATTGCCAGCGCATTGCGGAACAGACTAAGCAGCGTTTTAGCCCGTGCTGAAGGTTCGCCGTAGCCGGTTTCCGGGTTGAGCTTATGCTCAATCAGGCTCGCCAGCCCCAGCCAAACCGCTAGCGCGACAATCAAAATCACCGCGACACCGACCAGATTGCCGACCAGATTGGCACCGCGTTCAGAGGCATACCAAGCGGCTAAATCAAACGCGCCCCAGGCGTTCAACACCATCATGATGACCACGATCAGAATGACGGTACGCAGCACACGCAACGCATTGGGAACGTAGCTATTCAGGCGCTTTTCAAGCAACGGCAGTTTGCGCCGCAGGTCGTCTGACAGCGTGATACGGCGGCCAATGGTCTGAGTAAGAAAGGACGACACCAACAGCCCAACGACAATCGCGGCCAATGACTTCAGGGTGGCGTACATCACAAACGGCAGCGCATCGCCGGGGCGCGTCAGTGTCAATACAAACACAATCAAGAAATACAGCAGCGCGAACAGGTGCCAAGTGCGCGCAAATAGCTGCAGCGAGACGCGGCTGGCGGTTAAGGTTGATTTTGCCGCCATCTCATTGAGATTATCGCGCAGGCGGGTGCGGTTACGTACTACCACGACCACTGCATAGATAAACGCCAGCACCATTATCAGCGTGCCGACGGCCTGACCCAGCGAGGCTGCCACGTAAAAGTTAACCAGCGGCACTACCACCATCAGGCCGTAACCGACCATGCCGATCAAACGGGCTAACCAGCGGTTCCAATAGGACGCCTCCTGGGCTGAAATTGGCAGTAGCCGCAGCCCTTCGTAGCGCGACGAAAACAGCATCCGCACACCGGCTTTGAGCAGCTCGATGACCAGGAAGGCATTTAAGAATAGGGAGGCGCGGGTCGAAAGCTCTCCGGCTTCACCAATCGCAAAGGTAGCCAGCAGATTACCACCCACATAGGCCAAGCCCACAAGCAGCACATCGATGACCGCCGCAATCGCCACGCAGAAAACCAAGCGTAAAACGGGGGTTAAATTTTTGCCATTTAGCGACCAGCCGCTGATTTTGGTAAACAGCGGCTTCGCCAAGCGCCTGAAAATCATAAACATCGCAAATGTCGCGACAATTACAAGGCCCAGATTAATCGCCGCACTGGTGAACGCGGCCATGTCAAAGACACTATCAGCCTCTTGACCGGCTAATAGCCCACCTACAATGCTAACCACTTGCTCAAACTGCCCACCCACGTCACTAACCACACGACTGGTGAGTTCGGCTAGTTGGCGCGGCAACGAGACATCCTCCGGCGCTATCTCACTGCCTTGTGCAGCAGCTTCTGGCGAGAGTTCGGTGGCAATCCCCTCGGGCAGCGCTGAGGCTTGATGGCGCAACATCTCAATCAACTCTTGTCGCGACTGCTCATCTTCCAATAAATCGGCCAGCGCCTCATAAGACGTCGGTGCCGGGGCTTCTGATGATGCAGTGCCTTCGGCGCTGGCCGCTTCACTCGGCGTGCTTTGTGCCATTGCTGGTGTGGCCATGAAGGCAATCATTGCCAACAGCCAGACACCTAGCCAGGGTAATAAACGAAGTGGCTTCACACCTTAATCTCCTTTCGGGTGAGTATTCTTTTCAATCTAACGGCTGCTTACACTCTACACTGCCTGTGCAGCTTGTTAAAAAGTTGTACAGGGTAGCATGCCTTAATTAACAACACGTTTCACAGGCATAGCGGTGCTAGCCAGTAGTGCGCGAGCAGTAAGACCACAGCGTAGCGGGCGCCCTTAGCGATCACAATCCACGCCAGTGCCCGCCACCAGGGCAGCCGGAACACGCCGGCCAACACGGTAAGGGGATCGCCAATAATCGGCGCCCATGAAATCAGTAGGCTTAGCTCCCCAAAGCGGTGATACCAACCCTCTGCACGCGCCAGGCTTCGTGGCGAGGCGGGAAACCAGCGGCGATCTTGAAACTGGCGGGCATAGCGGCCTAATGCAACGTTGATCATGCTGCCCAGGGTATTGCCGGTAGTGGCGAGTAGCCACAGCGCCAGCGGTGGTTCGCCCATACACCACAGCCGCGCCAGCCACACTTCCGACCCACCGGGTAACAGTGTGGCGCTGACCAAAGCGACAAAAAACAGGCTTAACATAACTCAGCGGCCCGCGTTAGCGTGGCACCTGCCCACCCAACTGTTGGGTGATTTCATCGGCCGTTTGGCGTACCAGTGCGCCCAGCGTTAACAGCCGCGCTTCAGGGATACGCGCCATGGGGCCTGAAACGGAAATCGCCGCCAGCGGGGTACTGTGTTCGTCAAATATGCAGGCAGCGACGCAGTGCAGGCCGATCGCGTGCTCCTCACGGTCACAGGCAAAACCCTGAGCGCGAATTTGCTGGGTTTCCTCTTGCAGGGTCTCGGGCTGATAAAGCGTATTAGCGGTCACTCTGGCTAGCTCACGGCCATCCAGCAATTGAGCGCGCTCATCATCAGGCATCCACGCCAGCAACGCTTTACCGACACCGGAGGCGTGCAACGGCGCGCGCGAGCCAAGACGCGTGATCATGCGCATCATCTGGGGAGACTCATGCTGGGCGAGAAACACCGCCGTTTCCCCATCGCGGATACCCAAGTTGGCGGTTTCGCCGGTTTCAGCCGTTAGGCGGCGCAAAAATGGCCGGCTGGTGGCCACGACGTCGCGCGCTTCAAGGAAGCTATTGCCGATGCGGAAGGTTTTGACATCGATTCGCCACAGACCTTGCTCGTTCTCCTGGGTGACAAACCCCTGGCTTTGCAGTGCTTGTAATAAACGATGAGTCGTCGATGGCGCTAATTCGGCCATTTCCGCCACTTCCGAAAGGGCGAGTCCAAGGGGGCTCGCCGCAAGATACTCCAGCAGCGTTAAGCCACGTACCAGCGACTGGCTATGGCCTCCGCTGGCTTTGGCGGTACTCGCCGGACGACCGACCGTCCTGCGTTTGGCTTCACTCACCTGGCTTTCTCCTAAAAGGCGCTCCTAAAAAGACGCTCCCAAAAGCGCCCCTACTACTGACTAAAAGCGCCCTTGCTGACGGCGCATTACCTGAAAACACAAAGGGCGTCAGGATAACGTGTCAACATGGCGATTGTCGCGTTTACGGAAACGAATTCCATTCATTCAATGACGTCATCTTAGCGGTGCCGCCACTGCGGTGGCCGTTTGGCGATAAACGCATCGATCCCTTCGCCCACATCCTCGGCCAACATATTGCAGGCCATGGTTTCTCCGGCGAAGGCGTAGGCTTCATCGAGCGGCATGGCAAGCTGGCGGGCAAACATGGCTTTTCCGGTACGCACCGCAACGGCGCTTTTAGCGCAGATACTGTCCGTCATCTGTTTAGTTGCCTCATCCAGCGCATCGTCCTCTGCCACGCGGTTAATCAAGCCCCACTCGGCCGCCTGCTCGGCGCTGATAAACTCCCCGGTAAGCAGCATCTCCATGGCGCGCTTACGGGCAACGTTTCGCGACAGCGCTACCGCCGGGGTAGAGCAAAAAAGCCCAACGTTGATACCGGAAACGGCAAAGCGGGCACTGCGCGCCGCCACCGCCAAGTCACAGCTCGCCACCAGTTGGCAGCCCGCGGCAGTGGCGATGCCCTGGACTTTAGCAATTACCGGCACGGGGAGATTCACAATGGCCTGCATGACCTCGCCACAGCGGGCAAATAGCGCCTGGTAGTAAGCTTTATCGGGGTTAGCGCGCATCTGCTTGAGATCATGACCAGCACAGAAGGCTTTGCCTTCGGCGGCAAGTACCACGCAGCGAACGCTGCTATCGTTGGCAATCTCGGTTAGCGCATCGTTAAGGGCTTGTAGCATGGCTTCCGAGAGCGCGTTAAAGCGCTCCGGTGTGCTCATTGTCAGCGTTGTTACGCCCTGCTGGTCAAGGCGCTGTAGAGGGGAAGCCGTTGACGATAGACCGTCAGAGGTGATGGGCATGGTGAACTCCTGGGGTTGAGTAACACTTTGCCCATCAGTCTAGCGCACACTCTTTTTTATCAGGCTTTTTTCATTAGGCGGGTATCACGGCCTAAGGGGTGCGGCTCGCCGCGTTGTTTGGCTAAGTCAATCTGGCGCTGGCGTTCACGGGCGGCGGCGCGGGTCTTTTCTGGCAGCGAATCGATGCAGTGAGGGCAACTAATCCCCGGCTCATAAGCGGAAGACTGCATATCCTCGGCGGAAATCGGCATGCGGCAGGCGTGGCACTGCTCAAACTCACCCTTGCTCAAATCGTGGCGAACCGTCACGCGGTTATCGAACACAAAACACTCACCTTTCCATAGCGACTGCTCTTGCGGGACTTTTTCCAGGTAGTTCAGCACGCCGCCTTTCAGGTGGTAGACCTCTTCAAAACCCTCTTTAAGCATAAAGCTGGAGGCTTTTTCACAGCGGATGCCGCCGGTGCAGAACATCGCCACTTTCTTGTGCTTTTCCGGGTCGTAGTGCTCGCGCACGTACTCGGGAAATTCGCGGAAGGTGGTGGTTTTCGGGTCTATCGCCCGCTCGAAGCTGCCAATGGCTACTTCGTAATCGTTGCGGGTATCGATCACCAGCACTTCGGGGTCGGCGATGATGTCGTTCCAGTTTTTCGGCTCGACGTAAGTGCCCACGGTGTCGTTGGGGTCGATATCCGGTACGCCGAGGGTGACGATCTCTTTTTTGAGCTTCACCTTGGTGCGGTAGAACGGCGTTTCGTCGCAATAGGACTCTTTGTGATCAATATCAGCTAAGCGTGGGTCGGCAGTCAGCCAAGCCAGCAATCCATCAATGCCCTCGCGGCTGCCCGCCACCGTGCCGTTAATACCCTCTTTAGCGAGTAGCAGGGTGCCCTTTACATCGTTATCGAGCATGGTTTGGCGCAGCGGCTCGCGCAGCGCTTCAAAGTCATTCAGGGTGACAAATTTGTACAGCGCTGCGACCACAATGGGCGGCACTGGGTTAGGCATAGCAATGGATACTGACATGTAAAACTCCAGGTAGTCACCCTCGCAAAGGGCGGACCGGGTTAGAAGAGGCGAGGATTTTACTCGAAAGCTAACCAAAAGTTTAGCGCTGGCAATCACATTTAATACATCGATTTATTCGACAGAAACGTACTGAAACCTTCACCCCACGCGACTTCAACGAGGCGTATATTGTCACTATTCCCTCACGCAACCTGCGGAGCACAGCATGATTATTCGTCGTTCAAACGAGCGCGGCTACGCCGACCACGGCTGGTTACGCTCATTCCATACCTTTTCGTTTGCCAACTACGTTGACCGCAACCATATGGGGTTTCGCGCTTTGCGCGTGATCAATGAAGATCGCGTAACCGGCGGCCATGGTTTTGGCGCCCACTCTCACCGGGATATGGAGATTATTTCCTACGTGCTGGAAGGTGAGATGGAGCACAAAGACAACATGGGCAACGGTGAGGTAATGCGCCCAGGCGATGTGCAGCGCATGTCAGCGGGCACCGGCGTGCTGCATAGCGAGTTCAACCACTCCAAGGAGAACGGGCTCCACTTCCTACAAATCTGGATTGAGCCAAAACAGCTCGGCATTAAACCCAGCTATGAGCAGAAGGCGTTTCCTACCGCCGAACGTCAGGGCCAGTGGCGGTTAGTCGCTTCTGAACAGGGTCGCGAAGGCTCAGTGAGTATTAATCAGGACCTCAATCTTTACGCCGGCTTGTTTAGCGCTGGCGAACAACCAACCGCACCACCTTCGCGCCACGCTTGGCTGCATGTGGTCAATGGTGAAATGGAGGTAAACGGGGAGACATTAAGCGCAGGCGACGCTGCCGCATTCCAACCGGATGAGACGATCAATCTCACCGGTAAGCAGGCAGGCGAAGTGCTGCTGTTTGATCTAGCTTGATTAGTTGTTATTCGACGCTAACCAAAACGGCCCCAATTAAGGGGCCGTTTAGTTTCTGAATCAACGTTTTAGCTAACAGGATTAGCTATTTTGCGATGAGTAGAGCGCACGAATTTTCAGCGTGTGGTCTACCTCACGCAACGCTTCCAGCGCCTGAGGGCCGTAAGCTTTATCGACATCGATAACCACATAACCCACTTTCTCGTTGG
Organism: Vreelandella glaciei; assembly: GCF_013415125.1. Taxonomy (GTDB): domain Bacteria; phylum Pseudomonadota; class Gammaproteobacteria; order Pseudomonadales; family Halomonadaceae; genus Vreelandella; species Vreelandella glaciei. The sequence continues at coordinate 53,088 of NZ_JACCDE010000008.1, read as the reverse complement.
TCTGCAGATATTGGCCCGAGATGTTGATGCCGTTTTCAGACAGTACCCGGTTAATTTGCGACAGCACGCCCGGCACGTTGTCGTGAATATGCAGCAAACGGTGCTTGTCCGGGTGAGCGGGCAGTGCCACTTCGGGGAAGTTAACCGACGTCACGGTGGTGCCGTTGTCGGAGTAAGTGATCAGTTTTTCCGACACTTCGATCCCAATGTTCTCCTGCGCTTCCAGAGTAGAACCACCGACGTGCGGGGTCAGAATTACGTTTTCCAAGCCGCGTAGTGGGCTCTGAAACTCTTCGTTGTTGCCTTTTGGTTCAACGGGGAATACGTCGATAGCGGCACCGTTTAGCTTGCCCGCTTTAATCGCATCCGCCAGCGGCTCGATTTCTACCACACTGCCGCGCGCGGCATTAATCAAGATCGCGCCTTGTTTCATGGCTGCGATCTCTTTCTCACCGATCATCCAGCGGGTAGAGGCCAGGTCAGGCACGTGCAGGCTGACCACATCGGCGCGCCCCAACAACTCTTCAAGGCTCGATACCTGGCTGGCATTACCCATGCCCAGCTTGGCAATCACATCGTAAAAAATAACGTTAAAGCCTAGCGACTCGGCTAACACAGAAAGCTGCGCACCGATGCTGCCGTAGCCCACTATGCCTAACGTTTTACCGCGCGCTTCGTGGGAGTTCTTGGCTGATTTCAACCAACCGCCCTGGTGGGCACGGGCGTTTTTCTCAGGAATACCGCGCAGCAGCATAATCGCTTCCGCCAGCACTAGCTCAGCCACCGAACGGGTATTGGAGTACGGCGCATTGAACACCGCGATACCACGGGTAAGGGCAGCGGTTAAATCGACCTGATTGGTGCCGATACAGAAACAGCCAACGCCGACCAGCTTCTCCGCCGCCTCGAACACGCGCTCAGTCAGCTGTGTGCGGGAACGGATGCCGATAAAGTGAACGTCGCGAATCTTTTCGATCAGCGCTTCTTCATCAAGCGATGTGGGCAGATGCTCGATATTTTCATAACCGGCGTTGTGAAAATTGTCCACCGCACTCTGGTGGACGCCCTCGAGTAGCAGGATCTTGATCTTGCTCTTGTCCAGGGACGTTTTGGCCATGGCTGAATCAACCTCTATGGTCGGCGGCATGCGCCGTGTATCGGTTCACGGGAGGCGCATATCGTAGCACAGACAGCCCCATTCACGCCGGGTCAAGATGATGAAAAGTCTGCGTGCTGACAATGAATGAACCGCAAGTCGTTACCAACAGCGTAGGTGGAAAGGCAGACGCCACCCCCTGGCGTCGGTGTATACTGTGGGCTTATTTCAGCTTATTTTAAAAACATACCGGTTGGCAGGCATACCCCAATGAGCGACACCACATCACCTCCGCAGGATTTCGCCGCGACGGTTGAACAACTCGAAACCATCGTTGAACGTCTTGAGTCAGGCGAGCTCTCATTGGAAGATGCGCTGACCGCGTTTGAACAGGGCGTGCGGCTAACCCGCGATGCCCAGCAGCGCCTGGATAGCGCCGAACTTAAAGTGCGGGCGCTAAGTGAAGACAGCGAAGGGCGCTTAAATGTAGCGCCCTTCGCTGGCCCCGACGACCCCAAGGATGTGGCCGAGGATGAAAGCAAGGAGACGCCCCCATGGTAGCCACGAAGCCTAGCCCGCTTGCCACCCTGCGCCACACCAGTAATGCCCGCGTAGACGCTACCCTCGCGGCACTCTTTGATAGTCGCCCGGCGGTAGCACCAAGGCTTGAGGCCGCCATGCGCCACGGATTGCTGGCAGGAGGCAAACGCCTGCGCCCCCTGTTGGTGTATATGGCTGGCCACGCACTGGGTGCAGAAGACAAAGCGCTAGACGCGCCCGCTGCCGCGATTGAGTTAATCCACGCTTACTCATTGATCCACGATGACCTACCGGCCATGGATGACGACGACTTGCGCCGCGGTCAGCCCACGGTGCATAAAGCCTTTGATGAAGCGAGCGCGATTCTCGCCGGCGATGCCCTGCAGTCGCTGGCGTTTGAAGTGCTGGCCAGCAACGCTCATCCACGGCTGGGCCATTTGGTGCACACCTTGGCTGCGGCCTCTGGCCGGGATGGCATGGTGGCCGGGCAGGCGCTGGATTTAGACGCCGTCGGCGGCCACCCGGATGTCGACGCTCTGGCCCATATGCACGCTCATAAAACCGGCGCCCTGATTGTCGCTGCAGTACGTATGGGCGGCCTGGTAGCCGTGGCGGATGATGACCCCCGTTTAAATGCGCTTACTCGCTACGCTCGCGCCATTGGACTAGCCTTTCAGATTCACGACGACATCCTGGATGTGACCGGCGATACCGTTACCCTAGGCAAAACGTCAGGCGCCGATGCCGCACGCGCGAAGCCTACCTACCCCAGCCTGCTGGGATTAGAGGGCGCTCAACGCAAAGCGCACAGCCTGATTGACGAGGCCATTGCCGCGCTCGCCCCACTGGGCGAACGTGCCGCACCGCTGGCCGACTTAGCCCACTATATGATCGAGCGCGACCACTAAAGATGCCCATGAAGCTGTTCGACGAAATCCCCCGCGAGCGCCCCACGACGCCGCTGCTCGACTCCTTTGATCATCCCGCCGCGCTGCGGGCCATGAATGCCTCCCAGCTCGCCCAACTGGCCGACGAGCTACGCGCCTACCTGCTGTATAGCGTGGGCGTTTCCGGCGGCCACTTTGGCGCGGGCCTTGGTGTGGTCGAGTTGAGCGTTGCCCTGCACCACGCCTTTAATACCCCCCATGACCGCTTAGTCTGGGACGTTGGCCACCAGGCTTATCCGCATAAAATCCTCACCGGCCGCCGCGAGACGATGCTCAGTATTCGCCAGCACGGTGGGCTGGCGGCGTTTCCTCGCCGCGCCGAGTCCGAGTACGACACTTTCGGTGTGGGCCACTCCAGCACATCGATTTCAGCGGCGCTGGGCATGGCGCTGGCAGCCAAAGCACAGGGCGATAAGCGACACGTATGTGCGATTATTGGCGACGGTGCGCTTACCGCGGGCATGGCCTTCGAAGCTCTGGCCCACGCGGGCCACGTGGATGCCAACCTGCTGGTGGTGCTAAACGACAACGAAATGTCGATTTCCGAGAATGTCGGCGGCATGGCGACCTACCTAGCCCGGGTGCTCTCCAGCAAGCCTTACCTGAAAATACGCGAAGAGAGCAAAAAAGTGCTTTCGCACCTGCCCGGCGCACTGGAACTTGCCCGACGCACCGAAGAGCATATGAAAGGCATGGTCAGCCCCGCCACGCTGTTTGAGGAGATGGGTTTTAACTACGTTGGCCCCATTGATGGTCACGACCTCAGCGCGCTAACCGATACGCTGGAAAACCTGCGCGACCTCGACGGCCCGCAGTTCCTGCATATCAAAACGGTAAAAGGTAAAGGTTTCTTGCCTGCCGAGGCCGACCAGATTGGCTATCACGCCATTACCAAGCTGGAAAAGCCCAGCACTGCTGCCAGTAACGGCGCCGCCAAGAAACCCATCATTAAACAAGCCGTCGCCAAGAAAAAATACTGCAATGTTTTCGGTGATTGGCTTTGCGATATGGCCGCCGCCGATTCGCGCTTGATGGGCATTACCCCCGCGATGCGCGAGGGCTCCGACCTGATTCGCTTCTCTAAAGAGTACCCACAACGCTATTTCGATGTAGCGATTGCCGAGCAGCACGCGGTAACGCTCGCAGCAGGTATGGCCTGCGAAGGCATGAAGCCAGTGGTGGCAATTTATTCCACCTTTCTACAACGCGGTTACGACCAGTTGATTCATGATGTGGCGGTGCAGAACCTGGACGTCACCTTTGCCATTGACCGTGCAGGCTTAGTCGGCGAAGACGGCCCCACGCACCACGGCAGCATGGATCTCTCCTTTCTGCGCTGTGTGCCCGGCATGGTGATTCTGGCCCCGGCGGATGAAGCCGAGTGCCGGGCTATGCTGAGTGCGGCCTATCACCACCCTGGCCCTGCCGCGGTGCGCTACCCCCGTGGCACCGGTCCAGGCGTAGCAATACCTACACACCTTGAGCCGCTGACCATCGGCAAAGCCGAGGTGCGCCGCCAGGCCGCCAACGACGGTGTGCGCATTGCGCTGCTCGCGTTTGGCAGTCTCAACAGCGCCGCAGCGGAAGTCGCCGAACGGCTCAATGCGACTCACATCAATATGCGCTCCATCAAACCGCTGGATCGCGATGCGCTGCTGCACGCCGCTGACGAGCACGAGCTGCTGGTGACCCTGGAAGAGAACGTGATTGCCGGTGGCGCGGGTAGTGCCGTGAATGAGCTACTCCACGCTGAAGGCGTCCAGGTGGAAGTGCTCAATCTCGGCCTGCCGGACGCTTTTGTGGAGCATGGCACGCCCGCGCAGCTGCTTGCCGACTGCCGACTGGATAACGATGGCATCGAGCGGGCTATTCGCGCTCGACTGCCATAAGCCATTATTTTTTAAATTACTTTTGAGACCCATATGCTATTTCTAATTATTATCTTCGCTTTGATTGGCCTTGCGTTTGGTGGCCCGGTGGGTCTCCTGATTGGCGGTGGCCTGGGCTGGTGGCTAGGCAAGCGCCTTAGCCGTCGTCTTAATATCGCCCGCATGCGCATCCAGGAAGGCTTTCTGGAGTCGATCTTCTCCGTGATGGGCTGTCTGTGCCAAGCCGACGGTAAAGTGACCGACGGCGAGTTGGACGTTGCCGAGAAACTGTTTGACCAGATGCACCTCCAGGGCGAGCAGCGCGCCAAAGCCCGCGCCGCCTTCGAGCGTGGCCGCGCCGATGATTTCAATTTGGACGCCGAACTGGCCAACGTTAACCGCCTCACCCAGCGCCAGCCGGTGCTGCGCCAAGTATTTATCCAGGTTCAGCTCTCGGCGATTGCCGCCGATGGCGTGCTTCACCCCGCCGAACACGAGATGATTTTGCGCGTTGCCCGCGGCGTCGGCTGCAGCGACGCTGAAGTTCAACAGATCGAAGCGATGCTCCACGGCGCCGCGGCTAACTCCCAAGGCGCCAGCGAAGAAGCACTGAAAGACGCTTACCGTGTATTAGGAGTTTCTGATGACGCCAGCGATGCCGAGATCAAGAAAGCTTATCGCCGCCTAATGAGTCAAAACCACCCGGATAAACTGGCCGGTAAAGGCCTGCCCGAAAGCATGCGCGACATCGCCCAAGCGCGTACCAGCGAAATCGGCAATGCCTACGAGCGAATCCGTACGGCGAGGGGCAGCGCTTAAAGGCGATCTTAAAACACGATAATCGACAGGTTCGCTAACGCCCGCTAAATTGAAGGATCGATTATTGTCGCCAGGAGTTCGCCATGATCACGCTCTACAGCTTCCCCCAGTCCCGCTCGCTAAGAGCGGCATGGACACTCGAAGAGCTAGGCCTTGAGTACCAGTGCCAGCACGTGGCCTTGGATAAAGGCGAGGGCCAAACGGCCGAGCATTTGGCACGTCACCCGGATGGCAAGGTACCGGTCATTGAAGATGGCGATGTACACCTGTTTGAGTCGGCGCCTATTTGCCGCTATCTGGCCGAGGCCTATGGCGATGGCACGCTGCTGCCCAGCGACCCCGCGGCCCGCGCCCAAGTTGATCAATGGCTCAGCTTTATCGTGACGGAAATTGAGCAGCCGCTGTGGAATCAGGCCAAGCATAAGTTTGCCTTGCCAGCAGACAAACGTGTTCCTGCTATTTTGCCGGTTTGTGCCTGGGAGTTTCAGCGTGCAGTCGGTGCCCTGGAGCGCCGTTATAACGGTCAGGAATATCTAGTAGGTAACACCTTTACCCTAGCGGATCTGTTTCTGACCCATACCCTTTCCTGGGCGGCCAGCATGAAGCATCGCTTACCCGAGCCGCTCTTTGCGTACCGCGAGCGTCATATCAAGCGCCCCGCCATGGCTAAAGCCGTCGCGCGTGAGAAAGCCGCCGCTGAGGGTTAAGCAGGCGTAACGGGGAGAACCGCGCTATAAATAGCAAAGTAGTGACAGACGCTTCCCCCTATTACAAACAGATGCCAAATAGCGTGGTTATAGGGGATCGCACGCACGGCGTAGAAGATAACCCCGAGCGTGTAGATGATTCCTCCCGCGGCCAGCAGGGTAATACCGGTTGACGATAAATTAGCCGCCATTTCCTCTGCTGCGAGTAAAATCATCCAGCCCATCAGCAAATAAATCGTGACGCGCAATACCGCAAAGCGATGCGGCCAACATAGTTTGCAGACAATGCCCGCCAACGCCAGCGACCATACAGCAGTAAATAGTATCCACCCGGTGGGGCCGCGCATGTTCACCAATAAAAAAGGCGTGTAAGTACCCGCGATGAGGAGATAAATCGCGCAGTGGTCAAGCAGTTGAAAACGCAGCTTCCAGCGCCGATGCGGAATGCCGTGATAAAGGGTCGAGGCGGTGTATAGCAGAACCAACGTAGTGCCGTAGAGGCTCAGGCTAACCACCTTCCATGGGTCGACGTGCGCCGCTAGGCTCGCCACTACGAGCAAGACCACCATACCTACCAAGCTAAGCGCAGCACCAATCCCGTGGGTAATGCTGTGCAGCCACTCTTCAATAACGCTGAATTCGCCCAACGGGTCGTCGATATCGGTATTTTTCAAACGTGGCACCTCTAAACGCCCTTATTAACTTATAGCTCAGCCATGTAAAAAATAGCGAGTAGCTGACTATAAAGAGAGTGCTAGCGACCATTTGTTCCTTCGTTTAAGCAAATCGAAACAAAGCAACTAAAACCGAGCCCGAAAACTAAAGCCGGGCTCGGTATTGATTGGAGAAGAAATCCTGCCAATGCACGCGATGGGAATCTTTTTAAAGCGTTGGCGAGGGTAAAGCATCCTGCATATCGGCGGGCACTTGAAAACCTAGCGCAGTACCGCGCGCACTTGCTAACCCTTGGGGGAAGCCGCTTCGATAGCGGTAATTAGGAGTGGCACCACCTTGATAGACATGACGCTGGCTCAATGCTTTTGCGCAGGCGACATCAATGGCAGTGAGAATACCCACCGCGGTTAACGCCAAGTAAACGTTCTGCCTCTTAGGATTACGCTCATCCTTTAGTGCAAAGGAGAGGGCAGCAAGATCTAACACATAGCCGCCAACGCGGCTCCATATTGCAGGTGTAGGGTTATCTGAAAGCGCGCCGATAACACTCATTACACCTCTTGCCCCACAGGCACGCAGGCTGTTTTCGCTGCCTTGCATACCGAGCTCACGGGTAATCCTGTCTGGCGCTAGCAGTTGATAAAGCCCGACAACCAGGCTTAGCCAACCGAGCCCTCGCGCCAGCTTATCCGCTGAGCTTTGCGACTGGGCCATGTCTGTGTGCTTATGCATACCTACCTCCATGTCGGTGTATTCAAGGCTGGAGAATTACCTTGACGCAACCATCCTGTTTATCGCGGAAGGTCTTATACATTTCGGGCCCTTGCTCTAGGCCAACGGAGTGAGTAATAACAAATGAGGGGTCAATCTGGCCCTCTTCAATACGCCGCAGCAGATCATCGGTCCAGCGATTCACATGTGTCTGGCCGGTGCGCACCGTCAGCCCTTTATTCATTAACGCACCAATGGGAAGTTTATCCACCAAGCCCCCATAGACGCCGGGAATGGAGAGCACTCCCGCAGGGCGACAGACATAGATCATTTCGCGTAATACGTGGGCTCGGTCGGATTCCAACAACATGGCTTGTTTAACGCGATCGTACATGGAGTCCAGTGAACGGGTAGCGTGTGCCTCCAGGCCCACCGCATCAATACACTTTTCTGGCCCCTTACTGCTGGTCAGGTCTTGCAGGCGACTCAGCACGCTCTCTTTATCAAAATTAATGGTGATAGCGCCGCCCGCTTCTGCCATGGCGAGCCGCTCGGGGACATTATCGATCACCACCACTTGCTTTGCGCCCAGCAGCACAGCGCTGCGAACACAAAACTGGCCTACCGGCCCAGCGCCCCAAACTACCACCGTATCGGTAGGCTGAATGTCACACTGCACCGCCGCCTGCCAACCGGTGGGGAAAATGTCGCCTAGGAAGAGCACTTGTTCGTCAGTGAGCGTACTGGGCACTTTAATATGGGTGGTATCAGCAAATGGTTACCCGGACAAATTCAGCTTGGCCGCCTGCGTACCCGCCAGTGAGATGGGAATAGCCAAATAATCCCGCACCACCATGCCCAAACGCCTTATCGGCCAATGCTTTATTGCGATTAGAGCGCTCACAGACTGAATAATTGCCACGCTGGCACTGCTCGCATTCACCACAAAAGATAGTGAAGGGAATTACGACACGATCACCTACCTTTAAATTCTTTACTTCACTGCCTACCTCCATCACTTCGCCCATAAACTCATGGCCAAGCACGTCTCCCGACTCCATAGCCGGTATGAAGTGATCGTAAAGGTGGAGATCAGAGCCGCAAATAGCACAGCTACTTACATTAACGATAGCGTCGCGAGGGTGCTCAATTTCTGGATCCGGTACCGTGTCATAGCGAACGTCGTTTTTACCATGCCAGCAAAGTGCTTTCATCGTCGCTTCTCCTTAACCTTTATACCCCTGGGTTAGCATCCTGCTATGTATCAACATAGTTCAGTCGCCGGGCAAAAAAGCTTAAAAAAAAGCAAGTTTCCACGTTCGCTCAAGGCTTATTCGCTGGTTATCACCCCTTACGCTCAATATCTACATCGCTGGCGTGGTGAGTGCAGTAGTCGAAGCGATTCTGCGCTTAATGGCTAATCATCCATGGCCGTGCTGAGGGGAACATTTTATTGCCTTCAGCCGTATAAAATACCTGGGGCTTATGGCGCTCACGATGACAGCACCCCTTTTCTTGCTCGCTATGCTGGTTTCCATGCCTGGGTTCGTGTGCGGCTTTTTCATTGCGAGCAAAGGTATTGCGTTTTGTGGCATCCATCATTAGTAACTGTGGAGCGACCAGTAGTACTCGTGGTGACAACGCTCCACAGTTTGGACAAGCGCAAGCATCACCCGAGTCGCGCATTGGGACCAGTTCGTGGAACAAGCCATGAGTAGCGCATTTATAGTCGTAGAGAGGCATACTGCTTTCTCCTTATTAGTATCCTTTTCAAACAGGCAGCGATGTAGAGAAGTCGCCACCTATATCAAAGCCATTAACGTTTGAAAGTTTCTATTTATCTTTTGAAAGTGGTAAATCAGATCCCTGGGTTACTTTAGCTCCAGGCCCATTGGCATTCGGCTTCACATCAATATCGAAAATATCCGTTGGCAACCAAAGCGTTGCACAAGCATTGGGAATATCTACAACACCGCTAATATGCCCCTGTACAGGCGCGCACCCAAGCAGCGAGTATGCCTGAGCACCGGTATAACCAAACTTTTTGAGATATTCGATGGCATTGAGAACAGCTTGGCGATAAGCCACATGCACATCCAGGTAATGCTGTTTGCCCTGCTCATCTACGGATATACCCTCGAAAATTAAGTAGTCATCGTATTTTGGCGTTAACGGGCTCGGTTTGAAAATAGGGTTCTTGATGGCGTACTTATCCATTCCCCCTTTAATCAGGTTAACCCGCAAGTGGATCCAACCAGCCATTTCAATAGCGCCACAAAAAGTGATTTCCCCATCGCCTTGGCTAAAGTGAAGGTCGCCTACCGATAAGCCACCATCCTTAACGTAAACGGGAAAATAAATCGTCGCCCCCCGCGATAAATCCTTAATATCACAGTTACCACCATGTTCACGGGGTGGCACTGTACGTGCACCTTCAGCGGCAGCTTGCTGCTTCGCAGTGCCTGACAATTTGCCCATATGTGCCGTATCAGCGTAGGGCAACGCGGCCAACTGCGGGATGCGATCAGGCTCTGTGTCATAAAGCTCTTTTTCGCGCTTGTTCCACTCAGACAACATTTCTTTTGATGGAAGGCAGCCAATCAAACCTGGGTGGATCAAGCCAGCAAATTCAACACCAGGAATATGTCGTGACTTAGTGAACATACCATTGAAATCCCAGATAGACTTTTGTGCCTCTGGAAAATGTTCGGTTAAAAAACCTCCACCATTTTGCTTGGAAAAGAAACCATTAAACCCCCACTGACTCTCTTCAAAAGTGCCAATATCGAGAATATCTACTACGAGTAAATCACCGGGCTCCGCACCTTCAATACCCACCGGGCCTGATAAAAAATGCACCTGGGTTAAATCCACATCACGCACATCGTCGGCACTATCATTGTTATGGATTTGCCCACCCGTCCAGTCATGACACTCAATAATAAAGTCGTCGCCAGGCTTCACCATGCTAGCCATGGGTATATCGGGATGCCAGCGGTTGTGAATCTGCTCGTTCTCGTAAGGCGACTGCTTAAGGTCAATTTTGATGATTGTTTCAGCCATGACACATACCTCTTTCACGTAACGTCGAATAGTGGTTATAGAGAAACCCGCTTTCCCTGTACCACTATGTAAAATCGTTACTCAGGCAGCCATAAGCTAATGCACTACGGCCACTACGTTATATGACGTATAAAAGCTATGGAGTGGTGATCGGCAAAACGCTAAGAGAATGCTTTTCGTTGATGCTGGCTTGGTATAACTGCTTATCCGGATGCCTCAACAGAGCGCTAGCCAGCGCGGGCTCTAGCGTCACGCGTAACCTTCGTGCTAAATCGCGAGCGCCAAATTGTGGATCGCGTTTCTCGCACAACCAGTTTCGTGCATCGTCGGTTAGTTGCAGCGTGATTTGCTGTTTAGCGAGGCGTTTATCAAGTTTCGCTAGCTCGATATCCAGCAGGGACGACCACCAGTTCTCATCCAGCTTCTCGAAAGGCAATATGCGGTCTATACGATTGAGAAACTCAGGGTCGAAATGACGCTTTAGCGCCTGCTGTTGTACCCGCGATTCTTTACTTGGCTGCAACCTTAGCCAACGCCGCCAACCCTGCTCAAACTGGTGACGATAGGCCACCACGTCATTAGCACCGATATTGCTGGTCATAAAAATAAGTGTGTTGCGAAAGTCAATCTTCCGTGTACCGCCCGATAGTACTAACTGCCCACTGTCCATGACGTTTAGCAGGCTACGCACCACTTCTTTCGAGGCCTTTTCCAACTCATCGAACAGTACGATACCGGGTTGACTGTAACTGCCTTGAATAGCATCAATATCAAACAGGGTATGGCCCTCTTTGCTCCCTACATAACCCGGCGGGGCACCCGTCAATGCCGCCGCATAGTGCTCTTGAGCAAGCGTGTTCATATCGATACGGCACAGCGCATCTGCGCGGCCAACAATAGCCTCAGCCAGCAGGCGTACCGTCTCGGTCTTGCCCACCCCGGTGGGGCCAAGGAAAAGATTAACGGCTAATGGGCGTTCCTCGGCACCGATATCAGCCTTGACCACGTACAGCATCGCTTCCATGGCATCGAGTACGTATTCCTGGCCGACAATACGTTCACGCAATCGCTGCATCACCCTTGCGGGGTCAAACCGGAAGCGTGATGGCCTTTCCCTGGCCTTCGCCCCCTGTTCAAGATCGGCGATCTCACGACTCTCCTCCAAACGATCGTTAATAAAGGGCATTTATAACTCCCCAGGGCCTTTAAGCATCTAAGTGTCAGTCGCGCCCTGCGCCACGCTCCTTACCCTCGACGGGTAATTCACCCACCGGGCATTCGGCAACGCCTATCGTTTTGCGCGTTAGCGCCTCAACGTTTTCCTGCGCCTTCTGGGCATCCATGACCCAGGTGCGATAGAAATCAAAAGGACAATCGGCGATGCCCTTATCGCCGTCTCCCGACGCATGAACGCCTGAGTAGCCCCGGTGCAACAGCTTGAACAAATGGTTTTGCGACTGGTCATTGGCGCGGGCATCGCGAATCTGGCTGATCGAAAGCTGGGCAAACTGGATACCCATGTCCTCTTCACCACACTCACCGAGCGTGCGACCGTCAAAACCAATAATCGCTGAGTGGCCAAAGTAAGAGTAAACCCCGTCAAAGCCGCTGGCGTTCGCCACCGCCACATAGCAGTTATTTGCCCACGCCATCGACTTAGACATCAATATCTGCTGCTCTTTCGCTGGGTACATGTAGCCTTGGCAACGTACGATCAACTCGGCACCCTTCATGGCGCAATCTCGCCAAATTTCCGGATAATTACCGTCATCACAGATAATTAGGCTAAGTTTCATGCCTTTTGGGCCTTCGGTCACGTACGTGGTATCGCCGGGATACCATCCCTCAATAGGGCACCAAGGGATGCACTTACGGTAACGCTGTACGATTTCTCCTTGGTTATCGATCAGTATCAGCGTGTTGTAGGGAGCTTTATGGGGATGGTCTTCGTGTTGCTCCCCGGTGAGAGAAAACACCCCCCAGGTGTTAGCTTCACGACAAGCCGCTGAAAAAATTGCCGTCTCATCGCCGGGAATCGTCGCCGCTGTCGCCATCATTTCATCGTTGTCGTACATGATTCCCATGGTGCTATATTCAGGAAACACCACGAGATCCATGCCTGGTAAACCGACTTTCATACCTTTAATCATTTCGGCAATGTTTCGTGCGTTATCTAACACCTCTTCGCGGGTATGCAAACGTGGCATTTTGTAGTTGACCACAGCCACACCAACGGTATCTGCACTGCTGGAAATATCTCCATGACGCATAAGATTTACTCCTGTGCTTCTTGAGCATTAATTAATGAATAAAGGGGGTCTATCAAACAGCTAAGTAGCTGGCTATCTTGGCCTGATCAGCGGTGGCACGGCTTTCTTCGTGAATCAGCTCCCCGCGTTCGATTACCGTAAGACGGTCAGCGATCTCCATGGTAAAGCTGAGCACCTGTTCGGAAACCAGAATGGCGATCTTCTTCATCTCACGAATGTCATTAAGCGTCCGCGCAATTTCCTTGATGATTGAAGGCTGAATACCCTCTGTAGGCTCATCAAGCAGCAATACTTTGGGCTCAGTGACCAGCGCCCGAGCAATGGCAAGTTGCTGCTGCTGACCTCCAGAAAGGTTGCCGCCCTTGCGATTGCGCATATCCAGCAATACCGGGAACAAGTCAAATATCTCTCGAGGGACTTTGCGGCTTTTCGCTGTTTCAAGCCCAGACTCAATGTTCTCCATCACTGTGAGATTAGGGAAAATCATTCGCCCCTGAGGAACATAGGCTAAGCCAGCGGCAACGCGCTTATGGGCGGGCAAGCCGCCCAGTTCTTTGCCATCCAAGCGAATGCTGCCCGCCCCGCTTGGCAGCACCCCGATCAGCGCTTTAAATAGGGTAGTCTTGCCCATGCCATTGCGGCCCATCACGGCCAAGGTTTCGTCCTGATTCATATCGAAACTGATACCATGGATGACTTCGCTTTGGCCGTAGCTCACATGTAAATCGTTGACTTCAAGCATGATGGCACTCTCCTTTAGTGACCCAGATAAACGTCAATGACGCGCTGATCCTGCTTGAGCGCCTGCATGTCGCCTTCTGCCAAAATTTTGCCTTGGTGAAGCACCGTTACCTTGCCGCCCAGTGAGGCAACGAACTCCATATCGTGCTCAATCACAATCACTGATCGTCCTTTTGCAATCTTACGTAACAGCTGCGCCGTCTCTTCTCGCTCACTCACACTCATCCCTGCTACTGGCTCATCAAGCATCAATAACTCTGGTTCTTGAATTAGCAGCATGCCTATCTCCAGCCACTGCTTTTGACCATGGCTGAGCAAGCCCGCCAAATCATCAAGACGCGTCTGCAGTTGGATCTCATTGGCCACTTCATGAATACGGCGGAGCACTTCATCGTCACGCTTAAACGCTAATGCGCCAAAGACACTTCGTCCTCGGGGGTAGGAGGCTTCGAGGTTGTCAAACACACTTAGCTCATCGTAGATGGAAGGCGTCTGAAACTTGCGCCCCACTCCCTCCCAGACAATACGATGCTCGCGCATACGGGTGAGCTCCTTCCCTCTGAACTTGATAGACCCTTCACTGGCACGGGTTTTTCCGCAAATCATATCAAGCAGCGTGGTCTTACCCGCCCCATTGGGCCCGATGATGACCCTTAACTCACTCTCATCCATGTAGAAATTCAGATCTTCTATGGCTTTAAAACCATCGAAAGAGACCGTCAGATTTTCGATGGCAAGTAGAAAATTGGTGTTCGAACTCATGACCTTTTCTCCTGCAAACCATCGTCCGAAGTTGATGAATGGGTCTTTCTATCACCGAACCAGCGCGCTAAAGGGGTACGCAGGCGTTGGCCGAAGCGGCCGTAAATACTGGCTAAACCATAGGGCAGCACCAGCACCACAAGGATAAAAACGGCGCCAATCAAAAATTGCCAGAGCTGAGGGTAGGCTTCGGCAAACATGGTTTTGGCGAAGCTGACTATTAGCGCGCCATAAACACCACCGACCAATGACAAACGTCCGCCTACAGCGGCAAAAATCACAAATTCAATGGAAGGCACGATGCCAATGAAGGAGGGCGACATGAAGCCAACCTGGAGGGTGAACATCGCGCCGCCGATGCCGGAAATGAACGCTGCCAGACAGAAAATAAACACCTTAAAGTTGGCTACGTCGTAACCGGAAAAGCGAACGCGCTCCTCTTTATCACGCAAGGCGGTCAGAATTCGGCCATATTTGCAGTTGAGAACCCAGCGGCCAATCAGTAGGCAGCCAATTAACAAAATGGCATTGAGGTAATAAAGCAGGTATCGAGAGCTATCATCGCGGATATCCCACCCCAGCAGGGTACGCAGATCAGTGATGCCATTAATACCACCGGTATAGCCCTGCTGGCCGATGATCAGGATGGTCAGCACCACTGCCAGCGCTTGGGTGATAATGGCAAAATAAACGCCACTAACACGCCGCTTGAACATGGCAAAGCCAATCAAGAAGGCAAACGCCGCAGGGAGCACCAGCACCGCAATGATAGTAAAGGTCAGGCTATTGAAAGGAACCCAAAACCACGGCAACTCGGTAATCCGATTCCAGTCCATAAAATCGGGTATACCCGGCGTGGTCTGAATACTTGTGCTTTCAGGATCTGAAGACTCAATCTTCAAAAACATCGCCATGGCGTAGCCACCGATGCCGAAGAAAATACCCTGCCCAAGGCTGAGAATCCCGCCATACCCCCAGCACAGCACTAGGCCGAGCGCCACAAAGGCGTACGTTAAGTAACGACCAGCCAAGTTGAGGCGGTAGATATCAAAGGCCAACGGCATAACAACCATCAGTACAATCGCTAATAGCACAATGCTGCCTAAGCCTGCGTAACGCCCCTGGAATAAACGATACATTCTGTTCATGTTGATACTCCTTAGCGACGTACCTTACTGGCGATGAGCCCTTCAGGGCGCAGCAGCAAGATGCCGATCACTGTTAGCAGCGTCAGCACTTTGGCCATAGAGGAACCCAGGAAGAACTCCATGAGCGATTGAGCCTGGGCGATAGAGAAAGCCGAAGCGATAGTGCCTACCAGGCTGCCTGCACCACCAAATACCACTACGAGGAAGGTATCGACGATATACAGCGAACCACTGGTGGGGCCTGTGGAAGAAATCGTGGTGAAAGCCGCGCCAGCAATGCCTGCAATGCCGCAGCCCAGCGCAAAGGTGACGCGATCCACTCGCTTGGTGTTGATGCCCACAGCCCCACTCATATCGCGATTGGCAGTAGTACAACGTACTCGCAGCCCCCAGCGTGAGCGATACAGAAACCACCAGACACCTAACGTCACCAGTAACGTCAGCACTAATATGGCGATGCCGTTAAGCGGGATATCGATCATCATTGTGGGTCGATAGGATCCACGTAACCAATCGGGAACCAACACACTCACTTCTCGAGCACCAAAGGCCGACCTAAACCCTTGCTGCATAATGAGTGCCAGCCCCCATGTCGCCAGCAAGGTATCAAGAGGGCGATGATAAAGGTGCCTGATGAGCGTCAACTCAACGATATAGCCGACTAGGAAAGCGCTACCGAAGGCAATGGGAATAGCGAAGAAAAGATAGTAGTCAGTCATCCCGGGCAAAGCGCCCAAGGTGATGGAGCATAGGTAAGTGGCGTAGGCACCGATAACCATAAACTCCCCATGCGCCATGTTGATCACGCGCATCTGACCATAGATGATAGCCAAGCCTAAGGCCATCAACAGCAATACACTGAAAAAGCTAACGCCAGCAAAGCCTTGCATGGCAAAAATCGCCAGTAGTTCCTGGCTGCTGAATCCACTCATGGCCGCTTCCCCTTGAATAAAGATGTATCATCGACAACATCATTGGAATCACAGCGGCCTAGGCCGCCGTGATTCGTAGCGAAGCTTACTGATAACCTTCCGGGAAAGGGTTCGGTTCGACGAGATCAGATTCCCACACAACGGTAGCTTGGCCATCCTCGTTCCAACGGCCTATGCGTGTTTTGCTCCATAGGTGGCGGTTGGGATGCACCTTGACGTAGCCTTCCGGTGCTGTCGTCAATTCGATATCGGCCATGGCGGCAGAAACCGCGTCAACATCAAAACTACCCGCCTTCTCGACACCTGCTTTCCACAGCCATGGGCCGAGATATGCAGCTTGAGAGACGTCACCAATGACACTATCTTCTCCCCAGCGCTCCTGGAATGCCTCCACAAATGCAGCGTTATTTTCGTTGTCGAGACTTTGGAAGTATTTCATCGAAGAATAGAAACCTTCGACGTTCTCACCGCCGATACCCAGAACCTCATCCTCAGTGACCGAGATGGTCAACAATGTCTGATTGTCTGCGTTAATACCGGCAGCATTTAGCTGGCGAAACCAAGCCACATTACTTCCCCCAACCACTGCTGCAAAAATGACATCGGGCTTGCGAAGGCGAATACGATTGATGTTGGAACCAAAGGAGGTGTGGCCCAGAGGCGCATAATCTTCACCCAACACTTCACCGCCGAGCACTTCTTCAATATGGATACGAGCAATTTTCATTGAGGTGCGTGGCCAGATATAATCTGAGCCGATGAGGTAGAAAGTTCGCGCCCCTTGCTCATTCCAAGCCCAATTGATGCCTGCCAATATCTGCTGAGTAGCCTCCTGGCCGGTATAGATCACATTGGGTGATTCTTCGAGTCCTTCATAGAAAGTTGGGTAATACAGCAGGCCGTTTTCTCGCTCAAGTACAGGTAGCATCGCCTTGCGAGAGGCCGACGTCCAAGCACCAAAGATGGCGGGAACGTTATCTTGAGTAAGTAGCTTGCGCGTTCGGTCAGCAAAGGTCGGCCAATCACTGGCTCCATCTTCAATAATCGGCACAATTTGACGGCCAAGCACACCGCCCTGGGCATTGATCTGCTCAATCGCCAACTGTTCCGCTTCGACAGAACCTGTCTCGCTGATGGCCATAGTACCGGTCAGTGAATGCAAAATACCCACATGCACCGTATCGTCAGTTACGGCAAGTCCTGTGGTATTGACCTCTTCGGTGGGTGGTGCACTTAAAGCGTGCGACGAAATACTCAGCGCGATAGGCAGCGCCACAATCCCGGTCATTACAAAACGCCGCAAATGCGACAGCGTGGTGTGTGTCGTCGTCATGATGGTGAGTCCCCAAGTCAGCGAAAACTAAGTCAGCGGAACACAAGTCAGCGGAAAACCGCGGAATCTTGCTGATCCCTCGCTATTGAGTATGGAGAGACCTAAGTAAGACAACCATGCGGGGAATGCACCAGACCACTACGTCATTTACCCCATACCTACTCACTTACCTACCGTTTAGTCTCACTAATACGCCTCGGGCATGGACGTTGCATAATTCTTCTCAGCATTGAGCATTAAGAGGTCATCCAACCCTGCTGGCCGATATCTATTGGCCGATACAAGGCCCGCTATGACAAGCACAAAACAACGAATATTTCCGGTTAGACGCAACTACAACAAATGGGTAGCTAATCAAACATTAGAAGATTTTGCGCTACGCTTTACAGCCAAATCCGCACGGCGCTGGAGTGCCAAACGTGTTGCCTTGACGGCTTTAGGAACAATTTCATTTTTGGCACTGGAAGCGATTGGGGGCGTCATTACTCTCAACTACGGCATTACTAATGCTATTGCCGCCATCGCCGTGGTCACGCTTGTTATCTTCCTGCTCGGCATCCCTATCAGCTATTATGCAGCGCGCTACGGAGTGGATATCGACCTCCTGACTCGCGGCGCGGGGTTTGGATATCTGGGCTCGACGTTGACATCCCTTATCTACGCCACATTCACTTTTATTTTTTTTGCTTTAGAAGCCGCTATTATGGCGATGGCTTTGGAAGTGTTGTTTAACGTTCCTCTTACCTTTGGGTACATCATTAGTTCTCTTGTGGTAATACCCATAGTGACTCACGGTTTTACCTACATTAGTCGTTTCCAAGTGTGGACTCAGCCTCTGTGGGTCTTCCTTCAGCTTTTACCCTTTATTTTTATTTTATTGCAGGATCCCGCCTCTCTCGAACGCTGGGTCGAATTTGACAACCATATGATAGGCACTCAAGGATTCGATTTGCTGTTGTTTGGTGCAGCCGCAACCGTCATGTTTTCCCTCGTCGCTCAAATAGGCGAGCAAGTCGACTACCTACGATTTCTTCCCGAAGCTGAGCCGGGCAAACGATTGCGTTGGTGGGCAGCTATGCTTGCTGGAGGCCCTGGCTGGATCATTATTGGTGCCATTAAAGCATTGGCAGGTTCGTTCCTTGCGGTACTTGCCCTTCACCACGGTTTAGCCGCAGAGCTTGCTCAGGAACCCATGCATATGTATTTGGTGGGCTTTAGTCATGTCACCACCCATCCTGCTATGTTGATGGCACTGGCTGGCATTTTCGTTGTGCTGTCTCAGCTCAAAATCAATGTCACTAACGCCTATGCTGGTTCCATTGCTTGGTCGAATTTTTTTTCCCGACTCACCCATAGTCACCCAGGCCGCGTAGTGTGGCTGCTATTTAATGTCATGATCGCTCTAGTACTCATGGAGATCGGCATTTATCGCGCTTTTGAAGTCATCTTGGCCAACTACGCTATGGTTGCCATGGCTTGGATCGGAGCTCTGGTGGCAGATTTGGTGATCAACAAACCGTTAGGACTCAGCCCACGCCATATCGAGTTCAAACGAGCCTACCTATACGACATCAATCCTGTTGGCTTTGGTGCCATGCTATTGGCGACGGCTGTTGCATTAGCCGCCCGAGCTGGGCTATGGGGAGAGACCGCCGCCGCACTGGCTTCATTTCTGGCGTTACTAACTGCTTTCGTGAGTGCGCCCGCTATCGCGTGGCTTACCAACGGGCGTTATTACATCGCCCGCGCACCGGAGCCCAAATCGGTCGTAAAAAACCAAGCCTGTATTATCTGTGAGCATCATTTTGATAGTGAAGATATGGCTTTCTGCCCAGCTTATAACGCGCCCATTTGCTCTCTCTGCTGCTCACTGGACGCACGCTGCAACGATGCTTGCAAGCACCACGCCACTTTTCAAGAGCAGTTGATGGACTGGCTGAGCGTACTGCTTCCTGTCCGCATGCTGAAGTATTTCAACTCCCGCATGGGCCATTTTGCTAGCCTATTGTTGCTAGTCACTCTCGTGATTGCCGGATTCTTAACACTGGTTTTCTACCAGCTTCCCGATCTCCCTCCTCCTGTTAAAGAGTTGATGGCTACGACCCTTGCTAAAATATTCGCCATTCTCGTTATTGTTAGCGGCGTGGTGGCTTGGCTCTTTGTGCTGGCCAACGAGAGTCGGGTGGTGGCACATGAAGAGTCCCATCGCCAAACTCGCATGTTGCTTGAGGAGATCGACGCACATGAGGAAACCGACCGAGAACTACAAAAAGCCAAAGAACTTGCTGAAGCGGCCAACCAAGCTAAGAGCCGCTACCTGACGAGCCTCAGCCACGAACTACGCTCACCGCTTAATGCTGCTTTCGGCTATGCTCAGCTCCTTGAGCACGATGCCACCATTCCACCTGAGCGCCGCAAGGCGGTCGCCATCATACGCCGCAGCACCGAACACCTTTCTGATTTAATCGAAGGACTGTTGGAAATTTCCAAGATTGAAGCAGGTCGCCTGGAGCTGTATCGAAACCAGGTACGAGTCAGCGAGTTGATTGATGAACTTGTCGCCATGTTTCGTCTTCAGGCTCAGGAAAAAGGCATCGATTTCACTTTTACAAGCCAGGGACGCATCCCAGAGTGGGTTATTACCGACGAAAAACGCCTACGTCAAATACTGATTAACTTGCTCTCCAATGCCATCAAATTCACTAACCATGGCAAGGTATCGCTGAACTTCCGCTACCGTAATCAAGTGGCGGAATTCACTATTCGCGATACCGGTGTGGGTATTGAAGAGGAAGATATTCAGCGTATTTTCAAACCCTTTGAGCGGGTGCGCAAACCCGGCGTTCCCATCGCCAACGGCACCGGACTGGGCCTAACGATTACTCAATTATTAACCGATATCATGGGCGGGGATTTGCAAGTAGCTAGCACGCCCGGAAACGGCAGTGAGTTCCGGCTTTCGGTGATGCTATCCAGTATCCAGCCCCTGGAGCTTGTGCGGTCATCACATCATATGGTCCAAGGGTATAAAGGTGAGCGCCGAACGCTATTGGTGGTCGATGATGACCCCTCCCATCGAGGCCTAATCAGCGACATGCTTACCCCACTAGGCTTTACCGTACTGGAAGCACCCGATGGTATGACCAGTTTGGCGTTAATCAGTCGCGCCCATCCTGACCTGATATTGATGGACATCGCCATGCCGCATATAGACGGATGGCAAACAGTTCGCCAACTTCGCCAGCATGGGTTCCATGGGCCTATTGTTATGCTCTCAGCCAACGCACGTGAAAGCCAAGTTGAGTCACTATCTGAGGGACTACATAACGACTATTTGATTAAACCCTTCAAGCAAGGAGCACTCCTTGACACCCTGGCAAGGCAGTTACAACTGAAATGGCATCACCACTCTCCCTCTTCACCTAGTTCTGCTCAGACTCATTTGACACCCCCAGTGCATATCGACGCGGTGTTGCGAGAAGAACTGGTGTCTCTAGTAGAGATAGGCCATATAAGTGGCCTACGTAACAGTCTGAAGGACGCCCAGAATCATGGACGGATCAGCACTTCATCGATGACAGCTCTGGAAAGTGCGCTGGACCGTTTCGACTTCCACCAAGTGATGCATTTGTTGGAGAAATTACCATGACCTCGATTCAGCGTAAGGATCTAATACTCGTCGTTGATGATTCGGCTGACTCCCTGGGAATGATCCACCATGCCTTAGAGCAGGCTGGACTAACAGCATTGGTGGCTATGAGCGGAGCTCAAGCAATCTCAATTGCAGAGAAAATGACGCCAGACTTAATTTTAATGGATGCTTTGATGCCCAGCATGGACGGATTCGAGACTTGCAGATTTCTTAAGCTACATTCAGATTTAGCTGGAGTGCCGGTCATATTTATGACGGGATTATCTGATACCGAAGATGTAGTGCGAGGACTTGATGCGGGGGGCGTAGACTATATGACGAAGCCCATCCGACCAAAGGAACTGGTGGCGCGTATTCGTGTTCACCTCAATAATGCGCGCCTAGCCCACAGTGCTCACACTGCACTTGATAAACTTGGTCAAGTTTCTTTCTCAACAGACACGCAAGGAAGATGGCTTTGGGGTACACCTCAGGCCGAAGAGTGGATCAACATTACTGAAGAGAACTTGATTAACCCACGTAAGGAGCTTGCCGAATACATTCAACGTTGGCTAACCCGGCTCCCTCAAACCGGTGATCAATTAGCGTTACCCTTGCCGAATAACGCATTAAGACTCAGATACCTAGGTGAATCTAGTTCAAATGAACACTTATTCCGTTTGCTACATCAGGATGGAGATAGCGAAAGCCTGCTTTTACAAAGCCAGCTCCGGCTAACTAACCGAGAATCACAAGTACTGTTGTGGATTGCACAGGGCAAAACCAACCGTGAAATAGGACAAATACTCGAACTGAGTCCTCGCACTGTTAACAAGCACTTAGAACAAGTCTTTCGAAAGCTCGGTGTTGAAAATCGTACATCGGCAGCCGCGATGGCATTCCAATGTTTAACTAACACCTAATTAGCCCAGTCAAAATCACCCTTTACGCTCAATATCCACATCGCTGGCGTGAGTGAAGTCATCCAGCGCCATCATATGACCAAGTTTGCCCGCTTTGGTGGCAAGGTACTGCTCGTTATGCGGGTTCAGGCCGGTGGTGATCGGTAAGCGCTCCACCACGTTCACACCGTCGCGGGTGAGGGCATCCACTTTGCGCGGATTATTGGTCATCAACCTTAGCGAGGTGATCCCCAAGTGGTTGAGCATCGGTACGCATAGATCATAGCGGCGCATATCAGCACCAAAGCCGAGCTGCTCGTTGGCTTCGACGGTATCTGCACCTTGATCCTGAAGATTATAAGCGCGAATCTTGTTTAGCAACCCAATACCACGCCCCTCTTGGCGCAGGTAAAACAGCACGCCGCGGCCCTCTTCAGCAATGCGCTTAAGCGCTTCCTGCAACTGAAAACCACAGTCACAGCGCATGGAAAAGAGCGCATCGCCGGTCAAACATTCAGAATGTACCCGCCCCAGCACCGGTGCGTCGCCGGTCACATCACCCAACGTCAAGGCAATATGATCCTTGCCGGTGGCCTCATCTTCGAAGCCATGCATCGTAAAGGTTGCCCAGGGCGTGGGCAGTTGGGAAGCGGCAATAAAGCGAATGGTCACAGGTTACCTCGCTGATTGACCAAACCAGTTAACCACACCAGTGTTGGCAAAATGGGCAAGCATTCTAACAGGAAGCGGCGCCCGCCTCACGGTGGCAACGCGACTAAAATCGGCTCATTAGTGGAGAAAAATTGGCCGGATGCGACGATTTTTGCCACCGAGTACGCCGCCCTCGCGCTTATCTTCAAGTACAATTGCCCGCATATGATCCCCGATACGGTTTCGAATACGATGCGGGCAAATTTCCTAAGAGCAAGTGTCTATGACCACTACACCTTTACAAAATGATCGATTCCTTCGTGCACTAGCGCGCCAGCCCGTCGACCGCACCCCGGTGTGGATGATGCGTCAAGCGGGCCGCTACCTGCCGGAATACCGTGCCAGCCGGGCCGATGCAGGCAGCTTTATGGATTTGTGCCGCAACCATGACCTAGCCTGCGAAGTTACCCTGCAGCCTCTAGAGCGCTACCCGCTGGATGCCGCCATTCTGTTTTCAGATATTTTGACCATCCCTGATGCCATGGGCTTGGGTCTCTATTTTGAAACCGGCGAAGGCCCTAAATTCCGCAAAACCGTGCGCACCCCAGAAGAGGTCGCCGCACTCAGCGTACCCGACGCCGAACGAGACTTGGATTACGTGATGCGTGCGGTGTCGACCATCCGCCGGGAGTTGAATGGCCGTATGCCGCTGATTGGTTTCTCCGGCAGCCCCTGGACACTGGCGACTTATATGGTCGAAGGCAGCTCCAGCAAGGACTTCCGTCACCTGAAAACCATGCTTTACGATACGCCAGATACCATGCACCAGCTGCTGGATACGCTAGCGCATGCGGTCACCGACTACTTAAATGCACAGATTCGCGCCGGTGCCCAGGCGGTGCAGATTTTTGATACCTGGGGCGGCGCGCTTTCGACCCCTGCGTATCTGGAGTTCTCGCTGCGCTACATGGAGCAGATCGTTTCCGGACTGATCCGTGAACACGATGGCCGTCGCGTGCCGGTGATTTTGTTTACCAAGAATGGCGGGCAGTGGCTTGAGCATATCGCCTGCGCCGGTGCCGATGCCCTGGGTATCGACTGGTCTACCGAGCTTTCCGATGCCCGCGCCCGCGTTGGCCATAAGGTCGCCCTGCAGGGCAATCTGGACCCTAACGTACTATTTGCGCGCCCCTCGGCTATCCGCGCTGAAGTGGCTCGCGTGCTGGAAAGCTACGGCCACGGCCCTGGCCATGTGTTTAACCTGGGGCACGGTATCAGCCAATTTACCAACCCGGATCACGTCACCGCCTTTATGGAGGCACTGCACGAGCTCAGCCCGCAATACCACCGGGATATCCCGACGCAACCCAAGACAGCGCAATCAGGAGCCAATTCATGAGCGATTTACGCGACGACCAGTGGTTTACCGAAGTCTTTGATAGCCACGGCAGCGCCTTCTCGCTGAAAATTTCTGAAAAGCTGCTGGATGTACAGAGCCAGTACCAGCATCTGGAAGTCTATGCTACCGAGACTTACGGCAACCTCCTGGTGCTGGACGGCTGTGTGATGCTGACTGATCGCGATAACTTCCTCTATCACGAGATGATCGCGCATCCAGCCCTGTTTACCCACCAAGACCCTAAGCGGGTGGTGATTATCGGTGGTGGCGACTGCGGCACGTTAAAAGAGGTGCTGCGCCACTCAGGCGTTGAGAAAGTTACCCAGATTGATATCGATGAAGAAGTGACGAAAGCCTCTGAGCGCTTCTTTCCATCATTGGTAGAATCAAATAATGATCCGCGCGCCGAGCTACTGTTCGCCGATGGCGTCAAGTGGGTGGACGATGCACCGGATGAGAGCATCGATGTGCTGATTATCGACTCTACCGACCCCGTCGGCCCCGCTGAAGGGTTGTTTAAAACCGATTTTCTCAAGCGCTGCCACCGCATTTTGAAAAGCGGCGGCGTGATGGTGCAGCAGAGCGAGTCACCGCTTTACCACACGGGTTCGATCATTCGTGAGTTACGCCACGATATGCTGAAAGCGGGTTTCGACAGCGTCGCGACCCTGCCCTTCCCACAGCCGGTTTACCCCTCAGGCTGGTGGAGCGTCACATTGGCGGGTAAAGCCACTGATGTGAATACGTTCCGTGAACAGGCAGCCGCCAGCCACGAACTGCCGCTTGAGTACTATAGCGTTGATGCCCATCGCGGTGCGCTCGCCCTGCCGCCGTTTATGCGCAAGGCATTCACGGCTGAATAAACACCCTTCACTGCTGCCTTTCTGCCACCGCCCACCCCAGCTTGCCCTATAAAAGTGCAAAGCAAGGTGGGTGGTAACATTTTTGCACCTAGACGTTCGTCTCGAATTCGTTGAGTAGCGTTGAAAAGCGCTGAATGTGCGCCTGTACCCTTGTTGGCATCTTCCTTGCTAGGTTTAGTTACATGCTACAGCATGCATGGCTATTTCAATGACAGATTTCAATAACCAATTTCAAGAACTTCGAGGGAAACTAAATGTTCAATAAAAAACACCTAGCGCTTCTGGCGTCCGCAGGCTCATTAAGCCTAGCGGGAATGGCGACTGCTCAAGCCGATACCTTAGAAGATACCATTGAGCGTGGCGCCGTTCAGTGTGGTGTGAGCGATGGTTTGCCGGGCTTCTCAGCGCCAGACGACGATGGTAATTGGCAGGGTCTGGACGTTGATGTTTGCCGTGCAGTCGCGGCAGCGGTACTCGGCGATGCGGATGCGGTTAACTATATTTCTCTAAACGCCGTTGAGCGCTTCACCGCACTGCAGTCTGGTGAGGTTGACTTACTTTCACGTAATACCACCTGGACCACTACCCGTGACACCACGCTGGGCCTTAACTTCACTGGCGTTAACTTTTACGACGGCCAAGGCTTCATGGTTTCACGCGACCTGGGCATTACCGGTGCCGATGAGCTCGACGGTGCTTCTATCTGTATTCAATCGGGCACCACGACCGAGCTGAACTTAGCCGACTACTTCCGTGCTAACGACATGGAATTCAACCCGATCGTTTTTGATACTTCTGAGCAAACTGTGGGTGGCTATCAAGCTGGCCGCTGCGACGTTCTAACGTCTGACACCTCTCAGCTAGCGGCACTACGTATCCAGCTTGATGATCCTGAAGCGTCGATGATTCTGTCTGACGTTATCTCCAAAGAGCCGCTGGGGCCTGTGGTTCGTCAGGGCGACGACCTTTGGTTCAACATCGTGAAATGGTCGCTGTTTGCCATGATCAATGCTGAAGAGTACGGCGTTACCAGCGAAAACGCTGAAGAGATGCGTGACTCTAACAATCCTGATGTTGCTCGCCTGCTGGGCCAAGACGGCAACTACGGCGAAGGCATGAACCTAGAAGCTGACTGGGCTTACAACATCATTAGCCAAGTCGGCAACTACGCTGAAAGTTTTGAACGTAACGTGGGTATGGATTCGCCGCTTGAAATCGAGCGCGGTGTTAACGCCCTGTGGAACGACGGTGGCTTCCAGTACGCTCCCCCGATTCGCTAAGCGTCTCGCTTGACCCCGGCCCGCCGCTCTTGTTTCAAGGGCCTGGCGGGCCATCTGATTGACCTTCCGTGCAGCGGAGACGCCATCCATGTCTGTAAGACCCAACATTCGCCCCGCCGGCCACAAGCCGCCGTTTTGGCGAGACCGCGCTAAGCGCGCACTTATTTTTCAGCTCATTTTGGTCGCCGTTGTGGCGGCTTTCCTGATCTATATTATCGGCAATACCCAAGCCAACCTGAATGCCCGCGGTATCACCACCGGCTTCGGCTTCCTGGGCAATACAGCCGGCTTTGGTATTGGTCAAACCTTAATCGAGTACTCCTCCCAAAGTACCTACGGCCGCACCTTTGTGATTGGCTTGCTCAATACACTGCTCGTCGGTGGATTGGGGGTGTTGGCTGCCTCGATTATTGGTTTTATTGTCGGTATCGCGCGGCTATCGCCCAATTGGCTGATCGCCAAGTTAGCCAACGCCTATATCGAGACATTTCGTAATATCCCGCTGCTGCTGCAAATTTTCTTCTGGTATTTCGCGGTACTGCGGACGTTACCCAGTGCCAGAGAGAGCATGGCGTTTGGCGAAGCCATTTTCCTCAATGTACGCGGGCTCTATTTGCCCCAACCACTGTTTGAATCAGGCTTTGGGCTCATCCCCGCTACTTTCGTAGTGGCGATCATTGCCAGCATCGTTCTGGTCATTTGGAATAAGCGCCGCCATGAAGCCACCGGCAAACGCTTGCCGGTTTTCTGGATGTCTCTGGTGATTATTTTTGGCCTGCCACTGCTAATACTGGTGGCCACCGGCGTTCCGGTGACCTGGGAAATGCCGGTACTGCGTGGCTTTAATTTCGGTGGCGGGATAACCATCATTCCGGAGTTTCTGGCGCTATGGCTAGCGCTTTCCATTTATACCGCATCGTTTATTGCGGAGATTGTGCGCTCGGGCATTCAAGCGATTCCCCATGGCCAAACCGAAGCGGCCCAAGCACTTAGCTTGCCGCGCAAGCTCGTTCTGCGCCTAGTGGTGATTCCTCAAGCCTTACGCGTCATTATTCCGCCACTTACCAGCCAATACCTCAACCTGATTAAAAACTCTTCTCTGGCCACCGCCATTGGCTACCCCGACCTGGTGTCGGTTTTTGCTGGCACCACGCTCAACCAGACCGGTCAAGCCATCGAAGTGATAGCCATGACCATGGCGGTTTATCTAATCATCAGCTTGCTGGTGTCCATGTTCATGAACTGGTTCAACGCTCGCGTTGCGCTGGTCGAACGCTAGGCCGGAGGCGACCCCATGATTCACAATAAAGAAACCATACCTCAGCGCCCGGCCCCCAAAGGCACCATCGGGCCAATTGCCTGGCTACGTGGCAACCTGTTTAACGGTCCGATCAATACTGTTTTCACGCTGTTAGGCCTGTATGTGCTTTACCTGCTCGTGGTGCCAACGGTTCAGTGGGCGTTTATCGATGCCAACTGGGTAGGCGACAGCCGCGAAGACTGTACACGGGCAGGCGCCTGCTGGGTATTCGTCAACGCGCGTTTCTCCCAGTTCATGTATGGCCTTTACCCAAGCGAAGAGTACTGGCGCGCCAACATTGTGTTTGCCATGTTCGCGGGCATTATTGCCTGGATGGTGGTCCCGCGCCTGCCGTTTAAGCGCTGGATGGCGCTGTTTGCGCTGCTGATCTTCCCGGTCATCGCGTATGTGTTGCTCCACGGCGGCTACTTTGACCTACCGCGTGTTTCCACCCACCGCTGGGGCGGCTTAATGCTGACCTTGCTACTGGCCACAGTGGGTATGGTTGGGGCACTGCCGATTGGCATCGTACTCGCCCTTGGGCGACGCTCGAACATGCCTATCGTCAAAACCTTCTGCGTGATTTTTATTGAGTTCTGGCGTGGTGTGCCGCTTATCACCATTCTGTTTATGGCCTCGGTAATGCTACCGCTATTCCTGCCGTCGGAGCTCAGTGTGGATCGGCTAGTGCGGGCGCTGATCGGCCTAACGCTGTTCCAAAGTGCCTATATGGCCGAAGTTATTCGCGGTGGTTTGCAGGCGATTCCCAAAGGTCAGGATGAGGCCGCCGCGGCGCTGGGGATGACGTATTGGAAGCGCATGGGGCTAATTGTGATGCCCCAGGCGCTAAAAATGATGATTCCGGGTATCGTTAATACGTTTATCTCACTGTTTAAAGACACCACCCTGGTGATGATCATCGGGCTGTTTGACCTGTTGGGCATTGTGCAAGCGGCGCTTTCCGACTCGCGCTGGCTGGGCTTCTCAATCGAGGGGTATGTATTTGCCGCGTTCGTGTTCTGGATCTTCTGTTTCAGCATGTCGCGCTACAGCCAGTACCTGGAACGCAAGCTAAATACCGGCCATAAGCACTGACGCCGCATCTCTATTTACGTTTTGAGTAGGATTTCAACATGACACAAGCAGCCACCAACACCTCTGACACCAGTACTTCTGACCTGATGGTCGAGATGCGCAACGTCAATAAGTGGTACGGCGACTTTCACGTACTACGTGATATCTACCTCGAAGTAAAACGCGGCGAACGTATCGTGGTTTGCGGCCCTTCGGGTTCGGGTAAATCAACGCTGATTCGCTGCATTAACCACCTCGAAGAGCACCAAAAAGGTGAAATTGTGGTGGGCGGCGTACCGCTGACCCAAGACGTTAAGCGTATCGAGCAGATTCGTCGCAGCGTGGGCATGGTGTTTCAGCACTTCAATCTATTCCCGCATTTATCAGTGCTGGAAAACTGCTGTATCGCGCCAATGTGGGTACAAAAGAAGCCCCGCAAAGAGGCCGAAGCGTTGGCGATGGAGTACCTGGAGCGGGTGCGCATTGCCGAGCAGGCGACTAAGTACCCTGGGCAGCTCTCGGGCGGACAACAGCAGCGTGTCGCAATTGCCCGCTCGCTGTGCATGCACCCAGACGTGATGCTGTTTGACGAGCCCACCTCCGCCCTCGACCCCGAGATGATCAAAGAAGTCCTCGACGTTATGGTGGAGCTAGCGGAAGAGGGCATGACCATGATCTGTGTGACCCACGAAATGGGCTTCGCCAAAACCGTCGCCGACCGGGTGATCTTTATGGATCAGGGGCAGATCATTGAAGAGAACGCACCAGAGCCGTTCTTCAACAACCCACAGTCTGAACGTACCCAGCTGTTCCTAAGCCAGATTCTGGGCCATTAATCCACAGCCCCAGCAGCAATGCGGCTGTGGATAAGTACGTCATCATGGGTCTCACTTGAGGCCCATGATGGTTAACAGACTTTAAAAACGGCTATCAAAAAAAGGATAAAAGCATGATTGAAAAGCTGTTTATCGACCGCGCACCACAGCCTATCGCACCGTTTTCTCATGCGTGCCGTGTAGGTGATCTGGTGTTTATCACGGGGCAAATGCCGACGGTGCCCGAAACCAACGAAATGCTGTTGGGCACTTTCACCGAACAGACCCACCGGGTAATGCAAAACCTGGCGATCGTGCTGGAAGAAGTCGGCAGTGCCTTCGAGTATGTGGTGCAGTCCCGGGTATTTATTACCAATATGGGTCATTTCGACGAAGTGAATAAGGTCTACGCGAGCTACTTCCCGCAGCCATTGCCTACCCGCACCTGCATTGGCGTTACCGGCCTGGCGGGCGGTGCCGATGTGGAAGTCGATATGATTGCCTGGATCCCGCCTGCGGCCGAGAGCGCCTAAGACCTTAGTTACATAAGTCCTAATTGCGTAATGCTCGCGGGAAGAAGCGCTTGCTGTTCACGGTGCTGGGAAAGGGGCTTATTAGCCAGCGCAGTCAGCAGGATTTGCAGCGGATCACCGTGACTGACGAGCAGGATGGTTTCGCCGCTTACCTGCTGTTCCCAATCCGCGATGACTGCTTGCATACGTTGCGCCACCGCGCTTAAGGCTTCCACCTGATGGTGACGATGCTCGGTATCCTCGGCATCTAACGCCCACACGCTAGGGTAGTGCTCGTCTCCCTGACCTTCTAAGTCACCAAAATTTCGCTCCCGCAAGCGCTTATCCACGCAGGGTGCTAACCCGAACTTAGCGGCTACTCGGGCGGCGGTTTGCGTGGTACGTAAAAAGTCTGAATGCACTACGCGGGTCGGCGCAGGCCAGTGCCAATCGGCAACGAGCTGGGCAAGTTGTTGCTCGCCATATTCAGAAAGACCGAAGTTTTCTATTCCTCGCTCTGGCGAGCTGACAATCACGCCCTGTTGATTGGCCTGGCTATGACCGTGGCGCATTAATAAATAGCGATTGCGCCAATGGTCGGAGAGTGGCTGTAAAGTATTTGACATAAGTTTGTCACAAACCCTAGATTGAAGGTGTCTGCTTTCGAAAATAACCATCCTTGGCGCGGAATGTCCACTTACGAAACATTTTCCGTTTCATTAGTGGCAAAACGCAGCAAAGGAAACACAGTTTGATCCATAGCAAGAACACAACAATAACGCACAAATGAGGCTTACCATGGCAACTTCGCTCTTCCGCAAGCGCCCGCTCGCGATGCTTACCGCCGCATCACTCTTACCGCTCGCCCTGCTCACTACGCCCGCTTTCGCTGAGTGTGAACGCGGTGACTTAGATACTATTTATTGCGACGAAAATGGCGATATGGTCGCCGACCGTCCTGCCGATGAGGCTGAGTGGGCTAATCCCGACACGCTGATTTTTGCTTATACCCCCGTAGAAGACCCGGCTATTTATTCGGACATTTGGCAACCGTTTATCGATCACTTGGCTGAGGTCACCGAGCGGGATGTGCGCTTCTTTGCGGTACAGTCTAACGCTGCTCAAGTGGAAGCCATGCGCAGCGGGCGCTTACATATCGCCGGTTTCTCCACTGGCCCTACGCCGTTTGCGGTGAACTTGGCCGGAGCCGTGCCGTTTGCGTTAATGGGCTCTGATGACGGCCAATTTGGCTATACCCTGCAGCTGTTTACCCATGTTGACTCCGATATCCATGAGGTCGAGGATCTCAAAGGCAAACGCGTCGCCCACACTTCTCCAACGTCCAACTCGGGTAACCTAGCCCCTCGCGCACTGCTGCCTGAGCTCGGCATCACTCCCGATGAGGATTACGAAGTGGTCTACTCGGGTAGTCACGATCAATCCATGCTCGGCGTTGTGGCCCAAGACTATGACGCCGCCCCGGTGGCTTCTGAAGTAGTCGAGCGAATGGCCGCCCGAGGCCTCTACGATGAAGAGGATGTGCGGCTGATATTTGAGTCCGACCGATTCCCCACCACCTCGTACAACTACGCGCACAACCTGCACCCAGATTTGGTCGAAAAAATTGAAGAAGCCTTCTTCAGCTTTGATTTTATCGGCACCGAGTTAGGCGAAGAGTTTGAGGGCGTCGAGAAATTCATCCCCATCAACTACCAAGACAACTGGAAGGTGATTCGTACCATCCAAGCAGCCAATAACGTGAGCTATACGCCAGAAAACTTGGAAGAGTAAACGTAGCGCACCGCCGCCGGCGGTGCGGTTATTGTCTCGACGATGGAAGCGGACACATGCTGGAAATTACCAATCTGGTCAAACGTTATGGCCACGATGAAGCCGTGCTGAAAGGGCTTGACCTCAAGGTAGAGGGAAACAGCGTTGTTTCTATCGTAGGCGCCTCGGGTGCGGGTAAAAGCACCATGCTAAGATGTATTAATCGCTTGGTCGAACCGACTTCGGGCTCCATCAAACTCAACGGCAATGAGCTAGTGAACCTGAAGGGCGCTGAATTGCGCCGCGCCCGCCGCAAAATCGGCATGGTGTTCCAGGGCTTTAACCTGCTGGATCGCTTAACCGTGATGGAGAACGTGCTGGCCGGGCGGCTGGGCTACGTCAATCTCTACCAGGCGATTTCACGCCGCTATCCCCAAGCAGATATTGAGCGTGCCTTTGTACTGATGGAGCGGGTGGGCATTGCTCACTACGCCAACAAACGTGCCGATGAGCTCTCCGGTGGCGAGCGCCAGCGGGTCGGCGTGGTGCGCGCACTGATGCAGGAACCTGAAGTGCTGCTGGCCGATGAGCCTACCGCCTCATTAGACCCGCGTACTTCTGAACAGATTATGGTTCTGTTGCAGAGTTTGGCCAGCGAGCTGTCGCTGCCGGTGCTGATCAATATCCATAACGTTGCTCAGGCCAAAACCTATACCGAGCGCATCGTGGGCCTGCGCCACGGCAAGATGATCTTTGATGGCTTACCAGCCGACTTCAACAAAGACGCGTTAGACGCTATCTACGGCGGCATTGAAGCGCCAGACGATGCGATTACCGATACGCCTGTGGAGGAGCGCTCCCATGACTCCGCCTGACGCCCCTTCATCAGCGCCCCGCACCTGGAAAAAGCCGCCATTTATTGCCAATCCGCTGCTGCGCTATGGGCTGATCATCGTCGCGGTCATCTACTTGGTCTGGGCCTTCGGCTCGCTGCCATTCAACTGGGCGCGTATCTCTGAAGGGTTGCCCCGCGCAGCGCGTATTTTTAGCGGCGGCTTCCCCCCCAACTTAGAGCGCTACGAGCTGCTGATTACCGGCTTTAAAGAGAGCTTTCAAATCGCTATTTTGGCGACTCTGATGGGGGTTTTGCTCTCTATTCCCTTTGCCGTGATGGCGGCGCGTAATATCGCACCCATGCCTATCTATGTTATTGGCCGTGCAGTGATTATTGTATCGCGCAGCTTTCACCCCGTGATCGTGGCGATTCTATTTGTTGCTGCGGTTGGGTTTGGGCCGCTCGCGGGGATTTTGACCCTAACCCTCTACTCCATTGGCTTCGTAGGCAAACTGCTGGCCGAAGAGATAGAGGAGATTAACTGGGGCCAAGTAGAGGCCATGAAAGCCGCTGGCGCTGGGTATGTGGCGATTCTGTTCTATGCCGTTTTTCCGCAGATACTGCCACGCCAAGTGGGGCTTTCCATGTATCAACTGGACAGCAACTTGCGCGCATCAGCGGTGGTCGGAATCGTGGGAGCAGGCGGCATTGGCGGTACGCTAATGAACGCCTTTGGACGCTACGACTACGATTTCGCCTTTGCGATTCTGCTCATTATCATCGCGGTCATTTTGCTCAGTGAAGGTGTCAGCGGCTGGGTAAGGAAAAAAATATGGTAGATCACGCACAGCAGCTTGCCGATCGTATTTGGCAACGCTATGACCGCAAACAGCGCCTTATTCGATACGCCGTTCTACTAGCGACCTTGATGGTAGTGGTTTGGGCGGTGCGCGATATTGATATTTTCTGGCCTTGGGTATGGGATGCACCCAATCAAATTTCTGCACTAGGGGGTCGTATGTGGCCGCCCAGTGCCGATGGGTTAAACGGCATTATCGCGGCGCTGATTGAGACCGTGCATATCGCCACGCTAGCCACTTTCTTGACCATCTTTTTAGCGCTACCGGTGGCCTACATTGCCGCCCAGAACACCACGCCTAACCGGGCCTGTCTGTGGCTGGGGCGTTTTATTCTGGTCTCCAGCCGTTCGGTAAATACCATTATCTGGGCACTTCTGTTCGTGGCCATTTTCGGCCCCGGCGTGTTAGCCGGCATCCTCGCCATCGTATTTCGCTCCATTGGTTTTATTGGCAAGCTGATGGGTGAAGCAATCGAGGAAATTGATCGGCGCCCCGTAGAGGCGATGGAAGCCACCGGAGCCTCCAAGGCCAAAGTGGTCGCCTACGCGATTGTGCCCCAGGTCATGCCAGCATTTTTTGCCATTGTGATCCTGCGCTGGGATATCAATATCCGCGAATCGACGGTGCTTGGCTTAGTGGGCGCGGGCGGTATTGGGGTCATCCTACAGGGTGCGATTGATACCTTTGCCTGGCCAACCGTGGCGACCATCTTGATGGCCATCATTGTGCTGGTACTGATTGGGGAAGCCTTAACCAGCCTGCTGCGCAGCAAGGTGCTGTAACCCGCGTTGCTTAAGCCCTGGCAAGCGTTTGACCTAACGCCAAACGCTTGCCATGGTTAGATGACCATCAACGACATGGAGTATGCACAGCGATGACAACCTATATCGTGGTAGCCGACGCCGCCCGCGCACGTATCTTTACTCGTGATGCCTTGACGCTGGCGGAACAGGAGAGCTTGGTTCACGCAGAAGGACGGCTGCATGAAGGTGATTTGATCACCGACCGTCGCGGTGATGTGCACGAGTCGATGTCTAGCACGGCGCGCTCTTCCGGCGAAGAGGGAGCGGCCTCCAAACATGAAAACGAGCTGTTTGCTAAAGAGGTCGCCAACCGCCTGTATAGCGCCCGTGTGGATAACAGCTTAGAGAAGCTGATTATGGTCGCACCGCCCAAATTTTTAGGCCTATTACGGGATAAGCTTGATGGCCCCACGCAGAAACTGGTGATTCACTCCCTGTCGAAAGACTTAAGCAAAGCCTCGCTAGCAGATATACAAACTGCCGTAAGCGACTTACGCTAGATGTATCGGTAACCACATTGCTTATCACGTTCATTAAGGAATCGGCGGCAGTACAATATCGTCACTGCGCTTGGCCCCGGCGGTCATTTCACGGCACAAGCGCAGGAACTCGCGCACGCCGGTGGTGAGGTATTTATGCCGGTGCCAGATAAAGGTGAATTGACGCTTCAGATCCAACTCCGGCGTGGGCAGCGGCACCAAGCTGCCGCGCCGGAAGGCATCGCGCAGTGCCAGGCGCGAAACACAACCAATCCCCAAGCCTGACTCCACGGCGCGCTTAATACCTTCCGTATGTTCCAGCTCTAGCAGGGTGTTAAACCGGCTGCGGCGGTGGCGGGCGGCGTGCTCCAGGGTCATGCGGGTGCCAGAGCCCTCTTCGCGCATAATCCAGTCCTCTCGCAACAGCTGCTCAAGCTCAAGATGTTCGCGGCCTGCCAGCGGGTGGCGCGGCGAGCAAAACACGCACAGCTCATCTTCCACCCAGGGCTGGCTAATGATCATCTCATCGTCGCACTGCCCCTCGATCAAGCCTAAATCCAGCGAGTGCTGGCGCACGCCTTCGATAATATGACGCGTATTGCGCACCGCCAAACGCACCCGACTGCCGGGATGACGCTGCATAAAATCGCTGATAAGCAACGTGGCAAGGTAGTTACCAATGGTCAGCGTAGCCCCTACATCCAGCGAACCAACCCCTTTCTGGCCACGAAGCAGCTCTTCTATCTCTTCACCACGATCAAGCAGCGCAACCGCTTTGGGCAACAGCTGAAAGCCCAGTGCGTTGAGTTTTAAGCGCTTGCCGATCCGATCCAGCAGTTGGCAGTCAAACTGCCGCTCAAGCTCCGCAAGCGCCGTGCTGGTAGCCGACTGAGACATGGCCAGCGCCCGCGCCGCATGGGAGACGCTCTCATGTTGGGCAACCGCCACAAAGACTTCCAACTGCCGCAAAGTGTAGTGCATAGCGTCTGACCTTTATTTGATCTATATCTATTTTTTAGATATCTGATATCAATATAATTTGCTTAACAGATATACCACCCTTTGCTTAGACTTGCTGACAACATATTTAATCATTTTTATTCTTTTTAAGAATATGAGCGATGCGGTCTAGCGCCAGCGTCGACTAATGGAGACACAGCATGAGTAAGTTTGCTCTGGAAGAAGTGCTTAGCGTTCATCACTGGAACGATACTCTGTTCAGCTTCCGCACTACCCGTGAGCGCAGCCTGCGCTTCAAAACCGGTCAGTTTGTGATGATTGGCTTGGAAGTGAATGGCAAACCGCTGATGCGCGCTTACTCGATTGCCAGCCCCAATTACGAGGACCATCTTGAGTTCTTCAGCATCAAGGTACCCGATGGCCCGCTCACTTCACGCCTTCAGTACCTGAAAGTGGGCGATCAAATCATGGTCAGCCGCAAGCCAACCGGCACGCTGGTCACCGACGACCTGCTTCCCGGCCGCAACCTGTATATGCTTTCCACCGGTACCGGTTTGGCGCCGTTTATGAGCTTGATTCAGGATCCTGAAGTATATGAACGTTATGAGAAGGTAGTACTGGTTCACGGAGTGCGCGAGGTCTCTGAACTGGCCTACGCCGACTTCATCACCAAAGAGCTGCCAGCCCATGAATACCTGGGTGAAGACATCGCTGAAAAGCTGGTCTACTACCCCACCGTTACTCGGGAAGAATTCCACACCATGGGACGCCTGACCGACCATATCCGTTCGGGCAAGCTGTTTGAAGATACTGGCCTACCGCCCATCGATCCACGCCAGGATCGCGCGATGATCTGCGGCAGCCCCGCCATGCTGGACGATACCAGCGCACTGCTAGACGAGCTGGGCTTGAATATTTCGCCGCGCATGGGCGAGCCCGGCGACTACGTCATTGAGCGTGCGTTTGTCGAGAAGTGAGTGGTGAGTGGTGAGTGGTGAGTGGTGAGTAGAAAAATTTTAGCCGCTATAGTGATGCATCACTAATACAAAGCCCCTGCTGGAGATGATCCACAGGGGCTTTGTGCGACTTACGCCTTACAATTCACAAACCTAAACCGCATCCTTACCGGTTTCGCCAGTACGGATACGAATCACCTGCTCCAGCGGCATCACAAAGATTTTGCCGTCGCCGATTTTACCCGTGTTCGCCACCTGGGTGATGGCATCAATCACCTGCTCGGCCATGTCGTCGTCCACGGCAACTTCCAGTTTCACCTTGGGTAGGAAGTCCACCACATACTCGGCGCCGCGGTACAGTTCGGTATGCCCTTTCTGACGCCCAAAGCCCTTCACTTCCGTCACTGTAATACCCTGCACGCCGATATCGGAGAGCGACTCGCGCACATCGTCGAGCTTAAACGGCTTGATAATAGCTGTGATCAATTTCATTACCATTTCCTCTAACTGGGTGGCCGTAATGGGGTCGGGTTGAACAGCTGCGAGTGCCACAACCGATAACCGCTAACCACCAGCATACACCGCTATCGGCAGAGAATAAAAAGCCTCCCACTAAGGGGAGGCCATAAGGAGCACGTCAGCTCACTAGGTCGGCATTAAATTATTTCTTAATACCGCTGTTTATTTCTTAATACCAAACTCTGGGTAGGCTTCGAGACCACACTCTGCGATATCAACGCCCTCATACTCTTCTTCTTCGCTAACCCGGATGCCCATGATGGCTTTCAAGATTAGCCATACCACCAGGCTTGCCAGGAAGACCCAGCCGAAGATACCTGCAATACCGATGATTTGAGCACCGAATGATGCGCCGTCATTGGTCAAAGGCACTGCCAGTACGCCCCAGATACCGACAACACCGTGTACAGAGATCGCACCGACTGGATCATCCAATTTCACTTTATCGAGGGTGACGATGGCAGCGACCACAATGATGCCGCCAATCGCGCCGATAATCGTGGCGCCCAGTGCGGTCGGAGAGAGCGGATCAGCGGTGATTGCCACCAGACCCGCCAGCGCACCGTTCAGTGCCATGGTCAGGTCCGCTTTACGGAACCACAGTTTGGCCAAGATCAGCGCGGCAATAACACCACCTGCTGCTGCAGCGTTGGTATTTACAAACACTTGCGCCACGTTGTTAGCAGAATCGACGGCCGCCAGCTTGAGCTCGGAACCACCGTTAAAGCCGAACCAGCCCATCCACAGAATGAAGGTACCCAGCGTTGCCAGCGGCATGTTGGCACCCGGAATCGCGTGGATAGAGCCATCTTTGCCATATTTGCCTTTACGCGGCCCGAGCACGATGACACCAGCGAGTGCTGCAGATGCACCGGCAAGGTGCACAATGCCTGAACCCGCATAGTCAGAGTAGCCTACTTCAGACAACCAGCCGCCGCCCCAGGTCCAGTAGCCAGACACCGGATAGATAAACGCGGTCATTACCACTGCAAAGGCCAGGAAGGCCCACAGTTTCATGCGCTCGGCCACGGCACCCGACACAATCGACATGGCGGTTGCCACAAAGACTACCTGGAAGAAGAAGTCAGAGCGCATAGAGTAATAGGGAGCATCATCGCCGCCTGCGGTCACCGCATCAGCGCTATTCTCAGCGCCAATCAAGAAGCCCAGGTTAGGCAGAAAGCCGCCCGCGCTGCTGGAGTACATGATGTAGTAGCCGACCAACAGGTACATGGTGCAGGCAATGGCAAACAGCGCAACGTTTTTGGTTAGAATTTCGGCGGTGTTTTTGGAGCGTACCAGGCCTGCTTCTAACATGGAGAAGCCAGCGGCCATCCACATCACGAGCACGCCGCAAATTAGAAAGTAGAACGTATCGAGCGCGTAGCTCAACTCTGTAAACTCATTCATTGTATGTTCCCCGTTTAATGTCTGGTTAAGCCATGATTAGACGGCGTCAGCGCCGCGTTCGCCGGTACGAATACGGATCACGTCTTCCAGTGGCGTAACAAACACCTTGCCGTCACCGATCTTGCCGCTGTTAGCCGCACTGCAGATCGCATCCAATACGCTCTCTAAACGGGCGTCGTCTACGGCCACTTCCACTTTTACCTTGGGTAGAAAGTCGACGACGTACTCCGCGCCACGATACAACTCGGTATGCCCTTTTTGACGGCCAAAACCTTTAACTTCCGTGACCGTAATGCCCTGAACGCCGTTGTCGGCCAATGCCTCACGAACGTCGTCGAGCTTGAATGGCTTGATGATAGCGGTGATGAGTTTCATCCCGGATCTCCCCTGCTGGATAAGTCCTGCTAGATTGGTAGCGGCACTGCCGCCAGAATAAGCACCTGAACCGATAATGCTCATACTGTGCCAGCTGATTTTTTTTACTTATAAGTCAGCTAATTAGCAGACACCAAAAGTTATCTTCAGAGCTAAATCCGAGCAAAGCCGTGGCCATGCCACTGCTATTGCACCAAAAAAGAGCGTAAGCAAAAGTTGCCTGCGCTATTTCGATGCATCTCATGGGCTAACCAGTAAAAGCACGCGATACATGCGAATTCGCTAACTGTTGCGTATCCTTATCGGTAAGCACTTTTTATATATATTCATTTAGCGAGTTATAAGGAGAGAGCAGCTATGGCGCCTCAAGACCGCATCAGCCGATTGGCCCAGCAAATTGGCGACCGTTTACAAAACGCCTCCCAGGCGCCGGAAGATATTCAAAAGGGCGTGCAGCAAGTCGTGCGTGGTGCTTTTGACCGCCTGGAGCTTGTCTCACGGGAGGATTTCGACATTTTAATGGACGTACTGCAGCGCACCCGTTCACGGGTAGAGGCGTTAGAGCGTCAAGTCGCTAGCCTTGAAGCCGCCGTTGAGGCCTCCACACAAACAACGGTCACACCATTTGAAGCAGAAGCTCCTCCGGTTCCAGAGCCGCATGAGCCGGAATCAGATGCAGCAGAAGAGAAGCACAAACCCGATAACGCTTAAGCTTCATTAGCAGCAGCAATAGGGCGATGGCCTATTGCTGCCCGCTCCTCAAAATAAATACGAATCACTATCGTTGACTTTGTTTTTCGTGGTGATACCCTCCGCCTTTGATTTTCTTACCGTCTGCGGATTGTTCACTATGCACACCCCGTCACTATCAAACCTATCTATTGCAAAGCTGCCTTTTACAAAGCCGTTTTCTTCGCCGCCGTTTGTTTCACTATCGGGTCTTATTGGCACCGGTCTGTTACTGAGCTTCTCCAACGGCGTTTTTGCCCAAAACACTGCCTCTGGCACCGCGTCTAGCGCCAGCGCCGACGACACCATGGTGGTCGTTGGATCGCGAACCCCCACCCAGATCAGCCAAATCCCCGGTGCGGTATGGGTAATTGACAAAGAGATGCTGCAACAACAGAC
Source organism: Vreelandella glaciei (assembly GCF_013415125.1). Taxonomy (GTDB): domain Bacteria; phylum Pseudomonadota; class Gammaproteobacteria; order Pseudomonadales; family Halomonadaceae; genus Vreelandella; species Vreelandella glaciei. Next base: position 12,954 of record NZ_JACCDE010000008.1, on the reverse strand, counting down.
CCGCAATGGTGCAGATCTAAAGACGGCATTGGGGCGTCTGGTGCCGGGGCTCGATCTGGCACCGCAAGGGCGCACCAATTATGGGCAAAATATGCGCGGCCGTGGTGTGCAGGTGCTTATCGACGGTGTATCGCTGAACAGTTCCCGCGGGCTTTCACGCCAATTCGACGCCATCGATCCCTTTAACATTGAGCGGGTGGAAGTCCTCTCCGGCGCCAGCAGTCTGTATGGCGGCGGTGCTACAGGGGGCTTGATCAATATTATTACCCGCAAAGGCGAAGAAGGCCTGAACTGGCGTACCGAAGCAGGCATCACCACTGGCTTCAATAACAGCGATGATATGGATCGGCGTCTGTCACAATCGATCAGCGGCGGCAATGAGCGAGTTCAAGGCTACCTGGGCACCGCCATTGGCGATAACGGCCGCCACTATGACAGCAGCGGCCAGGAAATCTTCCCCGATATCGCCCAGACCGACCTGCAGGACAACCGCAGCATTGATGTATTGGGCAATCTCTCCTTCCGTTTAACCGACGAACAGAGCCTGGAGCTGGGTGCCCAGCTATACCGTTCAGGCTATGAAGGTGATCGGGGTGTTTACTTCCCCAACCTCGACGCAGCCACGCCCAACTTGAACGATGCCGAGATTCGCGATGGCTACCGTTCACAGCGCGATCCGGAAACCGACCGTAAGCTCGTCAACGTCAACTATCACCACGCCAACCTGTGGGGGCAAAACTTCTACCTGCAGGCGTTTCACCGCGAGGAGGAGTCCAGCTTTCAGGCATTTCCCTACCCAGTCGCCGACGGACTGCAATTTCGCGCCTCGCAGCAAAACACCGATTTAAGCGGCATCAAAGCGCTGTTTGAATCACGCCTGGGTGATGACGTTTCGCTAACCTATGGCCTCGATCTGGATCGTGAAACCTTCGATGCCAGCCAGATGCTGTTCGACACCGATATATCGGATGCTTCCGGCGGCTTGGTTCAGCAGGCATCGGGCGTTGAGCCCCGCTACCCCGGTTATCAAGTGGACGGGCTTTCAGGCTTCCTCCAGGGCGATTGGCAGGCCACCCAGGCGCTCAAGCTCTCCGCCGGTTTGCGGCAGCAGCATATGGACGTCGAAGTGGATGAATTCCAGGGGATTCCTGGCGGCAAAAATGACTACGAAGCGACGCTCTTCAATGCCAGCGCTCTCTACGACCACCGCAACGGACACCAGAACTGGCTGCAGTTCAGCCAGGGCTTCGAGCTGCCAGATCCCGCCAAATACTACGGCAAGAGCCCCGACATCAGTGTCGATAACAACCCGTTATCTGCCATTGAGACGGATCAAGTAGAGCTAGGCTGGCGCTACCAGGGGGGCAATTGGACGGCCCAGACAGCGCTTTACTACGCCTGGTCGGACAAGGCGGTAGAGAACGCCGAGGATTTAAGCGTCAGCGTTGTGGATGAGAAGAAGCGCGACTTCGGCCTGGAAAGCGCCGTGACTCGTTATTTCGATAATGGCCTGGAGGCAGGGGGCACTCTGCACCTGGTGCGTTCCGAGCAGGAGAACGACCAAGGGGAGTGGGAGAAGCGTGACGCCCGCTATGCATCCCTCTCTTCCGCCACCGCCTTTATTAGCTGGACGGACTATGTACGTTCGGCTCGCTTACAGGCCAACCACAACTTCGACCTGAAAGACGATGCCGACCGGGAGATCGATGGCAATACCACCCTCGACTTATCGCTCAGCCAGGAAACCGATCTTGGCACCTTAAGCCTAGGAGTGCAGAACCTGCTGGATGATCAGTACTCCACCGTCTGGGGGCAGCGAGCCGCCATGTTCTATTCGCCCTACTACGGCCCAGAGTACCTCTACGACTACCAGGGCCGCGGGCGTACTTACACCCTGAACTGGTCGATGGAGTACTGAGAGGTGGTTCGCTACTCGCTGACAACCGCTCAAGGGTGAGGTAACGAGGATGGCTACACTCGGCCCAATAACGCCATCTTGCGTACCACTGACCACCCATGACCTGCTGGCTATTGGTCAGCGCTTCGGGATCGACTACCGCTTTCCCGAAGCGCCCGACCGCTCCCAGCCAGCCCCTTGTGTTGCCCGTGGGCGGGTGATGGACGTCGAGATAGACCCCACACTGCGCGTGACACACTCGGATCTTGACGTCCTGCACGCTTACGCCTCCACTTCCCGGCGTGCCGCGCCGTGGTTTCTCAGCGTGATACTCGAGGGCCATATCCAAGTCGGTCTCGGGCACCAGTCGTTTCAGTTGCAGGCTGGCGACGCCTTCAGTGCGCATTTCAACGAGCAGACCGGGCTTGAGGTCTTCCAGCCCGCGCCACAGCGTTTGCGCATCCTCAACGTATCGCTTCTGGCTTGTAAAGAGCTGCCCTCTTTCTCGTCCATTAACCCTTCGCCTATCGATGTTGCCCCTCCGGCAACGCCCGTACTGCATACCTGGCAGGTGCCGCAGTTCCTTATTCATAGCCTGGAGGCAGCGCTGGCTTCGAACTGGCCAGTAGAGCGACAGCGCCTGCTATGGCAAGGTCTCGCGCTCCAGTTATTAGCTCATGGGTTGCCTGCCGCCTCCCTTGAGTCCAACGACGCAGGAAAAGCAGTTAGCCTGCCGTCGGGTCTAACCCAACGCGATCACCAACGCCTGGAGTGCTTGCGTCAGCAGCTCGAACACTCCCCCAACCAGGATTATCGGCTTGAGCAGTTGGCCCGCAATGCCGCGATGAGCCCGAGCAGCCTACGCACCAAGTTTCACCGCTGTTACGGCTGCTCAATATTCGACTACCTACGACGTTGTCGCCTGACCCAAGCTCAAGCGTACTTACGCAAAGGTTATAGCGTGCAGCAAACCGCTCACGCCTGCGGCTACCGCCACGCCACCAATTTTGCCACCGCCTTTAAACGCGCTTTTGGCATTGCGCCTCATGAAGTGTTCCATCGCCATTAAAGGCCGCAGGGTTGTTTTGGGAGCGCTAAGTTCCTTTGTTGGGCGTTTTTTGGCACCACGCATACGCCCTTTGTCATTGCGCATACCTTTCAGCCGTCATTAAGCGCAATAATTCTCATTAACACATTGGTTAATTGATGCTTACTGCAGGTGCCTCCCATGTTTATCCCCCATCACCGTTTTCTACGCGCTCCGCTTAGCGTCGCCGTTCTCTCAGCACTGGCTGCTTCCCCGGTATACGCTCAAGAAAACAACGAGTTAGCCACCGTCACGGTCACTGCCCAGCAGGCGGCTACCAAAGTGGAAACGCCCACGATCGAAATACCCCAGAGCGTTTCCACCATTACCCGCGAACAGATGGACAACCGCGGGGTAAGTACCGTACAGCGCGCCACCGACTACACGCCCGGTGTTTACAGCAACCAGATTGGCGCCTCCAACCGTTTTGATTACCTGGTACTCCGCGGGTTTTCTGACGGCAGCTTGAGCAATACGTTTTTAGATGGGTTAAAGGTGATGGGTGATGCCAACTCCCATAGCAGTATGCGCATCGATCCGTGGTTTCTAGACAGCATAGAAGTTGTCCGCGGGCCCGCCTCGGTGCTCTATGGCCGCGCCTCCCCTGGCGGCGTGGTCGCCCTGAACAGCAAGCAGCCAGAGTTTGAACAGAGCGGTGAGCTACGTTTTCGAGTGGGTAATAATAACCAGCGCAGCGCCGCTTTTGACCTCACCGGGCCGATTGGCGAAGAACAACGGGTGGCCTTTCGCCTAACCGGGATTGCCAGCGCCGCGGATACCCAGTTTGGCCCGACGGAAGAGGAGCGCTATGCCATAGCACCCCGGCTCACCTGGGATATCACCGATGACACCAGCCTCACCGTAGAAGCCTACCTACAGGATGAACCCGAAGGCGGCTACCACTCCGGCGTACCCTATGAGGGGGCCGTGGTCGCCCATAATGGCCGCAAAATCAGCAATAACTTTTATGATGGTGAAGAGGATTACGACGCCTACGAGCGCACCCAGCGCATGGTCGGATACGCCCTGGAACACCGCTTCAACGAACAGGTGACCGGCCGCCAATTGATGCGCTATCTCAATTCCGACGTGGTGCTCAATCAGGTCTATGGCTATGGCTGGACATCCCCTTCGTCTGACGAGCTCACCCGCTACTACTCCGGCAGCAATGAATCCCTGGAAGCCTGGACACTCGACAACCAGTTAGAAGCCACCCTCAGCAGCGGCTTTATGGATCACACACTGCTTGTCGGGGTTGATTACCAGCAGCGAACAAACGACGTATCGTGGCCCTCTGGGTATTTCCCACCGCTCAATGCCTTTGACCCGGTTTATGGCAGCGACCCCATCGAGTTTTACGCCCCGGTACGCGAGCGCCATGAGATCGACCAGACTGGGGTTTACCTGCAAGACCAGATAGCCCTCAATAACTGGCGCTTCACCTTGGGTGGCCGCTACGACTGGGTCAATATCGACAATACCAACCGCGATAGCGGTGATACCAGCTCCCTCAGCGACACCCAGTTCAGTGGCCGCGCCGGGGTGGTCTACCTGTTCGATAACGGCGTGGCTCCCTACCTGAGCTACTCCACCGCGTTCACCCCCACCAGTTTCGTGGATGAGAGTGGCGATCTGCTCCAGCCCATGGAAGGCGAACAGTGGGAAACCGGCGTTAAATACCAGCCTAACGGTAGCCAAAGCCAGTACAGTGCGGCGCTATTCCATATCAGCCAGGAGAACGTCGCCACCAAAGAGCAGCCCACCGACCCATACCGCGCCGTGGGGGAGATCGAATCCCAAGGGCTGGAGCTGGAAGCGCAAACACGGTTGACCGATACCCTCTCGCTGCAGGCAGGCTACAGCTTCACCGATATCACTTACGCAAAAAGCGATGACGGCAACCAGGGCAATAACGCCATTTACTCACCCCGACACCAGGTTCAGCTATGGGGCCACTACGAGGGCAACAAAGGTTGGCTAAACGGTGTGGATATGGGGATTGGTGTACGCCACTATGCGGATATTGCCGCTGACCGGGCTAACACCGAAAGCGTACCCGACTACACGCTGGTGGATGCCACCCTTGGTTACGATCTCAGCCAACTCGGTGTTGAGGGTGTTGAGACACGTTTGAATGTGAGCAACCTGCTGGATAAAGAGTACGTGGCTTCCTGCAACTCCCTGGAGTACTGCTACTTTGGCGCCGAGCGGAGCGTGACGGCCAGTGTCCACTATCGTTTCTAAACTTTCGTTTTAAGCACTGCTAAGTAATCCTTAGCACATCTGCCCAGGCAACGACGCCTGGGCAGTTTGCTTTCTGAAAACAGGTTTGCAAACAATAAATATTATCGTTTAAATACATCACTTATTTTTCTGGATAGCCTTTCTCCACCATGCGCCACGCCACCCCGCTATCTTTTCTCGCACGCTGCGGGCTGTTCGCCGTTTGCCTCCTGGCCTTCTCCACTGCCCAGGCGCAGTGGGCGACGGTCGATTGGACCATCGCCGAAACACTCATGGCCATTGATGCCCCTGTTAGCAGCGTTGCCCAGCAGGACGCGTATCACGACTGGGTGGGCGAGCCCCGCATCCCCGAGAGCGTCAGCGATATGGGTCTGCGCACCCAACCTAATTTAGAGCTACTGGCCCAAATACCGCCCGAACAGACACTGATCTCTCCCATGTTCGCTGGCTTAACACCGCGCCTGGAGCGAATCGCCCCGGTCACCTCGTTCGCGCTTTATTCGCCCGGCACCGATACTTGGCAAGAGATGCAAACCCTGACCCGCCAGTTGGGCGAGTTAACCGAGCGTCAGCCCCAGGCCGAGCAACTGATCAAAGAAACCCAAACCTTGATGGCCACGCTGCGCGAATCCCGGCCCCTCTCACAGTCAGAAATCGCGCCGTTACTTATGGTGCAGTTTATGGATGCCCGCCATGTGCGTGTCTTTGGCGATAACAGCCTCTACAACGCCGTTCTTGAGCAGCTCGAACTCCCTAATGCCTGGGATCAGCCCACCAACGCCTGGGGATTTGCGCTGGCGGGGGTTGAAGCGCTGGCACGCTACCCTGAGGCAATGCTGGTTATCATCGACCCGCTCCCCGCCGGGGTAGAAGAGCAACTTGCAAAAAGCGGCCTGTGGCAGCACCTTCCCAGTGTTAAAAACAATCGATTGCTGCGCCTGCCGCCGGTATGGAGCTTCGGCGCATTACCTTCGGCTCAACGCTTTGCCAAGGAACTGACCGCAGCGCTGGAAGCAGCGCCTGCACAATAATCACACAGCAGGACGCTACCAAAGCGTTATTAACTAAGGTAGTTTAAGACTTAAATTAAAGTAGATTGTGCTCACATTAGGGTCAGAGCTTTTACCAAAAACCAGCGAGGGACGGCGATGACGTTAGCCATTGTAGCCACGCGCGCAGGCGTAGGTTTAGACGCACCAGCGGTGCATGTAGAGGTGCATTTAGCTAACGGTTTGCCAGGCCTAACGCTGGTGGGCCTACCGGAAACCGCTGTGAAAGAGAGCCGCGAACGGGTACGCAGTGCGTTGGTTAACGCAGGCTTTGACTTCCCCAACACCCGGCGTATTACCCTTAACCTTGCTCCTGCTGATCTCCCCAAAGAGGGCGGCCGTTTTGATTTGCCCATTGCCCTGGGCATTCTCGCCGCTTCTGGGCAAATGCCGGTTGAGGCATTGGAAGGCATGGAATGCGCTGGTGAGTTGGCCCTAGATGGCAAACTGCGCGCAGTGCCGGGAATACTGCCCTTTGCCCTGGCTACGCGGCGGGCAAAAAAAGCGCTGATTATTCCCCGCGACTGCGCCGATGAAGCGGCCCTGGCAGGCGACTTACCGGTACTGCCTGCCGACACGCTATGGCAAGTCGTCGCCCACCTACTCGACCAAGAGAAGATCCTCCCGCACAAGCTCAGTGCCTCGGTTAAGGCCTCTACGCCGGTGGATGACCTCGCCGATGTGCGCGGCCAGCAGCAGGCGCGGCGTGCGCTCGAAGTCGCCGCTGCTGGTGGTCATAATCTCCTATTCGCAGGCCCACCAGGCACCGGTAAAACCATGCTGGCCAGCCGCCTGCCAGGCATTCTGCCGCCGCTTTCCGAAGAGGATGCACTGGAAGTCGCCGCCGTGCGCTCGGTCTGCGGCCTGCCACTGGAAGCTGATTGGGGCAAAAGGCCATTCCGCCAACCCCATCACAGTGCCAGCGCCGCCGCCCTGGTCGGCGGCGGCTGTCATTTTCAGCAATTATTGCGACATTTTAGAAATTACTGCGACAATGGCGATATTGCTTCGAAATGGAGTTCGCCCTTGTGAAGGTTACTCTGAGATCATGCAGAGCGTTCAGTTTTCCTGATGGGACTCTGAAAGATGAAGACAAACGTATGGTTGTTTGGTGGTATGGTCCTGTTACGAAAAACTTACCTGCCGGCAGTGTTCCTAAGGTAGCTGTGTTTTTTCGCTACCTCGACGATCAGAACAACTTGGGGAAAATTACTAAACGCGATCTGGCGTTAACTCACTTAGGGCTGCTACGCATCGGATCTGTTTGGCGTAAAGGCGCTTGTGAAACATATTTTCCCCATGATAAGGCAAAATTTGATGTCTCTTTTTCAGAAGGTGGATGGCAACTCATTACTTTTGCTGATCTGAAGAGCTCCTACCTTAGTTCTGAGGCAGAAGCTGATATCACAAAGTATTTGTCCGAAACCAGAAATCATAAAACTTACTTTATTAATTTCTTTCTCCCTAATGGAAAACATCTTCTTATACCTTGCGTTGAGTTTTTTTCCCGCTGCTACGGTTCGTCCTCAGAAGTAAATCGAGTCCTCGCTACATATCCTTGGAAAGGCGTAAAAGAGCGGCTTTTCAAGCCTCTTGATGAACCACCCCAACCGGGGACATGGCCAATAAAGCTTAATTGGCGTATGCATAAAGGCGACGCCATTTTGTTGGCTCATATTCTCTACGACCCATATGCGAAACTCGCCGCAAAAAATATTTATTCGTACATTGAAGCGGACTTCTTAGCAGGGAAGTCTTACTCATTGCTAAGGGCCACTCCATGGTTTCAGGGAGAAGGGCAGCTGGCAGTCTCGGGGATTTCAATAGATGGTGGTAACGCATTTCTAGCCCTGCGGGTTTTGGGAAGCTCACAACCAGGTGGCACCACCATTCAACGCGAAAAAGAGCAACGGGTAGCAACCGATGAAGGTAAAGATAACGACGACTCCATCAACTTACCATCTAAAAGACAACCAGGCATTGGTGAAATCATTGATCTAACGGATGACACTGAACCAGACCATGGGTCATCGTGGTTAGATATCGAGGAAGAAAAGTTTGCTGTATTAGGTAAGCCGCGAGAGGTTATCGACAAGTGGCGAGATAGGAATAGCTCAGCCAACCGTCAAAGTACACCTAAACCGGGAGACGAGAACCGCTTCTCAACCGGTGAAGCCTTCGGCGCAGGAAAAGATGTTGGTAAAGCTCACCTATATACCTCTTTGGAAATGGAGTCTCAGGGAATACTCAGGGATATGTGGACAGCATTTCGCTACCTTCATAAATCGCACCCTAACAGAATACGAAAAGTTGAATGGTTTACGTTTGAGAATGGATTTAGTGCTTATTCCGAGCCAAAGCTTATTCAGTTTAATCCCATCGAAGATGACACTAACATAACGACGAGTGTAAAGCATTGGCCGTTTATTGACTATGATAAACAAAAGCTTAGGGGGGCTTTGGTTATCCGGGTAATGTCAGACACAAAATATATTTACATTATTGAGATACAACGAAAGCATATAGCATCATCAGCTGACTCAAACGAAGTAGATGAGGAAACTATCAGTGGCCTCTGCTTTGTTCTCGACGACGATGCAGTTTTTGATGAATGGCTCCGTAGGCTACTGTCAGAGATCCGATACAAGAAGGGTATATTTAAAAAGGTTCTAAATAGATGTCCTGGACATGCTGACGCATTCGTACACAGAAGATCAACCAATGACTCAGTATTCTGTGAAGCAGCGGCAAAAAACGCTCTTAGAAAAATGGGATTGAAACTATAGTTGATAGTATAACTACCTGACTAAAGCATTGATGCTCACATGCGGATGGTGTCCATCTCGTATTGGAAGCGATCATCACTCGGATAGTTGAACGACCATCATTCTTTGAGCTATTCACGCTCATAAACCAACTATTCTATCACTCACGTTAGTTGCATAAATTTCGGAAGAAGTATGAGGTTTACACCAGCCGCACTAATTGCCGCCGCAGCACTAATGCCCGCCGTTGTATCAGCTGATGCCATCATCGGAAGCTGGAACATTAAACATTTGGGTTGGAACAATGACAAGGCAATAACTGAGGTTGCCCATGTTGCCCAGCACTTTGATTTCTTGGCAATACAGGAACTGATGGATACCACAGCGCTTGCGCAGCTTGAGAAAGCCGTAGAAGCAACCAGTGGTGAACCCTGGTCTTCAATGGCCAGCGACGACCTAGGCCGCAGCACCTACAGAGAACACTACGGCTTTCTTTGGCGGGAGAGCGAGATTAAGTACGACTCAGGCGCTGTTGTGTTTCTCGACAGTAGCGACGTGTTCGCACGGGAGCCGTATTCCGCAAAGTTTACAGCCTTGGAGAGCGGCCAGCAGTTTGCGGCAGCGACCGTGCATGTTGTGTACGGCGACAGCGTGAGCGATCGGCTGCCCGAAGTTGAAGCGCTGGCTGATTATTGGCAGTGGTTGGAAGAGGTTTATTCTGATACACCACGTTTATTGATGGGCGATTTTAATTTACGGCCTTCTCACGAAGGTTGGGCAGGGCTACGCGACATGGGCGCAACGCCTGCGATTACTGAAGGCGCAACGACGCTCGGCACAACGGACGGCGTGTGGAGCAACCTCTACGACAATATCTGGCATAGTGATCAAGCGCCAATCACCGACAGCGGTATCCTTCAGTTTCCTAACTTGCTGCCGGGTGAGCATACCGCTGTGCGTGATTCGGTGTCCGACCATGCCCCCGTTTGGGTTGCCTTCGGCGACGGAGAGCTTGAATTGACGGGGTTTGACGGTAGCGCGTACGTCGCGGCTAATAATACGGCCTACTGCATCAACCTAAACGACGCCACGTCTGACCAACTTGCCGAGCTACCGAACGTGGGGCCCGTAAGGGCAAAACGTATTATTGAGATGCAGCCTTGGGAAGAGATTGGCGACTTGACCCGAATCAGTGGACTGGGTGCTGCCAGCGTGCAGGATATCGAAGATAGCGGGCTGGTATGTCCGTAATAATGTGGGGAAGGGGATGAAGCAATCGATTACTGTCGCCGCATTAGCAAGCGCTACCTTTATCATTACACCCGTTGCCTTTGCGGCGGAAAACAGCACGCGGCTATTCAAGGACTGGCACTACGGGCAACACATAGATGAGTTTCCGCGCAGTCAGGGCTACTACGACTGCTCTGGAGATTTCGGTGCCTTAGCGCTCTGCCATGATGGCGTACAGTTTCTTCAGCGCGTGTTTCAAGGCCAACTGATGTTCGCGGAGGATAATACACTGGTGAGCACCACCATCGTGGCGGATTATAGCGATGACCTGTACGCCACGCTGATTGGTGCTTTGGCTCGTGATTTTGGGATGATTTTTGCGGAAGGGCCGAATGACAGCCTGGATTTGGTTTACGAGCTGCAACAAGGCACGTTTGCCGACGAAGCGAGCTTAGCACTGGCACTAAACAGCTTTGAGGCTGAGCAGTTGCGCAGCGGATACTTCGGGATGACATTGGTGGAGCAGAGCGCTCAGGAACAGTTATTCGCTGACTCACGTAACGCCGATGAAATGCTGATGAATTTGGAGCCAAGCGTGCGCGCCATCGACGTCCTTGCATACGAAGATGATTACTGGGGACCAACATTGCAGGCTGCGTTCCATTTGCCTGGGCGGCAATTGAGCAGGTTGAGGGATAAGTTGCAGCAAGCCCCGGCAGAGGATTTTTGACATAGCGGAGGTATATCGTCAACGACGCGCTGTGGGGGGCTGATAGAGAAAAAATAAAATCTCTCAAACTTGGGGGGAATTGCATGCCTAATAACTTGAATTTTCACCAACAAGCTCAGCAATAACGGAAGAAATAAATTCCCCTTTTTTTTCTTCCGGCATTACTTGGTAAATTACTCCGCCTACTATGACGGCAAAAATTATAGCGGCAAAGACACCAGAGAAACCATTCCATTGCCACTTTACAACTCTCGGGAGAGCTTTTTCACATGGAGTTTGTTTAACCTTTGCAACAAACTCTGTCACAGCTTTTTTGCGCTCCTTTTCTATCTCTTTCTTGTGCTGACCTTTCAATCGGCTAAGCTCATCAGCTTGTCTTCTTCGGTCGTCAGTGCGCTTTCTTTCAACCGAGGCAGCTTGATGTTCATATTCGTCCCTTACCTCATCTTCAATAGCCTCAGACAATTCCTGCAACAAGATCCCAGCTCTCTCACGATAACCTTCTAGCATAGACCGGCTATTCACAGCGTTTTGATGGAATGTACTGACCTCAGCAACTATAGCTTCTTCCGATAAGCCTTGCTCACGCTTTGTTTTAGCAATATCGGCTTTATTTGCTTTATACAGCGCGTAAGCCACCAAGCCTTGAATGTCAGTGCTTCTATCTTCTACAAGCTCATCGAAAACCCATCTCTTCCCTTGCGAACCACGCTCCATCTTAACACCTTGTTATTTAATATTATTTGGAAGGGCATTTTTCAGAAGCACTCAGAATTAGTTTAGAGAAGCGTTTCACAGCTTTCTGAATCTCCTCATCAGTGAACTTGCGAGCCCTATTTTCGCTAGGTATTGTTCGGTAGTTTACTATTTCCACATTTTTCACTGCCTTGTTAACCACTGCTTTGTGTTGCTTTTCAGTCATTTTGGGCAGTACTGTCACATTCATAACACCACCTCTTGTGGGAGGTTGCAGCTACATAACGCTATAGCCAAAGTTTGCCGAGTATACACACCTGTTTTATCTAGTAAAGCAGACCATTCAAGAAATGTCAGCCCTTCGGGCTCACGTCCGATTCTATGCTGGCAAACCTCGGGGTGGCTGCATGCCGACCCTGAATGAGTGGCTGACATTTCATTTTTCGGAGGTTTAGCCCAGGAGAACTGTCCCAATTTTCAAAAATGGTAATAGCCAGGATCGTCACCTGCCCGCTGACATGGCATATGAAGGGGTTAGAGAGCTTGAGATTACCCAGGAAAAGGACGTAATTACTCTGCGTCCTGTTCGTCCATCCTGGGCAACCTAGTCTGAGCTGCCAAAGGATGATGCCGAATTCCTTCATCAGTGTCCCGTAATCGTGGATGCTAAAGACAGGAGCGACCTTCCACACAGCAGCTCGTCAAAGTTCTCAAAATACCTCGATGGCAAGTGCGAGCATTCGTGAGCAATACAGCAGTCGTCCTTGAGGCTGCCAAACAGTTCGGCGGCTCTAGAAACCAGACCCAGGCTAGGTTCCACAACAAGCCTACAGTGAACCGCCCCGGCTTTACCGGAGACTTCATATCTTGAGAGGATGAAGTCATGAACTCACCAAAACGATATTCCCCAGAAGTGCGGGAGCGAGCTGTTCGTTTAGTTATTGAACAGCAAGGCGAATACCCGTCCAAGTGGGCGGCGATCTGTTCCATTGCCAGCAAGTTCGGTTGTACACCAGAGACCTTGAGAGCCTGGTGCAAACGCACAGAACTCACGCAGGAAAACAGCTCGGTTAACCTGTCTGAACATGAACGACTCAAGCAGCTAGAGCGTGAAAACACCGAATTGAAGCGTGCCAATGAAATTCTCCGTAAGGCGGCTGCTTTTTTCGCCCAGGCGGAGCTCGACCGCAAACCCAATTGATGGTGTCATTTATCGACGAGCATCGTGCTCAGTTCGGGGTCGAGTCGATTTGTAG
>NZ_JACCDE010000083.1 GCF_013415125.1 Vreelandella glaciei | reverse complement strand
TAGAGGCGGGTTTGCGCCCAGACATGCGCTTTGTACCGCTCAAAAGCGTCGAGCAGCAGGATATTCAGAGCCTGCACCGCATTCGGGAAAGGTACATTCATCAGCGCACCCAGTTGATCAATCAAGTTCATGGACTATTACAGGAATACGGTGTGATTAGCGGTCGTGGTCAGAAGGCATTAAAGCAACGTGTATGGCGCGCCCTAGAAGATGCCGACAACGAACTCTCAATGCTGATGCGTGACTTACTCGCTGAACAAATGACGGAGCTGGATCGGCTCAATGAGCGTATTCAGTCACTGGATAAACGGGTGGAGCAGATGAGTCACGCCGTGGGGCCTTGTCGCCAACTCCTGGCGATAGAGGGTGTGGGGCCGGTGGTCGCCACCCAGCTCTATAGCGCCCTCGGTAACGGCGACGCGTTTAAGAAAGGTCGCCAAGCGTCAGCCTATCTGGGGTTAACGCCGACACAACACAGCAGTGGTGGCATCGCGAAGATCAAGGGCATTGGCCGAACGGGTCAAGTCTCCCTGAAAGCTGCCCTGATACGTGGCGCACACTCGGTCATCAACACCGTGGGTGACAAACAGGATGCTAAAAGTCGTTGGCTACGATCCCTGGTCGCTCGCGTTGGCAAGAACAAAGCGGCTGTTGCGTTAGCGAACAAGACAGTACGAACCGCCTGGGCGGTTCTGCACAGCGGTCAGTCCTATTGTAGAGAGTTTAACGACGGTTCAGCGCTGATGGTGAGCTAAGCGGTAGCACCATCAGCGCCTAAGCGCCGACAGGCGGCTACCTTGTTGCTGAGCAACGATGGATGAAAAACAGGTCAGACCGGCCTTCTCGAAACCTGATCATTGCGATGGCTGAAAAAGCCTATCGTTCGTTGAGGAGAGAAGGTGCGCGACGTTCATCAGGGTCAGGGGATAGCGTCCCCATTAAGAGACCGACTATACGCACGCATCGGCTTATGTTGTTCATCATCGGAGCTTGCAACCGGGGAG
>NZ_JACCDE010000082.1 GCF_013415125.1 Vreelandella glaciei | reverse complement strand
TAAGTGCCTATTCAAAATTAATCGCGTGATCAGTTCCGTAACCACCGAGTAAGCGGTGTACCTCTTCACGTAGACGTTCAAACGAGAGATAGGCACTCAAGGGCAGCCAGGTGTACTTCATCTGCCGCCACAGAATCTCTATCAGATTCAGCTCTGGTGAGTAGGCAGACAGATAGATCAGATGCACACGTTGCGACATCCACTCCACCCTCTTGCGCCTAAAGGCCTTGGAGCGATGCATGCTGGCATTGTCGAGCACCACAACAGCGAAGGTGTCTGGATCCTTCTGGATCACAAACTGGTCAAACGCTTCTATGACCGTTTCCGTGGTCACTGTCTCGGTTGTCGTGTGATAGACCAGTTTTCCGGCTCGGCTTAAGAATCCCAGCACGTTTAGCCTTCGGCTGCGGGAGTAGGCAGTGACTTCCCAGGGCTTGCCGATAGGGCTCCACGCATACGGCACCGACGACGCTTGTGAAAAACCTGATTCATCAAAGTAATAGAGCTCGTGCTCGCCTTGGTCCTCTTGCTCGTGAAGCGCTTTCATCAGGCCTTGCGTTTTGCGAAAGTCCGTTTCGTCACGCTGGGGCTTGAGTGAATGCCGAATGCGCTTGAAGCTATGACCATTTTTTTTTCAACGCCCGGCGCAGTGTCACCGTGGCGACAGACTTGCCGGTCTCTTCTTGAAAGCGAGCCTGTAAGGCGCGAATCTGATGGGGATGCTCGGCTACCAACGCTTGCAGTCGCTTGTGATCGTGTTCATCGAGGGCGGGTGTTCGTCCACTACGCGGTTTGTCGATGAGACCATCAAAACCGGACACTTCCCATTGCTTGAACCATCGTGATACGGCATCGCGGCGAACCTGAAGTATCTCACTGATTTGGTTAATAGTATGGCCTTGGTCACTCAGTAGAATGGCATGCGCCCGACGACGGAGAGCGCGCTTCTCGCCATGGTGATAGGCGGAGGTCAGCGTCTGTTGTTCAGGTTCAGTGAGAGGGGCAACGAAGCGTTTTTCCATGGTTCTGTCCGTGTCAGAAATCCTGGCATGGATATTACACGAAAACTTTATATCAGGTACTTA
>NZ_JACCDE010000081.1 GCF_013415125.1 Vreelandella glaciei | reverse complement strand
GGCGGTCTCAATGAGCAAGTGCAACACGTGACCCATCAGGTACGGTGTTGCTATGACTTACTGCTATCGCCATCTCACTGCTGAAGACCGAGCCGCCATCATGATGATGCGAGCGACTCATTCAATCCGATCCATCGCCACTCATCTGGGCCGTGCACCGAGCACCGTGTCGCGAGAACTCGCTCGCCACACGGTCGACCCCATCAAGGGCTACGATGCCGGCTTGGCGGGCTACCGGGCTCGCCTGACGCGGCATCGGCCACGTCAGCGTCCCAAGCTGCATCCCGACGGCGAGCTCTTCGAGCTGGTGGTCTACCTGCTGCGCAAGTACTGGTCACCGGAACAGATAGCCCGCACACTGAAGCGCATGTCTCCTAACGAATCACGTCGACAGGTCTCGCATGAGGCCATCTACAACGCGCTCTATGTGATGCCCCGTGGCAGCCTCAAGAAAGAGCTCATCGCCTGCCTGCGGCAGGGCAACGGCAAGCGTCGGCCACGTAGCCGTGGCAAGGATCGACGCCAGCAGATTCCCGAGCTCGTTAGCATCCATATGCGGCCGCCTGAGATCGAAGACCGCCTGATGCCTGGCCATTGGGAGGGCGATCTCATCATCGGTGCCAACAATCGCTCCGCCGTCGGTACGCTGGTGGAGCGCACCACGCGCTTGGTGATCCTGGCGAAGATGGATGGCACCACGGCCACCGCGGCGGCCGTTGGCTTCAGCGACAAGCTCAATGAAGTGCCACGAGCCCTGCGTCTGTCCATGACCTACGACCAGGGCAGAGAGATGGTGAAGCATGCCGAGATCACGCAGAAAACCGGTACGGCAATCTACTTCGCTGACCCGCATAGCCCATGGCAGCGGGGCTCCAACGAGAACACCAACGGACTGTTGCGGCAATACTTGCCGAAGGGCACGGATCTGTCGGTCTACAGCCAGGAAGAGCTCGACGAGATCGCCGACTCACTGAACACGCGGCCGCGCAAGACACTGGACTGGCGCACGCCGCTGGAAGTTTACGCCGAGGTGCTCAAGAAATCGGTCGCTGGCCCGAGCACCCTTCAATAGCGTTGCGCTTGGAACTTGAGACCGCC
>NZ_JACCDE010000080.1 GCF_013415125.1 Vreelandella glaciei | reverse complement strand
CTGAATCGCCCCGGATATTCTAGACACCCGTTAGGCTCTTAAAGTAACGCCTTTCATACTCAACCGGTGACAAGTTATCACTTGTACCGTGTCGGCGCTTTGGGTTGTAAAACATTTCGATATAATTGAACACGTCGCGTCTAGCCGCTTCCCGTGTCGAATAAATCTGTCGCTTGATCCGCTCTCGCTTGAGGAGTTGAAAAAAGCTCTCAGCAACGGCGTTATCATGACAGTTACCACGCCGACTCATGCTGCCCACCAAGTGATTGGCTTTCAGAAAGCTTTGCCAATCTCCGCTGCTGAATTGGCTTCCTTGATCTGAATGCACCATCACAGTTTCTTGTGGCTTGCGTCGCCAGACTGCCGATAACAAAGCATCCAGCACTAACTCCGTCGTCATACGAGACTTCATCGACCAGCCAACCACTTGACGAGAAAACAGGTCGATCACCACCGCTAAGTAAAGCCAGCCTTCGTACGTTCGGATGTACGTAATATCTGTCACCCAAGCAACATTGGGCGCTGTTACTTCAAACTGACGGTCTAAATGGTTGGGTGATACAACAACCGGTTTTCCGCCGCCATAGCAGCCAGGGCGTCGTCGATAGCCCGTCTGAGAGCGTAAACCTTCCCTACGCATCAGGCGGGCCACTCGGTGCTTACCGCAGGCTTCGCCAGCCTCACGCAAATCCTGATAGACCTTGCGATAGCCATATACACCGCCACTTTCAAGCCACGCATGCTTGATCAATCCCAATAGACGCTGATCATCCCGGTCTCGATTAGACAGTGCTTTTTTACACCATGCATAGTAGCCACTAGGATGCACGGCCATCATGCGGCACAAGCGCCGTACCGGATATTGACTCGCATGCTTTTGAATAAACGCGTACCTCAGTTGGACTCTCTGGCGAAGTACGCGGTGGCCTTTTTTAATATATCTCGCTCTTCTGACACGCGTTTTAATTCAGCCTTTAAACGACGGTTTTCAGCTTGGAGATCATCGTCTTCTTGCCGTTGTTCTACCGGCTTATCGTAGCGCTTGATCCAGTGGTACAAGCTGTGGCCTGACACGCCCAAACGCTCAGCGACCTCGGCAACTCGATGGCCACGCTCTACCACCTGTTTAACGGCTTCGATTTTGAATTCTTCAGTGTAACGGGGATGGCTCATGGATCCTCCTAGGTACCTTTAGTATAAGGCCTAGAGGTGTCTACGAAACCCGGGGCGATTCA
>NZ_JACCDE010000007.1 GCF_013415125.1 Vreelandella glaciei | reverse complement strand
ATAAGCTAAACGATAGACCAAGAAAGCGGCTGGGATACCGAACCCCAGCCCAGGTGTTCTTAGGTGAATACTCAGGAGCGCTAGAAACCGCAGGTGCTGCACTTATTAGTTGAATTCAGGGTATGTCACCACCCTGCGCGAAAACAGCCTGCTTGATGAGGTAGGGCATCTTGAAGTCCATCTTTATGGCTCGTTGTCCGCCACGGGTATCGGACATGCCACCGATAACGCGATTATTATGGGATTAATGGGTGAACGCCCTAGCACAATAGATCCCTCGATTATTGAGCCAGCCATTCAGGCGCTTAAAGAGAGCCAGTCATTACAGCTGGGTCGACATAAAACAGTGAAGTTTGTTTGGGATAGTGACCTCTTTTTTCATGAAGAGAGCTTGCCCCACCACCCTAATGCCATGAGGCTCAAAGCTTTCACGCATCAGGGCGACTTGGTGTATCAAAATACCTATTATTCGGTGGGCGGCGGCTTCGTTGTTGAGCAAGCCCAGTTAGATATGCCGTTAGACGATTTAGATGGAGCTACTCTTCCTTACAACTTCGACACGGCTGACGAACTCCTGGCGCTATGTGAAAAAGAGCAGCTAAGTGTCAGCCGGCTGATGCTGGAAAATGAGAAAGTATGGCGGACTGAGGAGGAGGTCAGAAACGAACTGTGGCGTATCTGGCAAGTGATGTGTGAATGCATCGATAATGGATTAACCCACGAAGGGATACTGCCGGGCGGTTTAAAAGTTAAGCGAAGGGCTAAGCTGCTTCACCAGCGTCTTCAAGCGGCAGAGCAGAATGATTGCCTGATCGCCTCAACGTTCTCAGCGATGGAGTGGGTGAATATTTTTGCCCTCGCCGTTAACGAAGAGAATGCTGCAGGGGGGCGCATGGTCACGGCGCCCACCAACGGTGCCGCAGGCATCATCCCCGCCGTCTTACACTACTATATGAAGTTTCAGCCCAACGCCTGTGAGAAAAACGTGGTGGATTTTTTGCTGGCGGCAGGCGCCATTGGCATTCTGTGTAAGAAAAATGCCTCGATCTCCGGCGCCGAAGTGGGCTGCCAGGGGGAGGTCGGGTCGGCTTGTGCCATGGCAGCGGCTGGCTTGGCTGATGTGATGGGGGGCACGCCCGAACAAGTCGAGCATGCGGCCGAAATCGGCTTGGAGCACAATTTAGGGTTAACCTGTGACCCCGTTGGCGGGTTGGTTCAAGTCCCTTGTATCGAGCGCAACGCTATCGCAACGGTAAAGGCGATCAACGCCGCTCAAATGGCATTACGCGGCGATGGCACTCACTTTATATCATTGGATAAAGTCATTCGTACCATGCGCGATACAGGGCGAGATATGCTGGATAAGTATAAAGAGACATCCAAAGGAGGGTTAGCGGTTAATGCCATTGAGTGTTAAGTAGCTCTAACGTGAACTCTTGGAAATTTAGCCCCTTCTTAAGCAGCATGTGACCTATATAGTTTGCTTATTCAGGGGCTTATCAAACCAACCATCACGTTTTCGGCAATTATCCCCGTTTAGACGCCGCCAGCGCATACAAAAACTCAAGCCCTAATGTCGCAGCAGCGAGCGACGTAATGTCGCCGTGATCGTAGGCAGGATTGACTTCCACCACGTCCATGCCAACTAACTCCATTCCCACCATACCGCGAATCACTTTCAGCATTAGATCAGTCGACATACCCCCACAGACGGGCGTGCCGGTACCGGGGGCGTATGCCGGGTCCAGGCCATCAATGTCCAGGCTGACGTAAGCAGGATGATGACCCACTTTGGCGCGAATTCGCTCCAGTACAGCCGCTGCACCGTGGTCGTTGACCCAGTCCGCATCCAGTACCTCGTAAGGATGGTTGTGACGGTCGTAGCTGGTGCGAATGCCAATTTGCAGCGAGTGCTCAGACACCACTAAGCCTTCTTTTAAAGCGTGGTGAAAAATGGTGCCGTGGTCAAAGCGTGTGCCCTGCTCGTAGGTATCGGTGTGGGCGTCGAAATGGATCAGCGCCAGCGGGCCGTGCTCTCGGGCGTGGGCGCGCAGCAGCGGCAGGCTAATGTAGTGGTCGCCGCCCAGGGTAAGCATTTTTTTACCCGCTTTTAACCAGCGGTTGGCGTGGGTTTCCAGGTTATCGACCAGGCTTTCGGGCTCGCCATAGGCGTAATCAACGTTGCCTGCATCGCACACCTTGAGGCGATCTTCTAGGGCGAAATCCCAAGGCCAGCGCTTGCCTTCCCAGATCAGGTTAGCGGTACTTTGACGAATAGCATTCGGCCCCATGCGGGTGCCTGAACGGCCCGAACATGCAAGGTCAAAGGGAACGCCACTCACCACAACGTCAGCGTCGGTTGTCTTAGGATCCGTTGCTTTTGCTACGCCCATAAAGGTAGAAATCACATCGCCATAAAGGCTGGGCATGGTTTGTGTTTGTGGGTGGGTCACCGGTGTGCTTCTCCTTGCGTGCTGGATTATCGTTGATAGTTGCGGGTGGGCGAATAAGCAGCAGACAATAAGCAATTTCTGGTGATAAATTAAATGAATGTTTAGAATTTAATCATTCGTGATGTGAATAATGAGAGGCTATGCGCTTACTTCGCCATTTCGACCTAAACTTGCTGCTGGTGTTTGAGGTGCTGATGCACGAGCGTCACGTCACTCGCGCGGCAGAAACGCTGCATTTAAGCCAACCCGCCTTGAGCCATGCCTTAAAACGGCTGCGTGAGTCGCTGGATGATCCGCTGCTGGTGCGTACCGAAAACGGTATGCAGCCGACACCCCGGGCACTTGAGCTGCTGCCCGTGGTGCAACAGGCGCTGGCGATGCTGCGGCAAGGGCTTGCGCCCCCCGCAATGTTTACGCCTGCCAACAGCACGCGACGCTTTACGCTCGCCACCACGGATTACTTTGAAGAGGTCATGTACCCGCTCTTTTTAAGTCAGCTGTTGGCCTATGCGCCGGGCATTAGCTTTTCCATTGAGTTGATTACCCCGGATGTGCTGAGTGAGGGGCTGGAACAGCGCCAAATTGATATGGTGGTAGGGCTGGATAGCCAAAGCGCGTTGCCCAGTGGCGTGATTCAGACTCCCTGGATGGATGAGGAACTGGTCTGCTTGGCCGCTACCCATAATGGCCGCGTGGGCGAAGGGCTGAATATTGGTCAGTTTGCGGATGCGCTCCATGTGGAGCTGGCGGATATTAGCGGGCTGCGCCCTAGTAATATCGATAGCTGCCTGGTTCAACACGGCTTAACCCGCCGGATAATCTCTAAAAATCTCAACTACATCGCCGCAGCGCGGGTAGTGGCGCTGACGGAAGCGATCATGACGCTGCCACGTCAGATGGCTGAGCGCTTTGTCATGATGCTGCCAGTGCGTATGGTGGAGCCGCCCAAAGAGCTCCCAACGCTGCAAATGACGCTGATTCAGCATGGGCTGTTTGCCAATGAACCTGCGCTCATCTGGCTAACTCAATCACTGGTTGAGTTCGCCGGCACCTTCCGACAGCAAGCCTCTTCAGGGGCACTGCGACCCGCTTGATGGTTGGAAGTTGCTTCAATAAAGGCGGGTGACTTAGTAGAGTGTCAGCAAAGAGGCAGTAAGCGGGATTTAGCTAAACCACAGGCAACCATAATAATGACAGCAACGTATAAACTCCTGATTGCCGACGATCACCCTCTGGTACGTGACGCTATGGCGCGCGTGATCCGTGAAGCTTACGCAGGTGCTGAGGTTATCGAGGTGGAAGATTTTGCAGCGGCTTTCGCTCATGCCCAGCAGGATCCTGATCTTGACTTGATAGTGCTGGATTTAAATATGCCTGGCATGAACGGGTTAACGGGGCTTTTGCAGCTGCGTAATGAGCATCCTACGATTCCGGTGGTGATTGTTTCTGCGGAAGAGAATAAGCAGATTATTCTTCAGGCGGTCTCTTGTGGTGCAGCGGGGTTTATCCCCAAATCATTGTCCCGTGATCAGATGCGCCACGCCATTGCCCAGGTACTGGAAGGCAATATCTTTCTACCCGCCGATGCGATGCGCGCGCCGGACAGTATTCGTAAGCGTCGCCACCAGGAGCAGGGTTTTAAGGCGGAACAGCTGCGCCAACTGACCCGCAAACAGCTACAGGTGTTGGAACACATGACCCGCGGTGAGTCTAACAAGATGATTGCCTATCACCTCAATATCGCGGAAACCACAGTGAAAGCCCATGTGTCGGCGATCTTGCGCAAGCTGGGGGTGACCAGCCGCGTACAAGCTATTTTATCGGCCAACGATATCGATTTTTCTCAGTTCCTCAAACGCTGACTCGCCTCAATCGTTAATGCGATAGTGGCCAGCACTATCCAACCAGTGGGTTTGCCAGTGACCGTGGGTGTTTATCAGAGCGGGCAAATCGGTCAGCGCCTGTGAATGGATGCTGTGCTGCCCAAGCCGATGCAGTGGCTGATCAGTGCCTGACAAGAGGCTTTGCCACTGGATGATCAGCGCGGCCAGGGGCGTTTCAGGCGGTGTGAGCGAGCGTTTAAGGGCGTTTGGCGTCTTTAGGGCATCTTCCGCCGCTTGCCACAGGGCATTGGTGATGGCTAGTAGCTTTTCGCCTACTGGTTCAGTGTCTTCGCTGGTTTGCACCACATAGCCAAGTGAGCAGGGCGCACCGTCGCTTCTGCGTACCGCCGCGACATACCCCAAGTGATGGTCATATCGCGCCTGCTGAAAAAAGGCCGCGCTGTGGTGCTGCTCAACCAGCGCTAATAGCCAGCGCTGGGTGGGCGTGCCCGGTAAGCTCAGTGTGCGCATGATGGCTGTGCTGGCCGGCGCATTGGTAGCAGGCGTCTGCACAGAGCGTGTTGCCATGCGGCTGGCCAACCCTGCCAGCGCGTGGCAAACGACCTCTGCCTCTGCTTCATGGGAAACCCATACCGCCGGTGTGGTAGGCAGCGGTGTCAGGCGCTGGATCAACCGCTGAGCCAGGAGTCCTTGGGGAACAATGGCCGTATTGACATGCGCTTCTTGCAGTAAGGTTTGCATGGCAACGGCCGCTCCCTCCCCCACGGTTATCACCCAACTGCCCTGCGCAAGTTGCATGTGCTGACATATCACGCCGCGGCGGGCGCACCGTTTGGCAGCCAGGGGGGCGGGAAGGAACATTGCGTTGGGAATAAAACAGGCTGCCCAGGTGGTGTCGGCAAGGGAGGCGAAATCATCGCTGACACCATACTGGCCGCACCAACGCTGCACATGAGGGCTGGCCGCCAATTGTGCTGCATCGTCAGCATGCTGGAACGTTGTAGGCGCGTTATAAACAAGCCAGCGGGGAACTGGCCTGGGATCTCTGGTGGGAAAATATGGCCGAGCCGCTGTATTGGCAGCAAGCCGCCGTGCCAATGTTTGCTGGCGCGCATAGACAAACCACGCCGACGCTAGTTGCACGGTACCGGCAGGGGGCTGCCAAACGGTGCGGTGATCGATAGGGGCCGTCGCGAGCGGGGCTGCTAGACGTTCGCTGAGGGAAGCCGCCAGCACGTCCAGCCGCTCCTGCGATGCGGTACCGGTTAGTGCCAAGCTGAAAGCGTCTGAAGCCCCGGTTGGGGCGGCAGTCGCGTGGTAGTCGATAATCGAGTCAGCTAACTGATCCACCAGGTGGCCTTGGTTTAACGAATCGGCAGTGTCGCTAAGGGCGTTAAACTGATGACGCGAAACGGACGAGGGTAGCGGCCACAATAGCTCAACGGCGTTGGCCGTCCCGACCACCTTAGCGCGGGGCAGACTGCCCCAGCGGGGTGTAATAGCAAGCGCCGGAGCGTTGGGCGGTAGCGGGTTGAACAGCGTTGCCATACGTTGAATAAGGCGGGTCACCGCTTCTGTGGTCCTGGGGCTGATAATTGCAATGCTAACGCGGCCGCCGTGGTAGTGGTCGTGGTGAAACGCGGTCAGCGCCTCATGAAGTAACCCAGTGTGATGGCCCAGCGTTTGTGCGTTGCCGTGGCGGCAGCCTGCACCGATATGCTGCGGGTCACTGAGTGTGGCGATGGCTGATAGCCGTTGCATCGCCGAGCTGTGCTGGCGGGCCTGCCATTCGGCGTCAATAGCGGCGACTTCAGTGTGAATGGTCGGCGACGAAAGAGTGGGCGTGGCGAGCTGGCTGGTAACAGTGAGAGCCGCCGTTTCCAGGCTGTCTGCCGGTATCGAGAAATGCACATCGGTGACGTAGTCATCGGTGTGGGCGTTCAGCCCGCCCTGGTGCTGGGCAAGCCACGTGAGCAGGCTGGTGCTAGAGGAGGTTGTCAGTGGTGCGGTGGTGAGCACGTGCTCCAGTAAGTGGGCTAGGCCTGGCAGGGTGGAGGGCTCATCCAAATAGCCCGCTGCAATAGTGATGCTAACGTGAGCATGGGTTAAATGGGGTGCGTGGGCCAGCATGCCCTGCACGCCGTTAGGCAGGGAGATACAGGACTGTGGGAAGCGTGGGTTAGCCATTGAGCAGGCTACGTAGTAGTGCGCGCAGTTTGCCGGGGCGTACCGGCTTGTTTAACTGCGGCACGCCGGCATTACGTAACCGCCTTTGCCAGTGGTCAGAGCGGTCGGCACTGATAATGGCGGCAGGTAACTGCGGGTCATGCCAGTGGTGTCGAAGTTGTCGAATGGCCTCCAGCCCAGTCACGCTATCGTCTAAGTGCAAGTCGACTAGCAGCATATCCGGCGCCTCCGAGCAGGCTTTGGCGGCCGTCACATCCAGCGCGGTATCGCAACTGACCTGCCATTCACTGAGCAACAGCGCCATGCCTTCAAGAATGGCTGGTTCGTTATCCAGGATCAGTACGCGCACCCCTTCGAACTCGGCGTCAGCGGAAAACGGCGCGCTGGGGGTGGGAGCTTGGCTAAAGGAAATACCGCTGGCACGGGGCACCCTAACCGCAAAACAGGAGCCTTGGCCGGGGGCAGAACGCACAGAAAGCGGGTGCTCAAGGCGCTGGCTAATCCGTTCCACAATCGCAAGCCCTAGGCCAACGCCCTGGCGATCGCGCGCGCGAGTGGCGTTGAGTTGATGAAACTCGCGGAAAATAAGCTGGTAGTCGCTTTCGGGAATACCAATACCGCTATCGACGACGTTTATGGTCAGGCTGGTGTCACTGTGACGTCGCACGCCTAGGCAAATGCCGCCATGCTGGGTATAGCGGCAAGCGTTAGCCAGAAAGTTGCGCACAATACGACTGAGTAGATGAGGGTCGCTGGTCACCGCTTGATGGCAGGGCACATAGCGCAGCGTTAACCCTTTTCGTTGCGCCACGGGGGCAAACTCGTCAGCGAGATTGCTAAGAATATCGTCGAGATTAAAGTGGCGTAGTTGCGGCTGTACTTGGCCGTGATCCAGTTTTGAAATATCCAAGAGGTCGGAAAGAATCGCTTCGGCGCTTTCCAGCGAGTTTTGCACCCTCTCAACCAGGACTAGATTATCGCTGTCGTTCAACCGCTCCTGTAGTGAGGCCACCAATAAGCGTGCAGCGTTCATGGGTTGCAGCAGATCATGGCTAGCGGCGGCCAGGTAGCGGTCTTTACTGTGGTTGGCAAACTCGGCAGCATCGCGCGCGTTTCTAAGCGCCTCGTTGAGACGTTCCAGTGCCTGGGTGCGGTCAGCTACCCGGGCTTCCAAGTGGGCGTTGAGTGTTTCTAAGTGTTGGCGGGCGCGCTCACGCTCAGTAATATCTGCCACAAAGCCTTCGATCAGGTCTTCGTCTCCGGCAAGCTCGGCGGGCTTTTTGATCAGCGTAATGGCGACGGGAACTTGGTGACCAGAAGCTCCTTGCAACAAGGTGGTTTGGCCTGTTACGTGCCCTTGAATGAGCAGCAGGTCGCGCAGCTGTTGCCCAGTGGTAGCGTTAACAAAGAGCGCGTCAAAGCGGGCACAGCGCTCCAGGGTATGCGCTACGCTGCTATCGTCGAGCATGGCGGCAAGTGCCGGGTTGGCGGCGCGCAGTTTGCCGGAGAGCGATGCCTGAAAAATACCGTGTAGCGCGTTTTCAAACAGCCATTTATAGCGATTGCGCTCAACTTCAAGCTCTTCTAAGCGCACTGACAGCTCGCGATAATAGCTTTTGCGCGCCGACTGTTGGCCAAGCCCGAGCAGATCGCTGACCGAAAAGCCCGAAGGATCGTTGGCTTTTTTCATAGCGCCTCTTCGTACACCACCGCTACATCCCTTGAGTTGGAACGGCGCGGGTTGGTCAAAATGCAGGGGTCGCCCAGCGCGTGGTTGGTGAGAAACGGCACATCGCTGCGTGAGACGCCCATCTTGCCAAGCGTGCCTCCCAGGCCAACCGCATGTTTTAAATCGACTAAATACCGGAACAGCGCTTTTTTGATCTGCTGCTGTGACAGCCCCCGGCAGTCGATACCGACGGCTTCGGCGACCCGCTTAAAACGATCGGGGACGGCATCATAATTATAGGCCACCACATGCTCTAACAGCATAGCGTTGCACAAACCGTGGGGTAGATCCAAGAAGCCGCCCAAACTATGCGACATAGCGTGTACGGCGCCCAAAATAGCGTTTGAGAACGCCAAGCCCGCTTGCATGCTGCCTAGCATTACCTGAGCGCGCAGCTCTCCATCGGTAGGATTCGCCACCAGCGCCTCAAGATGGCTGCTGATCAAACGCATGGCTTCCAAGGCGTGGGTATCGGTGAGCGGGCCGCTGCCGGTTGAAACGAACGCTTCAATGGCATGCACTAACGCGTCGACCCCGGTACAAGCGGTCAGGTAGGGCGACATGGTCATGGTGACTTCAGGATCGATCAGCGAGACATCCGGCACGACGGCCTTGCTGATAATCGAGAATTTCATGCGCCGCTGCTGGTCAGAAATAATCGCAAACTGGGAAATATCCGCCGAGGTGCCCGCCGTTGAAGGAATAAAAATCAGCGGAGGAATCGGCACGCGAATCGTATCAACGCCTTCAAAATCGAGAATATGCCCGCCGTGGGCCGTGACGATACCAATCCCCTTGGCGCAGTCCATCGGGCTGCCACCGCCTATCGCCACAATCGCCTTGCAGCCGGTTTCACGGTAGATCTCGGCACCGGCCATAATCTCATCTACCCGGGGGTTGGGGGAGACGGCGGTAAAACGCTCAACGGCAATGTTGGCTTCCAGCAGTTTGGCTTCAATATCGGTCACCCAGCCCGCCAGGAGTACACCAGGATCAGAGACCAGCAGTACCTTTTCTGCCCCAAAAGTAGAGACGTAATTGCCTGCCGCGTGGCGCGCACCGTCGCCAAAAATAATTTCAGGCGCGACAAACTTACGAAGTTGCGTGAGCGGCGAAGTCATGGGGCGGTCTCGTTTATAATTGTTAACCATTATCTTAAGCACCTTAGGAGATTGTTGCTTTACGACCTTGGTGCCGTCGTTAGGGGGCAAGTCATCTTATTGATAAAAGGCCAGCTCGCGAGCCAGCATGGTTTGGCGCGCTTGGGGGTGGCGAATGCCGTGGTATTCGTTATCGAATAGCAGTGTTTGCGCCTCTCCACCTTGCTGTTCGATATGCCGCGCCATGGCGTGGGTCTGCTCCGGTACTACCACGGCATCGTTGCCACCCTGGATAAACAGGGCTCGTAATGGTCGCTGGCAACGGGTGACGTGGTAAGCAGGGCTGCGCTGGGCGAGCTGGGTTTCGTCTCCGATTAGCCAGGCCAAGTAGCCGGATTCAAAGCGGTGTGTTTTTGCTGATAACGATAACGCATCAGTTACCCCGTACAGGCTAGTGGCCGCAGCAAACAGGGGCGTGGTGGCCAGGGCATTGAGGGCGGTAAACCCGCCAGCGCTTTGGCCACGGATAAAGCAGCGCGCTGTATCTATTGCAAAGCGTGCGCAGGCGGCGTTAACCAGGGCGATCACATCGTCAGTATCGCTAATGCCCCACAGGCCCGCTAAACACTCGCGGTAGTGGCGGCCAAAGTTGCCGCTGCCCCGTGGGTTGATATCTAGTACATGAAAGCCCTGCTGCTGCCAGTAGGCTACCAGCGGGTCGTAAATAGGATAGGTGGCGGCGGTAGGTCCGCCGTGAACGCGGACAATCAGTGGTGCAGTGCGGTTGGCTAAGGCTGAGTAGAAAAAGCCGTGCACCGTTTCGCCTGCGTTGCCAACGCGTGTTTCCAACCATTGTGCCGTGGCGGGAGGTTCAGTCACTAGATTTTTCGTTACGTTACTCACGACCTTACCCACTAGGCATTTGCGTGAGCCATTTTCGTTGAAGCGTATCAGCCGGGCGCCGCAGCAGGCGTTTTGCACTATGGCGTAATCACCGTGTTCTGCCAGCGTAATGCTTACCACGCGGCCGGGGGCTGATAGCAGTGCTTCGACCTGCTCGCCGGAGCGTCGGTAAAGCTGAGCCGCCCCCTGGTGGAGTTGGCAGTAAACCTGCCGATTGTCTCGCCAGGCGTGCTGGCGCTCACCCAGTTGCCACGGTGTGGTGATGTGATCAACCGGAGCGCTGCTCAGGCAAAGGGGGGTGGCCAAGCTAACCTGCCAGGGCTGCCACCAGCCAGCGTGGTCGCTCATGCAGATCAGCGCGTTATGAGGGCCAAACTGCGGCTGGCTAATCGCTGCGCCGAAGTCCCAGCGCTCAAAGGCGGTAAGCCTACCGTTAGCCGTCACCTGTGCGAGGTGCAACAGGCTACGCTGCCAAGGCATATCAGGCAGTGACCAGCTCACCCACGCTAAATAGTTACCGTCGTCGCTTAATATCGGCGCGCCGTAGAAATCGCGGCCTTCTGCCAATACGTACCGATGGCTGGCAGTAATGGCGATAAGACGCTGACCATGGGTATCTTCCTCAACCGCGAATACACGCTGGCGCTTAGAATCTGCGCACAGCCCACCGTAGGCTGTTTGTGGCCGCTTCTGCCAGCAGTGGCTGGCGCCGTGGTGGTCGCGGTGCATAATCGCCTGGTCGTGCTGGCGGACCCACACGATGCCCTCCAGCAGTGGCGTATAGCTGCCGCCGCCGTACTGGTTCACGCGGCTGCCCACAGCGTCCTCTATCAAACATTGCGGCGCCTCGTTGCTGTCAGCCGCCCATCGCCAAAGCTGCATGTCGCCCGTTTGCGGGCAGCGAGCCAGCCAGTAAACGGCCTGGGTGTCGCTGTGCAATTCGCCCAGGGTATCGATAGGTTCGGCGGCATCTGCCAGGGTAAGCCGCATAGGTGTGTGCTCCTTATTGTGGGGTACCCCACAGCAGCCGTGCTTCATAGCGAGGATAAAGCTGCATCACGCTACGGGTAAACTCGTATTCAGTGAGCGCTATGGTGTTAAAGGCGTCAGGAATCTCGACGGCCAAGATATGGTTGGCCCCCAGCCCTTCGCTAGCCGCGTTACCGAGGCGCTGGTCTAGCCATGCGAGGTAGTGAGCGGTTTGCTCTAACACCGTGTTGGACGGCGCGCTGGGGCCATGGCCGGGCACGGCGATGCGGGCGTTGAGACCAAGTAGATCGTTAAGTTCTTCCTGCCACTGTTGCAAGCCAGGGCTGTGAGCAGTAGCGGCAGCACGTTGGTAGAAGCCCATATCGCCCAAAAACAGAACCTCGGTGGCGTGATCCATAATGACTAGGTCACCACCACTGTGGCCGCGCATGGCGTATAGCGTGAGTGGGTAGCTTCCCAGCGTTACCTCGCCTGCCTCAATCGTGTCGGGCAGGGCAATATGCGAGCGCGCCAAGCTGCGCCCGGTCAGCCGCTCTACGTTATCGATCAGTGCTTCTCGGTCGCGGGCCATCAGCGCACGAGTGCTGGCTAAGGTGAGGTGCTCTGCCTCGTCGAAGGCGGCATTACCGAAAAAGTGATCGGGGTGGTGGTGGGTATTCAAAACCCAGCGTACGGGGTGGGAGGTGTGCTGCGCAATCAGTGTTTTGAGTGTTTCGCCAAAGCGTGGGCTGCTGCCGCTGTCAATGAGAATGGTACCGTTGGGTGTGGCAATAAATGCTTGGTTGCCGATATGGCCGCAGTTGCTGGTGGAAAGCTCTTCTCTTAAGCCTTCCACCATCCAGGTGTTCTCTGCAATCGGCTGGGCCGTTAGCGGACGTTCGCAGAACATGACCGGCTCGCTGGCTGCTAGCGGTGTGCTCAGCAGCGCCGCTATGCTCGCAAATAAGCGCGTTTTCATGGTTGCAGCCCAATAGAAAAGCGGTTGCCGTTGTTGTCCCGGGCGCCAATCACATAGCCCTCCGCAGAGGGACGCATATGAAGCCCCAGGGTGGGGTTGGCGCTCACCGAGGCTTCGATATCCAGCGCGGCCACTTTCTGACCCTGCTGATCCAGCAGCTCAAACGACTGTACGTAAAAGGCGGGCAGGCTGGGAATTAAACCGCTGTCCATGGGGTGAGAGAGACGCACCCGTAGGCGCTGTTCGCTTTCAGTGGCAAACAGCCGTCCCTGCAGCTCGCCGAAGGTGTTTTCCCAGTCGTTGTCAGCGCCGGCAATACCCGGCGTGGTACAGCCGCCGCCTTCTGCTTCAATGTAGGTGCCGCCCACGTGCCAAGTATCCCCCTGTTTCACTGCTACGCGTACCGCAGAGGCTTGTTCCAAGCGAATATTTAACGAAAGCTTGGCGAGACCATGGCTCATCGGTGAGTAGTGAAACAGGCGGGGAATAGGATTGAGATCCACCCAGGCGATGATGTCGGTTATCGGCTCGCCGTTGGCTGCTAATCCGCGGGCGTCTAACTCAATGGGTACTTGGCCTGAGTCTTCGGCGAAACTTGGCGCGCTAACAATGACCCGCTCATCAAACACCACCGGGGCGTCGCCCAAAAAGCGCTCGCGGTACACAGGCCACATAAAGGAATCAAGCGGATCCTGTTCAGCGGTGTTCACGGTGGCCAAGGCGGGGGAGGGCAACATAACTATTAGCCAGATAAACGCTGCGAGGAATGCAGGAAGAGCCGCGGCGAGCCGTGGTAACGTGATGATGGGCGTTGGGGTTGCCATAGTACCTCCCAGCTTAGCGATTACTGTCCGGTCGTTTCTATGCTGACCGTTTCTAACCAGGTGCGGATGGCCCACAGTGCTTCTTGGCTGACGTAGTCGGACATACGCGGCATTAGCACACGGCCATTGCGCTCGGCACCGTTCGTGACCAGCTCTTTGAACCACTCATCGCCCCACGGGCCATTCTCCAGCTCGCGTAGGTCGGGGGCGATGCCGCCGGATTTTGCTTCCAGGCCGTGGCAAGCGGCGCAGTTGCTGTTATAAGCGCGGGCGCCAATGTCCACGGCTAGATCATGTTGGGGGTGATCACGGTAAGGATTCTCTTCCCGCCATTCGTCACCTAAGCGCTCAAGATCTTTAGTATCAACGGCTTGCGGGGTTACGCTGCCATGGGACCATGCCATTGGTGCAGCCAGCAAAGCCACAAGGGCGATAGCCCCCGCTTGGCCTATGGGTGTTTTGGTAGCGGCCGTTTTTGAGATTGCCGTTGTGATTGTTTTTGAGATTGTTTTTGAGATTGTTTTTGTAAGCGTTGTCATGGAATAGCTCCTCAGGGGCTCAATGTATCGTTACTTGAGTGAGCATAGGCAGGTAATCTTGCCGAACCTATAGCACCTTAGGCATCGCTAGCCTCCTCCTTTGGAAGTAGTGCTAATTTAGGATGAGAACGCGACTGGAGAGGTAGGTTGGTTTTTGATCTGGGCTTCTAAGCTGAGCTTAGTCTTGCTGGCACCACGCAAGCAGCAGCTTGGCCGCTTTGCAGCCATTGCATTGTGATCATTACTCGGATGGAAAAACCATGACATACGCTATCAATAACAACACGTCAGCCCGCAAAATTTCGTGGCCCTTTCGCCTGCGTACTCTCACCGCCGCCGTTGCTTACGCCTCTGCCCTAGGTGTTGGGGGCGTTGCATTGACAGCCCACGCCAGCGAGGTGACCTGGGACGATATTCTCAATGACCATAACAACACTGAAACGGTGCTGATGTACGGCATGGGCGTGAAAGCCCAACGCTACAGCCCGCTGGATCAAATTAACGCAGACAATGTAGAGATGCTAACCCCTGCATGGTCTCACTCCTTTGGCGATGAAATGCAGCGTGGCCAGGAGTCACAGGCGCTGATCCATGAAGGCGTTATCTATGTTACCGGCTCCTATTCACGTATTTTTGCCATTGATGCACGTACTGGAAAGAGGTTGTGGTCTTATAACCATCGACTGCCCAGCGATATTCGCCCTTGCTGTGACGTAGTGAACCGCGGCGCGGCCATTTACGGCGACAAGGTGTTCTTCGGTACGTTGGATGCGGGAATTGTGGCGCTAAATAAAGATACTGGCGAAGTGGTGTGGCGCGAACGCTTTGGTGACCACCGCGCGGGTTACACCATGACGGGCGCACCAACGATTGTAGAAGATAGCGAAACGGGTCGCGTATTGCTGATTCATGGCTCTTCAGGGGATGAGTTCGGCATTGTGGGTAAGCTCTATGCCCGTGACCCTGATACCGGTGAAGAGATTTGGATGCGCCCCTTTGTTGAAGGTCATATGGGGCGTTTGAACGGTGAGGAGAGCACCCCAACGGGTGATGCCAGCGCACCCTCCTGGCCCGATGACCCAGACAGCGACACCGGCAAAGTACCAGCCTGGAGCCAAGGCGGCGGTGCGCCATGGCAGAGCGCCAGCTTCGACCCTGACACCAATACCATTATCATTGGTGCGGGTAACCCGGCCCCCTGGAACGGCTGGGCACGCACCTCGGAAGACGGCGACCCGGCTGACTATGATAGCCTCTATACCTCTGGTCAACTGGGTATCGACCCCTCGACCGGCGAAGTGAAGTGGTTCTATCAGCACACGCCCAACGACACCTGGGACTTTTCAGGCAATAACGAAATCGTATTGTTCGAATACGAAGATGAGAATGGCCAAACGGTGAATGCGGGCGCCCACGCTGACCGTAATGGCTTCTTCTATGTCACTGACCGCACTAACGGCGAGCTCATCAACGCTTTTCCCTTTGTCGATAACATCTCTTGGGCGACCCATATCGATCTGGAAACCGGCCGCCCGGTTGAGGCTGAAGGCCAGCGTCCACCGCGTTTGGAAGAAGGCCAAACCCGCTCGGAGCCTGTTGAAGTATCGCCTCCGTTCCTGGGCGGTAAAAATTGGAACCCCATGGCGTATAGCGAAGATACCGGGCTGTTCTACGTGCCGGGTAATCACTGGAAAGAGGATTACTGGACTGAGGAAGTCGAGTATGTAGAAGGCGCCGCTTACTTGGGTATGGGCTTCCGTATTAAGCGTATGTACGACGACCATGTGGGTATTCTGCGCGCTGTAGACCCGGTTACCGGCGAGTATGCTTGGGAGCATAAAGAGCCTATGCCGCTATGGGCAGGCGTGCTAGCCACCCACGGTGATTTGGTGTTTACCGGTACGGGGGATGGCTACTTCAAGGCATTCCATGCTGAAACTGGGGAAGAGCTTTGGAAGTTTCAGGTAGGCACCGGCATCATTTCACCACCGGTTACCTGGGAAATGGACGGTGAGCAGTACATCGGTGTCACTGCAGGTTATGGTGGTGCAGTTCCGCTGTGGGGCGGTGATATGGCGGAACTTACGCGACCGATTGCCCAGGGCGGCTCGTTCTGGGTCTTCAAATTGCCGTCCTTCGTTAAAGATCTGGCTAACCGTTAATTTATTAACACCTCTTGGGCGGCCTTTGCCGCCCTTTTTTGAAGGAAGATAACGGTAGTGGAGAGAACAATAATGATAACGCCTAATACTGTGCCTTTATGGCGACGCCAAACAACAGCGATTTTTCTCTGCCTTAGCGCGATAGGCAGTGTCGTTGCCGACGATTATGTTGAAGAGTATCAACCGCCAGTGCATAACGGCTGCGAGTTGGTGCCAGGCGCCCAGTGCGCCAATAGGGACTTATCCGGCGGTGACTTTTCTAACCTTGATTTGCAAGGCGCTAACTTTGCGGGCAGCAACTTAGATGGCTCGGATTTCCGCCATAGCAATCTACGCAGCGTCGATTTTGAAGGTGCATCGCTACGCAACGCTAACCTTAATCGCGCGCGTATGCCCAACACCCACCTGCGTGGTGCCGATCTTTCCCATGCCAGTCTGGTTGGGTTGGATAGCTGGAGTATTTATGCCCAGGGGGCGACGTTTGATCATGCTGACCTGACGGGGGCCAATTTGGCGTTCGCCCGACTGTCTGGGGCCAGTATGCAGGGAGCGAAGCTGATGGGCAGCAACCTGGAAATGGCCTGGATGAATAAGGTCAACCTGATAGGGGCGGATCTGCGTGATGCTAACCTGCAAGAAGTCAAAATGAACATTGCCCGTCTTAACGATGCTGATATGACCGGTGCACGTATCCACTACGGTAACTTCCAAATGGCCCAAATGGAGGGATGTACCGCCTGCCCGTTTGATTGGGAGTAATGCCATCATGTCGACGCAACACTCGGCGCACTCTGTGCGCCGTTATACCATTTGTTTGGCGTGGATAAGTGGGATAGTTAGCGGAGTGGCGGGTGCTGACGTACCTGCAGCGGCGTTTAACCAACAAGGCTATCGGTTACCGCCATTTAAAGCACCCGTCACTGCACCGTTACCCGGGGTGACCACGTTAGATGACGATACTTTTCAAGTATTGCTGGAATCGCCGTCGGTCATTCTGGTGGATGTCTACGCGCTAACTTGGCATAACGGCCTTTTTCTGCAGGATAGTCCTCACTTAACGATCCCCGGCAGTATTTGGCTGCCTAACGTGGGCGCCCCTACTTTGGAAGATGAATGGCGTGATTACTTCACACAAACACTCGATGCGCAGCGTGAGAACGCGGAGGCAGCGCCGTTGGTGTTCTTTTGCCGCACCGACTGCTGGCTTTCCTGGAATGCTGCCCGACGCGCTGAGGCAATGGGCTATGAAGAGCTATATTGGTACCCCGATGGGGTGGATGGCTGGCAAGCGAACGGTCATTCATTAGCAGCTGTTTGCCCGCAGTTGCCTGCCCATGCTGAGCGAGCCACCTGCGAGCCTTAATGAGTGTATTACTGATAAATAGATTTATTGCCGATAAATCAGCTCGGGCGTTTGGCGGGGAGAAGGCTCCGCTGAACCATCCTGGCTCTGTAACTGCTTTGTTTGCAACTGCTTTGATTGGCGGGCATTGCGGGGAATCAGGGACGCTTGCTCAGGCGTGCTTTGGGCGTTTTCTGCGATCAGGCTCTCTAGCAACCCATGCTGGGGAGAGTGCTGGCACACCGGGTCAGTGGCGTTGATATCGCCGGTTAACAAATAAGCTTGGCAACGGCAGCCGCCATGGTCTTTATCGCGCTCGTCACACTGCTGGCAGAGTGTTGGCATCCACTGGGTGCCGCGAAAACGGTTAAAGGCATCGCTTTGGTACCAAATGTCCTTTAGCGACGTCTCTTTTACGTTGGGAAACGCCATCGGCAGTTCCCTAGCGCTATGGCAGGGCAACACGGCGCCATCCGGGGCGACGGTCATAAAAATGCTCCCCCAGCCGCCCATGCACGCTTTAGGCGCTTGTTCAAAGTAGTCCGGTACCACAAACAACAACGACATATCGCGGCCCCTTGCCGCCAGTGTTTCCCGCCAGCGGTTGGTTTCCGCTTCGGCACGTACCAGTTGTTCACGGGTAGGCATCAACGCTTGGCGGTTCAAAAACGCCCAGCCGTAATACTGGCAGTTGGCCAGTTCAACCGCATCCGCGCCTAGCTCATCGCAGAGGGCAATCAGATCGCCAACTTGATCGATATTGTGCCGATGCAGCACCACGTTCAATACCATGGGGTAGCCAGCGGCCTTGACGGCTTTTGCCATAGCTAGCTTGTTGGCATGGGCCTTGGCGGAGCCTGCCAGCGCCTGAGCCAGTTCGGGGTCGGCAGCCTGCAGGCTAATCTGGATATGATCCAGGCCCGCTTCTGCCAGGGCGTCTACCCGCTGGGCAGTAAGGCCCACGCCAGAGGTCAGCAGGTTGGTATAAAAGCCCAGCGTGCGTGCTTCGCTGACCAGCGCTTCGAGGTCCTGGCGAATCAGCGGCTCGCCGCCGGAAAAGCCCAACTGAGCCGACCCCATGGCCCGCGCCTGACGCAGTACACTAAACCAAGCTTCGGTATCCAGCTCGTTTTGGTAGCGGGTAAATGCCAGCGGGTTAGAACAGTAGGCACACTGCAGCGGGCAGCGGTAGGTAAGTTCTGCCAGCAGCCATAAGGGCGGTGAGATAGCTTCGGCGGTTGGACTCGCTCTGTTTTGATTAACCGTATTACCATTAACCACAGTGCACCTCCTTCACGGTCAGCCAGCCGTTGCTGCGGGCTTCTTCAATAAACTGCACGACATCGTCTGTTAAGGTCTCTGCGCCTGGGTAGCGCCGCTGTAGGGTGGCGATAATGTCGGCGACGGATTGGCGACCATCGACCTGTTCAAGAATCGCCCCGGCAGTCGTGCTGAGCTTGACCATACCTTCGGGGTAAAGAATGACGTGGCAGCCCTGAATGGCCTCCCACTGTAACCGCCAGCCGCGTCGCAGTTGGTAAATGTCTTGCTGTGCCATGTTGAACTCCCCGGCGCTAGTCAATCAAGGTCTAGTAAAGTGAGTGCTCAAGCCCACGGTGATACACCGCTTCACGGGTGACGGTGTGGTAAGGCGGGCGGTCTAACTGATAGGCCATGGTCATGGCATCCAACATGCTCCACAGCACATCGAGCTTGAATTGCAGGATGTCCAGCGCACGCTGCTGCAGCGCCACCGTTGTACACACGCTTAAGGCGATTTCCAGCCCGTGCTCAACGTCTCGGCGGGCTTCGCTGAGGCGCTTACGAAAGTAGCGATAGCCCTGCTCGTTAATCCACGGATAGTGCTGGGGCCAGGTGTCCAGGCGGTTTTGGTGGGCTAGCGGAGCAAACAGCTCGGTAAGCGATGAGATTGCTGCCTCCTGCCAGGGGGCTTGGGCTACAAAGTGGCGGTAAGCATCCACCGCAAAGCGCACGCCGGGTAACACGCGCTCCTGGGACAGCAGCGTATGGCGGTGCAATCCCACGGCTTCACCGAGGGCCAGCCAGGCTTCAATCCCACCCTCATCGCCAGCGTGTCCGTCGTGGTCTAGCAGGCGCTGCACCCATCGTCTGCGGGTGGCTACATCCGTGCAGTTGGCCAGTAGCGCGGCATCTTTTTGGGGAATCATCAGTTGGTAGTAAAAGCGGTTAGCCACCCAGCCCTGCAACTGTTCTCGGCTAAGTTCGCCGTTGGCCATCGCCTGCTGAAAGGGGTGGTTAAGGTGGTAGTACTGCCCTTTATTCATCAGCGCTTCACGGAACGCCTCCCGATTGAGCGGGGTGGCAGCAGCGCAGGGGGTAATCGCTGTTAGCGCCATGATCAATCTCCTAATATTGGCGATAGGGCTATAGCGTGAGTTTCATACCGTCGTAGGCTGTTTCGATGCCTGCGCCCTGAAGTGTTTTTGCCGCCTCGCTGGTGCGGTCTAAAATCGGGTTGGTGTTGTTGATATGAATCAAAATGCGCCGCGTACTGCAGGGCAATTCGTTAAGTAACTCATACATGCCGCCGCTGCCATTGAGCGCGAGGTGCCCCATCTGTTGACCTGTTGAGGTGCCAACGCCTAGTGCCTGCATTTCGTCGTCTTCCCACAGGGTGCCGTCTACCATCACCACATCGGCGGCGTGTAAGAAGCGCATGGCCAGTGGTGTGGGGTTGCCAAGTCCTGGGGCGTAGCACAGCGACTTACCGCTGCGGCGGTCGACCATATACAGCCCTAGATTATCGCCACAGGAAGTCGCTCCACGCCGTGGTGAGTAGGGCGGGGCATTGCTGTGTAGCGCAAAGGCGGTAAGCGCGATATCCGGCAGGAAGGGAATCGAAAACTCGACAACCTCCTGATGCTCTTTCAAGCCAAGCGGCTGCCAGCGCAGCCCGCCCCAGTGCTCCAACATCGTGAACAGTGGAAACCCAGTAGATAAATCGTTATGTACATTGGGCGTGCACCATACATCCAGCGGGCAGCCCTCTCTTAGGGAAAGTAGCCCGGTGACGTGGTCGATCTGGGCATCCACCAGCAGCACGCCACGAATACCGCTGCCCCGCAGTTCGCTTGGCCATAATTCCGGGTTGGCGTTGAGCTGGGCGCGAATGTCAGGGGAGGCATTGCATAGCAGCCACTGTTTGCCATCAACGCTTAACGCAATGGATGACTGAGTGCGTGGTTGATGGTCGCCGCTGCCTTGGCGAGCGTGAAAGCAGTTCGGGCAGTTGCAATTCCACTGAGGAAAACCGCCCCCTGCGGCAGCCCCAAGAACTAGAACCTGCATAGGCTGGCCTCTTAAGTCGGTGCTGCGATGTAAATAAAGCCCCTACCTGCTATAAACCTAATAAAGGCAGGGGCGGCGTCTTAGCGAGTAGAGATATAAAGTGTTACTTCAAAGCCAAGGCGCATATCTTGATAGGTCGGTTTCGTCCACATAAGGAACTCTCCTGCGTTGGTAAGCATATTGTCGTGAGTGGTGTTGCAACTGTCGTTACAAGTGTTACTACACATGTTGGTGCGGGCACTGTCAGCGGTTAAGCATCACTGCCATGGCCGCTTCTTCAGTTAAGCACCGGTAGGGCCAACTGCCTGTGGTACTTTGGGAGTAATTTCCTCGCTCTTTTGTTGGGGCTTGAAGCCTCAACCAAGCCGTGTTGTAGTTAAACAACCCTGTTGTATCAAAGGTTGAATAGCATCTGGCAGCCGCTCCGTTAGATCCTAGATAGCTAACAGGTGTATGACTAACGTCGAAAATGGGCAGTGCCTAATCGCTGTACGGCGGCGCTGTAGGAAGGTAACCGCAGCAGAAAAAACAAAGGAGAACGCGAGTGAAAATAGGTGCACCGAAGGAGAGTGCCCGGGGGGAAGCGCGTGTCGCGCTGACCCCAGAGAGCGCCAAACAGATTCAGAAGCTAGGCCACGAGTGTGTAGTGGAAACCGGCGCTGGCTTGGCCGCGGGCTTTAATGACGACACTTATCGCGATGCTGGCGTTACCGTGGTGGACGGGGCTGACGCGCTCTGGCGCGACGCTGAGGTGGTCATTAAAGTCCGCGAGCCCTCTGATGAAGAGGCCGAGCGGCTGCGTGAAGGTCAAACGCTGATAGCCTTCTTCTGGCCCGCGCAAAACGAAGCGCTGTTGGAGAAGTGTAAGTCCCAGGGTGCTACCGTTATTGCCATGGATATGGTGCCGCGGATTT
Source organism: Vreelandella glaciei (assembly GCF_013415125.1). GTDB lineage: Bacteria > Pseudomonadota > Gammaproteobacteria > Pseudomonadales > Halomonadaceae > Vreelandella > Vreelandella glaciei. The sequence continues at coordinate 128,376 of NZ_JACCDE010000007.1, read as the reverse complement.
CGCGGGCACAGAAGATGGACGCGCTCTCCTCCATGGCCAACATCGCTGGCTACCGCGCGGTGATTGAGGCGGGCAATAACTTTGGTCGCTTCTTCACTGGGCAGGTAACGGCAGCAGGTAAAGTGCCCCCCGCCAAAGTGCTGGTGATTGGTGCCGGTGTGGCCGGTTTATCGGCGATCGGTACCGCCACCAGCCTGGGCGCCGTGGTACGTGCCTTTGACGTGCGCCCCGAGGTTTCTGAGCAGATCGAATCCATGGGCGCCGAATTCCTGTTCCTCGATTTCGAGGATAGCCAGGACGGTTCTGAAAGCGGTGGCTACGCCTCGCCCTCAAGCCCTGAGTTCCGCGAGAAACAGCTGGAGTGCTTCCGCGAGCAGGCGCCCGATGTGGATATCGTGATTACCACCGCGCTGATTCCCGGCAAGCCTGCGCCCAAGCTGTGGCTGGAAGATATGGTCGCGGCGATGAAGCCGGGCTCGGTGATTATTGATCTGGCCGCCGAGAAGGGCGGTAATTGTGACCTGACCAAGCCAGATGAGCGCGTGGTCTCGGATAATGGTGTCGTAGTAATCGGCTACACCGACTTTCCTTCGCGCATGGCAACGCAGTCATCGCTGCTCTACGCCACCAATATCCGCCATATGTTGACCGATCTTACGCCTGAGAAAGACGGCGTGATCAATCATAATATGGACGACGACGTTATTCGTGGCGCTACGGTGACTCACGATGGCGAAATCACCTTCCCGCCGCCGCCCCCTAAAGTGAAAGCGATTGGCGCTTCAAAACCCAAGAAAAAAGAAAAAGAGCCCACGCCGGAAGAGAAAAAGGCCACTGAGCTAGCCGCCTTTAAAGCGCAAACCAAGCGCCAGGTGAGCCTATTGGCTGTTGGCGGCGTACTGATGTTGCTGCTGGGCCAAGTGGCGCCAGCGTCCTTTATGCAGCACTTTATTGTCTTTGTACTGGCCTGCTTTATCGGCTTCCAGGTGATTTGGAAAGTGAGTCACTCGCTGCATACGCCGCTAATGGCGGTAACCAATGCGATCTCAGGCATCATTATTTTGGGGGCGATTCTGCAGATTGGCTCCGGCAGCGCAGTGGTTAGCGTACTGGCGGCGATCTCAATACTTATCGCGTCAATCAATATCGTGGGTGGCTTCCTGGTGACACGCCGGATGCTGGCCATGTTCCAAAAATCCTAAGCGGCGGAGAGACGATATGTTAGAGCAAGGATTCGTATCTGCCGCGGCAATCGCGGCGAGCGTACTGTTTATTCTGTCGCTGGGCGGCTTGAGTAACCAAGAGAAAGCCAAGCGGGCCGTGTGGTACGGCATCGTGGGCATGGCGGTAGCGGTGTTCTTCACTGCCCTCGGCCCAGGCATTGGCGGCTACTGGTGGCTGATTCCGATGATGCTGATTGGCGCGGGTATTGGCGCCTACGTAGCGGGCAAGGTCGAAATGACCGAAATGCCTCAGCTTGTCGCAGCGCTGCATAGCTTTGTCGGTTTAGCGGCGGTATTGGTGGCTTGGAGCGCAGATTTAGAGCGCCGCAGGGTGATGGCCGCGCGTGCCGCCGAAGCGTCTTTGGATCAGTTCTCCGCCTTCGCCGCGCTGGTCGCCACCAAAGCCCCCGACGAGCTAATGTTCCTGCAGGTTGAGGTGGTGCTAGGCATCTTTATTGGCGCCATCACCTTCACCGGTTCGGTGGTCGCCTTTGGTAAGCTGGCGGGTAAAGTGGATGGTAAGCCTCGTCAGTTGCCCGGCGGGCATATGCTTAACGCTGGGGCGGCGGTACTGTCGCTACTGCTGGCCATTCTCTACCTGAACGGCGCAGGCTTCTGGACGCTGATTGTGCTGGCGGCGCTGGCATTCTTCATCGGCTACCACCTGATCATGGGCATTGGTGGTGCGGATATGCCCGTGGTGGTCTCCATGCTCAACAGCTACTCCGGCTGGGCGGCGGCCGCTATCGGCTTCACGCTTTCTAATGATCTATTGATTGTCACCGGCGCGCTGGTGGGTTCCTCCGGTGCGATTCTCTCTTACATTATGTGTAAGGCGATGAACCGCAACTTTATCAACGTCATTTTGGGCGGCTTTGGTGGCAGCCAAGGGCCCGCGGCGGAGATCGAAGGCGAGCAGGTGGCGATTGACGCCGGTGGCGTAGCGAGCGCCCTGAACGATGCCGACAGCGTGATCATCGTACCGGGCTACGGTATGGCCGTGGCCCAGGCGCAAACGGCGGTGAGCGATTTGGTGCGCAAGCTTCGTGCAGCGGGCAAGACCGTGCGCTTCGGTATCCACCCGGTCGCGGGCCGTTTACCGGGCCATATGAACGTGCTGCTGGCGGAAGCCAAGGTGCCTTACGACATCGTGCTGGAGATGGATGAAATCAACGACGATTTTGCTACCACCGACGTGGTGATCGTGATTGGCTCCAACGATATCGTTAATCCAGCGGCCGAAGAAGACCCCAATAGCCCGATTGCTGGCATGCCGGTATTGAAGGTATGGGAAGCCAAGCAGGTGTTTGTCTGCAAACGTGGCCAGGGCACCGGCTACTCTGGTATCGAAAACCCGCTGTTCTTTAAAGAGAACACGCGCATGTTCTATGGCGATGCCCGTGATAGCTTAAATACGCTGCTGCCGTTGATTGATTAGGCCTTTGCGTTTTAGCTACCCACGTAACTTAGCTGGACGCTAGGCTACTAAGAGCTATTAGGGACTGAGCCCGCGAGCAATCGCGGGCTTTTTAGTTTCTGTGCAGGGCGCTGCTACTCCTGCTATGGTCGACTACCACCTTATGTGTTGAGCAATCGCGACTATGAATCAACGCCCCAATCCCCGAGTACTGCTGCGTTTGCTGGGTCTACTGCGCCCCTACCGCACGCGGTTGGCTCTGGCTGGCCTGGCGCTACTTATGGCCTCGGGAAGCGTGCTCCTGCTAGGGAATGGATTGCGTCTGGTCATCGACAGAGGTTTTCTCGCCGCTGATCAACAGGCGTTGGCCCAAACACTGGGTTTAATGCTGGCCGTAGTCACGGTGCTGGCGCTTGTTTCTGCACTTCGTTACTACCAAGTGACCTGGATTGGCGAGCGCCTGGCTGCGGACTTGCGCCAGCGCGTGTTTGATCATTTGCTCACTTTAGAGCCGAGTTTCTTCGAGAGCGCCAGCTCCGGCCGTGCTGCCGGAGAGATCGCCTCTCGGCTGACCGCGGACACCAGCGTTCTACAGAGCCTGTTTGGCTCCTCGGTCTCGTTGGCGCTGCGCAATCTGGTCATGCTGGTAGGCGCCGTGGTGCTCATGCTGGTGACTCAGCCGTGGCTCTCGGCGATGGTGCTGATTGGCATCCCCGCTACGCTTCTACCGATTGTCTGGTACGGCCGCCGGGTACGGCGACTTTCGCGCACTAGCCAGGATCGTGTGGCCGAACTTGGCCGTTATGCTGAGGAGGCGCTGAGCGGCATTCGAACCCTCCAGGCGTTTACCCACGAAGCGGCGGATAAAACCCACTACGGTCAGCGCGTGGAGCAGGCGTTCGGCAGCGCCGTAGAGCGCACCCAGCAGCGCGCCTGGTTGACCGGTATCGCCATGCTAGTGGTGTTTACTGCAGTTGGCTTAATGCTCTGGCAGGGTGGTCAGGCGGTGTTAGATGGCACTATGAGCGCGGGCGAGCTATCAGCATTTATTTTTTATGCCGTGCTGGCGGCGGGGGCTATCGCCACCTTGGCTGAAGTCGCGGGTGATGTGCAGCGCGCAGCGGGGGCGGCAGAGCGCTTATTGGAGCTGCTTGATACTCAGCCCGCAATCCAGTCACCTGCGAATCCACATCCCCTACCGATGCCATCAAAAGGTGACATTGTGCTGGAGAGCGTCAGCTTCACCTACCCCGGCCGGGCAATCCCAGCGTTGGAAGGGTTTGATCTGCATATTAAGCCGGGAGAACGGGTAGCGGTGGTGGGGCCTTCGGGGGCGGGTAAAAGCACCCTCTTGGCGTTGTTGCTGCGCTTTTATGATCCTAGCCAAGGGCGTATCAGCCTTGATGGCTGTGATATCCGCAGCTTAGAGCTTGCTGCCTTGCGCAGTGTCATGGGGCTGGTGGCGCAAGAGCCTGTGCTGTTCAGCGGCTCGGTGGCTGAGAACCTACGCTATGGTGACCCCGAAGCGAGCATTGAAAGGCTGCGCACTGCTGCCCAGGATGCCAGTGCCCTCGACTTTATCGAGGCGCTGCCTCAAGGCTTTGATACGCCTCTGGGGCCCGGTGGGGTGCAGCTTTCCGGCGGCCAGCGTCAGCGGCTCGCTATCGCCCGGGCGCTGCTTAAAAACCCTGCAGTTTTGTTGTTGGATGAAGCCACCAGCGCCTTGGATGCGGAGAGTGAGCGGCTAGTACAGCAGGCGCTGGATCGGCTGATGGTAGGACGCACCAGCATCGTCATTGCCCATCGGCTCGCCACAGTTATCGCCGCTGATCGTTTGCTGGTGCTCGATGGTGGAAAGCTAATCGCAGCGGGCACCCACGATGAATTAATCACCACTAGCCCGCTCTATCGTCATTTAGCCGCGTTGCAGTTCGGCGGTGAAACGTTATAAAACGGTCCTTTTAATGATGGGAATATCGATGTCGAGCTTCTTTCAGCGCCTTAACGCCGTAAATGCCCCTTCGATTGGCCTGGGCTGTATGAACCTCTCCCACGGCTACGGCAGCATCGTGCCGGAAAGCGCGGCTTTACGAGCGCTGGATGAGGCCTTTGATATGGGCTATCGCCACTTTGACACCGCCACCCTGTACGGCGCTACGGCCAATGAGAAAGTGGTCGGGCGCGCTTTGGAGGGCAAGCGGCATCAGCTGTTTCTGGCCAGTAAATGCGGCATGGCGATGGACCCTGAGTCAGGCAAACGGGTGATTGACGGCCGTCCGGCAAACCTGCGCAAACAGTGCGAAGCAAGCCTTGCGCGCCTGCGTACCGACCATTTGGATCTCTACTACCTGCACCGCTTGGATCGCCAAGTCCCCATTGAAGAGAGCGTCGGCGCGCTGGGGCGCTTGATGGAAGAGGGAAAAATTGGTGGCGTGGGGCTCTCTGAAGTTTCTGCGCTAACGTTACGTCGTGCGGCAACTGAATATCCCATCGCCGCGGTGCAGTCGGAATACTCGCTGTGGACGCGCAACCCTGAAATCGCCCTGATCGATGCGTGCCGAGAGGTGGGCGCGGCCATGGTCGCGTTTAGCCCTCTGGGGCGCGGCTTCTTAACCGGCGCCATTCAAGACCCAGCGCGTCTTGAAGAGGGCGATATGCGCCGTAATATGCCGCGCTTCAGCGCCGAAAACTACCCGCATAATATAAAACTATTTGAACGCCTTGCGGCGCTGGCGCAGGCTTTAAACGTAACGCCGGGGCAACTGGCACTGGCCTGGCTGAAAGCGAAAGGCGACGACATTATTCCCATTCCGGGGACACGCTCACCTGACCATATGCGCGAAAATTTAGCGTCGGAAACACTGCGCCTTGATGCCATCACAATGCAGCAGTTGGATGCCATGATGACGCCCGATCAGGTCGCAGGGGCTCGCTACAGCGAGGCGCAGCAAGCGGATATTGACACCGAGGAGTTCACCCGTTAGCAGCGACTAGGAGTGGGTATTAACAGGGGTGATGGGTAAAAACTATTAGAGCGGTCGCAAAAAGCAAATTGTGCCTATGGCTGATCTGCTTTAAAACAGTACCAAGTGAGTGAGGTGTCCGTGCTAGTCAGAAAGACAACGTACACGACGCTCAACGTCAGTTGACTTGGTCGCTAGAAAGCGAGCACCACCAAGAAAAAAAGCAACTAACACAAAATAGAGTGATGGGAGAGCGCGATGAGTGGTAAATGTCCTGTAATGCACGGTGGTAATACTTCCACAGGTACGTCGAATAAAGACTGGTGGCCTGAAGGAATCAACCTGGATATCTTGCACCAGCATGACCGCAAAACGAACCCGATGGATGCAGATTTTGACTATCGGGAAGAGGTCAGAAAGCTCGATTTTGACGCGCTCAAGCAAGACGTCCACGCGTTGATGACTGACAGCCAGTCGTGGTGGCCAGCTGACTGGGGTCACTACGGCGGTCTAATGATTCGTATGGCATGGCACTCTGCGGGCACCTACCGTCTTGCCGACGGCCGTGGCGGCGGTGGTACCGGTAGCCAACGTTTTGCACCCCTCAACTCCTGGCCGGACAACGTCAGCCTCGATAAGGCGCGTCGTCTACTGTGGCCGATCAAGAAGAAGTACGGCAACAAGATCAGCTGGGCCGATCTGATGATCCTGGCCGGTACCGTTGCCTACGAATCCATGGGTCTGCCTGCTTACGGCTTCTCGTTTGGTCGCGAAGACATTTGGCACCCGGAAAAAGACATCTACTGGGGCGATGAGAAAGAGTGGCTGGCGCCTTCCGACGAGCGATACGGCGACGTTGAAAAGCCTGAAACCATGGAAAACCCGCTTGCTGCGGTTCAGATGGGGCTTATCTACGTGAACCCTGAAGGCGTGAACGGCGTGCCCGACCCGCTGAAAACTGGCCAGCAAGTGCGTGAAACCTTCGCCCGTATGGCGATGAATGACGAAGAGACCGCTGCCCTGACTGCCGGTGGACACACCGTGGGTAAGTGCCACGGTAATGGCGATGCGGCAGCGCTGGCGGCTGAGCCAGAAGCCTCTGACGTTGAAAACCAGGGATTTGGCTGGGGCAACCCGACCATGGGTGGCAAGGCAAGCAATGCCGTTACGTCTGGCATTGAAGGTGCCTGGACCACTCACCCCACCCAGTTCGACATGGGCTATTTCGACCTGCTGTTCGGCCATGAGTGGGAGCTGCGCAAGAGCCCGGCTGGTGCTCACCAGTGGGAGCCCATCGACATCAAAGAAGAGGACAAGCCGGTTGACGCCAGCGACCCCTCTATTCGCCACAATCCGATCATGACCGATGCGGATATGGCCATGAAGATGGATCCGATTTACCGCGCCATTTGTGAAAAATTCATGGCGGACCCGGAGTACTTCAAGAAGACCTTCGCTAAGGCGTGGTTCAAGCTGACCCACCGTGACCTAGGCCCGAAAGCACGCTATATCGGCCCGGAAGTACCCGCTGAAGACTTGATCTGGCAGGATCCAATTCCGGCTGGGAGCACCGACTACAGCGAAGAAGTGGTTAAACAGAAAATCGCCGACGCCGGCCTGAGCATCAGCGATATGGTTAGCACCGCGTGGGATAGCGCGCGCACTTACCGTGGTTCTGATATGCGCGGCGGTGCCAACGGTGCACGCATTCGCTTAGCGCCACAGAAGGATTGGGAGGGCAACGAGCCTGCGCGTCTCGCCAGCGTATTAGCCGTGTACGAGAAGATTTCTGCTGACACTGGCGCAAGCCTTGCCGACGTGATCGTTCTGGCCGGCAGCGTAGCGATCGAAAAAGCCGCCAAAGCCGCAGGCTACGACGTTCGCGTGCCATTCCTGAAAGGGCGTGGCGATGCTTCTGCCGAGATGACCGACGGCGAATCGTTTGAGCCACTAGAGCCGCTGGCTGACGGTTTCCGTAACTGGCAGAAGAAAGACTATGTCGTGAAGCCGGAAGAGTTGTTGCTGGATCGCGCGCAGTTGATGGGGCTGACAGGGCCGGAAATGGTCGTGCTACTGGGTGGTATGCGTGTGCTGGGTACCAACTACGGTGGCACCAAGCACGGCGTATTCACCGACCGTGAAGGTCAGTTGACCAACGACTTCTTCGTCAACCTGACCGATATGGGCAACACCTGGAAGCCGGTGAGTAAAAACACCTACGAGATTCGTGATCGTCAGACGGATGCCGTTAAGTGGACCGCCTCCCGCGTTGACCTGGTGTTCGGTTCTAACTCGCTGCTGCGCTCCTACGCGGAAGTCTACGCCCAGGACGACAACGACGAGAAGTTCGTCAAAGACTTCGTCGTCGCCTGGACGAAAGTGATGAACGCGGATCGCTTTGACGTCGCCTAAGCACTAAGCGTTTTAGTTCTTGTAAGTAAGCCTGCACCTTCGGATGCAGGCTTTTTTTCTTAGGCGCTCACTAAAAAGCACCCAAACGGGTGCCTTTTAGCCTTATTAATGATGAGAAATTAGAACTCTTCTCACTCCGCTACTTCATGCTTTTGCTGAGTGGCCTGAGGAGGGCGGCTAGGCGCTTGAGGTAGTCCAGTGACTGTCCGCGCTTTATGCGCTACCGTGGAATGAATCTGCTCCATTGAGGCGGGCGTTTCCTGGAGATTAGCCGCCGCTTGTTCGGTACGCGATGATAGCTTATGAGTACCATCCGCCATATCGCTGGCATCGGATAAAACCGTTCGAGCGTTTGGGCGCACCTCCTGAAGTGTGGGCTGCATGCGCTCCACAAAGGCATTAAAACCATGGGCGAGGTCGCCAATTTCATCCTGAGTTTTGGCTTCTAAACGGCGCTTCAAATCGCCTTTTCCTTTGGCAATATCCGCCATGGCACTGGCGGTATGCTTGATAAGCGCAAGTGAACGCCGCGCGGCATAGGCAACCACCACCAGCAGCGACTGCAGCAGGCTGTTTGTCGCGGTCGTAAAGGCGGTGATGGGAACGGTGACCCCGACCACCCAGGAAGTGCCTTCCACTGGGCTCCACATGAGCACGGTCTGCTCACCGCTGGGCATGGTTATTTCACCGGAGCCTGCCGTGCCGCTGAGTATTTGCTGACTCAATGCATCCAGCCCTTGGTAGCCCTGCTGGTCGGCATCGGTATAATTGAGCGACATGCGATACTCTTCAACCGGATGAGCAATGACTTGCCCTTGGCTGTCGATTAGCCAGCCGTAGCTGCCATCGCCAACATTAATATCGGAGGTAATATCAGATACGGCGGCCATGGAAACGGTCATGCCCAGCAGTCCCGCTCGATTGCCACGCTCATCGAATACAGTATCAGCGACAATAGCCGTTGGCAGGCCACTCACCATGGAGATAACCGGATCGCTTAGCAGACTATCCTGGGTGCCGTCAGTCACTAAGGCTTTGAAATAAGGACGTTCGGCTATCTGCAAGTTGACGCCTGCGTGAGTTAGGGTCGCTCCAGATGCGTCAGTAAAGAACAGTGACTCGATGGTGCCCCCCGGCGGGTAGCGTTTTTCGAGCCAAGCGCGGTGAGACGCAAGCGGCACGTCTTCCACCAAACGCTCATCTTGAGCAAGCACGGCGATCCAATTACGGTACCCGGTAATCCAGCGGCTGATTTCATCTGCCCGAGCTTCTACCTGCCGCTTCCCGGCATTATCGATTAACGCTAGAATAGCCTGGTTAAGCTGTTGATTGACCACAAAGCCTAAAATAACAGCTACCACTAAGAGAGGAATAGCGACAGCGACCAGCAGTTTCTGCGTCAATGAAAGACGAGAAATTTTTTCATTTGTTGCCTCGATATGTTGGCCAGAAGCAGAGCACAAGGATGTTGGCGAGTGTCATACTCTGGCTGTTTAATGGTTCCCTGGTTTTATTCTTACTGCCGCTACTCATTAGCGGCGAATGGTGCACTTGCTTTCATGATTGCTTTTTTAATATTTTTTGAAGCTAATATAGTAGTGTTAAGCTAAAAGCTTGTTTTAGCTTTTAGTGTAATTTTGTTTGGGTTTTGTGTAACGTTTATATGCCTTTTGTCTTTATTCGTTGTTTTATTAAATCATCAGGGTAATCCACATCAGAACATACCCCTGGGTCGCTGAGAGAGACGTATATAACACGGTCGCTATGCTTTTTGATGACAGTGTTTGCACCCTTGTCGTTTTCTAAAAGTGCCAGTTCGCTCCAGAATTTTCTTCCAAACACAACAGGGTGCCCCGGATTTCCTTGGTGTAGCGGCTGTACAATACTGTCTGGCGTGGCCATTTTTGTTAATACACTGCATGTCTCTTCGCTTACCCAGGGGAGGTCGGCTAACCATACTGCGGCAGCACGAAAATGATGTACGCTTTCATCGCTGCAGAGTTGTCTAAAAGCATCGCTAATACTGTAACCAAGGCCTAAATGACTGCGCTGACTAATGATAGTGTGATGTGTTGGTGTAAGGCCGAGTGACTGGGCGTTATCTTCGGGTTTGATAACAACGCGGCTATTAGAAAAAGTTTTCTGAATAGTCCGTAAAGTGAAGCTAAGCAGCGTTTCCCCATTGCCTAACTTGGCGACTCTTTTATCGCTGCCAAAGCGGCTTGATTGGCCTGCCGCCATCACGATGACCATGATATCGCTACAAGGCATGGCGTTCTTTTCCGCGAGAGAGGCGAGCAATATCGGCCATCACGGCTAGCGCAATTTCAGCCGGTGTTTTGCTACCCAGATTAAGCCCAATGGGCATGGCAATTCTTGCTATCTGGCTTTCTGTCAGGCCGCCGGAACGTAATAGTCGTTCGGCACGCTGTTGCGAGGTTTGCTGAGAGCCCATAACGCCAATGTAAAAGGCTTCCGTTCGGACAGCTTCGATCATCGCTAAATCATCAATACGTGGGTCATGGGTCAAGGCCACAACGGCGGTATTGGCATGGCAACCGCCCGAGGCAATAAACACTGAGGGCAGTACCGCCTGCACTTCCACGCCCGCGACAGCAAAATTTTGCCTAGCCTCGTCTCTGGGATCACAGACAATCACTTCAAAGCCCAGCGTTTGGGCAAACAGGGCGCATGGCGCAGAGATCGCGGAGATCCCCGCGATAATCAGCCGTAGCGCAGGGCCTATGCGAATATTGACGCTAGCTGTATCAAAAGTAACGGTGGGCTCGGTGTTACTCGATGGGTTAAAACGCTTGCCGCTGCCATCCAACTTGATACAGCGGGTTAGCGGTTGGCGACCCATTAGCGTGGCATGAATCACTTCAAGATGAGTGAGGTTTTCGGTGTTGGCTGCTATCCGTTCAACCAGTATTTCAAGGCTGCCACCGCAGGGTAAACGAATATTCGCTGAACCAGCATCACCGCCATATCGCACTCGTTGAACCGGTTCGTTAAACTCGCCATTCTGAAGCCTTGCGATAAAGTCTTCTTCGACACAGCCACCCGACAGTGATCCCAGATAGTCGCCTGTCGAACATGCTACCAGCATGGCACCCGGCTCCCGGGGGGCCGAGCCAAAGGTTTTCATAACTGTGCATAGCCAGACGGTCAGCCCCTGGTTGGCCCATTTCAACGCGCGTTCGATAACCTGCAGATCAAGGTGGTGCATTAACTAGCCGCCTCCATGGGGAGTCGAAGGGCGGCTTTCAGTGCATCGCGAATGGTGTCAGGGGTAAAAGGAGGGTGGGTAAAGCGTACCCCCGTGGCATCAAAAAGCGCGTTGGCAATCGCAGGAGCACCGGGTAGTGAGGCGGACTCTCCAACGCCGAGTGGGGGCAGTTCAGGACGATCAAGCAGCATGACGTCGATGGGGGGAAGCTCCGAGAAGCGCAGAATGGGGTAGCCGCCCCACTCTCTGCTGGTCGGTAAACCATCCTCAAAGGTTACCCTCTCCTTTAACGTGCGGCTGAGCATCTGGATCACATTGCCATGCACCTGATGGCGAACGCCAGCGGGGTTCACCATCAAGCCTGCATCCTGGCCTACATATAAGTTCTCGACGACAACCCGCCCACTCTTCACATTGACTTTAAGCTCAATGACCCAGGCAGCGAGCGCGGCGCCAAAGCCTGGAAACTTACTATGCACGTACTGGGCATAAGCGAAGCCTCGGCCATAGCGCCACTCGCCATCGCTTCTCGGGGTGGCGTTGGCGATGCCGGATTTCCAATTCGCGCGTTCGACTAATGCTTCGACGAGTTGGCAGGCGCGGTTATCGGTTAAATAGCGCAAACGATAGGCGACAGCATCTTCACCCGCCAAGTAGGCGAGTTCATCAATATAGCTCTCGTGGGCGAAGGTGCTGGGCAGCGCCGAGACACCACGTAGCCAGGAGGCGCGAACCAGCGTCGGGACGTCGTCGCACACTATTTGGCGATGAGGGTAGCGGTAGGGCGGCACCGACGTTCGATCCCCCATTTCAAAGGGAATATCAATAGGTGAGGCAGCACCGGTCAGCAGTAGTGCCAGGGTGGGCGCACTGTTAGAGGGGTAACGCGTATTAAAGCGATAGCCTGCTGGGCTGCCATCTGCGTTTAAGCCACCCTGAATGGCCATATACTGAGCAGCCCCTTTAGGCTCCCAGGTGTGCTCCTGCTCACGGGTTAGTTGTACACGAACAGGTCGACCCACCGCCTGAGAGAGCAGCACTGCATCCGCGCCAACGTCGTCGGCGCAGTTGCGGCCATAGCAGCCCGAGGTTTCCATGCGGGTAATGGTGATAACGCCTTCATCCAAACCGGTAAGGCGGGCGAGGTCGGCGCGCAGGCTGTGTGGATTTTGGGTGCCCGACCATATGTGAAGGCCATCTTCATTGGCATCAGCGACGGAGCACGAAGGGCCGATGGAGCCGTGCAGTTGGAAAGGCCACACATAGTGACGATTGAGCGGATGTTGTGCGGCAGCCAGAGCGCTGTCGAGATCACCCTCTTCGAGGAGTATGCGCTGCTTGCTGGGCAGGTCGAGCAGTGCTTGCTCTATGTTGTCCAACTGAGGCAAGCCTTCGATTGGGCGCCACTGGATCTTTAGCTGTTTGGCTGCGGCAGCAGCCTGCTCTTCACGCTCGGCCACCACGCCAACAAAGTCACCGACCACCACGACGCTTATCACACCTGGCAAATGCGCCACAGAGCTTTCATCTACCGCGATTAAACTGTTGCCAATAAAGTCGCCGCTATCGTGACCTACATAAGGCGGACGAATCACTCGCCCATGCAGCATGTTGGGCAGGCGTAGGTCGTGGATAAAAGTCAATTGCCCGGTGGCCTTGGCGGGTATATCCACGCGGGAGGTCGATTGGCCGACCAGGGTATAATGGCTGACCGGCTTAAGCGGCACCTCATCGGCAAGCTTTAATGCATGACGGGTGCCTAGCAGTAACTCCCCAAAGCTAACGGATGAGCGGTTAGTATCACTTGGCGTAATAGCGCCGTCCTGGCAGCTAAGTAGCGAGCGCTCAGTGTCAAAGTGCTTTGCTGCCAGGGTTAATAGGTACTCCCGCGCCTGTGCCGCAGCTCGGCGTAAAGGCTCGGCAGTGATCTGAATCGATGCACTGGCTATGGTGGGGCCTTGGTTGGGGGCTTCAACGGAGTTGCCAAGCACCATGGTGACGCTGTCGAACGCGACGCCGAGCTCTTCTGCAACAATTTGAGCGAGCGCCGTGCGTATGCCCGTGCCCAGGTCTACGTGGCCGTTGAAAGCCACGATATGACTATCGCTTAGTACGGCAATGAATATCTCAGGCTCATGGGGGGTGAAGTTTGAGTGTGTACCTGGCTGTCCGGGCGCGGGCTTGGGGGGCGTAACCGGGTCGCGATAGATCACCAGAACATCAGACCCATACAGCAGTGACTCTCTTGTATAGTCTGATTTATCAGCCATGTCTGCCTCCCACGCTCGCGTTTACGATGATCAGTGCGGATGAATTTTAGGTGATGAAAGAGCGATAACTAAGGTAAAATTATAGCGTGTACGCCATAAAAGCATGATGAATTGATCCAGCGCAAGCAGTATTTAAAGCGTTGATGCATCATTTTGTTAACCAGTGCCATACTCGATACACGTCGTCGCTAATAGATTAAGGATATGGAATGACAACGGATAGTGCGCTCAAACACTCGTCTTCCGGTGAGCACCCCACGCCTTCAGAGCAGGGGTATGATTTTTCTGAGCAAGTAGGCCATCTACTGCGTAAAGCTTACCAGCGGCATACGGCTATTTTTCAGCGCTACAGCAGCGATAAACAGCTCACGGCCATTCAGTTTGTCACGCTGTGCACGGTGATGGAGCGCGGGCCCAGCTCGTTAACCGATATCGTCAACGCTACGGCGATTGATCCAGCCACTATCCGTGGCGTCATTAAACGTCTTAAAGCGCGGGGGTGGATCTCGCTAACCACCGACCCCAATGATCAGCGCAAAGTCATGGTCGTGATCACTGAGGCCGGGGAGACATTAGTCGAGGCTATGGTGCCAAGTGCCAAGCAAATTAGCGATCAGACCATGAAAAATCTCAACCCGGCAGAGCGGGTTGCCTTAATGCATCTGCTGGAAAAAATGAACGCGGACTGATGACTCAACAGAGACGTCCGCTTCACCTGCGCTTTCGGGTACTCCTAACGCTTCATTAAGTATCCCAGTGTTTCATCCAGTCCAATCACATCGCCATATTTGCTATCGATATCAAACAGGTTGGCTTCATGGGGCGCGGGGTGGCGATCGCCCACGCAATCACGTACCACCATCACCCGAAAGCCGTGCTGTACTCCGTCAACGGCGGTGGCGCGAATGCAGCCGCTGGTGGAGCAGCCGGTGATGATCAGCGTATCGATACCCATGGTGACCAGCGTGGAGGCGAGCGAGGTGCCAAAGAACGCGCTGGCATACTGCTTGGTCATTACCAGCTCATCTTCACGGGGGGCCACCTCGGGGCAGAACTCGGCGTAAGGGTTGCCCGCCACCATCGCCCGCATGACCGGCGCCTTCTTGACCCAAATGCCGCCATCGATTTGATCCGGGGCGTGATAAAGGATGTTGGTGTGGATAACAGGCGTGCCAGTGCGCCGTGCGGTATTGAGTAGCGGCGGCATATTGGCCACCGCATCCACCACGCCCTGGGCAAATAGCGGCGAACCCGGCGTGGTGTAGCCTTGCATAAAATCAACCACCAGCAGCGCGGGCCTTTTGCCAAAACCGATGCGTCCATCCCACACGCCTCGGTAGTTGTCCGTGGCAGTGTTATCGCTAACGCCATCGCTGTTATCAGTCGTGTGTGGCGACATGGTCGTCTCCTTAATCAGCACTCTATATCGTTAATAAGTACCGGATCTTGTTAGTAAGCCCCTGACAAGAGGGCGCCCGCGCCCGGTACGATGGGCTCCAGGTCGAGTGCCTTGAGCATGGCATAGGTGGTCGCGATAGCTGCGGTAACTACCGGCTTCCCGGTCAGGGCTTCGACCTTGGCGACGGCCGGCAGCGATGGCATTTGTACACAGGCTGACAAGACGATAGCGTCCACGTTACTTAAATCGAGACTGGCGACGATCTCGGGAAGATTGGCCGGATCGTGGCGAGCGACATCCAGGTTATTAGGAATCTCAAGCGCGCGGTAGTCGAGCACATCGATCCCTTCCTGGCGGATGTAGTCGACCACCATTTCGGTCAGCGGCTTCATGTAGGGTGCCACCACCACCACGCGCTTGGCTTTCATCACACCCAGGGCATCAACCAGAGCTCCGGCGCTGGTGACCACCGGCGTGTCGCAGCCGTTCTCTTCGGTGCGGCTGCGCAGACGCTTTTGCGACTCTCGGTGGTAGCCGGGCCCCATCGCCATAATGGCAACCAGGCAGGCATACCCCATCACATCCACTGCCGCATCAGAAAGCTCCAGGGCGCAGCGATCCGACTCTGCATCCATGGCAGCCAGCTCGTCCTTGCTGACGTTCTTCATGCGCATGCGGCTGGAGTGGAAGGTAAAGCGCTCCGGGCGGATTAACTGCCGCGCCGTAAGCATGGCGGGTATTTCGGTCTCCATGGTGATATTGGAGCTGGGGACGATCTGGCCGATACGGTAGCTTTTGATCTCGTTCTTTATATAGTTGCTGGTCATGGTATTTGGCCTCTCTTAGAGCTCGCTGCCCAGGAAGTCTTCAAACGCGGCAAAAAAACCGTCGAAGTCATCCCAGGGAATCATGTGACCCGCTTGTTCCGCGGTAGAAATACGAACCGTCGGTAGCAGGGCGCGTATTTCGGCGCGATCTTCATCCTGGATAACCCCGCCCTTGCCTGCACACATCAGCAGCGTGGGCACTTTGATACCGGGGAAATCCTGGTGGATATCGACGCTGTGGAACTCTTCAAAGGCCTGAACGATGGCGGGCTCAAAGCAAGTGTGTAACCACTCGGCTCGCAGTCGCAGTTGCTCGTCGCTCCAGGTGGGGCAGTAGTGGCGCATGGTCTCGATATCGGCACCACGTGTGCAGTCGCGAATCGAATCCACGTACCAGGGCAGCTTGCTGGGGTACTCACGGCGTCCTGGCCCTGAAACCGGTGGGTCGATAAGTACCAGTTTGTCGATGCCCTTGGCGCCGCGACTCATGGCGCGTAGCGCAAAGCGCGCACCCATGGAGTGTCCGGCCAGAATGACATTGCTTAGACCTAGCGCATCGATAAAGGCGATCACATCGTCGGCGCAAGTGTCGGTGGCATAATCGAGCTCGGGCCCGGTAGACGACAAGCCGCGTCCACGGACATCCAGCACATAAGTGTCGAAATGCTGACCGAGCCGCTCGGCCACAAAACGCCAGGTGATAGCCGGGCTGGTAATGCCCGGTATCAGCACCAGCGGCTGGCGCGAGGTCTCGGCGCTGTCACTGAAGCGCAGGTAGTGCTGACGAATACCATTGGCGTGCACGTTGGCGCCATAGAGATAGGTGCTGCTCATGCTGGGCTCCCTTGACTGGTTGGTTGCTTCAGCGGTACTTCAAAGGGGTCATAGGCAAATACCCAGGCCGGATCTTCGTCTTCCCGTAACCAGGTATTGTCGTGGGAAACCTGCTGAACCCGCGAGGCGCGTTCAAAACGGTTGGTGCGGTAAAGCTCGAAGGCGTTTTGATAATCGGCGGCCCCCACTTCCTCCAGGCAGCGTACCAGCATGGCGGCATCCTCGATGGCCATGGCAGCGCCCTGGGCCATATGAGGCTTCATCGGGTGGCAGGCATCGCCCAGCAGCACCAGTCGATTTTCATGCCACAGTGGCAGCGGGTTGCGCTCCAGCAAGGGCCATTTGGTGACGGTTTCAGTGCAGTCAATCAGCGCTTGTACGGTGGGGTGGTAACCCTCGAATGCTTTGCGCATCTCTTCCCGTGAGCTGTCGACGAAGGAAGTGCCGTGGTTCCAATCGGGTTCAGGCACGCCGGTCACATAGTAATACTCCTTCTCGTCGCCGGTCACGAAGTACACCATCATGTGTCGGTCTTCCGACCACCACTTCACGCAGGCTTCGAAATCCAGGTCGTATGCCTTGAGTTTTTCGGCAGAGATAATTGCCCGGTGAGCGACCCAGCCGCTATAGATTGGAGCCTCTGGGCCCAGCAGCTTCTCGCGCAGCCGAGAATTGACACCGTCTGCGCCGATCACCAGGTCAGCCTCTTCCGTCGAGCCGTCAGCGAAGGTCATGACGACCTTGCCGCCGCTGTCGTCGACATCGACCAGACGCTTATCGAAATAGAGGTTGTCCTGGTCGAGCGTGCTGACCATCAATTCGTGCAGATCACCACGGTGTACGGTGATGTAGGCCGCCCCATAGTTTTCGCGAGCAAACTCGCCTAGCGGGATGCGAGACTGATACTCGCCAGTCATACCGTTGCGGCTAAACCAGTAATCGGGGTGTGAGCCCATGGCATTGAGCTTCTCCTCAATGCCGATCCGGCGCATCACTTTCATCACGTTGGGGCCAAGGTGAATGCCTGCCCCAAGACGCGTAAACGCTGGTGCCTGTTCGTATACCTTGGTGGGGTAACCCGCTTTCTGCAGTAGTGCGCCTGCAGCGGCGCCGCCAAGGCCCGCGCCAATAACGGCTATGGTGGGTTTATTGTTCATATCCTGGTTTCCTCGCTGTTTTATTCGCCTATCACTCGTTTCCGAATGCGTTCGTGAATGCTATAAAACAACGTATACACCATTTATTTTTTGGTCAAGAATTAGTTTCGAAATTATTTTTTAACGAATAACAGAGCGGTATTTTTAAATAAATATATGAATTTAATGGATTTATAGTCGTTTTTTTGGTTTTATGCAAAAACTTGAAAAACGCCTCCATAGAGTGCTATACGTTTATTAGGCTTATTTTTATAGCGTATGCACCTTTAATGCTCGATGGATATTAGCTCTGCACTTAGCTGGTGCAAGTCGATTGGCCGCCTGTGAAAGGTAGATGAAAATAGGCGGGTTTAAGGTGCTACGAAGTGTGTTTGGCAGGCAGCATTTATTAGTAACATCTAAGTCATATCCAAGCCCTATCCAGAGCAAGAGTGCGGGCTTAACAATAACGATGATGATCCCCTATGACGCTAAAGCTAACTATCAATGGGCAAGAACATGAGCTGGCCGTGCCGCCGCAGACACCATTGCTCAATGTGTTGCGTAACGACCTGGCGCTCAATGGGCCCAAGTATGGCTGTGGTTTGGGTGAGTGTGGGGCATGCAGCGTATTGATTGATGGCATGGCAGCACGCACCTGCGTGCTGCCCGTGTCTGCTGCCGTTGGTCATGAGGTCACCACCCTTGATGGTCTTTCCCAGGGCGGTGAGCTTGACCCTGTACAACAGGCCTTTATCGATGCTCAGGCAGCCCAGTGTGGCTACTGTTTGAACGGTATGATCATCACTGTTCGTGCGCTGCTAAATCATAATACCCAACCCTCTGCGCAGCAGATTCGCACCGCTTTAGAGCATAACCTCTGCCGATGTGGCACCCATGTTGAAATTCTCCATGCAGCGGAGCGTGCCGTGGTCATTAACGCGGCCGCGTTGCAGGAGGCTTCTCATGAGTGAAGGGTCGATGCTCCATGGCCAGCAAAAACAGGCCGGCATCCCCGCGCTGCTAGCGCAGGCACGTTTTGGTGTCGTCGTGCGTCCACCTTACTACCGGTGGAATGGTGAGCGTTTTGAGAGTGATCGCTTAGTGGGCGTCGATAGCAGCCGCATTGCCTCACTATCTGGATCTATTGAAGTCGTGGTGGAAGGGGATTTTGTGGGGGTGGTTGCCGATAGTTTGGCCTTGGCGACCGATGCCGCTAAACAGCTGAAGGTTGAGTGGCAGGCCGTTCACCAGACGCCCGAAAAAGCGCCTGAAAGCGATCAAGCGCCCTCTGATTCACCTCTTGTGCCTAGCCAGTCATACATGCATTCGAACCATGCGTATGGCTGGCCGAGTCGCATGCGCTGGGGCAGTCACCCCAGCTGGGTAATTGCCGATTGTGGCGACCAACAATTGAGTGTGTGGGGGCAAACCGTCACCCCAGCGGCGCTTAAACAGGATCTAAGCCGGTTAAACGCGCTGGATATTAGCCAGATTGAGCTTTATAGAGTTGATGGTAAGCACGCATCAAGTCAGGCCTCAGGGCTGGGTCGCCATTGCGGTGACGATGCCGCCGTGGATGCGGCGTTGATGTCGCGGGCGGTGGGCGGCCCGGTAGCCGTTTGGCTCGATGCCCGCTACGCCAAGGATGTTCAGGCATTGGGCCAAGCGCAGCGAATTAGCCTAAACGCGGATATTGCCAGTAGTGGTGAGATAGCCCGTTATCACTATCAGCAGGCCAATCTCACTGGTGAGGTGGCTGCCGTAGGGTTGTTGTTAAGTGGTAGGGCCGCGATAACAACGTCTAGCGCTGAGGCCACCGCCGGCGAGCAAGACACAACGCCGTTCTCGCCCTATGTATTTCGCGACCAATACCTTGCCGCACGCTCCCAGCCAGACTCGCTTTCCACCAATTCCACCTTGATGGGTATACAGCAGACGTTTGCTCGGGAATCTTTTTTAGATGAGGTTGCCCGCGAGAGTGACCAAGACCCTGTCGCGCTGCGGCTTCGACATCTTGAAGATGCGCGTGGTATTGAGCTGATTGAGTCCGTGGCTAAACGGGCCGAGTGGCAACGGGCGTTCAATCCATCAGTAAACTCTTTACCCCAGGATCTACTGCGCGGGCGGGGCTTTGCCTACTCTCAGTTGCCCGATCGGAATCAGCGCGTGGAATCGGGAGTGCGCTCTGCCTGGATTGCCGATGTGGAGGTCAATCGTGTTACCGGCGATGTTCAGCTTACCCGCTTGGTGGTGGGGCAGGACGCTGGCCCTGATGTGGATACTGATCGCCTTCAGCAAACGCTACAGGCCCGGGTATTGGGTGAAGCGCGCCCCCTTTTGGGGCAGGCGCCCAGTTTCGACGAGTGGGGTGACGGCAGTCGTGCGCTAACTGAGCGTGAATATTCCGCCGTATTGCCAACGACCGCTTCTGCGCCAAGCCCTGTTGATAAAGGCATTAATGAAACCGTCGGTGAAGACGTATTAACCGGGGCGGAGCTATCGCCGGGTGTTGCGGTAATAGCCAATGCGCTTTTTGATGCCACTGGCCTGCGTTTTCGCCAACCACCGTTTACCGCCAAGCGTGTGCGCCAGGCACTCGAAGCTTCGTCCACCGAGGAGGCAGGGCGCCCATCTAAATTGAAACCGCCGCGGTCAATGAACCGGCGCTGGTTAGCCGCTGCAGCGTTTACCACCATTGCGGGCACTGCGGCCGTGGCGTGGCCGTGGAAAGGGGCCATTGCACCGATTTCCAGACCAGCCGCCAACCTCTATTCCGCCGAGACCATTGAGCGTGGGCGACTCGTTGCGGCTGCAGGCGACTGCGCGGCGTGTCATACCACAGAAGGTGGCGTGACCAATGCCGGTGGGCGTGGGTTTGAGACACCTTTCGGGACGCTCTACAGCACGAACATTACGCCGGATGAGGCGACGGGGATTGGTCAGTGGTCTTACGCAGCCTTTGAGCGCGCCATGCGCCACGGCATTAGCCGTGATGGCAGCCACCTTTACCCTGCTTTCCCCTATACGGCATTTGCCAAGACCAGTGATGCCGATTTACAGGCGCTTTACGCCTACTTAATGGCTCAGCCCCCCGAGTCGACTGAAAAAAACGCCAATGCGCTCACTTTCCCCTTCAGCGTGCGCAGCTTAATGGCAGGCTGGAATACGCTTTATCACGATGCAACCCCTTTCCAACCTGACCCCATGCAAAGCGAACTGTATAACCGGGGAGCCTACCTTGCCGAAGGGTTAGGCCACTGCAGCGCTTGCCATAGTCCCCGCAATGCCATGGGCGCTGAGAAAATCGGCGAGGCGTACTTTGCCGGTGCCTTTGTAGATGGTTGGGAAGCGCCACCGCTTAATACGCTGTCGCGTGCGCCCATCCCGTGGAGTGAAACATCGCTTTACGACTATCTGCGCTACGGTGAATCTGCGCTTCACGGCGTTGCCTCTGGCCCTATGGCCCCGGTGGTAGCGGGGCTGGCTGAGCTGCCTGAATACGATGTGCGGGCCATTGCTCACTATGTGGCCGCCCAGATGCAGGCACCCACGGGTAATAGCGATGCGGCCGTGGTGGAGGCAGAGCAGCGCGTGACCAGCGCAGCGGTGAGCTCACCAGGGACTGAGGCGGGTGAGCGGCTATTCGAGGGCGCCTGTGCGGCGTGCCATGTTGATTCTGGTGTTCCTACCTTTTCGAGGGCGAGCACTAATCTGGCGCTGAATACCAATTTGCACAGCGATCATCCCGATAACGTTATTCAGTCAATTTTGGGCGGTGTTCACGCCGAACACGTTCCTGGTATTGGTAGCATGCCAGGCTTTGCCGACAGCTTTAGTAATACCCAGGTCGCTGATTTGGCGACCTATCTCCGAGCGCGTTTTGCTTCAGAGAAAGCGCCTTGGCAACAAGTAAAACAACGTATCGCCGATTTACGCCAGCCTCACCACAACAACACTCACTCTACTCCCTGACGTAATAAAACGAGGTGGACTATGAAACGTAGTAAATGGATATGGCTAGTATGGGCCGTCGTCTTACTCAGCTATTTAGTGCCTTACACCCTCTTGAGCGGGGTCGCGCTCTGGTACGGCAGCTTCCTGTTTTGGATGTTGGCAGGGTTGGCCATCATTGCGCTGAATGTGTTTATCACTAAAGATTTTGAGGAGCACAGCAATGACTGAGTCACTCATCTGGTGGTCTATTGCCATCTACTTATTGATCGCTATTGGCATTGCGATTATGTCGCGCCAAGGCCCTTCCGAAAGTATGTCGGGATACTTCCTGGGTAACCGACAAATGAACGGCTTTGTCTCCGCGCTGAGCTACAGTGCCACGACGTATAGCGCATTTATGATGGTGGGTTTGGCAGGTCTTACCTATGCCGGCGGCGTTGGCGCCCTAGGCTTTGAAATTATCTATTTTGCCGGTGTTTCCCTGGTGGCTGTTTTCGGGCCTAAATTCTGGGCGGTGGGCAAGAAGTTTGGCTTTGTAACCCCCAGTGAGATGCTCGGCCACCGCTACAACAGCAAACATGTGGCCATGGCTGTCTCGATTGCCAGTTGTATCTTCCTGATTCCCTACTCGGCCGTTCAGCTCGCGGGTGTCGGTTACCTGTTGCAGGGGATTACTGATGGCGCGATTACCTTTACTACCGGGGTGGTGCTGGCCACGGTGATCGCCATCTTCTTCTCCTATATCGCTGGGATTCGTTCGGTGATGTGGACCGACTCGCTCCAGGCCATCATGATGATTGTTGCCTCAACCCTGGTGGCCTTCCTGGTGATCCAGGGCTTGGGTGGTTTCGGCGCACTATTCGATACGCTGGCAACGGAACATCCGCAGTCACTCACGGTGCCTGGCCCTGGCCTGTTCAGCTTTGTCACTTTCCTGGGGCTCACCATTCCCTGGTTCTTCTTTAGTATCTCCAACCCGCAGGTCAGTCAACGCCTGTTTATGCCCTCTTCGCTGCGCTCCATGCGCCACATGCTGATTGGCTTTCTGGTGTTTGGTTTTATCTACACCATGGTCTCTGTGCTATGGGGTTTCTCTGCCTTAGCCGCTTTCCCAAGTCTTGAGCGCGCAGATTTAGCCACGCCTACGCTGCTGGCTTCGGAGTTTGTTCCGCCAGTATTAGGGGTGATCGTGATGATCGGCATCATGGCGGCCGCCGTCTCTACTATCGACTCGATCATGCTGACCCTGGCGTCCATGGTTTCCCGCGACGTCTATGCCAACGTAAAACCGAACGTCAGTGAAAAGCGCCAACTGCTGGTGGGCAAATTTGTGGTGCCGGTGATTGCACTGATGGCGCTGGCCTTTGCCGAGCTGCAGCTTGACCTTATTGCGGTGCTGTCGGTGGCTGCTTCCTCTGGTCTGGTAGCCATGGTGCCCGCACTTATCGGTGCCTTCTATTGGAAGCGCGGTACTGGCGTCGGTGCACTGATAAGCGTGGTGGGCACCAGCGTCTTTGTACTGCTGATGTATGCCACTGGCAATTCACTGCTGGGTCTGCCCGCTGGCGTTTGGGGCATTGTAGTCGCGAGTGTGCTGTTTGTTGGCGTTAGTTTAGCCACCAAGCCTCATCAAGCCACCACGGATGCTTTCTTTGCGGCTATCTCTGAAGAGCTGAGCAAAAAGCGCAGTACTACCACCGATCAAGCGACGAAAGAGGCGACTGCCTAATTGACGTTCAGCTTTGACCCGATAACACCATAGAGCGCTTGGTGTGCCCAAAGGCGAGCACGAGCGCTCTCAGCTAACACTTCCCGGTACGTTACAGCTGTGCTTTCGCCTGGGGAGTTAGGAGACTTTATGGATCACGCAAGCTTTGCCGAAATTTGCCTCCATCAGCTAAAAATGTCCGGCGTACATGAAGGCGAAAAACTCGTCGTACTGACCCAGGGCAGCGAACGCCTTGATTATGCGGATGCCTTTATGGCGGCGGGGCAGCGTTTAGGCGCCAATATGTACCACATGCGGTTACCCGCGCCGTTACCTACCGGTGGCTGGGCCGTGGGAACAACGGGGCTTGCCAGCATGCCCGATGCGGTGGAAGCGCTTAAAAACTGCGACATGTTGATCGATTGTATTTTCCTGCTGTTCTCTCCCGAGCAAATGGCGATTCAAGCCGCGGGCACGCGCATACTGACGGCGGTTGAACCGCCAGAACTGCTGGCCAGAATGTTGCCCACCAAGGAACTAAGAGAAAAGGTCGAGCTGGCCGCCGCGCTGCTGGAAAAAGCCAAAGTGATGCGCATCACCTCGCCCCACGGCACGGATGTAACCTACCAACTGAATACGTATGAGACGGTTGCTGAGTATGCCTGTACCGACGAACCGGGGCGTTGGGATCACTGGCCCTCTGGCTTTGTGTTTACCGGCGGTGATGACGATGGCGTTGATGGCACCATTGTGGTGGCGCCGGGCGATATTCTGCTTCCCCAAAACATGTATGTTCGAGAACCCATTACCTACACCATTGAAAAGGGCTGGATTACCGATATACGTGGTGGGCTCGATGCGGAGCTAGTGAAATCCTATATGGATAGCTTTAACGACCCGCGCGGCATGGGCATGAGCCACGTAGGCTGGGGCATGAACCCTAATGCCAAATGGCACCGCATGGTGCCGGGCGAGTTCCCGGGTGGCATGGGCATGGAGCCGCGTAGTTTCTATGGCAACGTGATGTTCTCAACCGGCCCGAACAGCGAGCTGGGCGGGTCTAACGATACTGCCTGCCATCTGGATATTCCCATGCGCAACTGCTCGCTCTTCCTGGACGATGAGCCCATCGTCATTGATGGCGATATCGTCGTTAAAGAGCTGCAAATGGACAAAAATTAAATCTTTGATAGCCATGATATTGATGAAAGTCCCTGCTTAGGGGCTTTTAGGCTGCTAACAAAGTCAAAGTGTATTTTTGAGAACTGATCCAGCATCTAAAAACTACTAAAATAAGGCGATTTTTTAAAATCTGAGGCACCCAATCGGGTGCCTTTTGTGTTTCTGGGCGGGAGGAGGGGTTAGAGCTCTTCCCACTCTGCCGTTTCCAGCTCGCTGCTCGTGACGGAAGAGCATCCATTAATGAAGCTTGCGCTATCGAGTTGGACAGCCTCCTTGGGTCGAAGCACCCTCGATGTCGGTAATGGCTTGGCGGATTTGCTCCAGGATCACCGTTGTGGCCATCGGTAGTGGACGATCAGCGGCGACGCACAGCGATAGGTGTGACCTGACTTGGCGATGGTCAGTCAGTACGTTAAAGGCGAGTTCCTGTTGTTCGACTTCTCGGGCAATGTCCAGGCGCGTTAAAAACGCAACGCCCAACCCTGATCGTGCTAAGGACTTGATGGACAGAATGCGGTTGCAATGTGCCAGGGTGGAAAATTGTAGATCGGTCGTGTCCAGCAGCCTTTGCAGTGTGGAACCAGCAAACATCTCGGTATCCGGCCGAATCAGCGGGAAGGGTGTGCAGTCTCGCAGTTTAAGAGATGGCTTTTGAGCGAGCGGGTGGCTTGGCGCAACAACTGCGCCAAAGGAGAGGTTAACTTTTTCAACAAATCTTACTTTTCGTGTGGGTGGTGCGTTCATGCAAATTCCGATATCTGCCTCACCCGTTACAACCTGTTCCAGGATATTAGCGGTGACCCCCGTACTAATGACGAAGCGCACCCTCGGAAAGCGTTGACCAAAGCGATGCAGGACTTCTGGAAGAACCCGGTCAGTCAGCGACTCGATGGTTGCGATACGGATTTCTGCACTGCCCGCCCCTCTGATGTCCCCCAGGTAGCCCACCAATTGACGCTCATCGCGCTGCCACTGGCGCACCTGATAGAGAATGATTTCACCCGCGGGAGAGAGTCTCATGCCGCGTGGCATGCGTTCGAAAAGGGGTACCCCCAGCTCATCTTCCAACTTCAGTATTTGCCGGTTGACGGCTGAAGCAGCGACATGCAAGTGGTCAGCCGCCTTGCGTAATGACCCGTGACGAGCCACCTCTTCGAAATAGCGTAAAGACAACAGAATTAATGACATCTGTGATGGCCCCGTATGGCTGGTCAAGCATTTAGGCGTTTAACTGTAGCATTTTTGGCAACAGTGGTGTCGAAAATTGGTTATAGACCAGTACGGTAGGAGGTGCATAAGATAAGGCCATTGCTTGTGACGCTGCTTTACAGGGGAGGTGTAGGTCACAGACATGAGGGCAATGTAACGGGATCATTCACAAGGGTAATAACTGATGACAGGCAAAAGATTGACGTCCATTCTGACCGTCGAGGCTATGGCAAGTGAGTGCATTTCGGCGCAAAAAACTGGAATAAATAAAATAAAGGCTTGGCCAATGAGGAGCTTATGATGGCTCAGTCACCTCACTTCTTTTGGCGGATTGCGCGCCAGTCAGGGGCCGTTGTCTCGATTCTGTTTGTCCTGCTGATCTGGACGCTTTTCTCAGCGCTGAACATTATGCCGCAGGCGATTCTGCCTTCGCCCGCCTCCGTCTGGTCCGCGACAGTCGAGATGGCCGAGAACGGTACACTTGGCCGCGACCTCACTGTGTCGCTGTCACGGGCGACGATAGGATTTTCGATTGGCACCAGCCTTGGCGTGCTAGTCGGGCTGCTGACTGGGCGTATGGCGCTGATGCAGGTGCTACTAGCTCCGGCGCTAACACTGCTACGCCCGATCCCCGCTATTGCTTTGGTTCCATTGGCCATTGTTTGGTTCGGCATCGGTGAAGGCTCAAAGTATTTCGTTATCAGCTATACCGTGTTCTTGACCGTCTGGTTCAACACCCATCATGGGATGCAGTATGTGCCCGACATCTATCTGCGCGCGTCGCGTTCACTTGGTGTGTCGCGGGCACGCGAATTCCTGACCGTGATTATTCCTGCCGCTGCGCCTTATATCCTTGCCGGAATTCGACTGGGTGTCGCTTTGGCCTTTCTCAGCCTTGTCGCGGCAGAGCTTTCGGGGGCCTCTTCAGGGATTGGCTATCGCTTGCAAGAGGCACGGCAATATATCCGCACCGACCGTATGTTCTCGCTTCTTATCATTCTAGGCATTCTAGGTGCGGTGGCGGATGTGATCGTCCAGCGCATCGGCCAACGCCTGGTCCACTGGCAGCAGGGGTGATCGCCATGACAAAGCAAGTAACCCAGGGCCATGTCTGTATAGACGATCTGTCCATCACCTTTGACGTACGTGGTGGCTCGATGGTCGCGTTGGCGCCCACCTCGCTGGAATTGTCGCCGGGCAGCTTTACCGCGCTGATTGGTCCGTCGGGCTGCGGCAAGTCGACGTTAATGAATGCGGTTGCGGGCTTCGTGCCTGCCACCACCGGGCGTATTACCATCGACGGTGCGCCGATCAACGGTCCCTCGGATAAGGTCGGCGTAATCTTTCAGCAGTATGCGCTATTTCCCTGGTTCACTGCGCTCGATAACGTGCGGTTCGGGCTGAAGCGACTGAAACTGTCGAAATCTGAGGAGCTCGACCGTGCCCGCGCCGCCATTGCCGAGGTGGGACTGGAGGAACATGCCCAAAAGTACCCACAGGAGCTTTCCGGTGGGATGAAACAACGCGTCGCCATTGCCCGTACCTTCGCCTTCGGGCCGCAGGTCATGCTGATGGATGAGCCCTTCGGAGCATTGGATGCGCAGACCCGGCTGGTGATGCACGACCTGCTGCTGAGAATCTGGGAAAAACACAAGGCAACAGTGCTGTTCGTTACCCATGATGTGGACGAGGCGCTGATTCTGACTGATGACATCCAACTAATGTCTTCGGGGCCGGGAAGGATCATCAAGCACTATCCGTTGGCCGAACCGCGCCCGCGCAAGCTCAACCGCGACAATGTTCATCTGCTGGAAACCCGCGATGAGATCATCGCGCTTCTACATCAATCCCACTAAATGAGGTTAACCATGCGCTTTCTGAAACCTGTTGCCGCCGCCGCTGCGTTCCTGATTCCACTGCCGGTCATGGCGCAAGATATCGTTTTCGGCTGGAACCCCAACCCCTCAACTCCCCAGGTTGATGTTGCAATGGCCAACGGCTATTTCGAGGATGCCGGTCTCAATGTGAAAATTGTTCCCTTCGTTTCCGGGCGTGAGGCTTTCGAGGCACTGCTGGGTGGGCAGGTGGATGTAGCTTTCATGGCCGAATTTCCTGCTGCCACCGGCATTCTGACCAATCAGCCTTTTGCTATTGTCGCCGATCTGACCCGTTATCAGGGCATGCGCATCATCACCAAAGATGATCCGCTGGACTCGGTCGCCGACCTGGAAGGTAAACGGATCGGTACGTCCATTGGCACCAATACTGACTTTTACTTATCGAACGTACTGGCATCCGAGGGTGTCGAGGCTGAGATTGTTAATGCGGCGGCCTCTGACTTGGTAGCGGCACTAGCACGCGGCGATGTGGATGTCATCGTGCCTTTCCCCACCTATTATGGCCCCGCCGCTGAGACGCTTGGTGATAGCTATCAGGAGTGGCGAGCCCCCGGATACCAAACCCACTATGTTTTGGCTGTAAACGCCGACATGAGTGAGGAAAAATCCGCTGCCATAGAGGATTTCCTCGGCACCCTGGTTCGAGCGAATGCGGAGGTCGCAGCTGACCCCGAGGCGGCAATGGACGCTACTGCCGCTGCCATGCAGGGAATCGTCGCACCAGAGGTGCTATCCGATCTGTGGGCCGACAGCGTTTTTGATTTGCAGTTGGGCTCCGACCTAGCTGAGCTTCTGCATAGCGAGACCGAATGGATCCTATCGCAAGGAGTGATTCGAGGGGAGGTGCTGACGCTTGAGACGGTCGAATCCTTCTTTGATCCTGCGCCCCTTAGTGAGGTAGCACCTGAGGCGGTCGATCTTGATTAACGCATGCCCTCTGCCCATCAAGCCGCCTGTCGAATATTGCTGGAGCCCTTATGATTGATCTTCGCAAAGCTTTTGAGACAGGCGGTGCACTGATTCTTGCCCCCGGTTATTTGCTGCTGGATAACGGCCCCCGGCCGGGCAAGGCGGTTCTGATACGCGAAGGGGTCTTCGCCGAAATCGGCGAGCCCGAAATATTGGTGAGGCGTCATGCGGATGCAACGTTAGTACAGCTACCGGAGCATCTGGTGATGCCTGGTTTTATCGACACGCACACTCACCTAACACAATCGCTGGGGAAGTCGCTGGTGTTCGGTGAGCCGTCCGAAATATTTCGCCGCATCTGGGTGCCGTTGGAGGGTAGCCTGGATGAGCATATGGTCTATCTTTCCTCGAAACTCGCTGCGTTCGAATGCTTGCGTGGCGGGTTTACTGCCGCTGTCGATGCTGGCACACGCTCAGCTGGGCATATCGGTAGGTTGGTCGAGGCGGCCCGCGAAACAGGGCTGCGCCTTGTTGTGGGCCAGATCTGCAATGATCTGGGCGGTGCAGCCCTGCGACCCGAGCGTGATGAGATCATCCGAATTGCCGAGGCGCATCTGGCTGCCTTCGCAGGTGACCGATTGATTCACCCATCGCTGGCGATCTCGATTCCTGAAGTGGGTTCGGACTGGATGCTCAAGCGTATTTCGGACATGGCAGCGGAGGCAGAAGTGACCTTCCAGACCCATGTGAATGAACATCTAGTAGCAGTAGAGCGCTCGCTAGTTGCTAATAGCCGCCGCCCCCTAGAACATCTAGACCATATCGGCGCCTTGGGGCCACAGGCGCTGATTGCGCACTCGACGCTGATCACTCCGCATGAGATGAACTTGCTGAAGGATAGCGGCACCGCCGTGGCCTATAACCCCGTTGCTTCCGTCTGGAAAGGGAATGCCATTGCGCCCGCCCTGCAGTTGCAGGCACTCGGCATCCGTTTTGGTCTGGGCACTGATGGCACGCGCGCCGATGGGTTCCGCCTGATGGATGCGGCAGAATCACTTCAGCGCGCGGGTTATGGCCTTGCCTCGGGAGACAGTTCCTGTGGTGGGGGATGGCTATGGCTGGAAGCGGCCACACGGATGGCCGCCGATGCCGTGGGCTTAGGCGCTGTGACCGGACGAATTGCACAGGGGTTGGCCGCCGACTTCCTGCTGGTTAACCTTGAACGTCCTGAGTTCACACCGTCACATGATCTGACATGGGAACTGGTGCGTTATGGCAACCGTGACCAGATTGATGCTGTGTTCACCAATGGCAGACTGCGCCTATTGCATGGCTGGCCGGTTGATTGGGATGCCCGTGAACTGATGCGCGAACTCCGTGAGCTTGCTGTCCCGGCTATTGCCGCTGCGCCGGTCACTCGTATTCACCCTACAGCAGACAGCATACTTGCGGGGCGTTCATGACGTTATCGCTGCTAACACTGCTGTGGGTAGTGGTGATGGTATCCGCGATGGTGCAAGGCACTGTTGGGATCGGCTTTGCTCTGATCGTTGCACCGGTGTTTGCCATGGTTGATCCGGTCTATCTTCCGGTTACGCTTCTTGTCCTGATGTTGCCGCTCAATGCCCATGTGGCGTGGCGCGAGCGAACAGCTATTGATTGGCGCGGCACTGGCTGGATTACGCTTGGCCGTTTTCTGGGCACTTTCGCAGGGCTGGCCTTATTGCTGGCGTTGAGTGTGCGACAGATGGAGATTGCCGTCGGGCTTTTCACTATCCTCGCCGCGCTGGTTGCTCTTTTCGCGCCGCCATTTATGCCGCGCCGAACATCAGCCACTAGTGTTGGCTTGTTCACCGGTATCAGCGAGACCGCGACCGGAATTGGTGGGCCACCGCTTGCGCTTCTCTATCAGCACGCACCGGGCCCACGCCTGCGCGCGACTGTTGCGGCCTGCTTTCTGATTGGAGAGGTTTTCTCGTTGATCGTGCTGGCTCTTGGCGGCAGGGTCGGCCGCGATCACCTTGTCGCGGCCGCCCTATTGATACCGGCGGTGATCCTGGGCAGCTTTCTGTCGCGTTATGCCCACGCCCACATCCCGGCGGCGCGGCTAAGACTTGCCGTCCTCTTGCTCTCGATCCTTGGCGGACTTGTCTTGATCGCCTAATTAGGAGTAGTAAGCAGATCCTCTTGGACGATGACAATCAACTGCTGGGTTATGCAACGGCTAATCCCAGCTTGCCAGTTGGTTTCGGTACTGCCTCTGGGCCTGGCTGGCACAGATCGGCGTCAGCCACACTTTGGTACCGGGCAAACACTGGGCCAGCGTAGCGCAGGCGATGGGAGTGAGGGCTCCCAGGCGTGGGTAGCCGCCTATTGTCTGACGATCATTCATCAGTACGATAGGCTGACCATCCGGTGGAACCTGCACTGCCCCCAAGGGAATGCCCTCGGAAATAATGCCGGTGAGCGAGCCATGCAAGGCAGGGCCGGTCAGTCGTACGCCCATACGATCGGCGCGATTATCCACTGTCCAGGGTTGGTTGAAAGCTTGGAAAAGGGAGCGGCCGCTGAAGGCGGCGATTTGCGAGCCGAGCACGATGGGTAGGCGGCAGTTTGATGCTGGCATCTGCGGGCCTTGGCCTTCCGCAATACGGCGAACCGCCGAAGCGGTGCCTTTCCAGGTCAAGCGGTTGCCCACTTTTAGCGGTTTACCATCTTCGTGCAGGCCGCCCAGTTGCTCGCGGGCGGTGCAGGCGCGACTGCCAAGCACCTCCGGTGCATTTAGCCCGCCAGGAAAGGCGAGATAGGCGCGCAGGCCTTGGCGCGGTTGGCGAAACACTAGGCACTGACCGGGCATTAGCTTGAAGCTGGTATTGGGTGCGAGCGGTTTGCCATCCAACTGAGCGTCTAGATCGGCGCCGGTCAAGGCCAGGCGCACTTCGCTTTCGGTTTCAAAACTCAAACCGCCGCCCATCACAATTTCCAACGCGGCGCTGTTTAAGGCGTTGCCGAGTAGCCAGTTGGCCCAGCGAAATGAGATCCAGTCGGCGGCACCGCCCTGGGTAACCCCTAGATGACCAACCCCAAACCGGCCGGCATCCTGAATCAGTGCGAGTGGCCCCGCTTGTTTAACGACCATGGCGTTTTGTTTTTTATTGATGGCGACGTGGTTCATGGGCGCTCCTCCATTGGGGTGGTATCGCCACCGTCCGCTTCAAACTCCGCACGGGAGATCGCTCTAAAGCGCACCTTGTCGCCAGGGCGGAACAGCGGTTCGCCGCGCTTGGCGTATTCGAATAGCGGCACATTGGTACGGCCAAGAATGTTCCAACCACCGGGTGAGAGCAGCGGATAAATCGCGGTTTGCCGATCGGCAATGCCCACACTGCCTGCGGCTACTTTACGGCGCGGTGTTTTTAGGCGCGGCGTCGCTATTGCTTCATCGACTAAGCCCATAAAGCCGTAGCCGGGCGCGAAACCCAGCGCGAAGACACAGTAGTCATGGTTACAGTGCTGCTGTATCAGCTCGTCAACGCTCAAGCCAGCGCGTTTGGCGACCAGAGGCAGTTCGGGACCGACACTTTCGTCATACCACACGGGAATATCGTGTAGCTCACCCGCCTGAGTGTCGGCAGGTTCGAGGCCGGAAAGTGCCTTATTGATCAGACCGAGCGCCTCGGCGTGATTCATTTGCTGGCAGTCGTAATGGACTAGCAGTGTGGTGTAGGAGGGCACTAAATCAATCAAGGCAGCCCCGAAAGCACCGCGCAGCGCTTGGTCGGCGGCGATCACCCAGGCCATGTTGGCCTCGTCGATGGTGTCGAACAGTCTCACCATCAAGGCATCCATGGCGGCGGTTTCAACTCTTCTTTCACTAATGGGATTCACGCCTGCTCCAGCGCCTGAAAGGCCTCGCGAATAGCGCGCACCGCCGCCACCGATTCAGGGTTATCACCGTGAACGCAAAGCGTATCGCAGGCTAGGTGCAGCGGCGTGCCGTCGAGTGCAGTGAGCGGCTCGCCTTTGGCCAGCTTAATGGCCTGATTCACAATGGTGTTCTGGTCGTGGTGCACGGCGTTGGGTAGCCGGCGCGAGGCCAGGTGGCCATTGGCGTCGTAAGCGCGATCGGCAAAGGTTTCGAACCAGAGGGTAATGCCCAGTTTGGCAGCCAGCTCGCGATGTGGTTCGGGGTCAGCAGTCGACATGATCATTAGCGGCAGGCTCGGATCGTAAGCACGCACGGCCCGCATGACGCCTTCGAGCAGCGCCGGGTTGGCGGCCATGTCGTTATAAAGCGCGCCATGAGGTTTGATGTAGCTCAACTGGGTGCCTTCGGCTTGGCAAATGCCCGCCAGGGCGCCTACCTGGTAGAGCACCATGTCTTCAGCCTCTTCCGGCGAGCAGGCCATGGAGCGTCGCCCAAAGCCCATCAAGTCTGGGTAACCAGGGTGGGCGCCAATACGAACGTCATTCTGAACTGCTAGCTTGACGGTGCGGCGCATCACATGAGGATCGGACGCGTGGAAACCACAGGCGATGTTGGCGCAGTCGACGTAAGGCATCGCATCGGCATCTAGGCCGATCGTCCAGTTGCCGAAACTTTCGCCCATATCGCAATTAAGCAGGGGAATGGCCATAGCGACTCCTGTCGTTGATGCTGTGGTTGGCTGAAGCTGATTTGTAATCCACCACCAATATATGAACACGGCAAGCTCAGTGCCAATCGTTTTTGACGATACTAACTATCGGTCACTCCTATCATATTGTTATTTGGTGGAAAAATGGTTGACGCTTGGGCACGATACGCTTATCACAGTAAGGGCGGGGCGTGATAATAGCGTTGGTGGGATAACCCTGCAGGGAGTGGTCTCAAAGTTGCATAGTTAAATAAATATACAGTTACCCGATAGCCAAGGGGTTAGCTCTCTGCAGCCAGCTTTACGTATCAGCACGACGATGCTTATTTATCCCAGAAAGTCATTTGTAGGCGAGTCATTATGCTCGATTTTAAAGAACTGGAGGCGTTTGTATGGGCGGTGAGGCTCGGCTCTTTCCGTAAGGCAGCGACCCGCTTGCACCTTACTCAGCCTTCTGTTTCCGAGCGTATTTCGCGTCTTGAAACCACGGTAGGGGAACTGCTCTTGGAGCGCGCCGCTCGGCCTATCCAGCCCACCATGCGCGGCCGCGAGTTCTTTATGCACGCTGAACGCATGCTGCACCAACGTGATAAGGCGATGAAGCTATTCGATAGTGAAGAGGCGTTTTCTGCACCATTGCGGCTCGGCACAATTGAAACCATCGCTCATAGCTGGTTCCCCGATTTTATGCGCCTGCTCACCGAGCGGTATCCGCGGCTGATTATTGAATTGACGGTTGATTACTCGTCGGTTCTGAATGAGCGGCTGCTGAGTAATGAATTGGATATTGTGCTGGCGATGAATGGCTATTCGCCTCAAAAGCAGATCGAGTACGAGTCGCTGAGCCCTTATGAAATGGGCATGTTCGTTTCCCCGCGGCATGCCAAGCTGCTGAGCGACAGTGCCGAACTGTGGTTTAAGCAACTGCCGTTTATTTCGTTTGGTAAACAGGCGCGCCCCCACTCAGAGTTGGTGCGGTACTTAGCGGAGCAGGGCGTAGCCAGCCCGCGTATTCATTGCGTTAGTACATTAATGACGATTGTGCGTATGACTACCGAAGGGTTGGGAATTGGCGCGCTGCCGGTCGCCACCGTGCTGGAAGAGTGGCAGCGGGGGGAGCTCTACCGCTTGTCACTGCCGGTGCCGTTACCCGCCATGCACTATGATGTGATATGGCGCAACGCTAACCACCCACGCTTTTGTCGGGGCGTTGCTCGGCTGGCACAGGAATGTGCCAGCCGCTATGCCCAGGCGCGCCGTGCCGATATGACAACAACACTTTTCTCTGGGCGCTGGGTACCCAGCAGCGCCTCCTCTGGCACCACCGACGCAACACACCATTAGCTCCATATTATTAATAGAAACAAGAGGGTTTTCACAATGCGCAAGACATTAACTTCCACCCTGCTACTGGCAACAGCCTGCGGTCTGACGGTGACGGCTCACGCGGCTGAGTGGACCATGGCCACGCCGTACGGTGATGCCAGCTTTCATACCCAAAACACCAAGCAGTTTGCCGACGATGTGGCAGAAGCCACTGATGGCGAGCTAACCATTACCGTGCATAGCGGTGGCTCTCTTGTCGCCCATGGGGAGATCAAACCGTCGGTTCGTCGTGGCACCATTGATGCGGGCGAAGTATTCCTCTCCGTGCTTTCCAATGATGACCCCATTTTCGAAGTGGATACTCTGCCCGGTGTGGCAGGCAGCTATGACGATGCCTACGCGCTGTGGGAAGCCACCAAGCCGATGATCACCGAGTTGTTTGCCTATGAAGGGTTGATTCCGCTCTACGCCGTCACTTGGCCTGCGCAAGGTATCTATACCTCTGAACCTCTTACTGACCCCGAGCAGTTTGAAGGCTTGCGCGTTCGTGCACCTAACATCAATACCCAGCGTTTTGTCGATAACCTGGGCGGTAGCCCCACTGAAACCGAAGAGTCTGATATACCCACTGCGTTTAGCACTGGCCGGGTGGATGCCATGATCACCTCAAGCTCTACCGGCAACTCCATGGCGGCGTGGGATTATGTTACCGATTACACCAACGCTAACCTATGGTTGCCGAAAAACATCGTTTTCATCAGCCAGCGCAGTTTCGATGCCCTGGATGAAGCAACCCAGGAAGCACTGATGGAAGCCGCCGCTGAGGCTGAAAAACGTGGTTGGGAGATGAGCCGCGAAGATAACGACGCCAGCTTGGCTGCACTGCAAGAGAACGGTATTTCAGTTTCTGAGCCAAACGAAGCCGTTTCAGAGGCGCTGCAAGCAGCCGGTGACCAGTTGTTTGAAGATTGGCAGTCCCGTGCTGACGACGAAGCCAAGCAGGCGCTGGAAAACTACCGCGAGCAACGCGACAGCTAATCTCCGGCTTCAATGTCTCTTGCAGGGGCGGGGCAACGTCTCCGTCCCTGCTTTTCCCGTGCGCTTCATGAGGCTGCGAACATGACGTTTAAATTCGACAAACTCTATCGCCTGGGGGCTTGGGGTGCGGCGGCGTGCATGGTGGCCATCTGTGCGCTGATAGCGCTTCAGGTGACTTTCCGCCTAGTAGATGCCCTGCTGGTGCTGGTTGGCTTGAGCCGACTAGGCCTGAGTATTACCGGCGTTTCGGAAATTGCTTCATATCTGTTGGTGGGTGCGACCTTTCTGGGCTTGGCCTACACCTTTGTGCATCACGCCCATATTCGCGTGACGCTGTTGATTACTCGGCTGCCACCGGCAATTCGAGTGTGGTTTGAAGTATTCGGCCTGATTATCGCGCTGGCGATCAGCCTGATGCTCAGTTACGGCTTGGTTGGTTTGGCGCGTGAGAGCATTCAATACAATGATGTGTCTTCAGGATTTGTGTCGATTCCGCTCTGGATTCCCCAGCTTGTACTTGCGACCAGCGTAGGGCTTTTGTGCCTGGCGCTGGCTGAAGCACTGTTCATGGCGATCCGTATTGCCATTCGCGACCCTTCAAGTTTTTGCGAAGCGACGGCCCCAGACGAAAGCGAAGGCCGCTAAATGGCGACCTTCACTCACCTGCCCCCTAAATCGGAGAGCTCCTCGTGCTGCTACTAAGTCTCGCCACCATTTTTACGCTTGTGCTGTTACTGGGGAGCGGGGTATGGATCGCCTTTGCGCTGATTGGTACTGCCTGGATAGCACTCGAGTTCTTCAGCTCGTTTTCACCAGCTTCTATCCTGGCCTCTGATTTCTGGGGGGCAAGCTATGGGTGGGACCTTACCGCGCTACCCATGTTTATCTGGATGGGCGAGATACTCTTTCGGTCGGGGCTCGCCGATAATATGTTCCGCGGCCTGTCGCCCTGGTTAAACCGCCTACCGGGGCGTTTACTGCATACCAATATTATTGGCAGCGGCATGTTTGCAGCGGTGTGCGGCTCTTCGGCTGCCACCTGCGCAACGGTAGGCAAGATGACCCTGCCTGAGCTCGAACGGCGTGGCTACGACAGCAATATGGCGATTGGAACGCTGGCTAGTGCTTCGACGCTAGGGCTGCTGATTCCGCCTTCCATTGTGCTGATTGTTTATGGCGTGGTCACCGAGCAGTCGATCTCCAGACTGTTTATGGCGGGTATTGGCCCAGGCTTGATGATCCTGGCGATGTTCATGAGCTATCTCATTTTGTGGGCGCTATTGAAAGGCAACCGCGAAGGCCTGACCGGTGAAGATGAGTCAGACATGAGTTTTGGCGAAAAGCTGCGCAACACCTGGTCGCTGGTGCCCATTCTGCTGCTGATCGGCGGCATCATCTTCTCGATCTATGGCGGCTTGGCGTCACCCACGGAGGCGGCAGCGGTCGGTGTGGTGCTGTCGATCGTGATTGCCCGCTTCAATGGTCACTTTGACCGCGAGATCTTCAAGAGCTCGCTGTTTGCCGCTGTGCGTACTGCCTGCATGATCGCCTTCATTATTGCGGGGGCGTCTTTCCTGACCTCGGCCATGGGCTTTACTCAGGTACCGATGAAGCTGGCGCAGGCGATTGGTGAAATGGGGCTTTCACCCACCATGCTGCTGATCGCGCTCACCTTGCTGCTGCTGATCATGGGCTGCTTCCTCGACGGTATTTCGCTGATTCTGCTGGTCACGGCGATTATCATGCCGCTGGTGAGTGCCGCAGGGTTTGACCTCATCTGGTTTGGCATCTATCTGGTCATCGTCGTCGAAATGTCGCAGATTACGCCGCCCGTTGGCTTCAACCTGTTCGTGATTCAGGGGCTGACAGGGAAGGATATCCTGACCATTACCAAGGCCACGCTGCCGTTCTTCCTGCTGATGCTGTTGGCGATTGCCTTGATGCATCTCTTTCCCGGCATTGCTCTCTACCTGCCCCAGGCGATGACCCATTAACGGCCACTATCGACCACATTTAACCATCCAGGCGGCTGTCATGCAGGCCTGGATGGTTAACGGGTGCTTCATTGTGGCTGCGCTTCGAGCTAAGCTGAAGAAAAAGCGGGAATAGGTGGCTCCACCCATGCGCACGAGGAATAACGCGACAGAGATATTTCGCCAGTTGGCAGAAGGGATGGGGCATAGTGGAAGTCCTGGCTTTTATGCCACGCTGGTCGAACGATTGGCAAACTTGGTGGGCGTTGACCATGTGCTGGTGGCCGATGTTACTCAGCTGCATCAGGCTGAGACGTTAGCGGTCTGGTCCAATGGGCGTTTGCTTAGCAATGTTACTTATCCGCTGGCGGGGACTCCTTGCGAAACCGCGATAAACAGTGAATTTTGTCTTTATGCGCATGATGTCCAATTGCGCTTTCCAGACGATAAGCTACTTGGCGAACTCGGCGCCGAGAGTTATCTGGGGCGCCCCCTCTACGCTGCCGATGGCGCGCTGATTGGCCTGCTGGCGGTGCTCAAGAACTCTCCTATGCAGTTGGATGAGCTAGCCAATGAAATTTTGCAAATTGCTGCCGCCCAGGCCGGAGCGGAGCTAGGCCGCCAAAAAGCAGAGCAGGCATTAAGAGCAAGCGAAGAAGTCGCACGGGAGAGTGAGCGACGCCTGGATACGCTGCTAAACCACTTGCCTGGCATGGCCTACCGTTGCTTCAATGACCGTGACTGGACCATGCAGGTGGTAAGCCAAGGGGCCGAGGCGCTGACCGGGTACCGCCCGGATGAGTTGCAAGGTAACCGGGTGACCAGCTTCGCCGCGTTGATTCATCCTGATGATCAGGAAAAACTCTTCGACGAGGTGCAGTTGGCCATTGCCAGCAAGCGGCCTTACCGGGTGGTGTATCGGTTAAAGCATCGCGACGGGGGGAGACGTTGGATGTGGGAGCAGGGCCAGGCTGTTATGAATCCTGATGGTGAGATTGTCTGCCTGGAAGGCTTTATCTCGGATGTGACCGACCAGCAAGAGTCGCAACGGGTACAAAACGCCGTGCTTCAGGTTGCCTCGACGGTCACGACGCGGGTGGGTGACGGTTATTTTCAGCAGCTGATTGCCACTCTGGTCGAGGTGCTGGAAGCCGACGCAGGCTTCATTGCACTACTGCATACCTCCCCTCAGGACGAGGAAAAAGAGTATGGCCAGGCAACCACGGTTAGCATGGTGGTCAGTGGCGAACAGCGTGAGCAGCACGCTTTCGCACTGCGCGGCTCGCCTAGCGAGCAGGTGGTGCTGGAGCGTGAAGCGGTGATACATGACGGGCCGCCGCTGCTGTTAGGGGGCACGCAGCTACTGGTCAGGGCATGGATTGGTCGTCGCTTAGATAACGCCAACGGCGAGGCAATTGGCGTGATGATGGTGTTTTACCGCCAACCGCTGACGACTAATGCGTTCGCTACCTCAGTGTTGCAAATCCTTTCTACTGGCGCCGCGGCAGAGCTTGAACGCCGCCGGGACCACCGTCATATGCATCAGTTGGCCTACACGGATAGCACTACCGGGCTACCTAACCGTACCCGCTTCATGGAGCTGTTAGCGCAGATGTGGCAAGAGGCCCACTATACTGGGCAGGGGCTTTCGCTGCTGCTATTGGATATTCGTCGCTTTAAAGAAGTGAATGACCTGCACGGCCACCAAGTAGGTGACCAACTACTGGTATCAGTGGCGGACCGCTTGCAGAAGATCAGCCACGCCTATGGCCCACTGGCGCGTTTATCCGGTGATGAGTTTGCCATGCTGGTGGCCGACGCCGATATCAGAAACATAAATGCTCTCGTCGAGCAGTTGCGCTCAGCTGTGACTCAGCCGCTGCAGCTGGAGCGCCGTGTGTTTAACCTTGATGTCAGCATTGGCTATGCCCGTTATCCCCACGATGTGACGCAAGCGAGTGAGCTGTTCAATGCCACTAGTATTGCGCTTCACCACGCCAAACGCCGCGACAACAGTACCTGCCCCTATACCCAAGCAATGCATCACGCGCTACAGCGCCGCCAGCGGATGACCGAGCGGCTCAGCGTGGCGATCAGCGAAAACCAGTTGGAACTCTACTTTCAGCCCCAGGTAGACCTTGCCAGCGGGCAGCTGACAGGTGCTGAGACTCTCTGCCGCTGGCATGACGCGGAGTGGGGGTGGGTGAGTCCCAGTGAGTTTATTCCTTTGGCCGAAGAGCGTGGCCTGATTCGTGCCCTGGGCGATTGGGTACTGGAGGAGTCTGCCAGGCAACTGATGGCATGGCGCCAACAGTGCGCCATGCCACTGCCCGGCAGGTTGTCGATCAACATTTCCGCTCAGCAGTTCGCCGACCCACAGCTTACCCACCACATTGCGCACCTCACGGCGGGTGTTTCCCCGAGCGCGATTGCGCTGGAACTCACCGAAAGCGATTTTATGCGCGACCCTGATCAGGCGGTGGAGATTACCCACACCATGCGGCAAGCGGGCTATGCACTCTCCATCGACGATTTTGGCACGGGGTATTCGTCACTCTCTTATTTGCGGCGCTTTGCCGCCGACGCGCTGAAAATCGATATCTCCTTTGTGCGTGAAATGCTCGATAATCGCCACGACCGCACCATCGTGCAAACCATTATTGCCATGGCGCAAGCGCTAGAGATGAAAACAGTGGCGGAGGGGGTTGAGACCCACGAGCAAGCAAATCTACTAGCCGAAATGGGCTGTAATGAAGCGCAAGGCTACTGGTTTGGGCGGCCGCTACCGGCCGATGATTTTGCCGCAGCGTGGTTGAACAAGTAGCCACGCAATATCACCGCCAGCGTCATCGTCTTGTCATCACCTTTGGCATACCCTACGCGCCGCCAACCCGCGATGAAAGGAGTGCTCCCATGCGCCTGGCCCTGTTTGATCTTGATGACACCCTCCTGGATGGAGACTGCAGCGACCGCTGGAATTTATGGATGATAGAGCAAGGTTGGATCAGCGATGCCGAGACCTTCATGGCGCGTGCCGAGCAGATGCAGCGGACTTATCATGCGGGCAAGCTAAAGCTCGAAGAGTATCTAGCCATGACCCTGGCGCCGCTGCGCGGGCGCCGGGTAACGGATGTTCAAAAAGAGGTCGAGCGGTTTGTCGCCACGCACCTTCTGCCGCGTATTTTTGAACAAGCCTGGGTCTGCCTGGAAGCGCATCGTAAAGCTGGCGATACCCTGCTGCTGATTTCCGCCTCGTCACGTCATTTGGTCGAGCCGATTGCAACCACCCTGGGCATTGAACATGTGCTGGCGGTAGAGTTAAGCGTGGAGCACGGTATCAATGAAGATGCGCGCTATACCGGCGGCAGTGAGGGAATTTTTTCTTATCGCGGCGGCAAGGTGCTGCGCTTAAAACAGTGGCTGATCGAACAGCAGGTCACCCCTAGTCACACGACTTTCTACTCAGACTCCCGCAACGACCTCCCACTGCTGCAGTATGTGGATTGCCCTGTGGCGGTTAACCCTGATCCGGTACTGGCTGAGGTAGCTAGCGTTGAAGGGTGGCGGCGCTTAGACTGGCGGGCGCCAGCGCCTGTGAGCGCTTCGTCGCCCAACGCTCTGCCAGGAAAATCGGCGCATGTCTGATGCCTACTACCTACAACTGACCGAACAGCTTCGCTCGTTAATCGACATCAACGCCACCCAGTGGGAAGGCAAACTACCCGCTGAACGGGTGCTGGCGGAACGCTTTGCCACCACTCGCGTCACCCTGCGCCAGGCGCTGGCGCAGCTGGAGGGCGAGGGGTTGATCCACCGCAGCAACCGGCGCGGGTGGTTTATTTCCCCCGCCCGCTTGGTCTATGACCCTACCCGAGACGCAGGCTTCAACGACTATGTGCGTGCCCAGGGACGACGGCCACGCACTGCTGTCCTGAAACTGGAAACCTGCTCCCATCTGCCCGCTGCACGCGCGCTGGGCCTGCCGGATGACCAGCCGTTTCACCATATTCGCCGCCGCCGCTATGTGGACGACCGCGCCGTGCTGGTGGAGTCGCTGTGGGTGGTGCCGAATTGTGCCCCGGAATTGCTCGACATCTACGCTGGGCAGTCGCTGTGGGGGCTGTTGCGGGAGCGCTGGGGGCATTACCTGGCCAACCGCTCTATCCGCATGGTGTCTGAAGCGCTATCACCAAGGGATGCCGAAGAGTTGCTGGTAGCGCCAGGCACCGCCGGGTTGAACATTAACCGCGCCATTCTGGACGATCAGCAGCGCCCCATTGAATATGACGAAGAGCATTGGCTGCACGACTCTTTGTGCATCAGCGTGGAGCTATCCGGCCAGCAATGATTGGTGCAGACATCACAACTTAAAAAATCGGTCAAACAAGCGTCATTGCACTGTCATTTAACAACGGCAAACTTCTGGTCTATACCAACCAGCCAGGAGGTCACCATCATGATGCCACGCCGTTTGTTCCCTTCCACGTTACTAGCGAGTGCCGCTGCGCTTGCTTCCACTGTCCTTGCTTCCAATGCGCTGGCCACTGAATTAATGGTGTACACCGCCGTTGAGTCGGATGACCTGCAAAAATACGCTGAACGCTTTAATGCCGCCCACCCGGATATCGAGATTAACTGGGTGCGTGATTCCACCGGGGTGATTACCGCTCGCTTGTTGGCGGAAAAAGATAATCCTCAAGCGGATGTAATTTGGGGATTGGCCGCCACTAGCCTGCTAGTGCTGGAAGAGGAGGGTATGCTGGAGCGTTACGCCCCTGAGGGCGTGGACAACCTCGACCCGAAATTTGTCGATGCCGCCTACCGGGACGGCGAAGACCCGGCATGGGTGGGCATGGACGCCTGGGTAGCGGCCATTTGCTACAACACCATTGAGGGCGAACGCCAGGGCGTGCCGATGCCGACCTCCTGGGAAGATCTGACTAAGCCTGAGTTTGAAGGCCATGTCATTATGCCCAACCCCAACTCGTCGGGTACCGGCTATCTGGATGTGGCCAGCTGGCTGCAGCTGTGGGACGAAGAGCAGGGCTGGGACTATATGGATCGCCTGCATAACAATATTTCCCGCTACACCCATTCGGGTTCCGCGCCCTGCAGCTTGGCAGCCACCGGTGAAACTGTAGTGGGTGTGTCCTTTGCCTTCCGCGGTGCGCGCCTGAAGTCCCAGGGAGCGCCTATTGAGGTCGTCTTCCCAGAAGAGGGCCTGGGCTGGGATATGGAAGCATCCGCGATTGTCGCGGGTACCGACAAGCAGGAAGCTGCGCAAACGCTCATGGATTGGTCAATCTCCCGCGAGGCCAACGAGCTGTATAACGAAGGCTATGCGGTCGTGGCTTATCCCGCTGTTGCCCAGCCCATTGAAAACTATCCCGTCGATATTACTGATCGCATGATCGACGCTGATTTCCAGTGGGCGGCAGTGAACCGCGAGCGTGTGTTGACCGAATGGCAGCGTCGCTACGACGGCAAAACCGAACAATAAGCTGTGATCAGTTGCCCCGGCTCCGGCCGGGGCTTGGAGATGTTATGCCCCCGACAATGACATCGCCGCTATCGGTATCCACAGCGGCGACCCCTCGCGCAACCACCACGCATCTCAGTATTGATGGTGTCAGCAAGCGCTTCGGCAGCTTTACCGCGCTGGATAATATTGCGCTTGAGATTCAAGAAGGCGAGTTTGTCTGTTTTCTAGGGCCCTCGGGCTGCGGCAAAACCACCTTGCTGCGCACGATTGCCGGGCTCACCCGCCAGAGTGCGGGCAGGCTGACTCAGCGTGGGAAGGATATTTCCATGCTTCCACCGCAAGCGCGGGACTTTGGCATTGTATTTCAGTCCTATGCGTTGTTTCCCAACCTGACGGTGTTTAATAACGTGGCTTACGGGCTGCGCAACCGTCGGGTAGAGCGCGCGCGTATTAATGACCGCGTCGCTGAATTACTTGCATTGGTGAACCTAACCGGCAGTGAAGCGAAGTATCCGGCGGCGCTTTCCGGCGGCCAGCAGCAGCGAGTGGCGCTGGCCCGGGCGTTAGCCACAGAGCCAGGCTTGCTGTTGCTTGATGAGCCGCTCTCGGCGCTGGATGCCCGGGTGCGCGGTCATCTGCGCAGCCAAATCAAAGCTTTGCAGGCGCGGTTAGGAGTGACCACCATCATGGTCACCCACGACCAGGAAGAAGCGCTGACCATGGCCGACCGCATTGTGGTGATGAACCACGGTGTGATCGAACAGGTGGGCACCCCGGCCGCGATTTACCATCAGCCCGCCAGTGCGTTCGTGGCTTCCTTTATTGGTAGCATGAACTTCCTGGAAGTGACCGCCCAGGCCAATCGCCAAGCGCTTTTGGGCAACACTCCCTGTGCCTGCCTGCCGCACACTATAGCAGTGGGCCAAGCTGCTCAGCTGGCTATTCGGCCTGAAGCGGTAGCCCTTAGCCTTCAAGCAAGGGCACTTAAGCACCAAGCAGGGGCGCTAAACGGGGAGGTGGTCTCCATCGAGTTTTTAGGCGCCTTTCAACGAGTCACGCTGCGCCTGCCGGAAGATCACCAAACGCTGATAGCCGACGTGCCTAGCCGTGATAGCAGTAAACTTAGCCTGTATGTAGGGCAGTTGCTGGCGATTCACCTGCCTGCTGAGGCCGCCCGACTCTACGCGGCCGGGAGTAGTCAGCAATGATGGCCGAGTCTTTAATAAAAGCGGCGACCAAACCGTCCCTGGAGTCGCTGATCCGCTTGTTGGTGTTACTCGCTGGCGTTGCCTTGCTAGTGGTCGGGCTATTGTTCCCGCTGGTGACCATGCTGCTCAAAAGCCTGCAAGACCGCGCTGGCGATTTTATTGGCTTGGCTAACTTTGCTCACTACTTTCAAACCCCCGCGCTGGTGAATTCGATTGCCAACTCGTTGCGGGTGGCGCTGATGACCACCGGCGTGGTGGTTGGATTGGCGTTTCTATGTGCTTACGGGATCACCCGCACCTGCATGCCGGGCAAACGGTTGTTTAGGATGCTGGCGATTCTGCCCATTCTGGCCCCGTCGCTGCTGCCTGCCATAAGCCTAGTGTACTTATTCGGTAATCAGGGATTTCTGCGCGAGGTGCTGGCAGGT
Organism: Vreelandella glaciei; assembly: GCF_013415125.1. Taxonomy (GTDB): domain Bacteria; phylum Pseudomonadota; class Gammaproteobacteria; order Pseudomonadales; family Halomonadaceae; genus Vreelandella; species Vreelandella glaciei. The sequence continues at coordinate 83,711 of NZ_JACCDE010000007.1, read as the reverse complement.
CAGTCGATTTATGGCCCCATCGGTATTGTCATGGGCATGAGCTTCTGGATATTTCCCCACGCGCTAATGCTGCTGACCACTGCGCTGACCAACAGTGATGCGCGGCTCTACGAAGCGGCCGAAGCACTGGGCACCCCCAAGTGGCGTACGTTTTTGACCATTACGCTGCCCGGCGTGCGCTACGGGCTGATTTCCTGCCTGTTTGTGGTGTTTACCCTGGCGATTACCGATTTTGGCGTGCCGAAAATCATCGGCGGCCAGTTCAGTGTGCTGGCCACGGACGTTTACCGCCAGGTGGTTGGGCAGCAGAACTTTCAGATGGGTGCGGTGGTCAGCGTGATTTTGCTGCTGCCAGCGGTGCTCTCGTTTATCGTGGACCGTTGGATACAGCGCCGCCAGGTAGCGCAACTTTCGGCCCGGGCGGTGCCATGGCAGCCTACGCTGAGCCCGCTGCGGGATTGGGTCTTCGCGCTACTCTGCTATGCAGTGGCGGGGGCCATTGTGCTAGTGATCGGCACGGCGGTGTATGCGTCGCTGGTGCAGTTCTGGCCCTACAACTTATCGATCACCTTTGAGCACTATACCTTCCAAGGCATGGCCGACGGCGGCTGGGGGGCATGGTTCAACTCCCTCAAGCTGGCGTTTAGCGTCGCGTTGGTGGGCACCCTGGTGATCTTTTTCAACGCCTGGCTGATCGAAAAGAGCGAAGGCTTTCGCCCGCTGCGCCAGGGGCTGCACTTTATGGCCATGCTGCCCATGGCGGTACCGGGTATGGTATTGGGCCTTGCCTATATCTTCTTTTTCAACCAGGCGGGTAACCCGTTGAACTGGCTGTACGGCACGATGATGCTTTTAGTGCTCAATACCCTGGTGCATTTCTATACGGTCTGTCACCTCACTTCAGTCACCGCGCTCAAGCAACTCGACCCTGAGTTTGAAGCTGTGGGGGCTTCACTTAAAGTGCCGTTCTGGACGACCTTCTACCGGGTGACGTTGCCGGTGTCGCTGCCCGCAGTGCTGGATATCTCGGTTTACCTGTTCGTCAATGCGATGACTACCGTCTCTGCAGTGGTGTTTCTCTATAACAGCGATACCCGGCTGGCCTCAGTGGCGGTGCTGCATCTGGATGAAGCGGGCTACTTTGCCAGCGCGGCGGCCATGGCGGTGCTGATTTTCCTCACTTCACTGGTGGTGAAGTTGCTGCATGCTGCATTGACCCACGTTTTGTTAAATAACGCCCAGCGCTGGCGTCAAGCGACCTAGACGACCGCTGCGCTTGCGATTAAAGTGTTTAAAATATCTGGTATAGACCAAAATGATCAGTCAAATGAATAAAGACGTAAAAGAGCCCTATCTACTGACGCCAGGGCCGCTGACTACCTCTTACGCGACCAAAGCTGCGATGTTGCATGACTGGGGCTCCTGGGATGATGACTTTAATCAAGTCACTGCCGACGTGCGCACTCAACTGCTGGCCATGGCACAAGCGGCGAGCAACGAGTACGCCTGCGTGCCCATGCAGGGTAGCGGCACTTTCGCCGTGGAGAGCGCGCTGGCTTGCGCCACCGATCCGGACGGCAAAGTGTTGGTGCTGACGAATGGTGCCTACGGCAAGCGTGCGGCGCAGTTGCTTCAGATGATGGGCCGTCGCTACGTGACGCTGGATAAGGGCGACTATCTGCCGCCCCAGCCCAATGAGGTGGCGGCGTTGCTTCAGCAGGACCCAGAGATTACGGCGGTATTTCTGGTGCACTGCGAAACCAGCTCCGGCATCTTGAATCCGCTGGAGGCCATCGCCGAGGTGGTGCACGCCAGAGGCAAAACGCTGATCGTGGATGCGATGAGTTCTTTTGGCGGCATCCCCATTAGTCTTTCAAAAACGCCCATCGACGTGCTGGTCTCTTCGGCCAACAAGTGTATTGAGGGCGTGCCGGGCTTTGGTTTTGTGATTATTCATAAAGCGCTGCTTGAAGCAGGCAAGGGGCGCGCCCACTCGCTGAGCCTGGATCTGCACGCCCAGTGGGCGTATATGGAACGCACCGGCCAGTGGCGCTTTACCCCGCCGACCCATACCGTGGTGGCCTTTCAGGCCGCGCTAGCCCAACACCGGGAAGAGGGCGGGGTATCGGGGCGCTGCGCGCGCTATACCCGCAATCGTGATGCGTTGGTAAACGGCATGCGAGCGCTAGGCTTCAGCACGCTGTTAGAAGACGAGTGGCTATCGCCGATCATCACCACCTTTTTAAGCCCCGCTGACCCAGCGTTTGAGTTTAACGCTTTCTACGCGGCGCTAAAGGCGCGCGGGTTTTTGATCTACCCCGGCAAGCTGACCGAAGTGGAGAGTTTTCGTATCGGCTGCATTGGCCAGCTAGGCACCACGGTGATCGCGGAACTGCTAAGCGCCATTCAAAACACACTTGCCGAGATGGGCGTTAGCCTTTTTCCAGGCCTATCTTCACAATCAGGGAGCGCCTAATGCAGTATCAATCTCCCCAATGCTTGCAAGCGGTTATCTGTGACTGGGCAGGCACGCTGGTCGACTTTGGCTCCTTTGCGCCGACCCAGATCTTCGTCGAAGCGTTTGCTGAGCTGGGCGTGGCGATTAGCCTGGAAGAAGCTCGCGGCCCCATGGGTATGGGTAAGTGGGATCATATTCGGACACTCTGCAACCATCCGGACATCGCCGAACGCTTTGTTCAGGCGGTAGGCCACGCGCCTGCTGATGACGATGTAACGGCGCTTTACGAGCGCTTTATGCCGCTGCAGATTGCCAAAATTGCCGACCACTCGGCGGTGATTCCCGGCGCGCTCGACACCTTAACTACGCTGCGCGCCCAGGGGCTGAAAATCGGTTCCTGCTCCGGCTACCCGGCGGTGGTAATGGAAAAAGTGGTGGCCTTGGCCATCGACAATGGTCTGCAAGTCGATCACGTAGTAGCCACCGATGAGGTGCCCAATGGTCGCCCGCATCCTGCTCAGGCGCTGGCCAATGTGGTTGCCCTAGGCGTTAGCGATGTGGCGGCCTGCGTGAAAGTGGACGACACCACGCCGGGCATTCTTGAAGGGCGCAGTGCGGGGATGTGGACAGTGGCGCTTACCTGTTCGGGCAATGCGCTGGGGTTAACCTTTGAGCAGTATCAGGCGCTAAGCGATGCCGAGCGCGAAGCCTCTCACGATCAGGTGAGCGCCCAGTTTGCTCCCTCAGGGCCGCACTACTGCATTCCGACCATTGCCGAGCTGCCCAACGTAATAGATGACATTAATGCTCGCCTTCAACAAGGAGAGCGTCCTTGAGCCCAGCCGCGCTTGCGCTAGTGCTGGTGTCGGTGTGTATGCACGCCGGATGGAATGTGTTGGGCAAACGCAATGCGCCTTCGCTGTCTTCCTTTACCCTTGCCTACGGCGCGGGTGGGTTGGTGATGCTCCCGCTGGTGTTGCTTGGGCCCTCACTCGCGGCGTTACCAAATTCCTTTTGGGGCTGGCTGGCACTCTCTGGACTATGTCAGATGCTCTATATGGGCGGCTTGGCCTGGGCCTATGCACGTGGGGAGGTGAGCGTGCTTTATCCCATCGCCCGGGCACTTCCGGTGGTGCTGGTGCCTCTGGTCTCCATCGCGCTGCTGGGCAGCCACGTGTTGGATGCCTGGGACGGTCTGGGAATGGCATTGGTCGTGGCTGGTGCGCTCTGCCTGCCGCTTAGTCATTCGCAGGCGCGCAGGTTGTCGACCTATCTAACACCGGCCATGGGGTTTGCGTTGCTGGCGGCGGCGGGGACGGTGGGTTATTCGCTGATCGATAAACAGGCGCTGGGGCTGATGCAGGGGGCAGGGCACAGCGGGTTAACCGCCGGGGCGGTGTTTATGGTGCTGCAGGCGGTGATGACGCTGACCTGGGCAATACCGCTGCTGGCGCTGTTGCCCGCAGAGCGCCGCCGCCTGCCCGCGCTTCGTCGGCAGGGCCTGCCCATGCTAGTCGCCACTGGCCTGATGATGACCTGCACCTACGGTCTCGTGCTCATGGCCATGGCGCTCACCGATGAAGTGAGCTACGTGGTCGCACTGCGTCAGCTCTCAATTCCGGTGGGCGTCTTGATGGGCGTACTATGGCTAAAAGAGCCTGCTTCCAGGGCAAAAGCCATTGGCACGTTGGTGATGTTGGCGGGGTTGATCATAGTGGCATTGTAAGCAGCACCACCTTTTTAGGCCGCTTCACTCTAATGCGCCCCTGGGTTAGAGTGCCTGCCAAACCAAGTTGATACCCACCAAGAACATGGCCAGGATAACTAAGCGGTAAAACAGCTTTTCATTGACTCGGCTTTGCAGCCAAAGGCCGTTACGCACGCCGATCCAGGCCACTGGCACTAGCAGCAGCGAGGCCCAGGCACTGGTCATATTAACTTCGCCAAGCCACACATATGGGCCCAGTTTGATGGTGTTGACTACTGCGTAAGTGATCGTGCAGGTGGCAATAAAGGTCTCTTTGGAGAGCTTGCGCGGCATTAGATACATGTTCATTGGCGGCGCGCCCGCGTGGGCAATAAAGCTGGTAAACCCACAAACGCTGGCCGCAGGCAGCGCCCAACGGCTGGAAATCGGCTTTTTAGCGACAGGTTTTAGCAGCATATAAGCGGCGAACACGACGGATAGAATTCCCAATGCCAAGCGCACGCCTTGCTCGCTCAAGCTGCCAAATAGCACTGTTCCCACCGCCACGCCGATGAACAAGCCTGGCACAAAGCGCCACACTTCCGCATTCGACTGCTTGCCCCACCACGCCTTCACCGCAAACACGTCCATCACCAGCAGCAGCGGAAGCAGTAGCCCTGCCGCTTGGGTTGGGCTAATCGCTAGTGCCATTAACGGCACCGAGAGTGTTCCGAAACCACCTGCAAAGCCGCCTTTTGATACGCCGGTTAGATAAACGGAAAACACGATCAACAGCCAGGCAATGACGGAGTAGTCGGGGAGCATACGATTCTCTCTGATAATAGAGGTCAACAAAAAGCCCCGCAGAGGCGGGGCACAACAGCATAGCATTAGATAAAAGTTAGCGGGCGAAGTGAGTAGTGACGCTGCGCGCGCCATTAAATGGTTCTGATCACAAAATAATCAGCGTCGCGAGCCCCAAGAACGAGAGAAAGCCCACTACATCCGTTACGGTGGTGAGAATTACCGCGCCCGAGAGGGCGGGGTCAATTTGTAAGCGTTTCAGCACTAAAGGTATGAGGACACCAGAAAGGTTGGCGAGACTCATATTGATAAAAATCGCCAGCGTGATGACAAGCGTAATCAGTGGGTCGCTAAACCACAGGTAGGAAATGCCGCCGACCACCAGCGCCCATACCAAACCGTTACTCATCCCTACCCATAGCTCCTTATTATACAGCCAGCGTTTATTGTTACCGGCAAGCTGGCCAAGCGCCAGGCCGCGTATGACCACCGTTAAGGTTTGGCTACCTGCAATTCCGCCCATGCTGGCGACCACGGGCATAAGAATGGCGAGTGCTACGATTTGATCCAGCACGGCTTCAAACTGCCCGATCACAAAGGCGGCCAAAAAGGCGGTCAGTAGATTAATACCCAGCCAAATACCGCGACTTTTCGCGCTGCGCGCAATAGGGGTAAACACTTCCTCTTCGTCGCTAACACCGGACATATGTTTCAACGTCAGGTCAGCATCATCTTGGGTGATTTCTAATACGTCGGCAGCGTTTAGCTGGCCGACCAATAATCCATCGCTATCACACACCGGCACAAAGTGGAGCTCTTTTGAGCGCAATAACGCAGCGGCGTCGCTCACTTTCATTTGATCGTTTAGGGTGAAAAAATCATCCATATACTCATCAACCACGGCTTCCTGTGGTTGTTTAATCAAATCAATCAGGGTCAGGGTGCCGAGTAAACGTTTCTCCTTGTCGGTAATCATGATTTGCTGCGACTCATCGTCGAGCAGGTGATGAATTCGGATATAGCGTTGTACGGCCTCTAATGCCACGCCTTGTTTTACATTGACCGTCTCGGGGTCCATGTATCGACCCACCACATCATCTTCATAGGCATGAAGATTCTCAACCTGGGCGCGTATCTCCTGATCCAGGCTGGCATAGACGGTGGTTTTTATCTCTTCGTCGGCAACATCGAGAACTTCGGCGACTTCCTGGGCATCCAGACCTCTGACGATCTGTTCAACATCGCTGGCAGAAAGATCCTCAATATAGTCAGCGCGAATATCCTCATCGACTTCTGCTAGGACTTCACCAAGTACATCGTCTGGAATGTAGTCCCAAAGTAAAACACGTGTTTTAGCGGGGAACGACTCAAGCGTGCGCGCAATCGCTAATATATCGAGCTCTGTGAATAGCTCTTTGAGGGCAGAGGTATCTTCTTCATCTAATAACTTTTGCAGATACAGCAGTTGCTCCTCGGTGTTGGTATATTTTTCCTCATCGCGCATAGAGTCCATCCTTATAAAAACGCATTTTTAACACAATCACTTGAAAACTCGTGATGGCTCACCTTGGATCTTATCGACAGGCTGAGTTGAAAGCCATGTGGCCGCGGCGGGAATGGCCGCGTCTTCTTAGTGTTGGGTAGCAAAGGCGACGCGCGTGCCATACCGCATGCGCTGCTTGGCGGAGACCGGTGGTGTGCTATTGCCGATCATTTCATCGGTGGTATCGGCCCAGGTGACGGTGCCGTGGGTATAACCTAACGGTGCCAGCGCCCGGCTAACCCACTGGGTACCGCTAAAACGCTGTGCTTCGCCGTTGGCATCAACCAGCAGGCCGATGGAATCATGGTGATGCAAGCGCACGATATACCAACCCATATCGAGTCCATGTAACTCGACTTCAGGGAGCGGCGCAGGGAGTTGCTTAACGTCGGTAAGCGTGAGGTAGGCAGGAAGAATAGCAGACATGGCGAACCTCATTAGCAGGAACCTTATACGCCGAGTCTAATTTCTGTTATTCATTTGTACAGCTATTTAAGCGCGGATGTGAGGGGACCGCCTGGAAGCGCCTTTTAAGCTACCGGCCAGACGGGCAGTTGATCGGATTAGATGGGGTTAGCTATTCGCTAGCCATTCCGAAACAGAAAGCTGTAAGCATTGAGTGCTGGCACGCCGCCCAGGTGGGCGTAGAGTACTTTTGAACCTGCTGGGAATTCACCGTTGCGCACCATATCAATCATGCCGTGCATGGATTTACCTTCGTAAACCGGGTCGGTGAGTACACCTTCGAGGCGGGCACATAGGCGAATGGCTTCCAGCGTGCCTTCGTTGGGCAGGCCGTACTCGGGGCCGCCGAAGCGGGTGTCCAAAATGACATCGTCATCGCTAATGCCGCCTTCCAATTCCAACAACTCGGCCGTATTGCGGGCGATGCGCAAGATCTGGTCACGGGTTTGCTCCGGCTTGGCAGAGGCGTCAATGCCAATCACTCGCTGGGCGCGACCATCGGCGGCAAACCCCACTACCATGCCCGCCTGGGTGCTGCCGGTGACCGAGCACACCACGATATAGTCAAACGTGAAGCCGAGCTCTTTCTCCTGCTGACGTACCTCTTCGGCAAAACCTACAAAGCCTAAGCCGCCGTAAGGGTGTTCGGAGCAGCCAGCGGGAATCGGAAACGGTTTGCCACCGCGTTGGCGAACATCCTCCATCGCCTGCTCCCAGCTGGGGCGAATGCCGATATCGAACCCCGCGTCATCCAAGCGTACATCGGCGCCCATGATGCGCGACATCTCGATATTGCCCACCCGGTCATACACCGCATCGGAGTAGTTAACCCAGTTCTCCTGCACCAGTACGCACTGCATGCCCAAGTGAGCGGCGACAGCAGCGACCTGCCGGGTCTGGTTGGATTGAATACCGCCAATCGATACCAACGTATCGCAGCCCTGTTCCAGCGCCTCAGGAATCAAGTACTCCAGCTTACGGGTCTTGTTGCCACCAAAGGCCAGGCCACTATTGCAGTCTTCACGTTTGGCGTAGAGCTCTACTTCACCGCCTAAATGTTCGCTTAGCCGCTTGAGCGGCGTAATGGGAGAGGGGCCAAAGGTGAGTGGGTAACGTGGGAAGCGTTCGAGGTTCATAGCAATCTCCAGCTTTAAAACATTGGGTGCGATATAGGGTGGCTAAAGTTGTTGTGAACAATTGGCGTGCTCTCTGCTATTTATAGTAAGTGTTAGCTATGATTTTTGTGTTGCAAAGTTGGCTGGTTTAAAGCAATAAAAGTTGCTAAGACATTTTTTTTGTGGGCTTAAATAGTGTTTATAGATGAATAAGGTAAATAATAGTGCGCTCAAAAACCTCCCGTTCACGCCCTGAGCCTGATGATCAGGCGGCTGAACTAGACCGAACAGATCGGCGTATCCTTAAACTGCTTCAGGACGACGCGACGCTCTCCAATGTTGCGCTGGCAGAGCAGGTGAGCTTGAGCCCGGCGGCGTGCTTACGCAGGGTGGAAAGGCTCAAGCGGGATGGGGTAATCAGCAGGGTGGTGGCGCATTTAGACCCGGAGCAGCTACAGGCAGGTATGGTGGTATTGATTGGCGTGGTGCTGGATCGCTCGACGCCGGAATCCTTTGCCGCCTTTGAAGAGGCGGCCCAGAAGGTTTCTGGTTGTATGGAGTGTCACGTAGTAACAGGGGAGTTTGATTATTTTATGCTGGTGCGCACGCGGGACAGCCAGAGTTTCAACAAATTGCACGCCGAGCAGCTGCTCTACCTGCCCGGCGTGCGCCAGATCCGCTCGTTTATGGGACTGCGGCAGGTGGTCTCGACCCATAAGGTGCTGGTTTAGTCGTGTGTTAAGGCGAAGAGGAGGGCTCTGGCCGGGTGGCCAGCCAAACGGCAACCAGCATCAGGAGAACGATCACCCCCCAGCGTGTCCAGCCGGGGCCGAGTGACCAAGCAGTGATCAGCGCGCTCAACGCTATCATGCTAACGGCCGCCAACTTAGCACGTCGGGGTATGGCGCGTTCTTGTTCCCAGATAACCAGCAGTGGCCCGACATAGTGGCGGGAGCGGATCCAGGCTTCAAAGCGCGGTGAGCCTTTGGAGGCACAGTAAACAGCCATTAGCATAAACACGGTGGTCGGCAGTAGGGGCAGAAAAATACCTAATACACCGATGCTAAAACTCACTCCTGCCAGCATTACCCACATGAGGCTGATCAGTCTCATTCCTGCTCCCCAATTGGCACACAGTGATGCCTATATTGCCCGTTACGTATGGATAAGTATGGACTTATATGAGGGCTTTGCCACTCGATTCGTTGGCTGCTGAAAGGTGTCTTAAGGCGCCAGGGCAAGCAGGGGCTTGCCGTGGGTGCCGCCCTCAATGTGCTGCAGCTCGGCCGCGTAAATCTTCGCAATGGTCGCGGGGTTGAGCACTTGGTTGGGTAGGCCATGGTCAATACGCTGCCCTTGATTCAGCAGCCATACCCGGTCAGCGTAGGTGCTGGCGAGATTCAGGTCGTGAAGCACGCAAACAATGGCCATGTGGTGCTGCGTGGCCCAGCTGCGTAGTTGGCGCATCAGACGCTGCTGCTGGCCGATATCCAGTGCGCTGGTCGGTTCGTCCAGCAGTAAAATACCGCCCTCCTTGGCAGTGGGAGAACACCTTGAAAGTAGCTGGCAGGCGCCTCGGGCGATCATCACCCGCTGGCGTTCGCCGCCGGAAAGCGAGAGCACGCTGCGCTTGGCGAGGTGGGTTAAATCCAGGTCGTTAAGTAGCGCTGCGACCAGTGATTTAGCCGGGTTACTGCCTAGACTCAACAGCTCATCGGTTTGCCAGTCAAAACCGGGCAACTCTTGCTGGGCGACCAGCGCCCGCCGGTTGGCAAGCTCGGTGATGGGCCATGCGCGCAAGGGTTTGCCATCCAGATGTAGCTCGCCCTGTTCGGCGCTGCGAAAGCCCGACAGCATACTGAGCAGCGTGCTCTTGCCCGCACCGTTGGGGCCAACAATGGCAAGCAGCTCGCCGGGTCGAATCGTGCCGTCTAGTGGGGCGATAGCGGGAGTGTTAGTCAAACCAGCCTGATGGAGCGTTAGCATGCTCGGTTCCTGCGCATCAGTAGGTACAGGAAATAGGGGCCGCCGAGCAGGCTAGTCAGCAGACCCACGGGGATTTCTGCCGGGGCAGCGACGGTGCGAGCTAGCGTATCAGCAACGACCAGCAGCAACGCGCCGCCGAGCATTGAGGCGGGCAGCAGCAGCCGATGGCCAGGTCCTAACCAAAGCCGCAGGCAATGGGGTACCAGCAGGCCCAAAAAGCCAATGACGCCGGTAAGCGCCACACAGATTCCTACTCCCAATGAGGTCGCGATCACCACCCGGCGTTTTAAATGGCTTGCATCCAGCCCCGCCGCATGCGCAGTCGCTTCGCCTAGCTGGAGCAGGTCGAGTTCACGAGCGCTACGCATTAACAGCCACAGGGCAGCGGCAATCAGTACCAGGGCGAGCGCCGTGGTGCGCCACAGGGCGTTAGTCAGCGTACCCATGCCCCATAAACTAAGCTGGCGTAGCTGCTCATCGCTGGCGATAAAGGCTAAAACCCCGCCGCCAGCCCCGGCTAGGGTGTTGATGGCCAAACCAGCCAGTAGCAGGGTCATGACCGCCGCACTGCCGCCGCCCTGGCGCTTGGCAATGCCAAAGACAATCAAACAGACGCACAAAGCCCCCAGAAAGCCTGCCGCGAACTGACCGTAAAGGCTACCTGCGCCGCTGTCTTGAAAGAGCACGATCCACACTGCTACGAAAAGCCCGGCACCACTGGCAAGGCCGAGCAGGGTGGGATCGGCCAGCGGGTTACGAAACAGCCCCTGCATGGCGGCGCCGCTACCGGCAAGCATCGCCCCCACCGCTACACCCAGCAGTAAGCGCGGCAGGCGCAACTGCCACCAAACTTGCACACTGAACGGGTCTTCCTGGCCGCGGAGTACTTCCCAGGGCGAGATACCCAGCGCGCCAGAGGCGGCCGCCCAGACTAAGGCCAGCAACAGCGCAGCGGTTAATCCTGCGAGCACGCGGGTTGTGCGGTTAACTGGAATCAGCATGCGATAGCGGTAGGCATTAAGTAGTGCAATCATGGGCTTATCAGAGCAGTGGCGGTTATGCCTAATAGAGCTTCGACGTCCTGACGCAAGGTGAGCAATTGATCAGGGGCACGAGGGCCAAAGCCCAGCAGCGCTTGGTCGTTAATCACGATAAATTGCCGTGCGCGGCCTGCGGGTGTTAACGCCATGCCGGGCAGTTGCCATAGTGCCGCTTCACCGCCCATTGCCGCCAAGCCCCGTTCCGAGACAACCACAATCTCCGGTGCCTGCCGAGCCAGGGCTTCGGCGCCCACGCTGTGGTAGCCTTGCATCTCGGCGAAGGCATTTGCCAGGCCCACCGCTTCGAGCGCGGTATGCGCTGCCGTGTCGCTGCCTGCCGCCCGGGGTGTTAAGCCGCTATGCTGCATGATAAACATGGCGCGAGTGGGGGGTAGAGCGGGCAGGCTAGCTAGCCGGTCAAGTTTGGCGTTCAACGCATTTGCCAAGGCCTCTGCCGCGTCGCGACGGTCAGTTACTTGTCCGACGGCGCGGACTTTATCGGCAATCGCATTAAGGTTGGGCGGGGCGCTGATGAGCTCTACGCTGACACCGACAGCCCCCAACTGCTCAAGCACTTCCTTGGGGCCTGCGTGCCCGGCGGCTAACACCTGGTCAGGTTTAACCGACAGGATGCTTTCAGCGGAGAGCTGGCGCAGATAACCCACCGAGGGCAGCGCCGCCATAGCCGTTGGATACACCACCGTGTCATCCCGAGCAATGACATTAATGTCGGCCTCCAGGGCGGCAACGGTTTCAGCGATATCGCCGCCCAGCACCACCCAACGCTCGTCAGCATGGGCCAAAGGTGTGCCAGCCAGTAGCCATCCCAATACAGCTATCCCCAACAATCGCGTCTTTATATAGTAGGAGGTCATGCCACCGCCTCTTGGCTGCCGAGCTTACCCAGTAGTTGCCGCCACTCGCGACGTTCCACGCGGCCTTCCTGACGCTCCGCGTAAAGTTGCAGCACTAACGAACCTTCGGCATCGAAGGCTTCAATGCTGGTCACGCCGCCGTCGCGGTTGGGTTTGCTGACTTGCCACACTTGGTCGATAGCGGTGTCATTCAGGTGCAGGGTGAACTGCTCGCCAAACAAGTTGAGCCAGCCGCGTGCGCGTTGCGGGGTGGGTAATTTACCGGTGCGGATTTGCACGCAGCCGGGGCTGGCGACAAACAGCATCAACGGCAGCGCGCGGAGGCTGGCGTACTGGAGCGCTGTTTCCAGCGCCTGCACAGGCAGCGAGCGGGTATAGCGGCCTTCCATCAGTTGGTTGGCCTCAATGCGCTCCAGGTGATGACGCTGGAGGAGGGCAAAGAACTGGTGCGCGTCGCGCATCGCGCCCCACTCGCTAGCGAGGGTTGGCGCTTCGGGCAGCGGGCGCTTTAGGCGGGGCATGCTCTGGGTAAACGCTGGCGTGTCCCGAGTGCCCAAGGCCGCTAAGGCACCCCAGGGGCGCGGCAGGGGATTCTCCAGGGCAAAGCATTTGTGAACGGCGCAGCCGTGCTGGTTGAATATCTGTAGGCTCCAGCGCCACTGCGCTTCTTCCACGCTGGTGTCAGGCATAGGATCACGAATCAGGCAGGCCCAGTGCCAGTGAGTGTAGAGCAAGCGTAGATCCAGGCCACCTGGGTCGAGTAACAGGCCTGTTTGTGGCCCGCCGCCAAGTTCAGGGTAATCGCCGGTCTGCTCTAACACGGCCAGCCGGGAGCGAGTCAACGCCTTCACCCGCCCCAGTTGGGGCAGGTAGGCGGCGATATCGCTGGGCGAGAGCGGCAGCGTCCAAACGTCGCGCCCTAACCGGGCGGCCTGCAGCTCGCCTTCGCTGATCGATAAGCGCTCGGCTATCTCAATCGCAGGTAGCCGCGGCTGCGCGCAGCGTGCCGCGTCAAAGGCTTCGATAATCGCGATCTGTTGGGATGGAATCATGATGCACCTCTATCGGGTTGACTGTATGGATTTACCACTGCCAGTTAAGGGTGGCGAAAAGGCTGCGCCCATCGCCCAGACTGCCGTCGGGGCGGTACCATACCTTGTCGCCAACATTGGCAAGGCGCAGCGAGGTATCCACGGCCGGGGTGAGTTGCCAGGCGAGATGCACATCGTGTAGGCCGTAACCGGGAAGGCGCTCGTCATCGCCCTGCTTATCGAAAGATTGGGCAAAGCGTGCTTGCCAGCCCAGGCGGATATCGCTGCTGTACAGCGCCACCTCGCTACCCAAAGTGGCTTCCAGGGGTGTTTGACTGCCCAGGGGCTCGCCAGAATCACGGTCTTTGCCGGAGACTTCCGAAAGACCCACAAAGCTGGTGAGCAACGGGAAGGCGCTGGGTTGCCAGGTCACCCGAGCGTCAAAGCCCCATAGCTGGGCGCGCTGAACATTTACCGCCTGGGTGGTGCCCGCCATAATGTCGACGTGGGTGTCGATAAAATCGTCGGCGCGGGTGTCGAAGTAGCTGGCACGAACCTGCCAGTCGCCCTGATGCCAGACCACGCCGCTTTCCCAGGTGTGGCTGGATTCAGGCGAGAGGTTGGGATTGGGAATCCAGTAATTGTCCGGCGTGCAGAAGGCTGGCCCGGCGCAGAAACCGGCAAAGTGGCGCTCGTTGGCGTAAAGTTCAGAAAGGCTGGGGGCTCGGAAGGCTTCGGCGTAGCCGGAGAACAGCATCAGGGCATCGTCGGGTCGCCAAGCGAGGCGAAAACGCGGTGACACTTGGTCGTGGACACTATCGGCTTCATTACCGCTGGCGTCGTAACGGTCGTAGCGGGCTCCCAAGCCAATATCAAACTGCCCAGCCCCACCATCGGCTAGATAGCTGCCAGCGGTAAGGGTGGTGTCGAGATAGGCGGCCTGGGTGTCGATATCGGCGTTGGGGAAGCCATTCGCTTCGCCATCTGGCCGTTGGCGTGCTTGCTCCAATTCGGCGCCGAACACCAGTGTTTGCGAGAGCCAGCCGTGATCCATAGTGTGGAAGCCGTCGCTCTGGAGACCGACCCGCTCTAGGGTGCGGTTGGCCTGGGGCTCGTCGATATCCTGCTGACTAAAGGTAAGCTGCGAAGTGACTTCCGTGGCCGCGCTGGGTTGCCAGCGGTGGCCCAACTGGACGTTGTTGCTTTCCACATCGCGGTCGCGCAGCGGATTGCTGGCATCGGTGGAAAGCTGCTGTGGGTTGGCGGGCTGGGTGGCGCGTTCGTCGTAGTGCTGCCAGCTCATAAACAGCCGCTGGTCGTCGCTTGGCTCCCAACCACCTTTTAGCAGCAGGCTATTGAGCGTGGCATCCTCTTCGGCTTCATCGCCCCCGGCGCGGCGAATATCGCCGGATTCACTGCGACCAATTGAAAACAGGCCATCCACCTGGCCATTGGCGGTATCGCGGCGGCCAAAGGCGGTTAGGCTGCCGCGCAGTTCATCGCTGGCGGTCGCACCGCCTACGGAAAGGCGTACACCACTATCTTTGCCGGGGGCCAGCAGGTCATTGGCATCCACACTGGTGAAACTAACCACGCCGCCCATGGCATTGCTGCCGTAAAGGCTGGAGAGTGCGCCGCGCGCTATCTGTACTTCTTGAATCAAACCAGGGTCGAGGAAGAAGTTGCCGATGTGGCCGGTGGAGATATCCTGGCGAACGCCATCCAAACGTACCAGGACCCCTTTGCTGCCAAAGCCGCGCATACTCAACGTTTGGCCATTTCGGCGCCCTTGGCCCGCCACGTGCAGGCCGGGTTGGCGGCTAAGCACGTCTTCGACCCGGCTGGCGGTGGTCAGCACAACATCATCGCGATCAATAATATCGATAATTAGCGGCGCCTGTGAAAGATCCGTAGGCGCTCGGGTGCCGGTGACCGTCACTGGGTTAAGCTCGGCGTCGTCTGCTTGGGCGGCTAGCAGTGGGAGCAGCGTTAAACAGAGGCCACCGAAAGCGCGTGTGTGGTTCATAAGCCAGAGAGTTCCAACAGGAATAAGTGGAAGAGGTCGCTGGCTGGGTGCGATGGGCTACCTGGCTGGCTTTGCTGTATAAATCTTTAATTTAATTAGGTGCTTAGATGTTAAGGGCGTTAGGCGTTAAGGATTAACTTGCCGCTTTTAGTACGGCGCAACACATAGCGGCGCTGTTCATGGTGAATAACCAATTGGCCTGAGCTGCCAAGTAATTCTTGGCTATCCACCTCGCGGGGCGTCGAGGCCGACGTATCTCCCTGACCAGTGCCCTTTGCGGGTAACTGCATGAGAGAGTAACTCCTATGTTAATGATAACTATTAGCGTTAATTTAGCAGAGTTGCAGACATCCCTCAATAGGTTTGGGGAGTAAAGGTGGCTAGCGTTCGACCGTTCTTCATCTAAATGCAGGCGCTCCGTCATCGTGCTGTCATTAAGCTTCTTTAGTGTCTCCTAACGTTCAATCGTTGACTTACAAACGATCAGGGGGAGACCAAAATGAGTAAAGAGATCGAAGATCATCGCCTGTTTAACCACAGCGGCAACCAACCTTTCGCCGATGTATTGGCGCGCCATGTATCCCGGCGCGATGTGATGCGGGGTGGTTTGAGCATGGCGGCTGCCTCGATGCTTAGTTTTGGCGGTGCTGCTCAAGCGCTTGCCTCAAGCGGCGCCCAAAAAACACCTCTGACACTGGCGTTTGAAGCGGTTCATGGGTCGCTCACCGATGCCGTGGTGGTGCCGGAAGGTTACGTGGCCCAAGTCTTGGTGCCCTGGGGAACGCCGTTAAGCGCTGGCGAAAGTTGGCAGTCTGACCAGCCAATGACCGCCGAGCGTCAAGCCTCTAGTGTGGGCATGCACCACGACGGTATGGCCGGTTTTGCCCTGGATGCTGACAATGCCTCGCGTCGTTTTGTGCTGGCACTCAACAACGAATATATCGACCAGGCAGCGCTATGGGCGCCTCAAGGCGGCCCCACCAATGCGGATGAGGGGCAGCGCCCGGCGGAGGAGTCGCGTACCGAAATCAATGCTCATGGCGTTACCATGGTTGAGGTTGAAAAAGACGCCAACGGCCACTGGGCGCATGTGCCAGGGTCGCGCTATAACCGCCGTTTGACGAGCGCAACGGTGATGGATTTGGCTGGGCCTGTGGCGGGTAGTGATTACGTCAAGACGCGCTTTTCCCCAGCGGGTGCTCAAACCCGCGGTACTAATAACAACTGTGGCAATGGGGTAACGCCCTGGGGCACCTATATTGCCTGCGAAGAGAACTGGCCAAACATCTTTGTTCATACTGGCGAGCGCTTCCAGGACGACGCGCGCATCGGTATTCCCACTGAACGCGGCCGCTATGCCTGGGAAACCTCGGCGGGTGACGCTTCAGAGCAGAACGATGAGTTTGCCCGCTTCGATATTACCCCCCGCGGCGAGCGCGCCGAGGATGACTACCGTAACGAAGCGCGTACCTTCGGCTATCAGGTAGAAGTCGATCCTTACAGCGATGCCCTTGCGGTTAAGCGTACGGCACTTGGGCGTTTCCGCCATGAAGGGTGCTGGTTAGGCAAGCTGGAAGCTGGTCAGCCAGTGGTCTATTACTCAGGCCACGATGCCCGCAACGAGTACGTATATAAATACGTCTCCGATGCCGCCTGGGATCCCGCCGATGCCAACCGTCCCGGGGAGAATTATGACCGTCTTGCCATCGGCAGCAAGTATATGGATAACGGCACCCTCTATGTGGCCCGTTTTCACGCCGATGGCAGTGGTGAGTGGCTGCCGCTGACACCTGATGCGCAAACACAGGACGGCCAAACGCTGGCAGCGGCCTTAGGCCTGGCTGAGGACGATTTAGCCGGTGTGATTATCAATACCTGCGACGCGGCAGACTTAATGGGTGCCACGCCGATGGATCGTCCCGAATGGGCGACCGTTGATCCGGCTTCGGGGGATGTTTACCTCACCTTAACCAACAACACGCAACGCACAGGTGAAGAAACAGCACCGACCTATACCAACGGTGGCGATAGCTTGGAGCAGGTGGGGGTGGGTTACGACTTGGCACCCACTAATGCGGCTAATCCACGTGCCAATAACGAGGCTGGGCACATTATCCGTTGGCGCGAAAGCCGTTTACCGAATGCCTTTACCTGGGAGGTGTTTGTGTTTGGCGCGGCGGTTGACGATGCTGATAACCACTCGGGCTTAACCGCAATGAACCAGTTTGCCAGCCCCGATGGGCTTTGGTTTGACGAGCGCGATGATGGTCAGGGCATTCTCTGGATTCAGACCGATAACGGTTATGACGGCATCACGGAGTACACCAACGACCAGCTGCTCGCGGTGGTACCTAATGGTCTTGACGATATCCAGGGTACCGGCCCGGTGATTAACAATAGCAATCAGCAGCAGCTCAAGCGCTTTGCGGTGGGGCCGAACGGCTGTGAAGTCACCGGCATATTTGCCACGCCGGATAAAACCGCGCTGTTTATTAACATTCAGCATCCGGGTAACTGGCCCGCCGACGGTGGCGCGCTGACCCAAGACGCCACCGTTGCAGCTAATGGTCAAGTACGTCCTCGGGCATCGACCGTTGTGATTCAGAAACGCGACGGTGGGCCGATTGGGGTTTAAAAATACCAAGCGTTCTTAAGGGTTTCATTAAAAGCTTCGAACCTCTCCCGGGTTCGAAGCTTTTTAATTCTAGGCTGGGTGAGCCTGACGCTTTTTCTGTCGGGCTTCTAACGCCTGAATGGCATCGACTCTTAATGGCAGCTGGCTAGCCCAGCGAATATCTTCGCGGCTATGACCCATATCCCGCAGTAATTGGTCGTCGCAGGCCAGTAGCGGCACTATATGGCGACGGAAAAGCCAACGCCGCTTGCAGTGCCACCAGCCCATATCGACCGCGCGAATTAGCCTCATCGACGGCATGGCAGGCATGCAAAAATGTAGTTGGGGTGGCTTGGGTGGCGGCGCCAGACGGCTAGCTTTTTCCCAGGCGTGATGGGCATGTTGGGTTGGAGCTTCAGACTTCATTGCGCACCTCCATTTTCACAGCAGCTGTGCAGTCAACGGCGCCAGGACGCTAACTGGGCAGCTGTGATCTGTGATGAATAAGTGGGAGGGTCGCGACCTCTGGTTATCAGCTTGGCGCTTAGCCTTGGATCAATCAAACGAAAAGAACTACACTGAGGGTTAAGTTTTTCTGAAAGGTGGGTGTGATGAACCAACTGTCGACCATGGCTCCCAGCCGGGCTGCCTTACCGCTACTGGATAGCGAGGTGCTGCGCACCTTTGTGACGATTGCGGAGAGCGGTAGCTTCACCCGCGCCGCCCAGCAGCTATTTCGAACCCCTTCCGCGCTGAGCATGCAGATCAAACGCCTGGAAGAGACTCTGGGACAGACGCTATTTGTACGCGAAGCACGCCACGTGCGACTGACGGCAGAGGGGGAAGTGCTGCTTGGCTATGGACGGCGACTGCTTAAACTCAATGCGGAAGCGGTTACCCAATTCTTAGCCCCCACCATAGAAGGGCGCGTGGGGTTGGGGATAACTGACGACGTCGTAGGACGTATTCTGCCCACTGTGCTCGCCCAGTTCGCCCGCTCGCATCCAGCAGTTCAGGTCGATGTAGTAGTGGGGCGCAGCAAAGATTTGCTTGCCCAGCTGGATGAGGGAGAGCTGGATCTGGCCCTGGTGATGAGCGTAGAGCCTGGTCAGGCACCGCGCGGCGACGTCGTCCATAGCGAACCGTTAGTATGGGCGGGCCGTGAGGATGGTGTTGCCGTTAAGAGAACGCCATTGCCGGTGACCTTGGCCCAACAGGGGTGCGCGTGGCGTAGGATCGCGCTCAACGCCCTTAATCATGCCGGGATTAATTACCGGATCGCTTACTCCTGCGACCACTGCGCCGGGCAGGAAGCCGCTATGCTGGCTGACTTGGCCGTGACGGCCTTCCCAAAAAGCTTGATTCGGCCGCCGCTCAAACGTCTTCATAACGATTCACTTCCACCGCTAGGTGATTATCAAGTGGCGCTGGTGAAGCGTGCAGGCAGTGGCGATGCCAGCGATGTATTGGCTGAGCGGGTGGTAGAGGCATTTCGGGAGAGTTGAGCCCACGTCATGTCATCTGAAGAGGTTGCCAAGTCGGCTAACGGGGTGCTGCACTTAATTCGCTGTCACTTTCATAAGTTAGATTGGTTTCCCAGCTTTCACTACTAATGGCAATGGCTGCATGAATGCCTGCGCTATCGCCCGCTTTGAAGGCTTTATAGATCGCTTTGTGGTCTTTTAAGGCGGTTTCCGGCAGTGAGCGCATGGAGGTTTCCAGCGCGGCCTCAATCAGTTGCAGTAAAGTCTCTCCGACGCGGATGGTCATGGGATTATGGGTGCTGTGCAGAATGGCGCGATGGAAGGCAATATCGTGCTTGGAGGTTTGAGCACCTGCCCGGATCGCCTCTTCCATGGCGTCGATACTCTGCTGAATGCGCTGATGATCCTCTCCCGTTGCCCCGCTCATTGCTTGAAGGGTGTAAGCCGGTTCAAACATGCGGCGAAACTCCAGTACATCCCGTGTCATACCTCGCGCCAGGATCATCCCGAACGCCATTGGATCGACGAGCGGTGTGCCGGGTTCGCGGCGAATCATGGTGCCTTGGCCCCGTTTGACTTCGACAATCCCTATTGCTTGCAGCATCTTAATGGCTTCACGCACGCTGGATTTACCTATGCCCAGAGTGTGAGTGAGTTCCGTTTCTGAGGGTAGGTAATCCCCTGGCTTAAGATCGCCTCGTATTAGAGCGCTTTTAATACGCTCTAGCAGCTGCAGTGCAACTGAACTGCGATCCATCGAATCTCCAAAAGAGGTTGTACTGGTCGAGTTAATCTCGGGCTGGCGTTTAAAACTCATGTGGGCCTCGCGTGGCTCATCGGTGTTTTCTGCATTTTATCAATGCCCTAAGCCTAGCGGCTTAAGCCGCTCGCTGGCATATATTTAAAAGACATATATTTATGTCCCATTGTTTTATGGGCCTGTCTTGCTAATGGGTTGTTCTTTAGTCTAGTCTGAAATCAGACATCTGATGTCTGTTGTTTGTTCAGAAAGATATAAAACACGAGAACCTGAATGACCAAAAAGCACATCGTGGTATTGACCACGGGCGGCACGATTGCCAGCAAGCCCAGTGACTCAGGGCGAAGCCAGTCAGGGGCTTTAAGCGGCGAGCAGTTGCTGGATCAGGTGGCACTGCCGAAGGGCGTCGACGTTACGTTAGAAGTGATATCGATCCTGCAGAAACCCAGCAATGCCGTCACCCTCGCCGATCTTGCTGAACTCCATTATCAAGGGCGGAGAGCATTGTTGCGGGCGGATGTGGACGGTCTGGTCATCACTCACGGCACCGATACGTTGGAAGAGACCGCTTACTTTCTTTCGCTCACGCTGCCGGCGGATAAACCTTGTGTCATCACCGGTTCTCAGCGGGCGCCTCACCAGCTAGGTACCGACGCCTTTAAAAATATCTGCGATGCCATCGTGGCGGCGGCAAGCCCCCAGCTGAGTCAGCTTGGTTGTGTCGTGGCGTTCAACGAGTCGCTGTTTGCGGCGCGTCATGCCCGCAAAGTGAGCAGTTTCCAGTTGCATGGGTTTGACGCCCCAGGCGCTGGTTCGCTGGGGTATATCGACGGTCACCGATTAAAGCTTTATCACGCGGCAACTGCGATTGAGCCCGCCATTGAAGGCTGGGATACCCCTCTGCCGCGTGTCGATCTACTGCCCGCCTATCTGGATGCCTCACCAGCACTGCTGAAAGCATGCGTGGAGAGTGGGGCGAAGGGGGTGGTGATCGATGGTTTAGGCCGGGGCCATGTGCCCCCTGGTTGGATGAACGACATACGAGCATTGGTTAGCGCAGGCGTCCCTGTCGCGGTCGTGAGTAGCTGCGCTCAAGGACCGGTGAATACCAGTTATGAGTTTAGCGGCAGCCTGGCCGATTTAATGTCTTCTGGGGTGATCGCGCTCAACGATATCAGTGCACGCAAGGCAAGGCTTGCCCTCGCCTTGCTGCTGAGTAGTACCCCGCGCGAAGCGCTGGGGGATGCGATGGAACGCTTGATGGCGTGAGCGGCCTTTCAACCTTGCTCAACGGCAGTAACAGGAAACTAAAAAGCAATTAACCATAACTAAATAAGGTGCTGGACATGAAACTAACGCTGACAAAAGCCTCCCTCTCCGCTGCTATTGCTGTCGCTTCTCTAAGTGCGGCTCAACTCCATGCGGCTGACTATACCTTTAGCTTCGCCCACGTGTTGATTGAAGAAACGCCAAACGGCCAAGCGGCGTTGCGCTTTAAAGAGGAGGTAGAGGAGAAATCCGACGGTCGTATTGAGATTAACGTACTGCCCGCTGCTCAAGTGGGGGGCGACGTTGAAATCATTGAGCAGATTCAGATGGGCCTGGTTGATATCGGTATTCCACCCACGGCTACGCTGGGCAACTTTGAGCCGCGTATGCAGATTTTGGATCTGCCGTTCTTGATTGCCGATTACGACACCATGGTGGAAACCCTGGATGGTGAAGTGGGTCGCGAAATCCTCGATACCCTGAATGGCCATAATATGTACGGCGTCAACTTCTGGGGCGCAGGTTTCCGTCATATCACCAACAATGACCGCCCGATCGAAAACCCCGAAGATATGGACAGTATCCGCATGCGTACCATGCAGGCGCCGATTATCATCTCCACCTATGAAAACCTGGGGGCTAACGCCACCGCCATGGCTTTCACCGAGGTTTACAACGGCCTGCAGCAGGGCGTGGTGTCGGGGCAGGAAAACCCACTGGCCAACATCTACACCATGCGTTTCCACGAGGTGCAGGATTATCTCTCGCTGACCAATCACGCCTACCACGCCTATGCGGCGGTAATAAATCAGGACTCCTGGGACTCTCTGCCGGAAGATCTGCAAGCGGTCATGCTGGAAGCCTTCGATAACGGTCGAGACACGTCACGGGCGCTAACGCTGCAGGACGAAGAGACCATCATGGAAGAGATCAAAGACGAAATTGCGATCAACGAACTCACCCCTGAACAGCGCAGCGCCTTTATTGAAGCCAGCATGCCGGTGCACGAAGAGTACGAAGAAATCGTCACTACCGAGCTGCTGCATAAGGTCTATGACGCGGTGGGTATCGAGTATTGATCCAACGGGTCTGCTAAGACCTGGCTCCTCTCTTCTTACCCCTTTCAGGGTGTGGATATCTCATGTTCGAAGCGCTCAACAAATGTCTTGATCGCTTGGAAAGTGTGGCGATGGTCGTTTTCATGTCGATTGCGACCATCCTCACTACCATCCAAGTCGTGTATCGCTACGGCTTTAGCGGTTCGCTATTTTGGGCTGAAGAAGTCGTTATTTACTCCATTATCTGTATGAGTTTTGTCGGCGCCAGTATGGGTGTGCGCCATGGCACGCATATTTCGGTGGATGTACTGAATGCCATTGCCTCGCCCGCTGTGAACCGCTGGTTGCACATGATCGCAGCACTGATCGGTATCGTGTTCGCTGGCTTCATGACCTATTACGGCTTTGTGCTCTATTTCAGTACGC
The DNA here is from genome assembly GCF_013415125.1 of Vreelandella glaciei. Lineage (GTDB taxonomy): Bacteria > Pseudomonadota > Gammaproteobacteria > Pseudomonadales > Halomonadaceae > Vreelandella > Vreelandella glaciei. The sequence continues at coordinate 61,070 of NZ_JACCDE010000007.1, read as the reverse complement.
TGGATCGCGGCCAATTGACTGCGGCACTCCGCCTGCCAATGGCATGGTTCTATCTACCGATTGGCATATCCGGTGTGCTGCTGATTCTGCGTTATCTATGGGTCATCAATGAAGTCTGGAAAAAGCCTCCGGTAGGACTCTCCGAAGAGCTTGTAGCCGGTTCGGATAAGCTCATTTAACCCCTGGAGAGCGACCATGATTACTGCATTATTACCGATCTTTTTTGCCGTTCTACTGCTCGGGCTGCCCATCTTTGCTTCCTTGGCATTGGCGGTGTTTCTTGCCATTGAATTCTTTGGTGCCACCAATCCGGTCATCGTGCCGATGCGCATGTTTACCGGTATGAACAACTTTTCGCTGATGGCGATTCCGTTCTTTATTTTGGCGGCGGAGTTAATGCGGATTGGCGGACTTTCCGACCGATTGATCAATCTTGCCAAGGCGCTGGTAGGGTGGGTACCTGGAGGCTTGGCAGCGGCTACCGTGCTGTCATGCCTCTTCTTTGGGGCCATTTCCGGTTCGAGCCCGGCTACGGTGGTGGCGATTGGTTCGATCATGTTCCCCGCACTTGTCGCTGCTGGCTACGATAAACGCTTTGCGATTGGGTTGATCGCCACTGCCGGTACCTTGGGGCCGATCGTACCGCCGAGTATTGCGTTGATTATCTACGGCTCAGTGACCGGTACTTCGGTAGGGCGGCTGTTTGCAGCGGGCCTGCTGCCTGCCATTGTGATTGCCTCTATTCTCATCGCCTACTGCATCGTCTTTAGCAGCATCAAAGGCTATGAACGCGCCCCTTTCCCTTCGCTGCGGCAAATTTTAGTCGCCTTTAAAGATGCTGCCTGGGGCCTTGGGCTGCCGGTGATTCTGCTGGGGGGGATCTACAGTGGCGTCTTTACCCCGACCGAATCGGCAGCGGTCGCCTGCGTATATGGCCTGTTTGTCGGCATGGTGGTCTATCGCACCATTAACGTAACAGAACTGATGGGAACGCTAAGAAGCTCTGGTTTGATTTCCGCCACGCTACTGCTGATTACCGCTGGGGCCTCTGCTTTCTCTTGGCTACTTGCGATTACCGGTACGCCCAGCCAGTTGGCAGGCGAAGTGCTGTCGTGGACCGACGATCCGTTTCAGGTCATGGCGCTGTTTAATGTTGTGATGATCGTTGCTGGCTTCTTCCTCGATAGCGCCTCCGCCATCATCGTGCTCTCGCCGTTGCTGCAGCCTATTGCGGCCCAGGTGGGCGTGGACCCGGTGCATTTTGGGGTGATTACGCTGATCAACTTCTCGGTCGGAATGATTACACCGCCGGTTGGGTTGAACCTGTTCGTTGCCATGGCGATATCCAAAATGTCACTGCAGGAGGTGTTTAAAGCCTGCTTGCCGCTGATTGGTTTGATGCTGCTAGCGCTAATTATAATTACCTACGTTCCGTGGCTAAGTACCTGGCTGCCCTCGCTAATTTATTAATGAATTGCTTGAATACGTTAATCAATAAGGACAACGAACCATGAGCAAAACGATTGCACAAGCGGTCGCCGAGCAAGGGCTTACGTTACCGTCAATTCCAACGCCGCGTGGCCTATTTCTGCCCTGGTCCCGGTTGGGCAACCAATTGTTTTTAGCGGGCCAGATCTGTGAGCGTGACGGTGATGTTCTCTATCCTGGCAAGGTGGGGGGTGAGTTCGATCTTGAAACCGGAAAACTAGCGGCCCAGGCGTGCGCTTTGAACCTCTTGGCTGAATTGAGCGATGCTGTCGATGGCGACTTCTCCCGCGTGGTGCGCTGCGTGCGCATGAATGGTTTCGTCAATGTGGCGCCGGGCTTTCACGATGTGCCGCTGGTGATCAACGGGGCATCCGAGCTTTTTGTCGCGCTATTTGGCGATGCAGGGCGTCACGCTAGAACCGCCATCGGGGTCGCGACACTACCCGGCAATGCGGCGGTGGAAGTCGAAGCTATTTTTGAAGTGCGTTAAGCACCCATAGAGGTATGTAAAGCATGCAGGATTCACCCATTTTTCTACCGTTGCGTGAGCAGCGCGAGCGGCTTCGGGCGGGCACGCTGACGGCTACCGCGTTGGCCGAAGCGGCAATCGCTGCTTATCAGCAGCGCGGCAAACAAGACCACGCCTACCTCACCTGGAACGGTGAGCAGGCACTGGCAATGGCAAAATCGGCCGATGCGGTGCTCGCTCAAGGTGGTGATGCGGGGGCGCTAATGGGCATGGCGGTATCGATCAAGGATATCTACGCCGTGACGGGGCTGCCGACTTATGCGGGCTCTTCCCAACGGCTGCCGAAGCGCTGGGAGCGTCCTGGCCCGTTGGTGAGCGCGCTATTGAAACAGCTGCCTTCCGTGATGGGTAAAACTCACTCCGTTGAGTTTGCCTTTGGTGGTTTGGGTACCAATGCCCACTGGGGGGCGCCGCGCAATCCATGGGATGTTCATCAGCACCGCACGCCTGGCGGCTCCAGCTCCGGCGCGGGTGTTTCGTTAGTGGGCGGCACGGCAAGCTTGGCGTTGGGCACCGACACCGCCGGTTCAGTGCGCATTCCTGCCTCTATGACCGGCGTGGCGGGATTGAAAACTACCGCCGGGCGCTGGTCGACCGAGCAGATTGTGCCGCTTTCAAGCACGCTGGATACCCCAGGGCTACTGGCGCGTCGGGTCGATGATCTTGCCTTTACGTTTGATGCATTGGATGGCGGCCTTTGCGGTCAGGACGATCGAGTGCCCGCAACACCAACGCTTGCCGGTTTGACCTTTGGGGTGCCAGAAACATTTTTCTGGGATGACTGCAGTCCAGGTATCGCGGAAACGGTACGCGCTGCCATAAAGCAGTTGGAAGCCGCTGGGGCGCGAATCATCACCTTAGAGTTACCCGGCATCGACGAAGCGTACGAGCTATTCAAACTGGGCGGGGTGGCTGCGCCGGAATTGGCAGCGTTTCTAAAGACTGAACTGCCCGAGATGATTGATTCCCTGGATCCTAACGTCGCCGCCCGCGTTAAAGCGGCAGATGACATGCCCGCCTGGGAGTATGTGCGTCGTCGCACGATTTTGGACTCGCTCTATCAATCGGCCGCCGCTCGCATGGCCGATATAGATGCGGTGCTGACGCCTACGGTGGCGATTACCCCGCCCACTATCGAAAGTCTTGAGCCAGAAGGCGCCTATCCCAAAGCCAATATGCACGCCCTGCGCAACACGGTGATCGCTAATTTCCTTGGTCTGTGTGCCTTGACCTTGCCGGTGGGAAAAGATGCTGCAGGCATGCCCGTAGGACTGCAAGTGCTGGCCGGGCCGTGGCAAGACGCCAAACTGCTGGCCATTGGTCAGGCAATTGAAAACGAACTGGGATCAGGCTTGGAAATTCTTGGTCAACCGCCAGCGGTGTAAACGCTGAAGTGGCCTAAGTACTGCCGCCGATTTGGAGCGTAAAGCCCACATTGTGCTGGCGGCGGTAGACGTTTTTACCGCTTAGCCGCCGAATGAGTTCTTTGGCGGCTAAGCGGCCCATTTCTTCTCTGGGGGAGAGAATAGTGGTGAGCTGAGGGGTTACATGCTGACCAAGCGGCAGGCCGTTAAACCCGGCAATAGCGATATCCCCCGGCACGTTAAGTCCTTGGCGCTGAGCAGCCAGTAGGGCGCCGGCCGCCAAATCGTCGTTGGCAAAGTGAATGGCCTGTGTATGGGGATATTGCTCGAGCACTTGGGCCAGCCCTTCCGCGCCCGCTTGCAGGCTGCCCAAGGTGTCTAATTCCAGCAGTGGGGCATCGACCCCTTTCTCCTTTAGTACTGCTTTATGTCCATCAAAACGCATGCTGGCGCGGTAGTCCTGAGCTAGCCGTGCGCCCACATAAACAATATGGCGGTAGCCTTTGTCGGTCAGATGGGTAGCCATACAGCGGCCGGCGGCCACGTGATCCAGCCCGACATTCAAATCCATGCCCTGACCCAGTTCCATGACTTCCATAATGGGATGATCCCAGTTCGCCAGCAACGTATGGCACGCCGAGTTATGGCGCAGCCCTGCCGTGACCAGTGCCGAGCATGACCAGCCCAGAAAAGTACGCACCAACTGATACTCGCGATCTAGATCGTAATCGGTATTACCCAGCAGTATCTGGTAGCCCTCTGCTTCCAGTGTTTCCTGCAAACCCTTGATGACTTCCACAAACACGCTATTGATGAGTGAAGGCACGATCACGGCAATCAGTCGCGAGCGGGAAGAAGCCAGGCTACCTGCAACCAGATTGGGGACGTACCCCAAACTCTCCACGGCCTGGAGAACACTGCGCCTTGCACTATCGCTAACTTTATCGGGGTAGTTCAGTGCCCGTGATGCGGTGATCGGTGATACCCCTGCCACTTGAGCAACGTGGCTGAGCGTGACTTGGTCGGAGCTTCGGCGCTGCCTGGTGTTGGTGGGCAAGTCAGCGTTAGGCGAGTCTTTAGACATTGGTCGCAGTGCCCTAATGTTCAGCTTGTTGTTGCGCAGAGAATAATCTAAAACGAATGGTAGCGCTATCATGACAGCGCTACCATGACGCTTTTAATAACACCGCGACGATAGCAAAAAAAACAACAACACTTTCAATAAAGCGAGGTGTCGGCAGGTGAGTCAACACGATCAACAATCACTTCAAGTAGGCGTTATTGGCCTGGGTGCCATGGGCATGGGCACTGCTACCGTATTGCTCCAACGCGGGATTAAAGTCACGGGCTGCGATATCTCTGTAGACGCTCGCGATGCCTTCGTGGCGGCAGGGGGCCGCAGTGTTGCCACGCCTTCTGAGCTTGCCCACTGCCATATTGTGTTGGTGGTTGTGGTTAACGGTTTACAGGTTGAGCAGGTGTTGTTCGGAGAGCAGGGCGTGGTCAGCCAATTAGCACCGGGCAGTCTTATTATGCAGTGTGCCACGGTGGCGCCCAGTCAAGCCAAACAGCTAGGTGAGCGCTTGTCGGCACAGGGCTTAATGATGCTGGATGCGCCGATTAGTGGTGGCGCGGCGAAAGCTAAAAGCGGTGAGCTATCGGTCATGGCCTCCGGCGCACCGGAAGCCTTTACGTGTGCACAGCGAGTACTTGATGCCATGGCTGCCAAGGTCTACCGCCTTGGCGATGCCCCCGGGGTGGGCTCCAGTATGAAGTTGGTCAACCAGTTGCTGGCTGGCGTGCATATCGCCACCGCTGCGGAAGCCATGGCGCTGGGCATTCGTATGGGGCTCGACCCCGAGGTTATTTATGACGTCATCACCCACTCGGCGGGTAATTCCTGGATGTTCGAGAACCGCGTGCCGCACATTCTTAGTGGTGACTACACGCCGCTGTCGGCGGTGGATATCTTCGTCAAAGATCTCAATATCGTGCACCAAACCGGCCGCGAGCTAGCGTTGGCAACGCCGGTGGCGTTCAGTGCACTGCAGCAGTTTACCGCTGCTAGCGGCGCAGGCTTTGGCCGTGAAGATGATTCAGCGGTGATCAAGGTTTATCAGCGGCTCTCCGGCATCGCCTTGCCGGAAGCCGCCAACGATGCCCAAGGAGCCTGATAAAAATGGGTATGGGAGCGAACATCGTATTAGGCGCTATTGCCGACGACTTCACCGGGGCCACCGACCTTGCTAATAACCTGGTGCGCGGCGGCATGCGCTGCCTGCAGGTGATTGGCGTACCGCAAGAAGAGATCGACCTCGCTGATATCGATGCGGTGGTCGTGGCACTCAAATCCCGTTCCTGCCCGGTAGAGGAAGCAGTTAATGATTCGCTCGCTGCGTTAAATTGGCTGCAAAAGCAGGGTGCCCGCCAGCTGTTCTTCAAGTACTGCTCCACCTTTGATTCCACCGATCAGGGCAATATCGGCCCGGTGGCGGATGCTTTGTTGGAAGCGTTGGGCGCTTCCCAGACGGTGATGGTGCCTGCCTTCCCGATCAATGGCCGCACAGTTTACCAAGGCCATCTGTTTGTGGGCGACCGTTTGCTCAACGACAGCGGCATGCAGCACCATCCATTGAACCCCATGCAGGACGCGGATTTAGTGCGTGTGCTTGCCCGCCAAACGCCGCACCCGGTGGGGTTGGCCAACCGCGCAGTGCTTACCCAAGGATCAACGGCAACCCGTGCTCATTTATCTGCGCTGGAAGCACAAGGCATTCGCCATGTGATCTGTGATTCCCTGGACGAGCAGGATCTGGACGTACTGGCCGAAGCGACAGTGTTAATGCCCTTGGTCACCGGCGGTTCTGGCCTGGGGCAGGCATTGCCTGCCCAGTACCGTGCCCAGGGCTGGTTAGCCACCATCACTGAACCGGGGCGTTTATCGCCTGCCTCGGGCGGGGGGTTGGTGCTGTCCGGCAGTTGCTCACGGCCCACACTGGCCCAGGTGGCGGATTTTCTGGCCAAGCACCCTGATGGTGGCTTTGCCCTGGATCCCTTGGCGCTGGCGGAAGGTGAACAACAGCAGACGCAGGCGCTGGCGTTTGCTCGGCAGCGGCTATCTGAACAGGCGCCGGTACTGATTTACGCCTCGGCAGAGCCAACCAACGTAGCCGCGGCACAGCAAGCGTTAGGGGCCGCGCGTGCCGGGCAGGTCGTGGAAGAAGCATTGAGCCAACTGGCGGTGACGCTGGTCGATGAAGGCGTAGGCCGGTTACTGGTGGCGGGGGGCGAAACCTCCGGTGCTGTGGTCTCGGCGCTGGGCATTACCACTCTGCGCATCGGCGAGCAGATCGATCCCGGCGTGCCCTGGACCCAAGCCCCGCTAGCAGGCAGCGAAGCACCGCTGTCGCTAGCGCTGAAGTCCGGCAACTTCGGTGGCGTCGATTTCTTTACCCGGGCGTTTGAGGTGCTGGCATGAGCCTCCACTTGCATCGCCATCCTCAGAACCTAGTGCGGGAGCAGATCAGCACCCTGGGCAAATCGCTGTTTGACCGCGGTTTGACCATGGGCTCCAGCGGCAATATCAGCGTACGGCTAGACGATGGCGGCTGGCTGATGACACCGACCAACGCCTGTTTGGGAAGGTTAGACCCGGCGCGCATTTCCCATTTGGATAACAACGGCCAACTGTTGAGTGGCGATAAGCCCACCAAAGAGCAGTTCTTGCATATGGCAATGTACGAAGAGCGCCCGCAGTCCGGTGCCATCGTGCATCTTCACTCCACGCACTCGGTGGCGGTCTCCTGTTTGCCGGAAGTCGATCCCTGCGACTGCATTCCGCCGCTGACCGCCTATTACGTGATGCGGGTGGGCAAGCTACCGCTGGTGCCGTATCACATCCCCGGCGATCCAGCACTGGGCGATGCAGTGCGGGGCTTAGCGGGTCAACACAGCGCGGTACTGTTGGCCAACCACGGCCCGGTGGTAGCGGGGAAAAACCTCGAGGCGGCGGTGTACGCCACCGAAGAACTGGAAGAGACCGCCAAGCTCTATCTGCTATTGCGAGGCGAGAACCCTCGGGGGCTGACGCCGGAGCAGGTGGCTGAGCTGGAAGCACGCTTTCCACGGGATTAGCGACGCGTTTAACAATGACGTACTTAACAACAAGAGCACCACGATGATTCGATTAGCCGCCAACCTCAGCATGCTGTTTAACGAGCACGCCTTTATCGATCGCTTTGCTGCCGCTGCGGACGCGGGCTTTAAAGGTGTCGAATATCTATTTCCCTATGCGTTTTCCCCGGAAGAGTTGCGCCATGCGCTGCAGGAAACGCAATTGGAACAGGTGCTGTTCAACCTGCCGCCGGGAGATTGGGATGGCGGGGAACGGGGGCTGGCGAGCCTACCTGGCCGAGAAGGGGAATTTCGTGACTCGGTGGTAGAGGCACTGCGTTATGCCGAGGCGCTCAACTGCCCCCGCGTGCATGCCATGGCTGGCCTGTTACCTGAAGGTGCCGATGCCGCGACGAAAGCTGAGCATCAGGTGGCCTATATTCGCAATTTGCGTTTTGCGGCGGGTGAGGCGGCGAAAGTCGGTCGAGAGGTACTCATCGAACCCATTAATACCCGCGATATGCCGGGATTTTTCCTGTCTCGCCAAGCGCAAGCCATGGCAGTGCTGGACGAAGTGGGGGCGGAAAATCTCAAGTTACAGTTTGATCTCTACCACTGCCAGATCATGGATGGCGATTTGATTCGCCACCTTGAACGCCAGTTCAGCGCTATCGGCCATATCCAAGTCGCAGGTGTGCCAGAGCGCCACGAGCCGAATGTTGGAGAAGTGCACTACCCCGCCATTTTTGAGCGATTGAGTGCGCTGGGCTACACCGGCTGGATCGGCTGTGAGTATCGCCCCAAAGCAGAAACCCGTGCGGGGCTAGGGTGGGGCAAAGCTTGGGGGCTAACCACTCACTGATATTCGCCAGGCCAAATAACAAACGAGAAAAACGCAAACAATAACAACAGTGCATAGGAGCAAAACGATGCATATAGCCATTACCGGTGCGGCAGGCTTTCTAGGCCAGCGGTTAGTGCAACAGCTGCTGACTAGAGGTGAGCTTCGCCAGCAGCCGATTACTCGGCTAACACTGATTGATCAGATAGAAGCACCGTTGCCTAATGCGGGAAACGTCACTGTGACATCAAGGGCGCTGGATATTACCGAGTCCGGCGCACTGGATAGCGTACTGGAACAACGCCCTGACGTTATTTATCACCTCGCGGCGGTCGTGAGCTCTGCCGCAGAAGCCGATTTGGAACTCGGTATGCGGGTTAATTTCGATGCCACGCGGGCGCTGTTGGAAGGCTGCCGGAAGCAGTCACTGACCGATACTCGCTTGATAATGGCCAGCTCCGTGGCGGCCTACGGCGGTGAGCTGCCGGAAGTGTTGGATGATATGACGGCACTCCATCCGCAAAATTCCTACGGCGCCCAAAAAGCCATGTGTGAGCTGCTCATCAACGATTACAGCCGCCGTGGGCTTATCGACGGCCTAGTGCTGCGCCTACCCACCATTGTGATTCGTCCTGGCCGACCGAACGCCGCGGCCTCCAGCTTTGCTTCCAGCATTCTGCGTGAGCCGCTCAATGGCGAAGAGGCGGTTTGCCCGGTGCCCGTTGAACTGCCGATGTTTGTGATGTCGCCCGGCAAGGTGGTGGATGCGCTAATCCATGGTGCTGAGGTGCCGAGTGAGGCGCTGGCGCCTTTTAGAGCCTTTATGCTGCCGGGCATCACCGTCACGGTGGCCCAAATGCTGGAAGCGCTGGGTGACGTCGCGGGAGAAAAAGCGCTTTCCCTGGTACGCCATGAACCCGACCCACGCGTTGAAGCTATTGTGGCGAGCTGGCCCGCCCGGTTTGAAACCACGAAAGCCAAACAGCTCGGCTTTGTTGGCGATGACAACTTCAAGCAGATTATTGATGTGTTCGTTACTGAATCGAAGTGAGTTTCTGCCCTGCCGTAAGCGGTAGGAAACTGCCTGGGCGACACCCGCAGGCGGGTAAGTTGCCCCAACGACCACCCTCACAACAATATAAAGAGGGCACGACAATGACGAAGCAACACATGACACCAACACTCAAGCGCCATGTTCTGGTGGCAGCGATTAGCGGTATCGCCACGGCGGGTATCGCACTTCAGGCCCACGCGGCGACGGAAGTGAACCTGGGCCATACACTCTCCTCGACTTCGCACTACTCGGTAGGTGCCGATGCGTTTAAGGAGACGCTTGAGCGATTATCCGATGGCGAGTTCACGGTTACCGAGCACACCTCTGGGTCGCTGGGCGGCGAGCGGGAGATGATCGAAGGCCTGCAGATCGGCACGGTCGATGTGGTGATTACTTCCACTGGCCCGCTGGGTAACTTTGTGCCGGAAAGCTATGTGCTCGACCTGCCGTTCCTGTTTGAAAACTACGACCAGGCTCGCTGCGTGTTGGATAGCGAACTGGGCGATGAGCTGTTGGAAAAAATGGGCGAGCATGACTTGGTGGGTTTGGCGTGGTCTGAAAATGGTTTTCGCCACCTAACCAATAGCCAGCGCGAGATCGCCACGCCCGCGGATGCCGAGGGCCTGCGCGTACGCACCATGGAGAACGCGGTACACCAGGAAGCGTTCCGCCAGATGGGCGCCCGCCCAACGCCAATGGCGTTTCCTGAGCTGTTCACCGCGCTTCAGCAGGGCACTGTCGATGGCCAGGAAAACCCTATTACCGTCATCGTCGCCACTAACTTCTGGGAAGTGCAGGACTACCTCTCGCTCACTGGGCACGTCTACTCACCGGCCATCGTGCTGGGGTCGCCCATTCTGCTGGACGGTTTGAGTGATGAGGAGCGTGGTTGGTTTATGGAGGCCGCGGCGGCCTCTGCACAGGCAACCCGGGAAGAAGTGTCGCGCCTAGAGCGTGAAGGGGTAGCGCTGCTGGAAGAGAATGGCATGACGGTAAAAACCGATATCGACATCGCCCCCTTCCAGGAAGCAGTACAGCCCGCCTACGAGATATTTACCTCGGAATACGGCACTGAAATGCTTGAGCGCGTTCAGGAAACAGCCAGCGGTTGTTAAGTAACCCTGACAAGCGCTTCCCTACCTCGGCCTCCGGCATCTCGGAGGCCGCTTTGGCATGGTGACTTCTTATGCTAGCGGTCTTTCTTCGTTTTGAGCGCCAGTTAACCCGGCTCGCTATGCTGCTTGCCGTGGCGATGCTGGCGATCTCGGTGACGCTCAGTTTTTATCAGGTGCTCACCCGGTTTGTCTTCAATGCGCCTTCGACCTGGACGGAAGTGGCTTCTCGAGCGGCGATGATTTGGTGTGTGTTTCTGGCCGCAGCCGCCACCTTCAGGGGCGGTTATATGATGGCGGTAGAGGTCGTTTATAAGCTAGTGCCCACGCGCTTTCTGAGACTACTGGAAGTTGCCATTGTGGTGTGCTGCCTGCTGGTGTTGGTGGTGCTAATTCACTATGGCATTCAAATGACCATGCGGGTGAGCAATCAAACCATGTCAGGAATGAACATCTCGATGGCGTGGGCGTATGCAGCGATTCCAACGGGCTCTAGCTTTGCCATTGTGGCCGTGGTGGCGAGGCTGCTCGCACAGCTTGCTGGCCGGGAAAAGGTAGGCCCTGAAAATAGCGAGATCGTGCCGGAGGCTGAAACATCCCAGGATGCACCGCGACCAGAGCGGGAGGTACAGCCATGAATACGGTTATTGGCCTGTCGCTGATCATTCTGTTTACCTTCGGAGTGCCGATTGCGATTTCGATAATCCTGGCCTCGATTATCGGCATTGAATTCTTCACGCGCCTGCCACTGCTGCTGGTACCACAGCAGATGTTTATCGGTATCGATAAATTTCCGCTAATGGCGATTCCCTTTTTTATCCTCGCCGGAAATCTGATGGCCGCGGGGGGCATCTCTCAGCGCTTGGTGGACTTGGCAAAATCCATCGTTGGCCGGGTGCAGGGCGGGCTGGCCATGTCCTGTGTACTAACCTGCATGATGTTTGCGGCGGTGTCCGGGTCAAGCGTGGCGACCACCTTTGCGATCGGGGCTATCTTGATTCCCGCCATGGTCAAGCATGGTTATCCCAAGCCGCTGGCTGCCTCCATACAGGCCTCCTCAGCAGAGCTTGGGGTGCTGATCCCACCCTCGATTCCCTTGATCCTTTACGGCGTGAGTACCGATACCTCTATCGGACAGCTGTTTCTAGCGGGCATTGGCCCCGGCATACTGATTGGCTGTGCTCTGATCCTCTTTCTCTACCTGTTCTGCAAAGTGCGGGGCTACGGAAAAGACGACTATAAAGACAGCACCGGTTTTATGGTCTCGGTGAAGCGTGCCTGGGTCGCGATGCTGATGCCGGTGGTCGTGATTGGCGGTATCTATGGTGGGGTATTTACCCCAACGGAAGCCTCCGCCGTGGCCGTATTTTTTGCGCTGATCGTGGGTGGTTTCTACTACCGGGAACTAAAGGTCGACGACCTCTGGCCAATTATGCGCCAGAGCGTTGTCTCTACCGCGGCGGTCATGCTGATCATAGCTGCTGCCTCGCTCTTCAGCTTTCTGCTCAGCCGAACGGGGCTGCCTGCGCAAATTGCCACCCTAGTCACCAACACCATCAACGACCCGCTGCTGTTTCTGCTGGTGGTCAATGCGCTGCTGTTAGTCGTCGGTATGTTTATCGAAACCTCTGCCGCTATTTTGGTACTGGCGCCGATCTTGACGCCGATCGCTATTCAGTTTGGCATTCATCCGGTTCATTTTGGCCTGGTCATGGTGGTTAATCTGGCTCTGGGCATGATCACCCCGCCGTTGGGCGTGAACCTGTTTGCTGCCTGTGCGGTCGCCAAAATATCGATTGATCAAATGCTGCCCTGGCTGGTGCGCTTTGTGCTGGTGGTGCTGGCTTGCCTAATGGCGATTACCTATATGCCGTGGATTTCCATGGGGTTGGTGAACATCTTCTATGGTTAGTCAGTCGTTATTTAAAGTGAGCGAAACAACGACAATAAAAGGAGTCTTTAATGTCGCATTCAATGACCTTACCGCCACAGCAGGCGCTGATTGGTGGAGAGTGGATAACGACCGCCGCTACGCTTCAGGTAGAAGCCCCCGCCACGGGGGAGCCTTTAGCGCGTATTGCGCGTAGCCAAGCGGAAGAGGTCGATGCCGCCGTTCAGGCAGCGCGTCAGGCCTTTTCCGGACAGTTAGGCGAGTGGGCTCGCTGGTCTGCCCGGCAGCGTAGCGAATGGCTGCTGCGTTTTGCCAATGTGATCGAGGCGCATCATGAACAGCTAGCACAGCTCGAGTGTGCTGATACCGGTAAGCCGATGACCCAAGCCAAAGGGGATATATCCGCCTGCGCACGCTACTTCCGCTTTTATGGTGGGGCGGCGGATAAGCTTCACGGTGAAACCATTCCGTTTGAAACCGACTTCGCGGTAATGACCCTGCGCGAGCCTTACGGCGTATGTGCGCAAATTATTCCCTGGAATTATCCCTCTCAGATATTTGGACGCTGTGTGGCAGCCGCGCTGGCTGCAGGTAACTGCGTGGTGCTTAAGCCCGCCGAAGATGCCTGCTTGAGCGTGCTGCGCTTGGCAGAACTGGCGGTGAGCCATGGTCTCCCCGCCGGAGCACTCAATGTTGTGCCAGGCTTTGGTTATGAAGCAGGTGCAGCGCTTGCCGCCCATCCCCAAATTGATCATCTCTCTTTCACCGGCTCACCGGAGACCGGTACCCATGTCGCCCAAGCGGCCGCCCAGCACCATGTGCCGGTCACCTTGGAGCTAGGGGGTAAGTCACCTCAACTTGTGTTTGCCGATGCAGATCTTGATGCAGCACTTCCGGCAGTCGTACGCGGTATTGTTCAGAACGCTGGTCAGACCTGTTCGGCGGGTAGCCGTCTGCTGGTGCAGCGTGAAATCGCCGATAGCGTGGTGGCCAATCTTTGTGAGCGTTTTGCTGCTTTGCGCTGTGATGCGGGTGAAGCTGACGCCGACTGTGGCCCGCTGATCAATGCGCGCCAAAAAGCCAAACTGGAAGAACGGTTGGCGGCGGCCAAAGCCGATGGCATTCGCGTTGCGGCCATAGGCGAGCTAGCGTCGAGCGCACCGGGTGGTGGTCACTTTGTACTGCCTCAACTGTTGACCGATATTCCAGACGGGCATGAAGTCCTGTGCGAAGAGCTGTTTGGCCCGGTACTGGTGGTGCAGGTGTTTGAGGACGAAGCCGAAGCGCTTGCACTCGCTAATGCCACCGATTTTGGCCTGTGTGCCGGTATCTGGACGCGTGACGGCGGACGTCAGCTACGCTTGGCCAAAGGTATTCGCAGTGGCCAGGTGTTCATCAATAACTACGGCGCCGCCGGTGGTGTTGAACTACCTTTTGGTGGCATTGGGCGCTCCGGGCACGGCCGGGAAAAGGGCTTTGAAGGCTTGCGGAGCTATACTCGAATCAAGACCGTCGCTATCAAACACGGCTAGGATAGTAACCAAGTAAAAGGAGTCATCATAATGACAACAACTCGCCAGGTAGGCATCGTCGGCGTTGGCCTGATGGGCCATGGGATCGCCAGCAGTTTAATACGCGCAGGCCATCAGGTCAGTTTTCTTAATCATCCAGGCAACCAGCCTGTGGATGACTTATTGTCAGCCGGTGCCACCGCGCTGAATACAGGGCAGGAAGTGGCTCAGCAGTCTGAAGTGGTGATTCTTTGCGTCACCGGCTCACCCCAAGTAGAAGCGGTGTTGTTTGAGCCCAACGGTGTTTTGGATGGATTAAAGCCCGGCTGTGTCGTGGTGGATTGCTCCACCGCCTTGCCCAGCTCAACGGAAAAAGTCGCTGCCAGAGTCACCGAGGCGGGCGGACGCTTTATGGATGCCGCCATGACGCGCACGCCGAAAGAAGCCGCAGAAGGGCGGCTCAACTTGATTGTCGGTGCGCCCAAGGCACTGTTCGATGAAACGCTGCCTCTGCTGCAAGGATTTGCCGAAAATATTGCCCATGCGGGGGATGTAGGCGCGGGGCATACCCTCAAGTTGCTGCACAATTTTGTTTCGCTTGGGTTTTCGGCGGTATTAGCAGAGGCCACTGCGGCTTCTCGTAAAGCAGGGATTAGCGATACCGCCTTACTTGAAGTGCTTGGCGCAGGTGGCGGTGGCGGCGTGGTGCTTGAACGGCTGCGTCCTTACATTGCTGAAAACGATCCTTCGGGTTTCAAATTTACAGTAGCCAATGCCAGCAAGGATCTCGGTTACTACCACACCATGACCAATGAGTTGGGGGTGGAGCGCGGCGTTGCCGGGGCTGTTCATGCGCTTTATACATCAATCGACGACAGTTCGCTGGCGGTGCCTGAAGTGATTGGCGTACTAGAGAGCCGAAAACAGTGAAATTGGTGTAGGTTGCCAGGATGCAACAGCTACTGAAAATTGAGTTCAAAGAAATGCTGTCAGCATTGATAGTCTGTTTTTCAAGGTAGTTATAGCACTCTTTTTGTAATCAATTCTTAAATTAAATGACTATTTAAGTAGCCTTGTTGGTTGTGAGGTAACATCACATGGTAGATGTGGTGCACGCTTAGATAAGCCAACGGTCTGAAATGTGCAAACACGCCCTTTATCTCGCTAAAAAATAAAGGGCGTGATCGGGTATCAACAGGCGGCTTGTTGTCTTCAGCTAAACAGGCTTAGGTTGGGTCGCGGTCAATGGCAAACGCGGACCACGCTTGCCGCACCGGCATGATTTCCAAACGATTAATATTGATATGGGCGGGCAGTGTCGCTAGGTAGAAAAGCTGCTCGGCAATATCTTCTGCTTGAAGAGGTGACGTTCCCCTGTAAAGCGCGTCCGAAGCCTCCTGATTGCCTTTGGTTCTGACTAGGGTGAACTCCGTTTCCGCCATACCGGGAGCAAGGTCGGTCACGCGGACGCCCGTGCCTAGCAGGTCGCAGCGCAGGTTGTAGCTGAACTGCTGAACAAAGGCTTTCGATGCGCCGTACACATGGCCACCCGGATAAGGCCACTGTCCCGCCACTGAGCCAAGATTGAGAATACTCGCCCCTTCGCCGGTTTTAAGCAGTAGCGGCATTGCTGCGTGGGTGACGTTGACCAACCCGGTGATGTTGGTATCGATCATCGTATGCCAATCCTGCAGTGCTACTTTTTGCGCTGGTTCCGGCGCTAGCGCCAAGCCCGCATTGTTAATCAAGCAGGTCAGCGGTAGAAATTTTTCCGGCAGGTTGCTGATGGCCTGAGTCACTGCTTCACTGTCGCGAACATCTAGGGCTATCGTTAAAACGTCTACTTGGTCTGAAAGCTCATCCTTCAGCGCCTTCAAGCGTTCTTCGCGACGGCCGGTTAAAATTAATGACCAACCCGCTTTGGCAAAGCGTTGCGCTGCGGCTTTACCAAATCCTGACGTGGCTCCCGTGATAAGTACGCTGGGCATAGGGGTATCTCCTTTATAGTTAACAATGTGTAGATAAATATTCGTTTTTAGTTATTAAGCTATCTTTGATGATAGACGGTGCATTTCGTTACTTTAAGCAGCGCAGGAAAAAACGGTTAGAGCCAGTTAGCACTCGATAGTGTGACATTGGCACTCTCTGGTGCGTCTGTCCCTCTTGCTCGTAACGATTGGCCCTACAGCTTAATGGATCGGACTCACTAGGCTGGCAAGCACGCTATCTCCTTATGGATTAAACAGGGTGCTTGTTATGAATGCCAATGTTGCCGTTTCTGATTCCACTACTCACAGTGTAGATAATCGCTATGTGCACGGCCTGGACCGTCAGTATGTGTTCCACTCATGGGCTCAGCAAGGCAGTTTAGACCCCATGGTCATCGCGGGCGCGCAAGGATGCCGTGTATGGGATTACGCGGGGCGTGAGTATTTGGATTTTAGTAGCCAGTTAGTCAATACCAATATCGGCCATCAACACCCCAGTGTCGTGAGCGCGATCCAAGCGCAAGCCGCCAGCCTATGCACCATAGCCCCAGCCCATGCTAATTTGGCCCGCGGTGAGGCGGCCAAGCGTATTATCGCCAAAGCGCCGGCCGGTTTTAGTAAAGTATTTTTTACCAATGCGGGCGCTGATGCCAATGAAAATGCCATTCGCATGGCGCGGCTTTATACCGGGCGCACCAAAATACTGTCTGCCTACCGCTCCTATCACGGCAATACCGGTTCAGCGATTGCGGCCACCGGCGATTGGCGGCGGGTGCCCAACGAGTATGCCAGTGGGCACGTGCACTTCTTTAATCCCTACCTTTATCGCAGCGAGTTTTGGGCGCGGGACGAGGATGAAGAGTGTGAGCGGGCGTTAACCCATCTGCGTCGAGTCATTGAGTGCGAAGGCGCCAATGCCGTTGCGGCCATTCTGCTGGAAACCATTCCCGGTACGGCTGGCGTCCTGTTACCACCTAAAGCGTATCTGCAGGGCGTTAGGCAACTCGCCGACGAGTTTGGCATCGTGCTGATTCTTGACGAAGTGATGGCCGGCTTTGGTCGCACGGGGCGCTGGTTTGCCTTTGAACATTACGATATGGCACCGGACCTGATCGTTTTTGCCAAGGGGGTTAACTCAGGCTACGTACCTGCCGGTGGGGTGATTATTTCAGAGCCTATCTCACGCTATTTCGATGACCACTTTTTTGTCGGCGGCCTGACCTATTCCGGCCACCCGCTGGCGATGGCGGCCATTGTTGCCACGCTTGACGCTATGGAAGCAGAGGGCATCGTAGAGAATGCCGATAAAATCGGAAATGGGCCGCTAGCTGAAGGGCTGAAAAAGCTTGCTGAGCGCCACACTATCATAGGTGATTGGAGGGGTGTGGGCGTATTCCATGCCTTGGAATTAGTCAGCGACCCGGTGCGTAAAACGCCGCTACCCGGCACAGAAGTACTGAAACTCAAGCAGCTACTGATGGAGCAGGGACTGCTGGTATTTACTGTCGAAAATCGTATTCATGTGGTGCCACCGTGCATTGTGACCCCGGAGGAAGTGGAGGAGGGCTTGGCAATTCTAGAGCGCGTGTTTGAAAGCTACGCCGCATCACGGGAGTGACATATTGGCTACGTAGCTAAAGCGTTATCGTAGGCAAGGCCCAGGCGCTGTAAGCCTGGGTCGATACGCTGCATTTCAATAGCGCCGAATCCCAAACGGAAAAAGTGGCGCGGGGGAGCGGCATCGAAAAAGTGCTGGAAGCCCGGTTCAATCAGCACGCCACGCTGAGAAGCATGCCACGCAAGGCGCTGGGTATCGATGCCAGGATCGGTCTCCATCCAAAAAGCGCTGGAACGACTACTGCTGTGGCTGAGGCAGCCGGGTATTGAGTGATCAATGGCCAATCGCATGGCGTCGCGTCGTCGATCAACCTCTTCCACATGCAGTTTGAGGTAGCGCTCGTAATAGCCTTGAGAAATAAACTGCGCCAACTGGTGCTGCAAGGCCGCAGGCGGATGGCGGTACATCATACGGCGTAGCGCGCGCAGCTCATCGATCAATTCAGCATCCGCCACCACGTAGCCCATACGCAGCCCTGGCGAGAGCGCTTTAGATAAGCTGCCCATATAGATAATTCGCGCGCTCTGCGCACTGGCTTTCAGCGCCGGTAGTGCGAACTGATCACCGTGAATTTCAGCGTCATAATCATCCTCGATGACGATCTGGTCACGGTGAGGGAGTTGAGCCAATAGTGCATCTCGCCGTGTGCGGCTCATGGTAATGCCCGTCGGCACCTGATGACTGGGCATAACATACAGATAATCACTCTGCTGGGTGCCTTCCAGCTTCATGCCTTCTGCATCCATGGTTTGAAACTGCAGGCTGGCACCGCGCTGGGCAAATACGTTCATTGCCTCGCGGTAACCGGGGGTTTCCAGCGCCACACGGGTGCCCCGATGGCAGAGCAGTTGCGCAATCAAGTAGAGCGCATTTTGAGTCCCCATGGTGATGAGGATCTCTTCAGGCCGAGCGAAAATACCCCGGCGCGGTAAAATGCGTTTACGCAGTTGTTCAATCAGCAGCGGATCATCCTGATCGATACGATCCCGCAACCACGGTTTATCACGCTGTGAACTTAACAAGCGCCGAGAAACATCGCGCCACTGGGCTAACGGAAATAGTCGCGTATCTAACTGGCCATAAATAAAAGGGTACGCATACTCTGACCAATTGCCTGGTTTGAGAATACCTTGATAGTTAGTCGGGCGCTGAGCAATGCGTTTGTGCCAGTTTGGTGCAGTTGTAGCGTCTGTACTGTTCTCTGCTAATAGGGTTAAAGGTGAATTTAGTGCCAAGTGCGGATCGTGATAATCAGGGTGTAAATAGTAACCGCTACGAGGTCGACTAATTAGGTACCCATCTTCGACGAGTTTTTCGTAAACAATAGATACCGTATTGCGTGAAATACCCAGCTGTTGGGAGAGCTTACGGCAGGAGGGGAGTGCATCGTCAAAGGGTAAGCTGCCTAGGCGAATGGCTTCCAGCAGCGTTTCGCGCAGCTGTTCTTGCAGGCAGGTGGAAGCATTAGGATCGACCTCAAGACACAGTGTTGTCATGCACCCCTCCCTCTCAAATAACCCTCTTATCTATTTAACCTAAGCATCTTCCGTGCCAGTTTGATGATGGACAACTGTCCTTTTACTTTACGCCAACTGGCTCTAATCGAGAGGAGGATAAAAAACTAGGGTGAAGTCACTTTCAACTTGCAACCGTTGGGTTAGCGATGATTGGCCACTCTAGGGGAATAAGGTGATGAAAAAAGTAGCAGTTTTAACCTCTGCCATTAGCGTTGGTGTCCTTGCTTTAGGCATGTCATTAACCGCGATGGCCGCGGACTTAGAAGAAATCGAGAGCCGTGGCTACATGAGCGTGGCCACCGAAGATAATTACGCGCCGTTTAACTTTATGAGCGGTAGCGACCCAGATGGTTTTATCAAAGATATCTTGATTGAACTGGAGGAGTACGCTGACTTCGAGATCCGCCAGGATATTTTGCCGTGGACTGGGCTCTTGGCGTCGGTTTCATCGGGCCAGTACGACATGGCGCTTACCGGCGCTTCGGTGACTGATGAGCGGCTACGGGTATTTAACTACGCACCGCCGTTCGCCTCTGCCCAGCACTTCTACATCAAGCGGGCGGGCGATGACCGTATCAATAGCGTCGAGGATTTAAGCGGTATGACCCTGGGTGTTCAGGCGGGCAGTGCACTGCTTTCGCGTTTGCCTGAGCTGGAAGTCATGCTCGAGGAGAGCGGTGGCGAATTGGGGGATGTTATGCAGTATGAAGCCTACCCCGAAATCTATGCGGATCTCGCCAATGGTCGTGTCGATTATGTGATCAACTCCATCGTCCCGGTGAATGACTTGATTCGTGAGCGCCCCGACGTGTTTGAGGCGGGCCAAGCCGTTTCCGGTCCTGGCTATGTGGCGTGGCCAATGCCCAAGGACAGCCCAGAACTGCTGACCTATATCACCGATTTTATGAGCCATCTGCGTGACTCTGGCCGCCTGGCCGAACTACAGGAAGAGTGGTTTGGCGAGTCCTTTGACGACCTACCGACAACCCCCATCACCTCAGTGGAAGAATTCCACGAAATGGCCGGTATGTAAGCCATCATATTCGCCTGCCGCCCGGCCTGGGCGGCAGTTTTCTTATCGCGAATTAGGGGGTGAGTATGGACAGTAGCGCATGGGGGCTCCTTGTCCAGGGTGCCTGGACAACGCTTTGGATCTCGGGCATATCCATTGCCATCGGTGTAGTAATGGGGTTGCTGATCGCCTTGCTAAGAGTGGCTAAAATCCCTGTTCTGCACCAGCTGCTAGGCGTCTACATTAGCCTGGCGAGAGCAACACCGTTGGTCACGCTGGTGCTGTTCATCTTTTTAACCGCACCGACCATGGGCGTTAACCTTAATCGCAATGTGGCGGGCATTATTGCGCTAACCCTTAATACCACTGCGTTTAACGCCGAAATTTGGCGCTCAGCATTTAATAACTTCTCCAAAGAGCAGCGCGAAGCGGCGCTGGCGATTGGCATGACCCCATGGGTCTACTTTCGCCGCATCATGCTGCCGCAAATTACCATTACCAGCCTACCGGGCTTAGTCAACGAGATGTCGTTTTTAATCAAAGGCAGCCCCGCCATTGCGGTGATCGGTGTGGTCGACCTTACGCGGGTGACCAATCGCATTTCAGCGGTTACCTACGACCCTTTACCGCCTATTTTAGCCGCAGCGGCCCTGTATATGCTGATCATCAGCCTGCTGGTATGGCTGCAGCGCGTGGCTGAGCGCAAAGCCAGCCGACTGGCCGTCTGACGTGGTCATTTAGGGAGCCATTATGAGCAATTGGGATATTCTTTGGTCATCGTACGATGTGTTTTTAAACGGTTTTTATAACACCTTAAAACTGTTTGGTTTATCTGCAGTGCTGGCGTTTATCTTGGGTAGCGGGATCGTATTTTTGTTAGAGGGTTCGCGCCCGCGTTTAAAAATACCGCTGCGCATCTTTATTGACGCCATGCGCATGCTGCCGTTTCTGATTCTGGCCTATTTACTCTATTACGGCCTGCCCAGCGCAGGCATCCGCATGAGCGCCTGGACGGCGGGGATTATCGCTCTTGTTATCTATCATGGCGCTTACTTCGCAGAAATACTGCGTGGCTGCCGCGCTACTTTCGCACAAGGACAGGTGGAGGCTGCCATTGCGCAGGGGTTTTCTCAGCCCAAGATGTTTATGCGTATTATTTTGCCGCAGCTGATATTGAAGACACGAGGCTTGTTGGGTAATCAACTGATTATCTTGCTCAAAGACACCGCCTTTTTGGTGATTATCACCGTACGCGAACTCACTGCGGCGGCGAGCAGCCTGTCGAGCACCTACTTCATTCCCATGGAGGCCTTCATCGTGGTGATCGGCTTCTACTGGATGATCAGCATTGGTTTAGAGCTACTTATCAAAATGATTGGCCGTTTTGGCGCCAAGCGAGGATTCGAAAATGCCTGAGACCGCCGCCGTTAGTATTCGCAAACTATCTAAAAGTTTTGATGGCACCGAGGTGCTGCGGGACGTTTCGCTGGAAGTGCAGACTGGAGAGGTGGTGAGTATTTTGGGCTCATCCGGCTCGGGTAAATCTACCTTACTACGCTGTATCAACTGGCTGGAGCGGCCTGACCATGGTGATATCCGTATCGACGGCGACCGCATTGGTGTCAGCGACAGCGGTAAGCCTATGTCGCGCCGGGAACTGGCGGGTATGCGTGCGCGCCTAGGGATGGTTTTCCAGGGCTTTAACCTCTGGCCTCATTTAAGCGTACTGCGCAATGTCACCGAGGCACCCATTCATGTTCAGGGCGTAAGCAAAGCCGAAGCCGAGGAACGGGCCATGGCGCTGCTTGAAAAGGTGGGCATGGTCGATAAGCGAAACGACTACCCGTATACGCTTTCAGGTGGGCAAAAACAGCGAGTTGCAATTGCCAGAGCGCTCGCCATGCAGCCTAAAGTGATGTTATTTGATGAGCCCACTTCAGCGCTTGACCCAGAGTTAGTGGGCGAAGTGCTAGGCGTCATTAAAGACCTTTCAAAAGAGGGCTACACCATGGTGCTGGTGACCCACGAAATGGAGTTCGCCCGGGCAGTCTCCGATCAGGTGGTCTTTCTCGATAAAGGTATCATTATCGAAAAATCCCACCCTAGCGAGTTTTTCGTCAATCCTAAAACAGAGCGAGTACGGCGCTTCTTGGAGCTTGAAGTACCCGTGGCTTAATTATTAAGGAAGAAGTTTCCCTCCTTAATAACGTGAGTACATCACACTGACCGCGTTGTACTTGCCGACGCGGAAGCTTCTTCCTCCGCTTGTACAGCATCTGCCAGCATATACGCGGTAATCGCGGAGAGCGTCCAGCCCAGGTGACCGTGACCAGTGTTGTAGAAGACCGTGGGTGATTTTCCGCGACCGACTTTGGGCAGCATGTTGGGAAGCATCGGACGTAAGCCTGCCCAGGGCACCACGCGGCGGGTGCTAACGCCAGGGAAGCACTCCTCCACCCAGCGGGTTAACGGGCGGATACGGTTGTCGCGAATATCGCGATTGAAGCCGTTGAATTCGGCGGTACCCGCGATGCGAAAGCGGTCGTCGCCCAGGCGGCTGGTCACCAGTTTGGTTTCATCATCGAGTAGGCTCACGTTGGGGGCGGCCTGTTGAGAGGCGGCGTCATCGAGCTGCACGGTAATGGAGTAACCTTTGACCGGGTAGATATTGACCCGGTCTCCCAGCTTGGCAGCCAGAGCACGGCTGCCTACCCCGGCGCAGACCACCACGCTATCGAATGTTTCACGCACCGGTTCACCGTCAGCCTCGCCTTCAATGGTGGCGGTGATCCATGCGTGCTGTTCGTCTGCGCCGAGATCCTGCACGCTGTGGCCATATTTAAGCGTTACGCCGCGGCGCTCGGCGGCTTGCGCCAGGCCGTGGGTAAACTTATGAATATCACCCGTGGCGTCGCTTTCAGTATAGAAGCCGCCGTAGTAGCTGCCCGCCAGGGTTGGTTCGATGGCGCGCATCTCGTCGGGGCTGACCGCCCGGCGTTCAAGGCCGCCTTTGCTGAGCAGTTGCGATACCTTAGCGGCGTGGTCATAGCCCGCTTTATCGCGGTAAATATGCAAAATCCCTTTCTGCTTGAGGTCAAAATCGATCTGCTCGTCTTTTGCCCACTGAAACAGGTGCTCTCGGGCGGCAATGGCCAGGCGGGCGGTTTCGGTAGTGTTGGCAGCGTAGCGGGGGATCGAGGCGATAAACTCGCCAAACCAGCTGAGTTTGTGCCAGCTGGGGCGAGGGTTGACCAGCAGTGGTGCGTCGTTTCTGAGCATCCAGCGCATGCCCTTGATCACGGTTGGCCAGTGGTTCCACACTTCGGCATTCGAAGCCGAGAGCTGACCACCGTTGGCGAACGAGGTCTCCATGGCGGCGTAACGATGCTTTTCAAAGACGGTGACATGATAGCCACGTTTGGCCAGGGCGTAGGCGCTGGTAATGCCGGTGATACCGCCACCGATAACGGCAATGCGTTGCATGAGTCTCTCCAGATTGTATGAGCGTCGGGAATACCACCTAACGGCGTAGCTGTTGGCGTACCCCTTCCGTCATGGAACCTGAGAGATTCACGTACCCGTTGGGCTCGCTTGCTCCTTCGGTGGGCTGAGTGACGCAGTCATCAGCCGCTCTTCGGAAAGTGAGGGTAATAGCGGTCCGGTTGCCTGAGAGTTTCCGGGGCTGTTGCTCCTTCGGCGCTGGCGTCATCATAGTTTGATGCACCAAGCTCTCCCGCTATTACTTTGCTGTTTTTGTTCTAATGCAAATAGTTTTAACAAGATCAGTTTTAACGCGACTAGTTTTAGCATGGAAGTCGACGAAGGTCGTGAACGTTTATTCCACGGGCTGGGCACGCTCGATGATTGCCGCGCAATTCAGCCCGGTGGGTAAGGTACCGGTATTGAGGCTGCTGCGGTCAGCAAGCCGTCCAGCGCAGAACGCATCGGCCACATAAGCGGGAGCGTGCTGTACCAGCAGCGCGCCCTGTAACGCCAGGGCCATGCCGTCCGCCAACTGGCGAGCGCGGTACTGGAGCGCTTGGGTATCCTGCATCTGCCGCTGTAATTGGTGGATAAAGCGGTCAAGATGCCCATTGGCACCTTGCGCTTTGGAAAGCTCGGCGAAGTAGGCGTCGAGCACCTCGGGCTGTTTTTCAATCGCGCGCAGGATATCCAGACACTGCACATTTCCACTGCCTTCCCAGATGGCGTTGATGGGCGACTCGCGAAACAGGCGCGCCGTTATGTGGGTCTCCATGACGCCGCTACCGCCAATCACCTCCATTGCCTCGTAAGCGTGGTGGGGCGTGCGCTTGCAGATCCAGTACTTGCCGACGGGGGTGGCTATGCGCGAAAGCAAACGCTCATGCTCGTTGTCCTGATGATCCATAGCCCGGGCCATGCGCAGCATCAGGGTGGTGGCGGCCTCGCTCTCAATGGCCAAATCCGCGAGCACATTTTGCATCAGCGGCTGCTCGCTTAGGCGCGCCCCAAAGGCATGCCGATAGGAGGCGTGATGAATCGCCTGGGCGGTGGCTTGACGCATTCCTGCAGCTGAGCCAATCATGCAGTCGTAGCGGGTCATGGCGACCATCTCAATGATCGTACGCACGCCACGGCCTTCGTCGCCCACCATCCAGGCAAAGGCACCGCGCAGTTCTGTCTCGCTGGAGGCGTTCGCCACGTTGCCCATTTTGCGCTTCAACTGCTGAATATGAAGTGGGTTCTTGCTGCCGTCGGGCCGCCAGCGCGGCAGCAGAAAGCAGCTTAAGCCGCCGGGTGCCTGGGCGAGTACCAGAAAGGCGTCGCACATCGGTGCCGAGACAAACCACTTATGCCCCACCAGCTCAAAAGCTTCACCCGGCCCGCTTTGGCCAATCGGGTAGGCGCGAGTGGTGTTCAGGCGCACATCGGAGCCGCCCTGCTTTTCGGTCATTGCCATGCCGAGAGTGACGCCCTGTTTCTCAAAATAAGGCACGTTGCGCGGGTCATAATGCGGGGCGGTGATTTTATCGCCCCAGCTCTCAAGCAAGCTGGGCTGGTGGCGCAAAGCTGGCAGGGCAGCAAACGTCATGGTGATGGGGCAACCATGGCCCGCTTCTACCTGGGCCTGTAAAAAGTAGTTGGCGGCCCGATTAACATGCGCACCGGGCTGAGGGTTTCGCCAGGGGCTGGCATGCAAGCCGTGCTCTACCGCCGTTTGCATCAGCTGATGGTAGGCAGGGTGGAACTCGATCAGATCAACTCGATGCCCTTGCCGGTCATGGGTGACCAACTGAGGTGCGTAACGATTGGCGTCAAAGCCCAGGGCAATGGCCTCGGCGGAGCCCGCCCACTGCCCAAACGTCTTGAGAGCGCTATCGTTAGTACCACCTTCGCGTTTAACGCCCTCTTGAAGTGCGCGGTCAGCGGTGTAGCTGTTGTAGTTTGCAAGCGTTGGTGGCTGGTTTTCCACCTGATGGGTATTGGCCTGGAGTTTGTCGGCAAGTGGATAGTGGTGCGTCATGGTGAGAACCTAGTGTCAGATAATTATATTTATTTAAACGATCGTTTTATCTCTTTTATAGTAGTTGCTTGGCGAGGAGGGCGCTAAAAATTTAGCGTAAAAAGAAGCGGGATTTGTTCTGCTTTGCTCAGCCAGCGTATTTAACCGACAATGCCAAGCTTATCCTTTTCAGCCTTGGGTACTATCAATGCAAGCAAACGGCTTTTTTGACGAAATAGGCGAGACCATCGGCGAGGCAATCCGCGTGGTGGTTGAGTTCTTATTGGGCATATTTACCAATTTCTTTGGTGCCTTTGGCGATTTTATCGATGGCTTAACCCGTTCCTTGGGAATCAACGATTCTTTTTTTAGCATTGCCGTGCTGGTCGTTGGCCTATTGATTCTGTTTGGCGGTGTCCGTGCATTTCTGCGCGGATCGCTGATAGGGGGGATATTCCGTACCTTATTGGGGCTGTTTATTCTTTCTTGGCTGATGATGTAAAGCGTTGCCTTACCCTTAAAGTAGCGCCCTTGAGCCAGTTTCATCAAGGATATGACGGATTGTCATTTGCTTATTTGGTGCATTTTGCCATCATCTGCACTCATTTTGTGCAAAGCGAGTGCAATGAAAACTTATCTTGGCAAGATGCGGGGGCAACGAATTAAGCGTAACCGAGTGGGTTGGCAGGATGCGGTGTGGTCATGGATCGGCGCCTTTAGCGGTATGGCGGTTATCTGCTGGTTAAGCTCGGCTTGGCTCTCGCAACAGCTGCTGATCGTAGGCTCCTTCGGGGCGACGTCAGTGCTTATCTATGCTGCTCCTGAAAGTCCTTTTGCTCAGCCAAGCCACGTGCTGTTTGGCAGCGTGCTATCAGCGGGTATCGGCGTCGCTTGCTACCAACTGCTGGGGGCGACACCGCTCTCGATGTCTCTGGCTGTATCGCTGTCGATACTTGTTATGCAATTAACCCACACGGTTCACCCACCGGGAGCCGCGGCTGCACTGATTGCAGTAGGTGGCGGGGCTAGCGTTCACCAATTGGGTTGGTGGTACCCGCTGTTACCGATTGGCGCAGGCAGTGTTGTGATGCTGATCATTGCTGTTTTGGTCAATAACCTTGCTCGGCACCGCCGTTATCCCCGGTACTGGTGAGGTCATACGCGGCTGAGTTGATACTCCAGTGCGAATATATGAGCATCCTCTGCCCCTAGTTCACGTAGAGCGGCAGCCAGATTGACCAGGTACTCACGGTTAGGGCCGCTGGGGCCGTGCGCGTTAGCTATTTGTAACGCTATTTCGTCCAGTGTCGCCTCGCCTAGAAAGGCCGGGTTATCTTCGCTGGCGAGATAAATAAGCCCTTCGCTCTGTTCAGGCGTTTCGCTGCTGACATCGGTAAACGTCAGCGGAACTTTCTCCCGTAGGTAGCCGTTTTTCTCCCGAACATCCAGCGGTGCCAGTACTTCCGGTGTAATCCGGTAGGCCATGCCATGGCACACCGCGCCCTCAGCGGGAATTAAGGTGGCAACCCGTCCCGGTGCTTCAAGCGTACCGCGATGGTCATGGGAGCCTTGCCAAAATCGCCGTTCCCAGCCGGTGATAAACGCCGGGCGGCGCTCTAAATAGGCAAAGTCCGCCTTCCAGATCAGCGAACCATAGCCAAATAGCCAAATCTCGGCATGGCCATCGAAGAAATTTCTTTGCTGGTTAAGCGCAGTGGTATCAAGCATCGGTATCAGGCAACGTTTTTAAGTCACATTTTTCAAGTAACATGGTGGGCAACGACGGTGTAAAACCACCATCTTAACATGTCATGGTTGATCACCCACTTGATCGCCAAGGCCATAATAGGAGGCTGCCATGCGCGCGATTTTTTTGGTCGATAACGGCTCGCTACGAGCGCAGGCAACGCTTAATTTACGTCGCGTGGCGGCGTCGCTTAGTGAGCTTATGGGTGAAACCGTACAGGCGGCTTCACTGCTGCACTCCAATAAGATTCCAGTGAAAGAGGTCGATGGCATTCCCGCTACCACCCTTGGCCCCGCCGCTGAACGCAGTGCCGAACAAGGGGCGACAGAGATCCTGATCCTGCCGTTCTTTTTTGGCCCCAGCAAGGCACTGACTAGCTATCTGCCCGAGCGCATGGCCACGCTGCAAGAGCGCTTTCCCCATGTGAAGATGCGTGTAGCCCCGCCCTTGGTGGATGAATTGGGGGATAACGACCTGCGCCTAGCCCATCTGCTGGCAGACAATGTGCGCGAGAAGCTTCAACCAGCTACTAAACCTCATGTGGCGCTGGTAGATCACGGCAGCCCGATTCCTGACGTCACCGCCGTGCGCAACCGCTTAGCAGGGCAGCTTAGCGTGCTGTTAGCCGATGACGTAGCGTGTGTTGCTGCTGCTTCTATGGAACGCCGCGAGGGTGATGAGTACCGCTTTAACGAGCCGCTGCTGGAAAACTTGCTGGTGTCACCCGAGTTCAATGCAGGCCCGGTCATCCTGGCGATGCTGTTTCTTTCGCCGGGGCGCCATGCGGGGGAGGGTGGCGATATCGCTGAAATATGCGCGGCGGCTGAGCAGCAGCATCCTGGGCTTTCTGTGACCACGACTAAGCTGGTAGGCGAACATCCAGGTATTGTCGATATTTTGCACTCTCGATTGCGTCAAGCGATTGATGATGAACGCTTTCTGCTCGATATCCCTGCCATCACTTGATGTGACTAAAGTCTGATGGGTGAATACAGGCCAAATAGCGCGTAGAATCGCGAGCCTTTCTATTGATTATCAATGACACGTTAACCGGGCTCCTTTTGTGATCGCAACCGCCAATATCACCATGCAGTTTGGGGCTAAGCCCCTGTTTGAAAATGTCTCCGTTAAATTCAACAACGGCCACCGGTACGGCCTGATTGGCGCGAACGGCTGCGGCAAATCCACCTTTATGAAAATCCTCGGTGGTGATTTGGAGCCCTCTTCCGGCCAGGTGATGCTGGATAGCAGCACGCGGTTAGGTAAGCTGCGTCAGGATCAATTTGCGTTTGAAAACGAGCGCGTCATCGACACCGTGATCATGGGCAATGTCGAGCTCTGGTCGGTGGCTGCCGAGCGCGAGCGTATTTACTCGCTGGCAGAGATGAGCGAAGAGGACGGCATGGCCGTTGCTGATCTAGAAGTGCGCTTTGCCGAGCTGGATGGCTACACCGCTGAGCCCCGCGCAGGTGAACTGCTACTGGGCTTGGGTATTCCTATTGAGCAGCACACCGGCCCGATGAGCGAAGTGTCGCCCGGCTGGAAACTGCGCGTGCTGCTGGCCCAGGCACTGTTCTCCGACCCCGATGTGCTGCTGCTGGATGAGCCCACCAACCACCTGGATATCAACACCATCCGCTGGCTGGAAGACATTCTTAAAGCGCGCAGCAGCACCATGATCATCATCTCTCACGACCGCCATTTCCTGAATAGCGTCTGCACCCACATGGCGGATCTGGATTACGGAGAAATTACCCTGTTCCCGGGTAACTATGATGACTATATGACCGCCGCTACCGCGGTTCGTGAGCGTCAGCACTCGGATAACGCCAAGAAAAAGGCCCAGATTGCCGAGCTGCAGCAGTTCGTTAGCCGCTTCTCTGCCAACGCCTCAAAGGCCAAACAGGCTACCTCGCGAGCGCGTCAGATCGACAAAATTAAGCTGGAAGATATCAAACCTTCCAGTCGTGTCAGTCCGTTTATTCGTTTTGATCAGGCCAAGAAAATTCACCGTAATGCTGTCAACGTAGATGGCATCACTAAAAGCTATAACGGCGAGAAGCCGCTGTTTGAGCGCCTCTCCATGACCGTGGAAGCCGGCGAGCGTATTGCCATCATCGGCCCCAATGGCATTGGTAAAACCACGCTACTGAAAACCCTGGCGGGCGAGTTACACCCAGATGCCGGTGAAGTGAAGTGGACCGAAGCCGCTGACGTCGGGGTTTTTGCCCAAGATCATAGCGATGATTTTGCCGTTGATGCCACGCTATTTGAGTGGATGTCGAGCTGGACGACCGGCGGCGAGCAGGTGGTTCGGGGCGCGTTAGGACGGATGCTGTTTTCCAGCGACGATATTGGTAAATCGGTGAAGGTGATTTCCGGTGGCGAGCAGGGTCGCATGCTGTTCGGTAAGTTAATCCTTACTCAGCCCAACGTAATGCTGATGGATGAGCCGACCAACCACCTGGATATGGAGTCTATCGAGGCGTTGAACCTGGCCCTGGAGAACTACCCAGGCACGCTGCTATTTGTCAGTCACGACCGCGAGTTTGTCTCTTCACTGGCGACGCGCATTATTGATATGCAGCCGGATGGTATTATCGACTTCAGCGGTAACTATGACGATTACTTGCGCAGCCAAGGCGTTGTATAAACGCGTTTAACCGATAATGCGTTGATAGGTGGCTTCTGTGGCGGGTTCTCGGTCACCATCGAGTAATTCGCCCTGAAAAATCTCAGCGGCTTGTTTGGCAATATCTACGAACACAATCATCTGCTGGTTGCGCCGCTTATGCAGTGGGGGTTTAACCAGCAGGCTTATGCCTTTTACTTCGTGATTGGCATCCCGGTAGAGATCAGGCATTTCGCCGGGTAGAAAGGCATTAGCGATGGTCACTGGGTTGGAAGGCTGCTTACCTGGAACATGGTAAACCTTGGTGAGTGGATCGTATTTAGCCTCTATCTGACGCAGCCAATCGGTCAATTGTTGCGTGGTGTCAGGGGAAGGGTTGGCGAACACCACAAACAGTGAATGCTGCTTAAACGTTGTTTTCGATTCATCAGCGGGCACCGGGGGTTCTTTAGCAGGCTCAGGAGGCGCGGTTGTCGTCGCCTGTTTCGTCTCAGTGGAAGCAAGGAACTCTTTTTGTGAACGTTTACGGCGCTGAGAAAGCATAAAGTAGAGAAACAGCGCTGCCGCCACCAGCCCCAAAATCAAGGATCCGCCAGCCAGCAGTGTCACCATTGATGTGTTTTCCATCTCTCTACTCCCTCCTGTGAACCTAAAGTAGGTCCGCTAATAGCATTTTATTATGGCGGCAGAGCTTAAGTTGTTGATTGAAATGCTATTAGCGCCGGTTAAACCGCCAAATCGTTGCATTGAGTGCCAGCGCCAGCGCAACCCATAGCCAGTAAGGCACCATCAGCCACGCGGCGAGTGTGCTGACTTGGGAAAATAGCGCAATGGCGACAGTAATCAACCCTAGTAATACCACAATATCGGCTAGTGCCGCGGCTATCTGTTTGCGTCCAAAGAACAGCCAGGACCACGCCGCATTGGCGAAAAGTTGTAGCACGTAAACCGCTAAGCCTGCCGTACGCACCGTAGAGTCGTCTGCCATGTAGATTCGCCAGGCGGCGATCGCCATCAATAGATAAAGTATGCCCCACGCGATAGGAAAAGCGATATCGGGGGGTGTCCAGGTAGGCTTACGCAGTTCGCGGTACCAGTTATCAGGACGAAAACGCGCACCGGTACTGGCGGTAAGGCCAACTAACAGGATAGACAGCAGCAGCACCAGCAGCGAACCAAGCATGTATCACCCGTGTGTTAAAACTAAAGAATCAATAGCCTAGCAGTGTTTGATAATAATCAGACATAAAAAAGCATCACCTAAGTGATGCTTTTCAGTCGTAAGAGTTCATCAATTTGCTAAATGAGTACTTTCTTAACTCCGACGATCATAGCCATTATCCATAAACGGATAGTCGGTATAGCCCTTTTCGTCACCGCCGTAGAACGTTTCGTGATTCGGCTCGGTGAGCGGTGCGTTAACGCGGAAGCGCTCGGGTAGATCCGGGTTGGCGATGTAGGGGCGGCCAAAGGCCACGGCATCGGTGGTGTTTTCGCTGATGCGTGTCTCGGCGCGTTCGGCGTCGTAGTTACCGCAGTAGATCAGGCTGCCGCTAAAGCGCTCACGCATCTGCTCGCGAAAACCATCGGGAAAGGTGATATCGCCACCGGCCCAGTTCGGTTCGTTCAAGTGCAGATAGGCAAGGCCACGCTTTGAAAGCTGCTCAGCCATGTAGAACGCCATCGCTTCCGGCTCATCGTCGGTCAAACCAAATAGCTCAATAAACGGCGTCATACGGATGCCGACTCGGTCTGCACCATAAACCTCAATCACCGCATCAATTACTTCCAGCGGGAAGCGGGCGCGATTTTCCAATGAACCGCCGTACTGGTCGGTACGCTTGTTGGTGCCAGTCGCCAGAAACTGGTTGAGCAGGTAGGCGTTGGCGGCGTGAACTTCGACCATATCGAAGCCGGCACGCTTGGCGCGCTCGGCCGCCTGGCGATAGTCATCGACAATGCCTGGAATTTCATCGGTTTCCAGCGCACGCGGTGTGCTGGTGGGATGCTGACCGGCGGTGCCATCTTCAAACTCGACGAAACACTGGGCGCCTTCGCCTTTCAAGGCACTCGGTGCTACCGGCTGCTGGCCGTTAGGTTGAACCATTTCGTGAGAAACACGCCCAACGTGCCACAGCTGCAAGGCAATACGGCCACCTTTGGCGTGTACCGCGTTAACAACGCCTTTCCAGCCGGCTTCCTGCTCATCCGTCCAAATACCGGGTGTATACACATAGCCACGGGCAGTGGGAGAGATGTTGGTAGCTTCGCTGATGATCAGCCCCGCTCCTGCGCGCTGGCCATAGTAAGCTTCCTGCATTTTGCCCGGTACGCTATCGGGTGTACGCGCACGTGTCAGTGGCGCCATAACAACCCGGTTAGGAATCGATAGGCTACCCAGTTGGAGGGGAGTAAACAGTGTTTCGAAAGCCATCAATTAAGCTCCTTTTGAATGCTTCGATGAAATAGTACGCATCAGAATAGACCAGTTTACTAGTTAACGCCAACCGGATATTTTAAAACGTATTTATGCACTAGGTAACCGCTTACGAGGCATCCAAAATCAGACTCTCTCTGGTACTCTTGCTGCTTATTACCAAGGATGTTCTCGATAGCATGTTAAAAAACGCGCCTCAGCGCCGCCCTTATCAGGTGGCGGAAACCATCAAGTGCTGGATTGTGGATCGGCAGTTAAAGCCAGGAGACCGGCTGCCGAGCGAGTCGGAGTTAATGGACACGTTGCAGGTATCGAAAGGCACAGTGCGCGAGAGTACGCGGGTGCTGGAGGCGCAGGGCCTGGTCGAAACCCGTACCGGGCCTGGCGGCGGTGCCTTTGTACGCGAGATGAGTGATGCAAAAGCGGTGTCCTTGCTGAGTAATTATTTGTTTTTTAAAGATATCTCGATCAAGGATATCTATCAGATACGCCTGGCATTAGAGCCTGAACTGGCTGCTTCACTAGCGGGGAAAGTAAGTCCTGTCGATTTAGCGCGCTTGCGTGGAAGCCTGCATAGCTATTCAGGCCCCGCGGACGATAGCGAGACTGAGCGTCAGCAACATCTTGATTCGCTGCATTTTCACTTGATGCTCGCTGAGTTAGCCGGGGGTAATCAACTGCTGACGTTTATTATCCGGTTCACCATACAGGTGCTCTCGGATCTGACGATTTATCACCGTCTCTATGAGCCAGTTACTCATGATTTAGGGCAGACTGGCTGTCGCTATCATGCAGAAATTTTGGATGCCATTGAGCTGGGCGATGCCGAAAGCGCCTATAACATCATGCGTGAGCATATGCTGGATGCCCAGCGCGTGATGAATCTGCAAGAGGCTCAGGTGCGCCGAGGCTTTTTACCTGAGCCACTGAAGTAACCAGCGGTACAGGCGCTATGGTTGCTCCAATTGTTGTAAAAATGCCATGACCACCCGTGTTGCCGCTTCGCCGTCTTCGGCGGTAATGGCTTCATCCGGGTGGTGACTCAGCCCTTCCTTGCAGCGGATAAACAACATGCCGATATCGGTTAATGCCTGCATGGCCAAGCCATCGTGCCCTGCACCACTGAACAGTCGTTCTGCAGGCTGGCCAACATCGGCACAGGCCTTTTCTAGGGACGTCATTATCCAGTCGGCACAGGCAGTGGCATCAGCGCTGTACGTGTTTTCCATTTCCAGCACCAGCCCTCGGCGAGTCGCCACTTCCTCCATTGCGGCGTAGACAGCTTCGCGACCTCGTTGCCGA
The DNA here is from genome assembly GCF_013415125.1 of Vreelandella glaciei. Classification (GTDB taxonomy): domain Bacteria; phylum Pseudomonadota; class Gammaproteobacteria; order Pseudomonadales; family Halomonadaceae; genus Vreelandella; species Vreelandella glaciei. Next base: position 27,429 of record NZ_JACCDE010000007.1, on the reverse strand, counting down.
ATATGGCGCTCCGGTGAGCGTAGCTCGACTGTGAAAGTGACCTCGGCAGGAATGACATTGACGGCATTTGGGTGGACATCTAGCTTGCCCACCACGCCGACCAGCTTATCGGTTCTCTGCAGCACGCTATCGACGGCCAGTACCATCTCTGCCGCGCCAACGAGTGCATCATGTCGCATGGGCATCGGTGTGGTGCCTGCGTGTCCGGCCTTGCCGCGCAGCGTGACACGGTGGCGTTCAATGCCCGTTAGCGCCGTGACAACACCCACCGCATGATGCCGCTGCTCAAGAACAGGTCCCTGTTCGATATGGACCTCTAAAAAACCTAGTGTGTTGGCAGGGTTGCGGGCGATTGCGGGAATCTCGTCTGGCTGGCAGCCGAAGGCGGTCAAGGCCTCTTCAAGTGACACGCCTTGTTCATCCCGGACGGCAAGCTGATCGGGCGTTACGTTACCCGCCAGCGCTTTACTGCCAACCAATGTGGTAGGAAATCGTACTCCCTCTTCGTCACCAAACGCGACCACCTCAATGCCGAAAGGGAGTGTCACCCCTTCGCGCTTAAGCGCTTCCAACGCCAGAATGGGTAGCGCAACACCCAGCATGCCGTCGTACTTGCCTCCTTCGATTACCGAATCCTGATGGGAACCCATGATGAAGGTTTTTTCGCCTGCCTGTGCCTTAGGGCAGCGGCCCACGAAATTGCCGGCAGCATCCAGCTGCGGAGCAAGCCCAGCCTGCTCCATCCAACGACTGATCAGCGGCAGTACATTCTGGTGCTCCTGAGAGCAGAATAGTCGCGTAACACCGGCGCCAGGAGCCGAGCAGCGTGCTGCTTCGTCCAGGCGCTCGATTAATAACTGCCCCAACTCACCCTGGGAAAATGGAGTATTAACAGCGTCTTTGGTCATAAACTCTCCGTTAGGCGATGGGTACCAACAACCCCAGCAGCGTGGAAGCGCGTCTAGCGTAGCGGCAGTTGGCGCCAAAAGGCTTGGAAATCATCGCTCATGAACTGGTCAGCCAACGCCCTCAAGGCAGCCACGACGTCTTCCGACCAGTCAACGCGCAAATCAATGGGGGCTTGCTGGAACGACTCGATACGCAGTGCGGCTGAGCGGGTGCCACGCTTATCGCCACCCGCGTCCAGCGCGGCATTAAGGGCGTCAATGAGATGCGCCAGCAAGTGCTGGTCGTGATGATTCGGATAGCGGGGGGCCTCGCTGCGCTTGATGGCGGCGCCGCTGTTGGTGGCGCTAAGGCTTAAGAAATGCTCTGCCAAGATCTGCACGACATCGCTGCTCTGCAGCATGTTGCCGACCGCAGCGACGCCGGGAAAGCGCACGTCTTCCACTTTAGCGATGTTCTCGCTTCCCGAATGCACTGACGAGCGGCCATGGGCATCCATCACCAGGCATTGGCGTAGCGCGGCGTCGCTATCTTGGCTGATAGCCGCGCCAAGGGCTTGCTTAGCGGTGGCGCCATCGACAAGTGCGCCATGCACTTGAGCCGGGTACCAGGGATTGGTAAACCGCCCTTGGGTGACGCACGCTCCAACGCCGCGCCAGCAGTGATGCACATAGCCACCTACCGCCACTCCACCGGTGGCAGTAATAGTGGCGACAGTGCCTGTAGCCGGGTGGCAGTGAACCAGTGAAAGCGTCATCGTGGCTTAATAGCCCACCAAGTGGCCAATCACCAGCCCAATCCAGGACAAGCCATAGACCAGCACCATAAAGGGCAGAATTGCCTTGAGCCACTGGGCGTAGGAGACGCGACCAAGTGCCAGCATGGCCAGCGTACCGCCGGAGGTCGGCACAATCAGGTTCGTCAAACCGTCGCCAACCTGGAACGCAGTGATCATTAGTTGGCGGCTCATGCCGACAAGGTCTGCCACAGGGATAAGAATTGGCATGGTCACCAATGCCTGGCCGGAGCCAGAGGGAATGAACAGGTTGATGATGCCCTGCACCACACTGGCCATGATGGCAGAGAATATCGACGGTATACCGTCAATCAGCGCGCTCAGAGAATTGACGATGGTGTCGATAATGACGGCCTGTTCAAGAATGACCTGAATAGAGGCCGCTACCCCGATCACCAGCGCGCCGGCGGTAACGCTAGCAGCACCTTCCATCATCTGTTTGACGATGCCGTTGGCCGACAGGCCGTTCAAGGCACCAATGATGATCGCCAGCAGCAGAAACGTGCCTGCAATCTCGTTGATGTACCAGCCACGGGTAAATACACCGATCAACATGGCGATCAACCCACCTACAAACACCACCATGGTCAGGATATTGCGTTTGGTCAGGCGGTATTCGCTGAGCGGTTTGCTCAGTGCCTCCGCATTATCCGGCTCTTCAAACTCCATTTTGACGACGCGTTTACAGATATACAGGGAGAGCAGAGCCAGTGATGAAAGTACCAGCAGCGTGCGCAGCCAGGCACCAGAGAACGTCGGCAGCTCGGCGATACCCTGGGCAACACCCACGGTATAAGGATTGATAGGTGAAAGAGCAAAGCCGATCCCGATGCCGCCGACGGCCATGGCGGTGCCCACCAAGCTCGAACAGCCGATGGCACTGGCGATGAGCACTGCAATCGGCACCAGCGCGATATTGTTCTCAAACCCCACCGCCACGCCAAAAAAACCATAGATAAAGGTGCCGACGACGATGATCATGTTTCGTCGTTCAACGCCAACGCGGTTCACCGCCACGCCGATTGCATTTTCCAGCGCGCCGGTCTTTTGCAGGATATGAAACAGCCCTCCGGCGATAAAGACGATAAACAGGTATCGAGAGGCGGAAATAAGGCCTTCAGGAATCGCCACGAAAATATTGAACAGCGGAATATTGGCGACGTTTTCCAGATAGGCAAATGAGCCCGGTACGACGACCGTTCGGCCATCTTGGGTAACGCGTTCAAATTCACCGGCGGGAATAATGAAGGTCAGAAAATAAGTAGCGACCAGGATGATAAAGATTAGCACCATGGGGTCGGGAACCGCCTGATACCACTTTTTACGCGAGCCAGAGGCTGCCGCGGTTTGTTGTTCAGCCATGAGGATACCCTTGCTTGTGATGTGTCTCAGCGTGGACGCTCGTTGGCGCCTCACTTTGAATTTATCATGATAAATAGCGGGGTCAAGCACGTTCGAATTTTCAAACGCCAGGAACGTGCCGACTAGGCAAATTTGGAAGTCTTAATCATACGCTTGTTTGTGAAGAGAGGGAATTAGCGCCGCTGCCAGGGCCAACGCCGCTTGGCAGGATTGTCGATCTGCTGAAGCGCGGTGGCGAGCGGCAACATAATAGCGGCTAGCTGGCGGTGGCAAACGGCGCTACTGAGTACACCGGGGCACTGTTTGAGCAGCAGCTCGCACTGCTGGGAGGCGATAAACAGCTGTTCGGTGACCGGTGGGGCGAACAGCGGCTTGGCTTGTTGGCAGCAGCGAGTGAGCTCCCGCGAAAGCATAGTGAGCATACTGGTATCAAGCCAGCAGGGCAGCGGGTCTTCCAGGCGGCCAGCAATAGAGTGCTGAACCGCTTCAAAAGAGGTGCGCAAAAACATGACTGTTTGGCGAAGTTGTCGCTGCTCGCTAGTCATCCCACTGATACCTCACACTGGTGGCTATCGATGGGCTCAGATCCCATCATCTACTCGATAAAATAAAGAGAGTGTTTCTCATTTGCATCTGTGATGACGATAGCGCTACTCAATAGAAGTGTCAATGCAATCGCTATGAGTGTGCCTCAAACAGTTTCCAGTCGTTATTGGTTAGCGGTTTGGCTCCCTGCTCGGTCACCACCACGGTATCGCTTATTCCTATTCCCCACTGGCCGGGCACCCGCAGGCAGAGCGGTAGGTGAAAGACCATATTAGCTTCAAAGGTGCGGGTCTGGCCTTTGGCGATAAAGCCGGTGCCCTCCACCCAACTAGGCGGGAACTGTGCGCCCACGGCGTAGCCAAACACGCCGGAGAAAAAATACTGGTCTCGCTGCGGGGCGAGTAAGGCATCAGCCGCCTGGGCAGCGGCATCAAAGGTATTGCCTGGGCGCATGGTGTCGCACAGCGCCTCGAATATTGAACGACAAAGGTCGCGAGTAGCTGAGAGGGCCGCGTTGGGAGTGCCCGTCACCGCGGTACGCATCATGGGGGCCGTGTAACGCTGATACACAGCGCCAAACTCCAGAAACACTGGCTCGTTTGGCTGGATGACACGCCGCTTATGGTTAACGTGTATCACGCCAATGCGATGCCCGCTGGTCACGATGGGCTGCAGGCTCATAAACTCGCTGCCGTTTTCCAACAGCGCTTTGGCACCTACGGCGGCAATATCGTTATCGGTCATACCGGGGCGAATGCTCTGAACTGCGGTTTCTAACCCTAGGGCGGTAATTCGCGCGCTCTCCTGCAGCATCTCCAGTTCGGCGGGGCTTTTCACAATTCGAATGGCGTCGATTAACGCACCTGCTTCGCTAAAGCGTTCGCGGCCGATGGTCTGCATCAGTGCATCGATAACGCCGAAGCGCAGCCCGCTGCTCCAGCCATCTATACCGATTTTCTTGCAGGGGATAAGCAGATCCGCCAGCGGCGTGATGATTTCATCCAGGTTTTCCCAGCGGTAGCCGATAATCTCATCGACTCGGGCGGTGACTACCGCCGCGCCGGTTTCGATCGAGGCAACTTGCAGCACTAGTTTCTCTTGCGTGCAGATCAAACAGGCGTGCACCGAGACTTCAAAGGTATGGTAGCCAGTGAGGTAGTTAATATCGGCGGGGTCGGTGAGCAGCAGCGCATCTAACCCCTGCTCGGTCATCGCCTGACGCACCTTATCTAGGCGCGCTTGGTATTCGGCAGCGGGGAAGGGCACTTCACTCTGGGCAAGAGTTTCAGTCAGGGCTTCTCGGTAGTGATGATAATCCATAGCGACCTCCGTTGATGGCTATGGTCAGTATAGGCATCAACGGCAAGCCCGCTTTTATCGCCCTCAACGCTAGCGGGCGAGTAGGAATATCCCTTGCGCAAAGTAGAAAATACCGATGCCGGTCACGATCCAACGGGTCCAGGTGCGGAAGTTGGCGTCGGTGAGGCGATGTAAAATGCGGTTCCCCGCTTGAGTGCCGAGCATGGCAAACGGTGCGGCTAGCAATACGATGCCCCATTCGCCCGCGCTAAGTGCCATGGCGGCACCCAGGTAGAAGATGATTTTAATGCTGTGCGCCACTACCTGAATCATCGCCTTGGTGGCCACCACTTGGCGGCGATCCATACGTGAGCGCACAAAGAAGATGTCGATTAGCGGCCCGGAAACCCCAGCGGCAATGGTTAACCCGCCTGATGCAATGCCGCAGCAAAACGCATGGCTGGCGCGGTTGGCATTGAGATGAAACCAGCGCTTGGGCAGCCACACCAGTATCGGCAGCAAGCCAATCAGCAGCGAGACGCTGGCGGCATTAGGGCTGTAGTTGAATAGCAGCAGTAGGCCTGCGGCGCTCAGTACCCCCAGCGTCATAAACGCGACGATGCGCCAGACAATATAGCGCCGTGAAAGCCATGCTCGTGACCCATTCGCCGTTAGCTGTATCACGCCGTGCACCGCCATTGCAGTGCCCGCAGGGAAAATCAGCAGCAAAAACCATAACAGTACCAATCCGCCCGCCATACCAAATACGCCAGAGAGCATGGAGGTAAAAAACACCACGCTAACCAGGGCTGCACCAATCCATAGTGACATCATCTATTCCTTAACTACGGCAAAATGGCCAGACCTGGTAAAACTTGCGGCACTGAAACTCCGCTTCGCAGGCGCTGAGCTGGGCTTGGTAACGGTTGGCACGCGCCTCTACCTCTCGACCAGCCTTCAAGACCTGCGGCTTTCTGCGGCAATAGCCACCTCCCCCTTCGTGGTAGGGGTATTGAACGAATACTGATGTTTAATCCTCCGTTTATAGCGATCAATGGCATCACTTCTTTCTGTTGCAGACCATCCCAATTCCTCACCGAGCCAGTTGGCTAGCTGAGACAGAATCCCTAAACCCATGTCTTCATCCCAACCGCGAGGAGTCCTGCGGAATAGGATGTCATCCAATTCTAGGGCCTGCTCCTCACGAACCATTTGCTTAACAGTAGCTCTTGTAAGTTCGTTCGAGTGAAGAGAAGGCGACGAAACCATAGGTGAGCAGGCACGCGGGGGGCTTCCGGCCAAGCCAGCGCAAAATACTCGGCCGCTGAATTCATGCATCATCAATAACCCCCACTATAAGCAAAATAGGCATCCTGACCGGTCTTGCCCGGCCCATGAAGCGTTGGCATGGCCCATGGATTTCTCGAACGAGGATTCCGTCTGGGCGGACGTGTGCCCGTCCAAGAAAGCAAAAGTTCTACACTGGCGAACTCCTGCGTAGGAAGGTAACGCGACAAGAGTACCAACAACTTTTCCCGATCCCTATCTGTCGCTGTAAAACTATTGTCATCTTTGGCATCCAGTCGCCAGGCCAAGCCGTTCCAGTCGCGCTTGAACGACTCTGGCCTAGCTTTTAGTCCGTTTCATGCTAGCTGGCTAACGTCGTGGCGCTACGAGAGGCGATGTAGACTGACGTAGCCAGCTCACATAAAGCTCGGCTATTACACTTGTTATTGCTTGAAGCGCTCGGGTCGGAAGGTTTCTAGCATAGGGTTCGTGTTGCCTGAAAGAATCTCATCAGCAAGCATCTCACCGACTAGCAGTGCGAGTGTGGCCCCGGAATGGGTAAAGGCGACATAGCAACTAGGCACTGACTTCAATTCGCCTAGTACCGGCTCACCGTCGCCGGGAATCGGTTTAAGGCCGATCTTGTGAGTTGCCTGTTCGAGCTTGGGTGAATCCTGAATTAGTCTTGATGCTTCGGTGAGAAGCTCCCTAACCACCGAGTCATCGATGTGATAGCCACTATTTTCGTCACCTTCGATGAATTCTTCATACCAGTCATGATCGACGGCTAGGGTTCTGCCTGGATTGGGACGTATAGCGGCACGGGGCGTATTCAGTACACTCTCTATGTCTTGCTTAATAGGCTGGGTAGTTACCAGCATTGAAACGGGCGAACCATTAGGAATGGACACACCCAGAGGCCCAACTACATCCGGGGTATGAGCACCGCACGCAACCACCACACGATCTGCCGCGTGCTGCCCAGAGTGCTCGCAGTCAACACCGTTGGCGTTGCCCGAACCATCTCGTGTCACGCTTGTCACCCCACAATGGGTGTGTAGTTCGCCATTGAGTGCATGAAACTCTTCCATCAAATGGTCAATAAGATGCGGCAGACTCACCCATCCCTCTCCAGGGTTGAAGATAGCGGTCGAGCCAACGGCCTTGGCATTCACACCGGGTGTATAAAGAGTCGCTTTCTCGCCTCCAGTAAGATAAGAATCGTAGCCATGGGACTTTTCGTAGGCATGTCGCGCTCGGGTAGAAGAATCGTCTCCCATCGCCCAGAAAAGACCACCACCAAACTCCAGCCAGTCTCGCGATGGGTCTTGGGCGTAAAGCGTGCGATAGCGGTCAATGCCCGCCATGCGTAGGGCATGATATTGCGCTGAACGCTCGCCAGCGGAGTTCAGCCACGACAGTGAGCGTCCTGAGGCACCGGAGGCAAGCTCGCTTTGTGTGTAGAGCGCTACAGACGCGCCTTGACGAAGCAAGTGGACAGCAATGGAGACGCCAATGGCACCCCCACCGATGACAGCCACTCTGAGTTGTCTGGAATTAGTCATGATTTTTTCCTTATAAATGGGAAATGTTGCCGGCTTTATTGCGTTGGATGTCGCAATGGAAACCGCCGATGAATATCCTCGATGATAGCGAGCACATAGAGAGCCTCTTCCGCCGCCACAGGCAGTGCGCCTGACGACGTTAGGGCGTGGGCCAGTTGGCAGTAGTAGCCTGGGTAGTTGCCGGGTAGTAGACTAACTTGCTGTATATCCTCTCCGGCCCCTACAAAAGCTATGGAATCGTCAACTCCGTAGCCTTCGCCGAGGGGAGATTCCCCTCTGGAGAGAGCTGCTTCCTGGGCGTCGAGACCGTACTTGACGAAAGCCCCCCGACTGCCGAGGACATGAAAGCGCGGGCCGCCCTGTGCAGCGAGGCCGTTCATCCAGAGTCGCGTACGAACGCCGCTGCGATGAATTAGCGAGACGAAGGTGTCTTCGTCTCCGCCTGGATTACTGCTATGCCGATCCAGCTCGGCATGCTCAACGGTGTCCACTGGTCCGAACAGCTGAATAGCTTGATCTATCAGGTGACTACCGAGGTCGTACAGCAGGCCGCCGGCTTGGCTGATCGGTGTGGTATCCCGCCAGTTGCCGAACCCTTCGGGCATCCACCAGGTAAAGCGGGACTCAAAACTATGGACGACCCCCAGATCATTGTTTTTGATTAAGCGCGCCAGAGTAATAAAATCAGCATCCAGTCTACGATTCTGGAAGACAGTGATGGGGGTTCCGGCAGTTCTTGCCGCCTGGATAATATCCTCACCTTCCTCGCGGTTGGTGGCCAAAGGCTTATCGATAACCAATGCCAGACCACGCTCGATTAGCGCTTTAGCCTGACGACAATGACCCTCGGGGGGCGTAGCCAGAATGACTAGATCAAGCACAAGTCTGCCACTGTCTAGAGCGGCCAGCAGTGACGCGAAATCCCTGATTATTTCAGTTTGAGGGTAATGCTCTTGTCCCTTCTTGGCGCGCTCAGTATTGCCTGTGACGATACATTCCAAGCAATAGCTTTCATTGGCATCAATCAGGGGAGCATGGAAGACACTACCGGCAACCCCAAAGCCCACGATGGCTGTGCGTATGGGCAGATCACAGTGGGACATTACAAAACCTCCGAAAGGAAGCGCTGGAGCCGTGGAGACTGTGGCGCGTCAAACATCTGCGCTGGCGGTCCGGCTTCGACCACCTCACCTTCATCCATAAATACCACCTGGTCGGCGACCCGTCGGGCAAAGCCCATTTCATGGGTCACCACCACCATGGTCATACCGCGACGGCAGAGATCCGCCATTAGGTTAAGAACGCCGTTGACCAATTCTGGATCCAATGCTGACGTGGCCTCGTCGAACAGCATAACGGCCGGGTTCATGGCCAGAGCCCGGGCAATGGCTACGCGCTGTTGCTGTCCACCGGAAAGATCATGAGGGCGATGCTCGCTCCGTTCGGCCAGCCCTACCTCGGCCAGACACTCTCTAGCAATGCTCCTGGCATCGTGTTTGGATAAACCCTTCACCTTCCAAGGCGCGAGCGCGACGTTATCCAGGGCGGTGTGATCAGGGAAGAGGTTGAAGTGCTGAAAGACCATACCGATGCGCATCCTTAGTAGATCGGGCTTAAGTGTCAGCACACTCTTACCGTCAAGCAGAACATCGCCCGAGGCGGGCTCGTGGAGGCGATTGATGCCACGTAATACTGTGGACTTGCCGGAACCCGATGGACCGATGATGCAGGTTGTGGTGCCCGGCGCCACGGCGAGGCTCATGTGGCGAACCACCTTGAAGTCGCCATAGGCCATGGATAAGTCCTTCAACTCCAGACTGGCTCCGGTGAATGTGTCCTCGACGGGCTGAGTTGCTTGCATGGTAGTCATGGCTTATCGCTCGCTGTCCGGGGTGTGAGTTCGTCAAGTTCGTCCAGACCGCTTGTAGGCGCACTTGGACGGCGACCGGTACGTAGCCGATGATCAATGTAGTTGACCATATGCGTTAGGGGTACGGTGATCAGCAGATAGAACAGGCCAGCAAGCACCAACGGTGAGAGGTTGCCGGTCAGTACCGCAGCATCCTGGCCGACCCGAAACAACTCCCGTTCACTGACCATCAGGCCGAGAAAATAGACTAAGGAGGAGTCCTTCACGTTGGAGATGAACTGATTGACCATTGCTGGTAGCACGCGGCGAATACCTTGCGGAATAACTACTAGACGCATGCTCCGGCCATAGCTCATTCCTAGGGCGCGGCAGGCTTCTAACTGCCCCTTTTCGACACTTTGTATGCCGGAGCGAAAGATTTCCCCCATGTAGGCGCTGGAAATGAGGCTCAGGGCGAGAATGCCGAGCGGATAGGGACTCGGGCCGAACATATCCTGGCTCACGGAAGCGAATCCCTGACCGACTAGCAAGATGGTTAGAATTGCCGGGAGGCCGCGGAAAAGATCGGTATAGACCCGAGCCCAAGTTTTGAACCAGCGGGAGGGAGAAATCCCCATGATCGCTAGCAGTAGGCCAAGGATGGTGCCGAGCACCGTGGCCCACAGTGAGATGATCAGCGTATTGGCTAGCCCGGTCTTCAACAGGTGGGGTAGTACGATTCCCATCGCGTCGAAATCCAGAAAAGTTCGAGCGAGGGTATGTAGGAAGTCCATGGCTGGTTCTCCATTGCTGTTGGACTTAATAGAGCGAGCTGAGTCGCACGGGATGCTCGAACCTCAGGAGTCAGAGTCCTTGAAGGCGTCGGGTAGGTACTGCGGCGGCATCGGGGAGTCAGGGAACCATTTCTGGTACAAATCCTTCCAAGTACCATCCTTCATAGCTGCTACGATGGCTTGATCAAGATCCTTTCTGAGCTGGTCTTTGCTTTCCTTGGACAAGGCAAAGCCCGCTGGTGCATCAAAGGAAGGGATATCGGCTACATCCACTAGGTTGAAGCGCTCTGCATAATCCTTGGCCGCTTCATAATCGAGGAAGTGGGCATCGACGGAGCCACTATTGACGGCCGAAATTGCCGTATTGTTGTCGGGGAATCGCACCAAGTTCGCGTCTAGAAAATTTTTAACCGCATAAGCGTCCTGTAGGGTGCCCTGAACAACGCCCAGACGATGACCGGCAAGATCCTTTTCGTCCTTGATCCCGGCATCGGGTGAGGCAAGGATGGTGAGATAGCCGGCCAGATAGCCCCGAGTAAAGTCCACGGTCTGTTTGCGCTCGTCCGTAATACCTATGGCCGCCACGCCCACATCAAACCGCCCGTTAGCAACACCGGAGAGGATGCCGGTAAAGTCCTGCCCACTGAAGACGACGTCATCAATGCCTACCCGGTTGGCTACATTCTTAAAGAACTCCACGTCAAAGCCTGTAAACTGCCCCGCTGCATTGGTATAGGTGTAGGGTTTTGCGTCCCCAAGGCTAGCTACTCGAATCTGACCGGGCTTGATCAGATGGTAGGGGTTGTCAGCGGTTTCATCGGAAGCACTGTCGTTGCATCCGTTCAGGGTAAGGACTAAAGCTGTCAGCGGAGCGATTATTATGGGTTTCATGGGTTTCCTGTCTGTTTATTTGTGATCTCAGGATTTTGGTTGTGAGACCGGTCTCAATCGTGGTTAAATGAGACCGGTCTCACTTACGGAATTAGTATATGCACGACTTTAAAAAAGAGTCAAACATTTTAAAGGAGTCGTTGTGAACGGCAAAAAGAGTTCGAAACGTGCACCCACTATTTCAGATGTTGCCCGTGAGGCCGGTGTCTCACGCGCCCAGGCGGCACGTGCCTTGGGCGGTTATGGTGCAGTCAGCGAAGCTGTGATGGCGCGTGTGGAAGCGGCGTCGGCAATTCTCAACTACCGCCCCAACCAGCTTGCAAGAAGCATGAATACCGGGCGCTCACAGACTTTGGGCTTAGTCGTCGGGGATATCGAAAATCCCTACTTCAGCCTTGCCTTGAGAGGCATCTCGGACTTCGCTCGGGGAGAAGGGTACGATGTCATCACGATCAATACGGACGAAAAAGTCGAAACCGAGCGAGATGCGGTTCGCGTTCTTATGGACAAACGTGTCGACGGTCTGATTGTGGTGCCCTGTGATTCGCGTCAAACCGATCATCTGCGCCAGGTCTTGGAAGAAGGCCAAGTGGTGACGCTTTTTGATCGTGAAGTCGAGGGTCTGGGAATCGATGCTATTACTGCCTCCTTTGTGAGTGCGACACGCGAGGCTATAGGCAAACTGCTGGCGTTGGGACATCGACGCATTGCTTACCTGACAACCATGCCCGACTACTCTTCCTACCGGCAAGGTGCACTGCTGAGCGTATCGCCCGTGGCCCAGCGTATTAAAGGGCTAGAGCAGGCATATGCTGAGGCAGGTCTGTTATACGATTCGGATCTAGTCAAGTTCAATGCCATGGGCCCCCAGAAAGTGAGTGCTATTATAAAGGAGCTGCTAAATATGCACGAGCCAGCAACCGCGATAGTGGCTTCCGATAATTTGATAGCCATGGCCGTACTCAAGGAGTGTCGTCGCTGCCACCTCAGGATACCTAGAGACCTATCGCTGCTGATGTACGACGACTTTCCTTGGACCGAACTAGTCGATCCGCCTCTAACGGTAGTGGCGCAGCCGGTCTATGAAATGGGGCAAGAAGTGGCCCGTCGCACTATCGCAGGTATCCGAGGGCAGAAGCTCGGCCCTGTTCCTCAATTCGAGGCGAATCTGATCGAGCGCGAGTCCTTTGGCAGGCCCCGCCGATGTAAAGACTGAAGTAAACTGACCTTCCCCTTGGTTTAGGTTCGCTATCAATAGGAGAAACCGCTGTTTCTTGCGCAGTGCTCGGCATACGCTACAGGTGGAAAATAGCCCAGCGAGCTGTGCGGTCTGGCATGGTTGTAATGGTTTCTACATTGTGTGATTTCGTGGCGCGCACCCGCCAGGATCAGAAATCAGCGCTGGTTGAGTCAGCCGTCCCGGAATTTGCCGTCGAAGCTTTCGATGAACGCATTCTGCGTCGGTTTGCCCGGCTGGTTGACGGCCGACGTCACCTTTCTCAAGCATCCAGCAAATATCGCCTTGCTGGTCAGCTCCGGCTCGTTATAGCAGACAACCGAAGCTGACAGTGTAGCGTCGCTGCGCGACCTTATTCAGCAACCAGGTCAAAAGTCGGCCAAAAATGGATGTGTCCATCAGCTGACCGACATATTCTCGGCTGCGGCATTAGGGCTGTAATTGAATAGCAACAGCAGGCCAGACGATATAGTGTCGCGTGATCCATTGGCCGTGAGCTGTATCACGCCATGCCAAACACGCCGGAAAGCATCGAGGTGAAAAACACCACGCTGACCAGCGCCACACCCATCCATAGTGACATCATCTATTCCTTAACTACGGCAAAATGGCCAGACCTGGTAAAACTTGCGGCACTGAAACTCCGCTTCACAGCTGTTGAGTTGGGCCTGGTAACGATTGGCGCGCGCTGCCACTTCTCGACCTGCCCTCAAGACCTGCGGTTTGCCGCGATACGTGCCGCGTTGATAGCCGCCAGCGCCTTCGTGATAGGCGTAATAAAGGTGCTCTGGATTACTGAGTGATATCCCCGCCTGTTGCTGAGAACGGCGGTTATACCAGCCAATAAAATCCGTGGCGTGCTTCATATGGGAACGCCGTGAGAAAAGGCTGCCTGCTTGATCTTCATACTCTTCCCATACAGGGTCCTGCGCCTGAGCATAGCCTTTCGCAGAAGAAGGGCGCGGGCCTGGGATAAAGCCTAAGTAGTATTTTCGATCAGGACGAATATGGCTGCGAAACGAGGACTCCTGCTGGATAAACGACATTTGCGTGGCTATGGGCGTCCCCCATTTCTCCTCGGACTCCTGAGCGTAGTCGTACCAACTGGGCTGCTCGCGGAATATCTCACAGATATTGCTTTGATCCTGGGGCGGGTTGGGGGCAAAGATAGCGCAGCCAGAGAGAAGCAGTACAAAACTTAGCGATGCCCATAGGCGTAGCCTAGCGAGAACCACTGAAGAGCTTAAGGTAAAACAGCCTATAAAATCATCAACAGGGGAACGCATAAAAGTCCTTGTGAATATGTTTGTGAATAAGCGTTATACAGCTTGTGGATAAGGTGTTAAGAAGAGCTTCCGGCATAACAAATGAGCTATTACCCATGTGCTATCCATAGCGCCTAGCGCAGCAGCGCTTCCAGGCTGCGACGCAGGCGCTGTGCTTCACGCACCAGCGTTTCCCCTGACAGCATGCCGACGCCCATCACTAAGCCAACTCGCGGATCGGTTGGTGCACAAACAGGGCTTAATGGCCGCACGATCAAATGCTCTTTCAGCAGGGATTGAGCGATCCCTACGTCGTCAACGTCCGGTTCAAACTCGACACATAGGCTGATGGCGCTACTGGGCGGTGAAACGCTGCGTACCTGCGGCAGCGAGCGTAGTTGATCATGCAGCACCTGCTGGCGCCCTAAATAGTCGCGCTGAATGCGTCGGCACCAAGCGTCTAAATCGCCATCAAAAATAAACTGCGCCAGCACGGCCTGATCCAGCATGCGACCTTCGCGGAACAGTTCACTGCGCAGACGGTTCATTGGCCCTGCTAAATGGTGCGGTACCACTAAATAGCCTAACCGCAAACCTGGAAACATCATCTTGGAAAACGAGCCCACCAGCAAGTGGCGCTCTGAGTGTGGGTCGAAGAGCAAGTTGGGGTGGTCGTCGCGAGTGAACTCGTAATCGTCTTCGATAATATAAGTAGGCGCTAAGGTGTCGCATAAGCGTTGTTTGTCGGCCGCACGGGTAGGCACGCTGAGCGGATAGTGGTGCGAGCCTGTGAGGTAGGCCAGCTTTACTGGGTCAGGGGCAGGCGGTAGCGCATGCCCTTGGCCTGGCTGCCACGCCAGCATCTGAATCTCTAAACCCGCAGCGGTAAACACGTTGCGTGCTCCCCAGTAGCAGGGCGACTCCATGGCAACGGTGTCACCCACATCGGCCAGCGCCACGGCGCATAGCTCAATGCCGTTATGGGTGCCGTCGGTGATGATGATCTGCTCAGTGTCGCAATTAATATTGCGCCAGCGCGCCAAAAAATCGCGTATCGCGCGCTTCAACGGGCCGTAGCCGCCGGTGGAGTAAGAGAGCAGCAGGGCATTCTGCGGCACCGTCACGCTGGCATAGAGCTGCCGCCATTTACGCATTGGAAACTGGGCGATATCAGGAATGCCGGGCACGAAAGCGCCGCTTTGAACAGTGCTCGCACCCGGCCAACGCAACACTCGTTGTGCACGTTTTGATAGCTGCACACTTCTGGGTTTTGAGACAGCAGGGGCCGACACTTTGCAGCTCCAAGTGCCACTGCCATGAGAAGTCGTAAGCAGACCCTCTTTAAGCAGCGTCGCAACGGCTAGTGACAGTGTATGCCGAGCAACACCTAACGCTGACGCTAGTTGCCGGTGAGAAGGTAGGCGAGTCTGGTTAGGCCACTCCTGGGTAATCGCTTGTCTCAGCGCTTGCTCTATTCGCACTTGTTTACTTAAGCGTTCAGGTTGCTGTGCATAGTGTTTTACAAGTTGTTGTAAAGCTGACTGGCCATCCATCCTTATCCTCACCGTCACGATGTTCACCAATTTTCCAGTAAAACAGAAAAGTGGTCTGGTTGAACGCAAAAGTGGTGTATTCGCCGACAACCACATTACTGCTAGCGTGCACGCAGTGTTATTAATCTAGGAGAAGACCATGAGCTTTATCGAACAGTGGTTGCACGACGCGGTTCCTGCCCTGGTGGGTAGCGAGTGGCGCAAAGGTCAGCAGAGTTTTGCCGTCGATAACCCCGCCACCGGTGAGACCATTGCCCGCGTAGCCGATATGGGGGCTGACGATACCCGTGACGCCGTGGCCGCCGCCTATAACGCCGGTGCTGCCTGGCGCGCTACCCCAGTGAAACAGCGCTCAGCGCTGCTACGCCGCTGGTTTGAGCTAATTAATGAACATACGGACGACCTGGCCCGCTTGATGACCCTGGAGCAGGGCAAGCCGCTGGCGGAAGCCAAAGGCGAAGTGACCTACGGCGCCTCGTTTATTGAGTTCTTCGCTGAAGAAGCCAAGCGCATGGCGGGGGAAACCCTGCCCAGCCACGGTGCAGACAAGCGCCTGCTGGTATTGCGCGAGCCGGTGGGTGTCGTCGCGGCGATTACCCCCTGGAACTTCCCGCTGGCGATGATCACTCGTAAGTGCGCTCCGGCCCTGGCCGCTGGCTGCACCGTGGTGATCAAACCCGCTGAAGCTACGCCGCTCACCGCGCTGGCCGCTGCCTATTTAGCCCTGGAAGCTGGCCTGCCAGCAGGCACCATTAACGTGGTCACCGCTTCCAAACCGGCCGCCGTGGGTGAAGTGCTCACCACCGACCCCCGTGTTCGCAAAGTCTCGTTTACTGGCTCGACCCCGGTGGGCAAACACCTGCTGGCCCAGTGCGCCAGCACGGTAAAGAAAACCGCCATGGAGCTGGGCGGAAACGCGCCGTTTATCGTGTTTGACGACGCCGATGTGGATGCCGCTGTTGATGGCGCCATCGCCTCCAAATTCCGCAACGCCGGACAAACCTGCGTCTGCACCAACCGCTTCCTGGTGCAGGACGGCATTTACGATGCGTTCGTCAGCAAGCTGACCGAGCGAGTGAACGCGCTGAAAGTCGGTGATGGCCTAGCGGAAGGCAGCATTATCGGCCCGCTGATCAACCAAGCGGCGGTAGACAAGGTTCAGCGACACGTGGACGACGCCCAAAGCAAGGGCGCACGTCTTATGTGTGGCGGCAAACTCCACGCTGCCGGTGAGCGCTTCTATACGCCCACGGTGCTGGCCGACGTCACCACTGAAATGGCCGTGGCTGATGAAGAGACCTTCGGCCCCGTGGCGCCGGTCTTCCGCTTCCACCGCGATGAAGAGGCCATCCAGATGGCCAACGATACGCCCTTTGGCTTGGCGGCCTACTTCTACGCCACCGACTACCGCCGTATCTGGCACACCATGGAGCAACTGGAGTACGGCATGGTGGGCGTGAATGAAGGGCTGATCTCCACCGAGCTTGCGCCCTTTGGCGGTGTGAAAGAGTCCGGGCTGGGCCGTGAAGGTTCACACCATGGCCTCGATGAATTTACTGAACTGAAATACGTCTGCGTTGGCGGTTTATAAAGAGAACGATGATGACTAACCAAGAATTGAACGACCTGAAAATTCGCTTTGTTGCCAACGGTGCTGCCACGCCGACCACCCAGTTTGCCGAGCGCGCTGAAAACGCCGAGCTGTGGGACGCCGATGGCAACCGCTGGATCGATTTCGCCGGTGGGATTGGCGTATTGAACCTGGGCCATCGTCACCCGAAAATTGTCGCCGCGGTTGAAGCGCAGCTCAAGAAAGTCATGCACACCAGCGCCGCGGTGATCTCCTACGCGCCCTACGTGCAGCTGTGCCAAAAGCTTTGCGAACTAAGCCCGGTGCGCGGCCCAGAGCGCAAAGCAATGCTGGTCAACACCGGTGCCGAAGCGCTGGAAAACGCCGTGAAGATTGCCCGCGCTGCCACTGGCCGCACCGGCATTATTACTTTCGACGGTGCCTTCCACGGCCGCACCATGATGACCCTGGCGATGACCGGCAAGGTGCTGCCCTACAAGAACGACTTCGGCCCGATGCCGGGTGACGTGTTCCGCGCACCGTTTCCCAATCCGCTGCACGGCATCAGCGAAGAAGCCTCGCTGAACGCCATTCGCACACTGTTCAAAACCGATATCGCCCCGCACCGCACGGCGGCCATCGTGATCGAGCCGGTACAGGGCGAAGGCGGTTTCTACATCGCCTCACCGGACTACCTAAAAGCGCTGCGCGCCCTGTGCGACGAGCACGGTATTCTGCTGATCGCCGATGAAGTGCAGTCCGGCTTTGCTCGCACCGGCAAGCTGTTTGCTCTGGAGCATAGCGGTATCGAGGCGGATATTCTGACCACCGCCAAGAGCCTGGCCAACGGCATGCCGCTCTCTGCCGTGGTAGGTAGCGCCAAGGTAATGGACGCCTCTGGCCCTAACTCCCTAGGTGGCACCTACAGCGGCAACCCGCTCTCCTGCGCCGCAGCGCTGGCGGTCATTGAGGTGATTGAAGAGGAAGATATCCTGGCCCGCAGCGAGCAGATGGGCAAAATGCTGGCTGAGCGCTTCGCCGTCTGGGAAGAGCGCTTCCCCGCCGTCGCCCACGGCCGCCAGCTCGGCGCCATGGCAGCGTTTGAATTGCTGGATAGCGACGGCAAACCAGATACGCAGATGACCGGCGCGCTATGTGCCAAAGCCCGCGAGAAAGGTCTGATCCTGCTCTCCTGTGGTTTTTACGGCAACAGCATACGGATTCTGGTGCCGCTGACGGTGTCATCTGCAGTGCTGGAAGAAGGGTTGAGCATTATTGAGCAGTCTCTGGAAGCGCTTAGCTAATATCGTTTAAGCATCACAAAGCCCGCCCTCGTCAAACAGCGCAAGCTGCTGGTGATGGGCGGGTTTAGCGTTTTTAGCGCGCTGATTGATAGAACCAAGACACAAAATGCTCCCTCTAGCTTCGCCCTACGTCCCACAAACCTACTTTGTGGGCAGAAGTAGCATCAAGCTCAAACCTGGGGATTAGTTGGTGGCTCCTTTGTGTGCTTATTGCTTTGGTATATTGACCGAGGGACTTGGCCTATAACGCACCAGCAACCGTGATAAAGTGGTGGTTTTAAATTCCTGGCAGAGTGGTCGATAAATAAAGCCGATGTATGATGCTAAAAAGCTGAAAGCTATGGGGTTTATGTCACGTGAGGGCGGAGTACACATGTCGCGCACGATGATGCTGGCCGAACTGACTACGCTGCTGAATTCAGTGGAAATAGACGCATCCCCAGATCAATATCAGGCGGCGGTTTGTGAGCAAAACTGTCTCGCCAAGCCCTCAGGGCGCTCGCGTCAGCTAACTGCTAGGCACCTAACAGAGCTATACGGACTCGATCCTGAAAATCCCATTTTTGCTGGGCTTCGGTATTTTTGGTGTCGTGATGTCGAGGCCCGTCCGCAGCTGGCTTTATTAACCGCAACCGCGCGGGATAGCCTGTTGCGCGGAGCAATCGTAGAGATTCTCCAGCAGCCCCCCGGCACAGTGATCACGCGAGACTGGACCGAAAAGCTTATCGAAACGTGTTGGCCCGAACGTTTTAGCCCCGCTACGCGAAGATCTACAGCTCAGAATATTAATGGCACTCTCACTAAATCAGGCCATCTACGCGGTCATGTAAAGAAAGTACGCACGCTCCTTGAACCGACGGCAGGTGCTGTCGCTTATGCGCTGTATCTTGCTTGGCTTCAAGGTGGAAGAGGCGAGCTATTGCTACAAAGCCCATATTGTAAGTTGCTGGACTGTGGCACTGACCGCTTCTTAGCATTAGCTGCCAGCGCATCGTCACGCGGCTTGATGGTGATGCGTCGGGTGGATAACGTTATCGATGTCGACTTTCCCGCACTTGCTCCTGTTGTTAATAGTGCTATGTCAGTGATCCAAGCCAATACCGCCCAGGAAGAGATGCTATGAGCAAAGTGAAACGCCTGATTGACTCCTATGGTCAATTTATCTCGTTGCCTTGGCGTGACGATACGGCGGCTGCTCAACGTGTGATTTTTTGTATTTATCCCGAAACAGAAGAGCAGCGGCTGCGCGCCAACCTAGATGAGTTTGAGCTGATCACCCGGCAGAATGGTCATGAATGGGTAACCTTTGATCTAACAAATACGTTTGCCCTATGGGTGGCGGAGCAAAAGTACGCCACGTCATATTTTAAATCGCCTTCCAAGCTGACAACGGCCATTCACCGCTACCTAGACTGGTTAGAACAGCGCTTCATGTGGGAGCTGAATGAACACTCCGTTGACGACAACCATGTTGTTGCAGTGCATGGTGTGGGAAGTGTGTTCGGCCTACTGAAGGTAAAGGAGGTTGTCGACCGCCTAGCGCCACACATCACGGGTAGGTTGGTTGTCTTGTTCCCCGGCAGTTTTGAAAATAATAACTACCGTCTTTTAGATGGCTATGACGGTTGGAATTACCTAGCAACGCCGATTACACCTGACGGCGTGCGCTAAGCCTGATATACAGTACCTCTATATTAACTTAAGTAAACCTGCTTCAAACGTACACTCCCACCGTCGAGGAAAGGCTGCATGCGCAATCGTGATGTATACGCAAAGGATCCCGCTGAGCAACGCTTAGTCAACGAGGGCGTTGCGTACGTCAATGACGACACTAGCAGTCGCGCCCAAACAGTCCTGCGCTATGAGCTAGAGACGTTTGTTTGCGATGGTCAATATGCGAAAGGCATGCTCGACATTCTGGATACTTACCTGAGAAACCTGAGCAGTGGCGCTTCTCAGCAGCCAGGCGTCTGGATTAGCGGCTTCTTTGGCTCGGGTAAGTCCCACATGGCGAAAATGCTTCGTAACCTGTGGGAAGACGTGGCATTTGATGACGGCGCCACTGCTCGCGGTATCGTCCATTTACCCCAAGAGATACAAGACCTCTTCAAAGAGCTAACTACCCAGGGTAAGCGACATGGTGGACTGTTTGCAGCCTCTGGAACATTAGGGGCGAGCTCTCGCGATCAAAGCGTTCGGTTAGCCCTACTTTCGGTAATTTTTCGCGCTGCGGGCCTGCCGCAGCAGTATCCGGTGGCGCGCTTTGTCATGTGGCTACGCGATGAAGGCGTTTTGGAGCAGGTGCGTGAAGACCTAGTGGCTCAAGGGGATGATTGGCAAGAAGAGCTGGATAACTTCTATGTAGCAGAGTCGCTGCATGAAGCGCTGGTAAGAGCGAAGCCTAAAACGTTTAGCAGCGTGGAAGTGTGTGCAGAAACACTAGGCAATCTTTTCCCGCCTACCAGTGATGTCAGCAGTGACGACATGCTCAAGGCGATTCGCCAGGCAATTAGTGAAAATGACAAACTGCCCCTTACGTTAGTCGTGTTAGACGAAGTACAGCAGTACATAGGCACTGATGGGCAGCGCTCAATTGAAGTGCAAGAAGCAGTAGAGGCTTGTTGTAAAGGCTTAGGCAGCCGACTGATGTTTATTGGTACGGGCCAAACCGCTATTACCGGTACCAGCAACCTAGCGCGATTGCAGGGGCGTTTCACCAGCCGCATCGAGCTGTCTGACGCCGATGTTGATGCCGTTATTCGGCAAGTGCTGCTCGCTAAGAAGCCAGAAGCAAAAACATCCGTTCAGCAGGTAATGGACAATAATGTTGGCGAGATTTCGCGCCACCTATCTGAGTCTTCTATTGCCCATAAACAGGATGATACCCAGCATTTCGCTCAAGATTATCCCATCCTGCCGGTACGCAGGCGTTTCTGGGATGCAGCGCTACGCGTACTAGACCAAACAGGCACCGACAGCCAGCTTCGTGGCCAGCTAAGCCTTATCCACGCGGCGATAAAAACTAATTTAGACGAACCGCTCGGCAACATCATTGCGGCCGATTATCTCTACTTTAATCTCTCAGATAAGCTACTGCAGTTTCGTATGCTGCCTCGCCGTTTGCACGATGCAACGCAGCGCTGGAGAGGTGGCAATGAAACAGAGCAGCTGATGGCACGCGCTTGCGCGATTGTGTTTCTGATTAATAAAGTAGCCAGCACGAACACCGATCTGGGCCTGCACCCCACGCTCCATAATATTGCCGACCTGTTAGTCGATGACCTAAAAGCAGGCAGCAGCTCACTGCGCAGCCAATTGCCTGGGCTACTGGATGATTGTGAGTTCATCATCAAAGTAGGGGATGAATACCGCATTCAAACCGAAGAGAGTGCTGCCTGGAACGACGCTTTTCTTAGCCATAAGAGCACGCTGGGTAATGCTACGCATCAAATTGAAACTGAGCGCGATGATCTCATACGTAAGCACTTTGTTCAGCAGGTAGGCAACCTCACGCTGACCCACGGTAACGCTAAAGTGCCGCGGCCGCTGTCGCCAATATTTGATATGGCTCTGCCCAACGATGCGAACGAAAAGCTCTATGTATGGGTACGTAATGGTTGGTCGGATGATGTTAGCCAGCTACGTGCCGATGCTCGCCAAGCTGGGTCAGAGTCTCCCACACTGTTTGTCTTTATCCCTAAGCGTTCTGCTGACGAATTACGCAATCAGTTGATTGAGTTTAGAGCGGCGACGGCAACACTGGAAACCCGAGGTACACCAGGTACCCCTGAGGGGCAAGAAGCACGCGGGGCAATGCAAACCACGCAAAATAGTGCCCAGCGCCGCATTAAAGAGCTGTTAGACGATGCCTTCAACGGTGCCCAGGTGTTTCAGGGCGGTGGCAATGAAATTATCGGAGCCACGCTACGCGACGCTATTTTAGAAGGTGCTGAGAACGCGTTAGCGCGTCTGCACCCCAAGTTTCACCTGGCGGATCATGCCAATTGGGACAAAGTGTATGCCAAAGCGAAGCAGGGCGCGCCTGATGCGCTGAGTGCTATTGGCTACGACGGCGAGCCTCAGGCGCATCCTGTGTGTAAGGCGATTCTCAGCTACTTATCTAACGGGAAAAAGGGCAGCGAGATACGCGACCATTTTGAGCATGGTGATTTTGGCTGGCCTCAAGATGCCATTGATGGTGCGCTACAAGTTTTGTTGGTCGCAGGCCAAATTCGAGCGGCAGATAATACCGCCCCACAAGAGCTTGATCGACGGGCAATCGGAAAAACGGACTTCCGTATTGAAGCCACCACCCTTTCCGCCGGTGAGCGCATCAAAATTCGTAAAGTGATGCAGAAGCTCAGCGTGAACCCTAAGTCTGGGGAAGAGTCTTCCAAAGCTCCTGAATTTGTTGCACAGCTACAAGCACTCGCAGAGAAAGCGGGGGGCGAAGCTCCGCTGCCAGAAAAACCCAATGTGGATGCGCTCGATGCGGTTCGCTTAAGTAGTGGTAACGACCAGCTGAAGGCGATCGTTACCAACCAGGATGAGCTGCTCAATGCCATTGAAACCTGGCAGGACACGGCTGAGAAGATTACACAACGCCGACCTTCCTGGGGAACACTTAAACAGCTTGCCGATTATGCGAAAGGGCTCCATGGGGCTGAACCCTTGCTCGTTCAGGTGGAGCAAATTAAAGCGCACCGCTCCTTATTAGACGACCCTGACCCCGTGCAGCCGTTGCTAGCGAGCCTGACCCAACAATTCCGAGAGGTATTCAACGACCTCCAGCAGCGCTATGAGCATGAACACGCCACTGGCATGCAGCGCTTAGATGCTGACGATAACTGGCAACAGCTATCGCCTGATGAGCGACACGACTTGCTTGCCACCAAACGCCTTACAGCTGCCGGCGCACCTGCCATTAGCCTAGGCTCAACAGAGGAGGTAATGGCTACTTTAAGCCATGTACGCCCTGATGCCTTAGCGGATCGCATTGCTGCACTTTCCAGCCGGTTTGATGACATCTTGGTAAAAGCCGCCGAAGCGATGGAGCCAGAAATTCAGTTTGTTCAATTACCCCGCCGCACGCTGAAAAGTGAAGATGATATCGAGGCTTGGCTTGAGGATGCCCGTCGAGAGTTACGCGATGCCCTCCAGAATGGACCGGTCATCACCCAGTAGGAGCGCAAGGGCATGAGAACACAACGCGACGTCGAAGCGCTGCTAGACGAACTAGAGCACTGTATTGCTGACGACCTAGAAGACCAGGATCTGGATTTTAAACAGTGGGATACCAGCAGTCGTGATAAGGCGGTACAGAAGGTTGTGCAAATGGCGGTTTGTATGACCAATGGCGGTGGCGGTACCGTCGTATATGGCGTGGCAGACAAAGTAAAAGGGCGCGAAAGCGCCGTACTGGGCGTGCCACTGGAAATCGACGTAAATATGTTAAAGCGAGCCGTTTACGACAAAACGGATCCGCATATCATGCCCGTTTTTGAAGAGCTACATGTACCTGAGGGCACTGGCCGAGTGCTGATTATGCAGGTGCATCCTGGCATGCCGCCCCATACCGATACCAAAGGCGGTGGCACCGTGAGGGTCGGTAAAGACTGCCAGCCACTTACCGGCACAATGCGCCGCAAAATCGGCGTCGAGACCGGTGAAACCGACTACACCGCCGAGGCCATTGGTCGCGTTGATGAAAGTCTGCTTTCCCCGGTGGCGATGGAGGCATTGCGCACCCTAGCGCAACGTGAACGAGCGCCCGAAGAGTTGCTGCGCCGACCAGATATAGAACTGCTGGATACGTTGGGATTGATACGCAAGGGGCAGCTGACAAGGGCCGCTATTCTATTGGCGGGTACCGAAGCGGCATTGCGCGAGCATGTACCAGGGCATCTGTGGACTTTTCTGCAGATGCAATCCGATACCGTCTATGGTGTGCGTGAAGACCGAGTTAGTGCCATTCCTATCTCTGTTCAGCGTATTGAAGACCTGTTGGTACCCTTTAATCCTATCACCACCGTGGAACAGGGCATGTTCCACTTCGAATACCGCACTTGGCCAGAAATAGCCATACGCGAGGCATTGATGAATGCCTTCTGCCACCTAGATCTACGCATTGCTGGCCCGGTGATGGTCAAGCTTTACTCACAGCGTCTGGAAATTAGCAACAACGGTGGTTTTATTGCGGGTATTAGAGAGAACAATATCCTCCACCATCAGCCAGCGGCACGAAACCCCTTGCTCGTAGATGCTTTAGTTAAACTGCGCTTGGTAAACCGGACGAACCTCGGCGTTAGCCGAATGTATTCAGCCATGCTGATGGAGGGTAAAGAGCCGCCGGTGATTCGTGAAATCGGGGAGTCCGTTGCGGTAATTTTCCACCAGCGTGAGATTAATGCCGTATTCCGGCAGTTTGTGGCCGAAGAAAGCCAAAGTGGCCGATCTTTAGGGGTTGATCAGTTACTGCTACTGCAATACCTCCTTCAACACGCTGAAATGGATACCGGGATGGGGGTAAGTCTTTGCCAGCGTAGCGAAGCCGAAACGCGTGAATTGCTTGCGCGTATGGAGCAGCAAGGTTACGTAGAGCACGGCGGTAGTGGCCGTGGTGCCTACTGGAGCATTCACCCGGAGCTATACGCTCGCCTTTGCACGGACGGAAGCGCAGAAACCCGCCGACGTATCGACTGGGATGCCGCCAAAATGCGAGTGCTAAGCATCTTAATGGAGCGCGCCAAACGCGGCGAGGCTGGCCTCACTAATCAAGAAATTCGCCAGATAACGCGTTTCGACCGCAATCATGCTTACCGTTTGATGCGAGAACTTCGCGAAGAAAATCCACAAATTCAGCCGCCTGGCCGAGGCAAGCACGCTCGTTATGAATATCTTAATGCGTAAGCCAATGCGCTGCGCATTAAAATGAGCATTAAAAACCGCTCAATGCGCAAATTAATGCTTACGCGCAATAGAAACGTATTTGCGAAGATAATTTTGTAGAGAAAGCTTCGTAGGGACTACAAGGACATTGGCATGCAGCCACTCGATAAAGCACTCCGTAATCAGCTCGATCGCACTGTTCGTAAAGCACGCCCAGTGGCCGAACAGGCCGCCGGGGCCGCCTTGGAACAGCTGGGTGTAGGCGAAGAGAGCGCTCCTGGCTATTTAAACGACAATCAGCGCGCCCTGCGTCGCCGCTTGCGCGCCCACGCCCGCAGCCTTGGTGATCCACTCAAGGAAGGCGCCCAGGCAGTTACCCGGCTGATTGGCGAGATCGCCTACGAGCACTGGCATCGCATGCTGTTTGCCCGCTTTTTGGCCGAGAACGAGCTGCTGATGTATGACGGCGTGGCCGTCACCCTGGAAGAGTGCGAGGAGTTGGCGGAGGAGGAGGGCCATTCAAGTGGCTGGGCTTTAGCGGCGAAGCTGGCCAGCACCATGCTGCCCCAGGTGTTCCGCGTCGATAGCCCGGTCTTCGAGCTCACCCTAGCTGCCGAGTACCAACGCGAGCTGGAGGAGCTGCTTGCCGGCCTGCCGGTAGAAGTCTTCCACGCCAGCGACAGCCTGGGCTGGGTCTACCAGTTCTGGCAGACCGACAACAAGGAACGCATCAACCGTTCCGAGGTGAAGATCGGTGCCGACGAGTTGCCCGCCGTCACCCAGCTGTTCACTGAGCCCTATATGGTCAGCTTTCTGCTCGATAACAGCCTGGGCGCCTGGTGGGCCGCCCTCCGTCTGTCCGATACCGACTTGGCCAACGCCGAGAGCGAACAGGAACTGCGCGACAAGGCCAGCCTGCCGGGCGTGCCGCTGGAGTACCTGCGCTTCGTTAAAGACGAGGAAACCGGAAACTGGACGCCCGCCGCCGGCACCTTCGATGCCTGGCCACAATGCCTTGCTGAGCTCAAGACCCTGGACCCCTGCTGCGGCAGTGGCCACTTCCTAGTCGCCGCCTTGCTGATGCTGGTGCCCATGCGCAGGGAGCTGGAGGGCCTTAGCGCCCGCGACGCCGTGGATGCGGTGCTGCGCGACAACCTGCACGGCCTGGAGATCGACCAGCGCTGCGTGGAGCTCGCCGCTTTTGCCCTCGCCCTTACCGCCTGGCGTTTCCCCGCCACCGGCGGCTATCGCAAGCTGCCCGAGCTGCATCTTGCCTGCTCCGGCCTTGCGATCAATGCAAAGAAAAGTGAGTGGCTGGACTTAGCCGGGAACGACACTAATTTAGGAATCGCTCTTGAAAAGCTTTACAATCAGTTCAAAGACGCACCAATTCTGGGAAGCCTGATCAATCCTGAGGCAAGCTTGGACAACGAAACACTGTTTAAGCAAAAGTGGGAAGAAGTTGGGCCAATAATTTCTAAGGTATTGGCGGATGAGAGAGATGAAGAGCGCTCTGAGGTAGGTGTTGTTGCAAAGGGGGTGGCGAAATCTGCTGTTCTACTTTCCCAAAAATACGACCTAGCCCTAACAAACGTTCCTTATTTAGGGATTTCAAAGCACCACCCTCGACTCATCGAGTTTATTGAGAAAAACTATTCGACAGGTAAATATGACTTAGCAATGGCCTTTATCGAAAGGATCAGGGAGTGGATAAAGCCAAATGGTAGTTATGCAGTAGTTTCTCTCGGCGAGTGGCTCTACTTAGGGCCCTACATGCAATATCGGGAAAACTATCTAGAAAAACATAAGCCTCTTCTTGTGTTGCGCCTAGGATGGAATGCCTTTTCAACACCGATACGGGCAAACCCTGCTCTGATAATCTCCCAAGCTGGAAATGAAAAGGAAAGCTCGTTCTCACTTTCAGACTACTCAGCAAATAAAAAAATACAAGATAATGTTAGATCAACGGTTTCTGGCTCAATCAGCCAAGTCAATATAGCGCAGATTAGAAAAAACCCTGACATGCGCTTTATAAACCCAGAGAGTTCGGAGCGTGATTTACTAGTCAAATTTGCTGATGCGAGAAGCGGCCTACATGCTGGCGACCTTTATCAGTTTTTCAAAATGTTTTGGGAGGTTGAAAACCTGAGCTGGATCTGGGAACCCGTTCAAACGGCTGTCAATGAAACGGCTAACTCCTGAATTCAACTAATAAGTGCAGCACCTGCGGTTTCTAGCGCTCCTGAGTATTCACCTAAGAACACCTGGGCTGGGGTTCGGTATCCCAGCCGCTTTCTTGGTCTATCGTTTAGCTTAT
>NZ_JACCDE010000079.1 GCF_013415125.1 Vreelandella glaciei | reverse complement strand
GCGGCCGCGCAAGACACTGGACTGGCGCACGCCGCTGGAAGTTTACGCCGAGGTGCTCAAGAAATCGGTCGCTGGCCCGAGCACCCTTCAATAGCGTTGCGCTTGGAACTTGAGACCGCCGACCTACACAGTGTTGCTCATTTTGCGCTTTCGCTACGCTGGCACAAAACACTTAACTCCGTTTCGGCGTTTTAGCCGAGCGTTACATCAGAATGACCTAAAAGACCGCTCCTGGCCGAAAGCTGCTTGAAATATTTAAAATTAGAATGCCAAGCCTTATATATTAAGTTAATTACTTAAATTGCTATCAAATAGTTCCATTCAATTCAAATGGAACTATTTTCATTTTTTCGGCCAAAAAGTCGATGAACATTCTTAGACGAATAGGAATGTTTTGCTTATAAGGGTAAACGGCATATATGTCAGCATTAGGAAGTTGATATTCACCGAGGACTTTTTTCAAAGCCCCCTGTTTGATATGGTGATATACATCCCATTCCGCTCGTATAGCGATGCCATGCCCCTTCAAGGTCCAACTTAATACGCTTTCACCATCGTTTGAGCTTAAGTTTCCTCCAACACGAACATGATATATTTGCTCTTCTTTTGTGAAGTGCCAATTTCCGTATGTTTCATCGTTCTGCCTAAGTACTATGCAGTTATGATGAACAAGATCTTGAGGTGATAAGGGCTCATCTTTAGTGGCTAAATAGTCAGGAGAGGCGCATAAAAATCGCCTGTGTGAGGCGATTTTCCTAGCATGCAAACCAGAGTCTGGAAGAGATCCGAACCGAATGCCGATATCAAAAGCGTTGGTGATTAAATTTAAAGGATGATCGGAGAGATGCAGCTGGCATTCAATTTTAGGATATTCCTCTATAAAGTCCGATACAAATCTTGAGACATATTTTCTTCCAAACCCGAAAGGAGCGTTAATCCTAATAAGTCCTTCTGCTTCGTCAGTTTTCTGACGTAAAGCGTAACTCATTTCTTCTATCGTTGTTGTAACTTGATGTGCATATTCTAAGTATATCTTTCCATTAGCTGTAAGGCTCATGGAGCGGGTAGATCTGGATATAAGTTGGCATCCAATATTTTTTTCAATATTAGAAAGTCGTTTGCTAGCTGCGGCTGGAGTTATATCAAAATCTTTAGCCCGGATTTCTCACAGGGTATAAAAGAAAGCGGCTGAAAGTGTTAACGTTTCAGGGCCTTACACCAAAAACCAACACCAACAGCCGCTTCCAAAATGGTACCTGAAAAGCTGACCTTC
>NZ_JACCDE010000078.1 GCF_013415125.1 Vreelandella glaciei | reverse complement strand
ATAAGCTAAACGATAGACCAAGAAAGCGGCTGGGATACCGAACCCCAGCCCAGGTGTTCTTAGGTGAATACTCAGGAGCGCTAGAAACCGCAGGTGCTGCACTTATTAGTTGAATTCAGGAATCAAAGGGGCAGGTTTGTTGAAAATAGCACTTTTGAGAAATCAATTACTCTGACACACCTTGATCGGTGTTCCGTTTAAATTTAAGGAGTATTTATGGGGGTTGCTGTAAGAGTCCTTAAAGCCAATCATGGAGACTGTATTTTAGTCAGTCATGAGGGAGATTTGGATACCGTCAATATTTTAATTGATGGAGGGACATCCATGACTTTTAAGTATGGACCAAGGCAGCGTTATGACGGGGCACTAGCCAAAGTATTAGATGAAATAAAAAATAAAGGTCAACACATAGAGCTAGTGGTATTAACCCATATTGATGACGATCACATTCATGGCTTGATAAAAGCATTCGAAACAGCAGGTTATCTCAGTGAACTCGTTAAATCTATTTGGTTCAACTCATCTCGTTTAATAACACAACATTTTAGTGTTACTGAGATTCCAGAAAATAATATTCTATTGACCGACAACTCTCCTCAAACAAGTGTGATGCAGGGGAAAGAGTTGGAAGCACTGCTTGATGAAATTGGATGTGAGCGTGCTCCTCTCATTATGGCTGGGCAAGATCATAGAGTCGGCCCGTTCAAATTGACAGTATTGTCTCCTTGTCAAAATCAGCTAGAGCGTTTATTGCATAAATGGCCTTCTAAATTTGATTCTGGTGCAACAGCAGCTCACGATAATGATTACCAGCTTTCACTAAAAGAAATTTGGGAAGCTGACGAATTTGAATCAGATTTATCTATTCACAACGGCAGTTCAATCGCATTTTTACTAGAAATAGACAATAAAAAGATGCTATTTCTTGGAGATGCACATGACCCAGTAATAGTTAATAGTTTAAGAGAGTTAGGTTTTAGTGAGGCAAATAGACTTAATCTTGATCTCGTGAAAATTTCGCATCATGGTAGCCAATACAATACTAGTTCTGAGTTCCTTTCCTTAATACAGGCTTCTCGTTACGTAATTTCGACCAATGGCCTGAGGCATGGTCTGCCAAATAAGAGAGCCATCGCTAGAATTATTAAGGAAACAAGTGGGCAGATTTTTTTCAATTACAGTGATGTTACTAAGTCGCTTCTATTAGAGGACGAAGTGGAAGATTATGCCTCTCGTTTCGAAGTGCTGAACGATGAGATCCGGCTTTAATATGACAGTCTCCGAAATCATACGCCTGAATCCGTGAGACCGGCCCCCAGGAATGCTTCTAACCTACTGAACTGCATGGCAATATAGCGAATATCGCCATTCACCCAGACAGTGCCATGCCCAACGTCAAGTTCCGCGCCAGTCG
>NZ_JACCDE010000077.1 GCF_013415125.1 Vreelandella glaciei | reverse complement strand
TAGCCCGGATTTCTCACAGGGTATAAAAGAAAGCGGCTGAAAGTGTTAACGTTTCAGGGCCTTACACCAAAAACCAACACCAACAGCCGCTTCCAAAATGGTACCTGAAAAGCTGACCTTCTCGCCACTCTCTCGCCGCCAAATTGAAGCCGACTTCTCCGGGGGCCACATTACGTCGGACGCCGGATTACTCCTGCTTCGTGAAGTCGATAAACAGCATCGCCTAACACGCCGCTTGGCCGCCGTGCTTCATGATCCCCGCTCACCGGAACAGGTTCGTCATAAGCTCGACACGTTGGTTCGTCAGCGGGTGTTCGGTGTCGCCGCTGGCTATGAAGATTTCAACGACCATGAGGCCCTGCGCTATGATCAGGCCCTTCAGACAGCGCTCGGTGAAGAGGATACGCTGGCAGGCAAGTCGACGCTGTGCCGGGTGGAGCAGAACGCCGATCGGCAAGCAATAGTGAAGGCCCATGAGTTGCTGTGGCATCACTTCATTGAACAGCATGACGAACCACCCAAGGAGATCGTGCTGGACTTTGATGGCACCGACATCCCCGTGCATGGCGAGCAACCCGGCAAGTTCTTTAACCGTTATTACGATCACCACTGCTACTTCCCACTGTATGTCTTCTGTGGGCGCCACTTACTGGTGAGCTATCTGCGCACCAGTGACCGCAGCGACAGCCGCCATAGCTGGGCGATCCTCGCCTTACTGGTACGCTTTATCCGTCAATACTGGCCCGATACGCGCATCGTGTTACGAGGTGATAGCCACTTTTGTCGTCCCCGGATGCTGAACTGGTGTGATCGGCATCACGTCGACTACATCGTGGGAATCGCAAAGAACAGCCGGCTGCTCAAGGAAGTGGACGTCCCCATGATGCTGGTGCGCAAGACCCAATGGCAGGTGGGAGGGAAAGTAGCGGGGACGTTCCGCTTCCAGTATCAAGCCCGCTCCTGGAAATACCCACGCTGGGTGGTGGCCCGCCTAGAAGAAGGTGAGTTAGGCTCTAATCCCCGGTTTATCATCAGCTCTCGTTACGATGACGGCTTCAAGCTTTACTACGAGCAGTACTGTGCCCGGGGTGACATGGAGAACCGGATCAAGGATCAACAACTGAGCCTGTTTGCTGACCGGACCTCCAGCACGCACTGGTGGGCCAATCAGTGGCGGCTGATCTTGTCGGGCTTCGCTTATACGCTGTTCGAGCGGTTACGGACTTACCTGAAGCACACGCCCTTCGCGCGCATGAGTCCAAGCAACCTGAGGCTCAAGCTCATCAAAGTAGGCGCGGTCATCCTCCGCAATACGCGCCGCATCCGGGTGTTGATGAGTGACAGCTACCCCTATAAAACGGCGCTATCCGATCTGGTCAGGCGGTTGGTGCCGAACTGACTGCTCGGGCGCCCCCGGCCCGACGCAATGGGGGAAAGGGGGAAGTGTGTCTGAAGGACGGAAAGTGGTTAAAAAGTAGCCGATGTAAGTCGAGCCAGTAGGTGTTTAGCGGTGTTACAGCCTGAGTGCGGTACTGGCTGAGGTACTATGAGAAATCCAGG
>NZ_JACCDE010000076.1 GCF_013415125.1 Vreelandella glaciei | reverse complement strand
CCTGAATCCGTGAAGCCGGCGCCGACACTTTCCCTATCACCGCCAGCGAGCACTTTTTGATCATTCGCCCCGTGCAAGTTGGCTTTCGCAAGCCCGTTATTGCCAAAACCCACCGTGCTGATCGGTGCTGACGGCCCGTTTTGTCATGCCTTTCCACCCGCCAGGCACGACATATCTGGCGATCGCGTGTCGCTTGGAACTGCTTGTGGATAGAGTGTCGCCGATTGACGGTCAGCATGGCGTTCCTCGTGGATAACGCAGTCGGCTCCGCAGCGTCTTGAGCACCGTCATGCGCCCGATATCCTGCCCGAAGTCGAGGATGATCTGCCGTGCCTTGTGAATCACGAGAGCCGCACGGTGCACCAGCTCTTGTAGCACGGTGCGCAGCCGGCGCCGCTTGGCCGGGTGGCGAACCGGGCTCAGCTCGCCGGTCATGCCCAGCTGTCCCATCAGGCGCAGGATGTTGTAGGCCAACTGGGCGAGATGCAGGATCAGATCGTTGGTGGCGAACTTGCCGGACGGCAAGCGCTCCAGGTCGAGATCGGTCTTGATCTCGCTGTGAAACTGCTCATGGGTGGCATGCGCCTGGTAGCGCTTGATCACCGCCTCCGGCGCCTCGTCCAGGCTGGTCCACCAGCCTTCCAACTCATAGTCCGGTTCGAGCAGCAACTGGCCATCGCGATCGGCGGTGCGCTCTACCAGGCGCATCACGCGTTGGACGACGTATTCGGTCTTGTTGTCGTCGTGGATCGAGACGGTCTGCAGCCACAGCGCCTGGCGCTTGCCAGGACGCAGCTCTTCCCAGTAGTCCGCCGCCACCGCCAGCCAGGTATCTCGATCAGCCGTGGCCGAGCCGCGCGGGTTCCATTTGACGACATAGTCGAGCCGGCGCCCCTCGTCGGCAAAGACCTGGCGCTGCTGTTCGAGAAGCGCCAGGTGCGCCTGGCTGTCGAAGCCGCTGTCCTCGCGTAACAGGATCGGTTGCTTGGTCAGGCCTTGGGTGCGAGGCAGCACCCGCTCCAGGAAGGCGTTGCTCTCCTTCATGGTGTGCTGCTTGCCAGGCCGCAGTTCCAGACCCAGGCACCACCCTTCGTTGCCCAGATAGGCGGCGATCGGTGTGTAGCCATCGACCTTCTGGTAGGTCCGCGAGACGCCTTCCTTCTTCGAGTTGCTGTTGTCCATGACGAAGGTGTCGATGTCCAGGCAGACGTGCGTCGTCTCGGCGGTGATCGGTGCTTCGATCAGTGACAGCAGGGTCGTGGACCAGGTGGCGGTGCGCGCCTGCAGGTCGTTGGCGGCAAGTTTCTCCAGCCGCTGTCGCAGCGTCGCCGCGCTCGGCACCTTCTGCAGGGTCAGCAGTTGTTGGAAGGGCTTGTCGCGGCGGAAGTTCTCGACAGCGTCATAGTCGCTCATGCCCAGACACAGCAGGCCCAGGTAGCTCTTGATCACGTCACTGGTGCGCATGCCCAGCGTGGTGGGGAAGCGGCTGTCGATGCTGTCGACGCCAGCGATCTCGAAGCATTGCCCGATGATGGACAGCCCGGCGTGGCTGGTGAGGGTGCGGCGACTGGCGCGGAACTTGACGTTGGGCATGGCACTGTCTGGGTGAATGGCGATATTCGCTATATTGCCATGCAGTTCAGTAGGTTAGAAGCATTCCTGGGGGCCGGTCTCACGGATTCAGG
>NZ_JACCDE010000075.1 GCF_013415125.1 Vreelandella glaciei | reverse complement strand
TTGATCAGGTAATTCATTGTGGACGCTTACCAACGGTGACGCATCGTTTAAGGAGGTGATCCAGCCGCAGGTTCCCCTACGGCTACCTTGTTACGACTTCACCCCAGTCATGAACCACACCGTGGTGATCGCCCTCTTGCGTTAGGCTAACCACTTCTGGTGCAGTCCACTCCCATGGTGTGACGGGCGGTGTGTACAAGGCCCGGGAACGTATTCACCGTGACATTCTGATTCACGATTACTAGCGATTCCGACTTCACGGAGTCGAGTTGCAGACTCCGATCCGGACTGAGACCGGCTTTAAGGGATTCGCTGACTCTCGCGAGCTCGCAGCCCTTTGTACCGGCCATTGTAGCACGTGTGTAGCCCTACCCGTAAGGGCCATGATGACTTGACGTCGTCCCCACCTTCCTCCGGTTTGTCACCGGCAGTCTCCTTAGAGTTCCCACCATTACGTGCTGGCAAATAAGGACAAGGGTTGCGCTCGTTACGGGACTTAACCCAACATTTCACAACACGAGCTGACGACAGCCATGCAGCACCTGTCTTACAGTTCCCGAAGGCACACCAGAATCTCTTCCGGCTTCTGTAGATGTCAAGGGTAGGTAAGGTTCTTCGCGTTGCATCGAATTAAACCACATGCTCCACCGCTTGTGCGGGCCCCCGTCAATTCATTTGAGTTTTAACCTTGCGGCCGTACTCCCCAGGCGGTCGACTTATCGCGTTAACTTCGCCACAAAGTGCTCTAGGCACCCAACGGCTGGTCGACATCGTTTACGGCGTGGACTACCAGGGTATCTAATCCTGTTTGCTACCCACGCTTTCGCACCTCAGTGTCAGTGTCAGTCCAGAAGGCCGCCTTCGCCACTGGTATTCCTCCCGATCTCTACGCATTTCACCGCTACACCGGGAATTCTACCTTCCTCTCCTGCACTCTAGCCTGACAGTTCCGGATGCCGTTCCCAGGTTGAGCCCGGGGCTTTCACAACCGGCTTATCAAGCCACCTACGCGCGCTTTACGCCCAGTAATTCCGATTAACGCTTGCACCCTCCGTATTACCGCGGCTGCTGGCACGGAGTTAGCCGGTGCTTCTTCTGCGAGTGATGTCTTTCCTACCGGGTATTAACCGACAGGCGTTCTTCCTCGCTGAAAGTGCTTTACAACCCGAGGGCCTTCTTCACACACGCGGCATGGCTGGATCAGGGTTGCCCCCATTGTCCAATATTCCCCACTGCTGCCTCCCGTAGGAGTTCGGGCCGTGTCTCAGTCCCGATGTGGCTGATCATCCTCTCAGACCAGCTACGGATCGTTGCCTTGGTAAGCCATTACCTTACCAACTAGCTAATCCGACATAGGCTCATCCAATAGCGGGAGCCGAAGCCCCCTTTCTCCCGTAGGACGTATGCGGTATTAGCCTGGGTTTCCCCAGGTTATCCCCCACTATCGGGCAGATTCCTATGCATTACTCACCCGTCCGCCGCTCGTCAGCATCTAGCAAGCTAGATCTGTTACCGCTCGACTTGCATGTGTTAGGCCTGCCGCCAGCGTTCAATCTGAGCCATGATCAAACTCTTCAGTTTAAGATCTATGCGGTTCTTGCCTGTCACCGAAGCAACAGAAGCGAACCAAACTTGGCTCAAGGTTCAAACGAATTCATTCAAAACAGATCCCAAAGGACGAATCCTTTAA
>NZ_JACCDE010000074.1 GCF_013415125.1 Vreelandella glaciei | reverse complement strand
GAGTCGCTCGCATCATCATGATGGCGGCTCGGTCTTCAGCAGTGAGATGGCGATAGCAGTAAGTCATAGCAACACCGTACCTGATGGGTCACGTGTTGCACTTGCTCATTGAGACCGCCAATGTTAGAGACAGCA
Organism: Vreelandella glaciei; assembly: GCF_013415125.1. Classification (GTDB taxonomy): domain Bacteria; phylum Pseudomonadota; class Gammaproteobacteria; order Pseudomonadales; family Halomonadaceae; genus Vreelandella; species Vreelandella glaciei. The sequence goes on along the minus strand of NZ_JACCDE010000074.1, from coordinate 1,813 downwards.
AGACCTTGGGGAACGCCTCTTATCGACAGCATGTCTGAGGGCATTGAAACACTAACTGTTGGTGAACTAATCGCTGATAATATTAATGACTTTATGGAAGGATTTCGTATTTTCCTCCCTAGTCGAGACATAAGTTCTGCATGCTTTATTGATGGGTAAAAATTAGCTACATCAAGCTTGATACAAGCATTATACCTAGAACCATTTGAGTCAATTTTTACTTTTTTTATAATTTTCTGCGGCAACTCGAAGCCAATTTCATCTTGGTATATTTCAGTCAGAAAATCACACAGCGCTCGCAATGCTATACGATCACGTACAGTAGGAATAGATATCTCTCTTGGGATCTTATTTCTGCCCTTACTTACTAGTTTCAGCTTGTACTTTGTGAATTTATAGCTACCAGCAATAGCTTTTCTATTGAGAATTTCAATCTGTTTATCTAATTGAGCCCTAAACGCATATTGATCCAGGTTATCAATTCCTGTCGCCCGTGAGTATACAATATGATCAGAAAAAACAGCTTTAAGTTTCTCAACTGAGAAGTGCTTCAAAAAAATATCACTGACTCTCACTTTAAATATTCCAATACGATAAAAATTAGGATGGGCAAGAAATATAACGCTAAAAGCATTAACCAGCGACAACCGTAGCAATAAACGAGAAATGTCCAATGATACCAAGTTGGGCATCTATCTAAACCAGCTTTACACCCTGTGCTCGCATCTACCTTTCCCGATTTAGTAACGTGCTCGATGCATAAAGCTAGATAATAATCACGATCCGTATGATTTTCACAAACGCCCAATATCTGATCATATTCATAACTCAAACAAAGCAAATTTGCGTTTACATCTTTCGTCTTATGATAAAGCCCGTTTAGTGTTTCATAGCATTCTTTTATCAGCCCTGCTCTTTCTTTAAATGAAAGGCCATTGATGAATCCAGAAATACATAATACAAGCACTGAGAAAACGACCCACGCGATTCCACTCAACTCTGGATTAACACTACTTTCACCTAGGCTCAAATAGTATATAGCCGAGGCCACACCAGAGAAGGAGTACCAAAGCAGCAATATTTGAGATTGAAATGCATTTGACAGGAGGCGTTTTTCGGCCTGAATTCTTGCTTTCCTTGTCCACCATACATTATCTGAAAATGCCATTAAAACTCCCAAAAAGGAGCCCTAGGGTGTCTTTTAGTTACAGAGTTAACACCCAACCAAGGGCAAGCCACGAAGGCTAAGAGACGTATCTCTTCAATATTAGTTGCACTCACAAGTGAGTGGACAGCTAAGGCTGCCACACCCTAGGACAAAACCAGCTTATCAGTACGTAATGCGAGAATCATCAAAAATTCATAATTCAATGGTACCCGCATAGTCTGGAGCGCGTGTAGTGGCATAGTGAATTTGGCCGCCTAATCAAAGGGGCTAGTATGCACCAAGAAACAAATTGGTGGCAGCATGGCAACAAGACCAAAAAGTAATTTCAGCCCTGAATTCCGACTCGAAGTACCACAGCTAGTCGTCGATCAAAATTACACTGTTCGAGAAGCGGCTGAAGCCATAAGTATTGGGCATTCAACCATAGATAAGTGGGTTCGTCAGTTACGCCCAGAGCAGGGTGACCAAAGCCCTAAAGCAACGCGGTAAATAGTGGACTTAAGTGGCAGACCCAACAAGAGGAGCTCTAGCCTGGATTTCTCATAGTACCTCAGCCAGTACCGCACTCAGGCTGTAACACCGCTAAACACCTACTGGCTCGACTTACATCGGCTACTTTTTAACCACTTTCCGTCCTTCAGACAC
>NZ_JACCDE010000073.1 GCF_013415125.1 Vreelandella glaciei | reverse complement strand
CGTAAGCGCTCCACTAACCCCATCTATGCAGGCTTCGCTTAGACCGGTAAGGTCTCTTTCCACTGCCAGGGCAGCAGCGTATGGAGCTCATCAGCGTCGAGGGTGGGCAGGGTCGCGAAGACGTACTGCAAGTAGTCGTAGGGCGAAAGGCCATTGGCTTTGGCGGTTTCGATCAGGCTGTAGATCGCCGCGCTGGCGTGAGCACCGCTCGGGGTGTGGCTGAACAGCCAGTTTTTACGCCCCACCACGAACGGGCGGATAGCGTTCTCCGCCAGATTATTGTCTAGCGGGATCAGGCCATCGTCCAGGAACCGGGTCAGCCGAGGCCACTGGTTATCCAGGTAGTGCAGGGCTTTACCCAGCGCACTTTTGGGCAGCACCTGGGCCAGTGACTTGTCGAGCCAGGTGCGCAGTTGGTCGATTAACGGGCGACTCTTCTGTACACGCAGCGCGTGACGCGCCTCGGACTCAAGTGCCTTCGCCTGTTTTTCCACGCCGTATAGCTTACGGATCTGGCTCAGCGCCCAGTCCGCTTTGCCGGTTTTGCCTTTGGGCTGCACCTTCTGGGCCTCGACGAACTTGCGCCGGGCATGCGCCCAACAGCCCGCATGGGTGATCCCATTACGGCGCACGATCTCGGCGTAGCCTTCATAGCCATCAGTGATTAAGCGACCCGCATAGTCGCCCAGCAGGTCAACGGGCACCCGTCCGGAGCGGCTGGCCGCGTAGTCGAACAAGACCACCTGCTGGCCCGGCGGGCCACCCCGCTGCACCCACATATACGAGGTGGCACTGGCGGCACGATCCGCTTCTTGATTGACCTGGAGCGTCGTCTCATCCATGTGGATCAGCGGGGCGTTTAAGAGGTGCTGGCGTAGCGTGTCGATCAGCGGGATGATCCGTTCCCCCGCCTGCACCATCCAGCGTGCCAGGGTATTGCGGGGGATCTCGGCGCCATGGCGGGCAAAGATCTGGCTCTGCCGATAAAGCGGTAGCGCGTCCTGGTATTTAGCCGTCGCGATATAGGCGAGCAGCGTGGCGCTGGCATTGCTCTTGGGCAACAGCTTGGCCGGCGCTGGGGCGGTGTTGACGCCCTCTTCGCACAGCGGGCAGGCATATTTGTGTCGCACATAGCGGATCACCTCGATCCGGGCAGGCACCACATGCAACTCCTCACTGACCTCTTCACCGATCACCTTTAGCGCGGTGCCATCATCGTGGCAGTGGCGAGCATCGTCGGGCAGTTCATGGATGACGTCGACGCGCGGCAGCTCCGGCGGTAGCGCAACACGCCCGCCGCGTGTGCGACGCTTGGCAGGCGTGGCGGTGTCGATCGTCGCGTCATCAGCAGTAGCGTCGCTCTCCGATGCGTCTTCCTCGTCCACCGCCACTTCCGCTTCATTGATCAGAAGATCCCGCTGGTCGACACGGTATTTCTCAGTGGAAGGGCCGAACTGACGCTCCAGGGCAAGCCGGAACTGTTCAAACAACGACTGCTTGGTGGCCTCCCACTGTGCTTCCTTTTTCTCCATCAACGCCAACAGCCGCGCATTTTCAGCGTCAGCAGCGGCCAGCTTGCGCTCAAGCTGGGTAACGGTCGGTGAGGAGGAAGCGGCGTTTTTCATATCGCATAGTTTACCAAAAACGCCCCTAAAATAGGAGAGCTACGGCTAGCCAACCCGCTGAAAATCCAACGCTTTGTGAGGCTGCATAGCCTTCAGGTTATAGCCATCCAGCAACCAGTTAAGTTCTTGACCCGTTAGCGTCACTGTGTCGTCCTTCAGGTGGGTGGGCCATTTAAACCGCTCACGCTCCAAGCGCTTGTACCACACCACAAAGCCGTTACGTTCCCAGAACAGCAGCTTCACTTTATCGCGCTGGCGATTACCGAACACGAACAGCGCTTGATCAAACGGGTTCAAGGCCATGGCTTCCTGAACTAGCAGTGCTAATCCATCAATTTGCTTGCGCATATCGACGGGTTCTCGGCACAGGTACACCTTCAGATCAGTGCCTGGGCGAATCATACGACCACCTCCACCGCGACAAACCGTGCGGGACGATAACGTGGAGGCACGGGAAACCCCTGCACAATTAACCGATTTTCCCACGCCATCAGGTCGGCTAACGTCACGGCTTGCGCTTCAGCATACGCACTTAACGGCATCTGCAACGCGGCGGCATAAGACAGGTGCCCTAACCAAAATGCTTGAGTGGAACTGAGGTCGCGACTCATGATGATCTCCAATGCTAAAGAGACCACCAGTGTGATCAGCCAACGTTAATATGGGTAGATGGGGTTTATGGCGCGCTTAC
>NZ_JACCDE010000072.1 GCF_013415125.1 Vreelandella glaciei | reverse complement strand
GGAAGTGTGTCTGAAGGACGGAAAGTGGTTAAAAAGTAGCCGATGTAAGTCGAGCCAGTAGGTGTTTAGCGGTGTTACAGCCTGAGTGCGGTACTGGCTGAGGTACTATGAGAAATCCAGGTTAGCTGCTTTAGATATACTTCCAGATTGACAAATTAATATAAAAAACTCGAAATCATTGCTAACCATGATTATTAACTCTTGGTTGTTTCTGTATTAACTGAAGGTATATTGAAGTCATTTCACCATGTCATCTAATGTCTGTAGTGCCAAGCAAGCGTATTTTCATATAAAAAACTAGATAGGTAGGAGCAGTATATATGCGTAGTCATCGTGTTGCAGTTATTCCTGGTGATGGAATCGGCCTCGAAGTGATTGAGGCAGGCAAAAAAGTGCTTGAAACGTTGGCGAAAAAAAGTGGGGATTTCCATTTTGAATTCGAGGACTTTGATTGGAGCTCCCAGCGCTACCTTAGCCAGGGCGAGTACATTCCTGAAGGAGGGCTAGATAAACTTTCAAAATTTGACGCTATCTACTTCGGTGCCGTGGGTAGCCAAGATGTCCCCGATCACGTTTCCCTTTGGGAGCTTCGGCTCGCTATCTGCCAAGGCTTTGATCAATACGCGAATGTACGTCCCGCTCGGGTCCTGCCAGGTGTTAACAGCCGCTTAAAAGGCGCTGAAGAGATTGATTGGATAATTGTTAGAGAAAATAGCGAAGGTGAATATTCAGGTAACGGTGGCCGAGTTCACCAAGGGCACCCTGAGGAAGTCGGAACTGAAGTGTCTGTTTTCACGCGGAAAGGGATCGAGCGAATCCATCGTTTTGCGTTCAAACTAGCACAAAGCCGTCCTCGCAAAAAACTGACGCTAGTCACCAAGTCTAACGCTCAGCGGCACGGCATGGTGCTGTGGGATGAGGTGTTCTTTGAAGTCGCAAAAGACTTCCCTGATGTAAAAATTGATCGGGAGCTTGTGGATGCTGCGACTACTCGCATGGTTCTCAAGCCGGAGACGATGGACGTTATTGTTGCAACCAACCTCCATGCCGACATTTTATCTGATTTGGCAGCTGCCCTTTCAGGCAGTCTAGGTATTGCGCCAACCGCAAACCTGAATCCAGAAAGGATTTACCCTTCCATGTTTGAACCTATCCATGGTTCAGCATTTGATATTGCCGGGCAAGGTATTGCCAACCCAGTGGGGTCCTTTTGGACAGCTGCCATGATGCTTGAGCACTTGGGGGAAGCTACTGCGGCAGAACGACTAATGGCAGCCATTGAGCGGCTGACTGACTCTGGCCTACAAACAAAAGACCTAGGTGGCTCAGCGAATACGCGCGATGTTACTCAGGCCATCTGTTCTGATATTGAACAACAATAAAGGCATGGTCGTGGCTTCAAGAAGTATGTTCTTGAAGCGGCTGAGAGCATCAGTGGTGTTATTTTGATGCTTAATACCTACGGCTTTCCTCTTTAGAGGGGCTAGTAAATGAAAATTGTTATTGCTCCTGATAGTTACAAAGGTGCGTTATCGGCTCAGGCTGCAGCGGTTGCGATGGAAAAAGGTATCGTTCGTGCTTTCCCACACGCAATCACTATTAAGTGTCCTATGGGCGATGGGGGAGAAGGAACCCTTGATGCCTTAGCTTCCTCTACGGGGGCTGCCGTGTTCCATACAGAAGTAGTTGATGCTTTTGGTGGATCGCGTCGTGCCGCGTGGGGTTGGCATAGCGCTAGCTCAACAGCTTATGTGGAGCTCGCAGAAGCCTGCGGGCTTCAGTATGTCGATGTTGAAAAGAACTCCATTTATAGAAGTACTACGTATGGAGTTGGACAGCTCATTAATCAAGCTTTAAATAAGGGCGCTAAGTCTCTTGTTATAACTTTAGGCGGAAGTGCGACTAATGACGCTGGGGCTGGAATGCTAGTTGCTTTAGGGGGGAAGCTTCTCGATAAAGAGGGCAGTGAACTCCCTCCCGTGACTGAGAGCTTATTTAAGCTGGATAAAGTTGATCTTTCGGGATTGGATCAACGTTTAAAACATTTACAAGTAGTAGCAGCGGTTGATGTTGATAACCCCCTTTTAGGCGCTAATGGGGCCAGTGCGATTTATGGCCCCCAAAAAGGCGCCTCGCCAGCGGATGTTTCTATCCTTGACGCATTGCTAGCCAATTTCTCCCAAAAAGTCAGCGAAGCGACTGGCGTCGATGTCAGCGACTTTCCAGGTGCTGGTGCTGCTGGAGGAATGGGTTATGCGGCAATGGCTTTTTTAAAGGCAACGCTTAAGCCTGGTATCGACGTTGTAATGCAACAAGTCAACTTTAACAATCATCTTAATGATGCTGACTTAGTCATTACAGGAGAAGGGCGTTTAGATGGTCAAAGTTTGGCAGGTAAAACGCCGATTGGCATTGCCAGAGTTGCCAGTGAAAGGGATATACCTGTGGTAATAATCGCTGGGCAATTAGGGGAGGGGTGGCGTGCCTCTTACTCCCTGAATTCAACTAATAAGTGCAGCACCTGCGGTTTCTAGCGCTCCTGAGTATTCACCTAAGAACACCTGGGCTGGGGTTCGGTATCCCAGCCGCTTTCTTGGTCTATCGTTTAGCTTA
>NZ_JACCDE010000071.1 GCF_013415125.1 Vreelandella glaciei | reverse complement strand
GTTGTCGGTATCCCATGCTCTGCTTCACTTTGGTAGGTAAGGCAGAGAGGGTACCGGCGCTGGCCCTCCTGCCTCTACCTTGTGATCCAAAGTGCTGCGCTTATTCTATGAATCCAGGACTCTAGCGACACCTTACGTGTGAGTAACCAGGTGGTGAGAGTGGCGCTTAGGACAATCAGAATAGACACACCAAAGGCAGGTGCATCGGGGTCATTTTCTACCAGCAATACGACCCAGGGAATCGCCATAAACATGGCAAGCACTAACCATAGTACCGCCATGATTTTAAATATTTGCGCCCAGTTACGGTAAGCGTCTCGGTAGTAAAGCTTGCTGGGAAAAATGGTCATATTTCCGCTCTTAATTTGCCCTAATGTTCAGCGTGGTATCTCATCATGGCAACCACCAAAAGTCTGTAAAATTCTCCTAAAAAATCACTCTGATACCGAATAAAAGGCCTACAAACTTCTGGAAGCCGAGGTTTATTCTGAATCAATCTCCTAAACATACTGAAAGAGGTAGATAAAGCTTGGAGAATTTCAGCCAACCGGAAATTCGGTAGTTGCATAGTTGATACGGGACTTGTGACGCACTGTCAGTGTATAACCTAGTGTGAGGGGACCAAGACGACCAATGAGCATGACGGCCATAATAATCAGCTGGCCTGGGGTGCCAAGCTCAGACGTGGTACCACGCGATAAGCCGACGGTTCCAAAGGCAGAAACTGCTTCGAAAGCAATATCTAAGAAGTCATCTTCTACAAAAATTGTGAGCATGAAAACGGCTACAAAAATGGTTGCCATGCCGATGGTTGTCGTAGCGAGGGCTTTGAGGAGCGTTTCTCTGCTTAATGAGCGGCCAAAAAAATTCACGTTCAAATTGCCTTGCAGAAAAGATTTTGTAGCCGTGATTAAAATGAAAAAAGTGGAAATTTTAATCCCACTAGCGGTGGAGTTCGGTGCTCCACCAATAAACATGAGCAGCAGCATTAACACGCTGGTAGCGGCTGTCAGGGCACCAATGTCGAGGGTGTTGAAACCCGCTGTTCTAGGCGTAACACCGTGGAACCATGCGGCCAGCAACTTGCTCCAAAACCCTTCTAGCATGCCCAGCGTATTGGGGTTGCTAAATTCCAAAAGCAGAATTGCCGCAGTAGCAAACAAGTTGAGAAATAAAGTGGTTGTTAAGATAATTTTTACATAGACCGAAAGCCGAGACCATGAGCGCTTTTCCAATACGTCCATGATGACGATATAACCAAGCCCGCCAGTAATAAAAAGGGCAGTCACTGACAGCGTAATACCGGGGTGAGAGACGTAATCGGATAAACTATCGGGAGATAGCGCAAAGCCCGCGTTGTTAAATGCGGAAATGGTATAAAAGAGCGCATTATATAGCCCCTCACCCCAGCCGAGCTCGGGAACAAAAAAGTAGCTTAGGACAATGATTCCGATGGCTTCGCTGGTAATGGCAAATAGCGCAATGGAACTTCCCGCTTTTCTGGCCGTTTGGAGGGACACTTCATTAAAAGCTTCTTGTGCCACCAGCTGTTGCTTGAGGCGTAACTTAAACCCAAGTGCTAGAGCGGTCAGGACCGCAAAAGTCATTAACCCTAATCCACCTAATTGAATCATGCATAGTATGATGAGCTGCCCGAAGACCGTGTACTGACTACCTGTATCGACAACCACCAGCCCTGTTACCGTCACGGCAGAGGTTGCAGTAAACGCAGCTTCCATCCAGGACACCGGGGCGACGGTGGCAAATGGTAGTTTTAGTAGGCATGTCCCAATAAAAATTAATATGATAAAAGACTCAAGCAACAGCCAGGGTGGCTTGATACTGCGTTTACGCTTGGGCCCTTTGATAATCGTTTTGTGGGGCGTCTGATCTTGTAAGCTTGCTTTCATAAGTTTTTAACAAGTTTTCTTAATTCTTCAAGCCAGCCGCCCAGTACTAAGCAATCACCAATGCGTACTTCCAGATTTAGGTCAGGGTGTGCATGCACTTCTTTATTTCTTTTTAAAACTAAAGCATTTACATCAAAATCCTTAATTATTTCCCCAATCGATTTGCCGATTAAATCGTCTGTCGTGTGAAACTCTACGACAACATAGTCTTTTCCCAAATTTAAGTAATCATGCACCATTGGGTAGTTCAATTCTTGAGAGATCCGCACGCCCATTTCATATTCAGGCGCAATAATGCGCGTTGCACCAAGCCGTTCGAGGACTCTGTGATGTTGATTAGTCAGCGCTTTAGTCCATACTTTTTGCACCCCTAATTCTTGGAGCTGAAGAGTAGCTAACATCGCAGCCTCAACGTTTCTTCCTATCGCTACCACTGCTGCGTCATAGCTGCCTGCGTTTAACTCTATCAGCGCGTTTTCATCTGTTACATCGGCAATGACTGCGTGGGTGATCTCATCTGCCAGACGATTGACACGCTGCTCATCAGCGTCGATGCCTAAAACTTCATGACCGAGTTGTGTCAGCTCGCGGGCAATGGTTGCCCCGAAGATACCCAGGCCAATGACGATAAATTGCTGTTTTTCAATCATAATAAATAAAGCTCCACAGCCTTGGATTACTCAAATTTATTGGTTGTACTGACTATTACACAGTTGAGAGATAATTATATTTTAGGTGGCGTAAAAAATGCGTAAAAATATTGCCTGCTTTGAACAGGCGTTTGCCCACGTGTGATTAACTCATCAATTAAGTCGCTATTTTAGGTGGGGTCGTTAAACCGTGATATTTTTTAAATCAACTTCTAGTTTAAATTTACATATTTTTATTTCAATTACTTGGCTGTGGGGGCTCGCGCTGTTTAATCACCAGTCACGCGATCCAATTATGTTTATATTTCCATATCTTATACCTGTCATGTTGATTGCTTGGGGCCATGGAACTAAATGGGGGTTCGTATTAGCGGCTTTAGCAACCTTATCAGCTACCTGAATCCGTGAAGCCGGCGCCGACACTTTCCCTATCACCGCCAGCGAGCACTTTTTGATCATTCGCCCCGTGCAAGTTGGCTTTCGCAAGCCCGTTATTGCCAAAACCCACCGTGC
>NZ_JACCDE010000070.1 GCF_013415125.1 Vreelandella glaciei | reverse complement strand
GTGCCTGACGATGACCTACTCTCGCATGGGGAGACCCCACACTACCATCGGCGCTAAGCGGTTTCACTGCTGAGTTCGGCAAGGGATCAGGTGGTTCACGCGTGCTATGGTCGTCAGGCGTAACTGTTAATGCATATCATGCTGACTATTGCTAAATTGTGTGCGTCTCATTGCCAAACTTTCTGTCTTCAACAGTCAGTTCAGCGCACGTATCCGGTTTTCATTGACGTCATCATCACGACCAGACCCCTTGGGTGTTATAGGGTCAAGCCTCACGGGCCATTAGTACACGTTAGCTCAACGCCTTGCAGCGCTTCCACACCGTGCCTATCAACCAGCTGGTCTCGCTGGGCCCTTCAGGAGGCTCTAGGCCTCAGGGATGTCTCATCTTGAAGGGGGCTTCCCGCTTAGATGCTTTCAGCGGTTATCCCGTCCGACCATAGCTACCCGGCAATGCCACTGGCGTGACAACCGGAACACCAGAGGGTCGTCCACTCCGGTCCTCTCGTACTAGGAGCAGCCCTTCTCAAACATCCAACGCCCACGGCAGATAGGGACCGAACTGTCTCACGACGTTCTAAACCCAGCTCGCGTACCACTTTAAATGGCGAACAGCCATACCCTTGGGACCGACTTCAGCCCCAGGATGTGATGAGCCGACATCGAGGTGCCAAACACCGCCGTCGATGTGAACTCTTGGGCGGTATCAGCCTGTTATCCCCGGAGTACCTTTTATCCGTTGAGCGATGGCCCTTCCATACAGAACCACCGGATCACTAGAACCTGCTTTCGCACCTGCTCGACGTGTCTGTCTCGCAGTCAAGCACCCTTATGCTCTTGCACTCAATGCACGATGTCCGACCGTGCTGAGGGTACCTTCGTGCTCCTCCGTTACTCTTTAGGAGGAGACCGCCCCAGTCAAACTACCCACCACACACTGTCCTCGATCCGGATAACGGACCTGAGTGAGAACGCCAATGATGCCAGGCTGGTATTTCAAGGGTGGCTCCCTCCGAACTGGCGTCCAGAGTTCAAAGCCTCCCAGCTATCCTACACAGGCAACATCAGCGTCCAGTGTGAAGCTATAGTAAAGGTTCACGGGGTCTTTCCGTCTAGCCGCGGGTACACCGCATCTTCACGGCGATTTCAATTTCACTGAGTCTCGGGTGGAGACAGCGTGGCCATCATTACGCCATTCGTGCAGGTCGGAACTTACCCGACAAGGAATTTCGCTACCTTAGGACCGTTATAGTTACGGCCGCCGTTTACCGGGGCTTCAATCAAGAGCTTCGCCTTGCGGCTAACACCATCATTTAACCTTCCGGCACCGGGCAGGCGTCACACCCTATACGTCCGCTTGCGCGTTAGCAGAGTGCTGTGTTTTTAATAAACAGTTGCAGCCACCTGGTATCTTCGACCGGTTCGGGCTTAGAGAGCAAGTCTCATCACCCTACGCCGGCGTGCCTTCTCCCGAAGTTACGGCACCATTTTGCCTAGTTCCTTCACCCGAGTTCTCTCAAGCGCCTTGGGATTCTCTCCCTGACCACCTGTGTCGGTTTGGGGTACGGTCGCACATGATCTGAAGCTTAGAGGCTTTTCCTGGAAGCGTGGCATCAGTGACTTCCTGACCGTGGTCAGTTCGTTTCGTGTCTCGGCCTTAAGGGTCCGGATTTGCCTAAACCCTCAGCCTACTCACTTTCACCAGGACAACCAACGCCTGGCTCACCTAGCCTTCTTCGTCCCCCCATCGCAACCATGTCCGGTACGGGAATATTGACCCGTTTCCCATCGACTACGCCTTTCGGCCTCGCCTTAGGGGCCGACTCACTCTGCTCCGATTAGCGTCGAACAGAAACCCTTGGTCTTCCGGCGAGGGTGTTTTTCACACCCTTTATCGTTACTCATGTCAGCATTCGCACTCGTGATACCTCCAGCAGACTTCTCAATCCACCTTCATTGGCGTACACGACGCTCCTCTACCGCTCATCCAAAGGATGAACCCGTAGCTTCGGTACCTGGTTTAGCCCCGTTACATCTTCCGCGCAGGCCGACTCGACTAGTGAGCTATTACGCTTTCTTTAAAGGATGGCTGCTTCTAAGCCAACCTCCTAGCTGTCTGAGCCTTCCCACATCGTTTCCCACTTAACCAGGATTTCGGGACCTTAGCTGACGGTCTGGGTTGTTTCCCTTTTCACGACGGACGTTAGCACCCGCCGTGTGTCTCCCACGCGTTACTCACCGGTATTCGGAGTTTGCCTCGGGTTGGTAAGTCGGGATGACCCCCTAGCCGAAACAGTGCTCTACCCCCGGCGGTACTACATGAGGCGCTACCTAAATAGCTTTCGAGGAGAACCAGCTATCTCCGAGCTTGATTAGCCTTTCACTCCGATCCACAAGTCATCCAAATCTTTTTCAACAGATCCTGGTTCGGGCCTCCAGTTGATGTTACTCAACCTTCACCCTGCTCATGGATAGATCGCTCGGTTTCGGGTCTATATCCAGCGACTGTGTCGCCCAGTTAAGACTCGGTTTCCCTACGGCTCCCCTATACGGTTAACCTCGCCACTGAATATAAGTCGCTGACCCATTATACAAAAGGTACGCCGTCACCCAACAAGTGGGCTCCGACTGCTTGTACGCACACGGTTTCAGGATCTATTTCACTCCCCTCTCCGGGGTTCTTTTCGCCTTTCCCTCACGGTACTGGTTCACTATCGGTCAGCCAGGAGTATTTAGCCTTGGAGGATGGTCCCCCCGTCTTCAGTCAAGGTTTCTCGTGCCCCGACCTACTCGATTTCACATGATCAGATTTTCGACTACGGGGCTATCACCCGCTACGGCCAGACTTCCCAATCTGTTCGCCTAATCAGTCACATGCTTAAGGGCTGGTCCCCGTTCGCTCGCCGCTACTAGGGGAATCTCGGTTGATTTCTTTTCCTCAGGGTACTTAGATGTTTCAGTTCCCCTGGTTCGCCTCGTACACCTATGTATTCAGTGCACGATACTCATCTTATGATGAGTGGGTTTCCCCATTCAGAGATGTCCGGGTCACAGGTTGTTGCCACCTCACCGAACCTTATCGCAGGCTACCACGTCTTTCATCGCCTCTGGCTGCCTAGGCATCCACCGTGTGCGCTTCATTGCTTGACCCTATAACCCGAAGGAGTCTGGATGTCGCAATGATCACGTTTCATTTTGCCGGATACGCTGACGCGTATCACAATTTAAGAAGCACTTCTT
>NZ_JACCDE010000006.1 GCF_013415125.1 Vreelandella glaciei | reverse complement strand
AGGTTAATATCCAGCAGCGACTGCACGTCTGCCCAGGGCTCTAAAATAGCGGGGGCTTGGGGGTGGGTGTTTTTGCCCGCATTGGCAATCACGATATCCGGTACCTGCCCGGCGCAAAGGTCGTCTAGCCAGCTTTTTAAAGCGTGGTCATCGGTTAGTGTAATGGTCGAGAGTGTGACTTGGGCACCTTGCTGGCGACAGATCGAAGCCAGCGCTTCAAGCGTTTCTAATTGCCGGCCGTGCAGTACGAGATGGGTGCTGGGGGCGGCATAGGCGCGGGCTAGCGCCCCGCCAATCGCACCCGTAGCGCCAGTGATCAGCACGCAGCGTGAGCGTTGAGATTGGCTCACAGCCTCTTTCACACCAACATTCACAACAACTTCTCCAGCGGCGAGGGGCAGGCTTCGAGTATGCGGGCGGCGTTATCTACCGCTAAATCAATACCGGGTTGGCAGTAGTAACCGCCATTGACCTGCACAGTGTGCATCACCGTTTTTCGAAAATAGCCAAATAGCTCTCTGTCAGGCGGCTGCGGCTGCTGCCAAAAATCCGCTAAGTCACCTTGGTAGGTTAACCCATCCAGATTATAGATGGGATCGCTAAGCGCAAAGGTTGGACAATTCTTTTCCAGCGATACGATGCCCACGGTGCTGTTAACGGTTACATTGCCTCTAGCATGTTTGAGCAGGGCGTTGAGATCCCCAGACTCTAAATAGACGATACGCCCTTGCAGGCCGTGGCATTCAGAAAGCTGTTGAATGATTTTGGGGTAGTTGACCAGCCCCATATCCAGTGGGTGGTTCTTAATACATAGCTGTGAATCGCTGGGCGCGTGTTTAGCAAACGATGCCATCACATCGTCCATCACTTGTTGCATATTGGCGTAGGGTGAGTGATCGCGAATTTGCGCATCGCTATTTAACTGTAGCGGCAGTATAAAATAGGGGCGGCCACTTTCTATCAATACCTTGATGCGTTCGGCATCGCGTTTTTTCCAAACGGCTTTTAACTGGGCGAAGCGCTTCAGGTAGCCCGCGTACTCAACAGGGGCCGTGATCGGCGCGTGATTGCGGTAGCGCGGTGCAATAAGTGGATTGGCCAAACCAGCCAAGTGGTAGCCAACATCATGCACCGCACGGATTTTGAAAGAAGACCGAAAGTGCACGGGTGCCGATGGCTTGGGCAGCGCTTTGCCGGTTTCATAAAACCAGCTTGGGTCACGGGGCAGCAGCGAGTGGCCGTTAACGCCTTCGCGCTCCAGGGTGATCCAGAACGGGCGAAAGTAGCCTTCTTCAAATACATGGGTGCGTACGCCTGCGGCGGCGGCATTATCGACGGCGGGGCGGTGAATGGGGCGGCGGTCACCGAACACGACTTGGTCGGTAATTGCGTACTGCTGCCACAGATGTTGGATATAGCCGGGTAGCTCGGCCAGTGGGCCGCGAAACAAGTGGCTTTCGCCATGGGTGCGCTGCCAGTAGGCGATATCGCCAGCATTGAAGTTGACCTTAACGACACGGTGCCCATCGTTGACCAAACGCTTGGCCAAGCGCTGGTAAAACGGTGAGCAAACGCCCTGCAAAAATAAGAATGCACGCTTCTGATGCTTCAACTCAATGCCTTCCGATCAACAAATTACGATAACAGCGGTAGAGATGCTGTTTCCATGTAAGGGTGTTTTTTTGTGTTCTTGCCTGTTCCAACAGGCTGACGACGGTTTCAGCATTGCATAGCTGGCGGGTCGTTGGGTCTACATAGCCGGGGTAAAGAATCAACGTGCCAGCCACCAGCGCATCCAACGAGAGTGAGCGCATGCGGCGTGGGCAGCTAAGCGCATCCTGGGTTAGCCCCCAGCCCGCATAAAATGGCAGGCCGTAGGTGGTGACTTCCCGCTTGCGTAGCAGTGCTTCAAAGCCGGTTAAAGAGCTCATCGTATGAACCGCATCGACGCGCTCTAGCAGGGTTGCAATGTCAATATCACTGGCGTCTAGATCATACAGGCGTTTTGCGTTGGTATCGAGTGCTCCAATACGTGCACCGCTTACTACATCCGGGTGGGCTTTGTAGACAATAAAGGCATCTGGATGCGCGCTCCGGACGGCACTAAGCAGCCCGCTATTGGTATTGATGTGCGGGGAGCCGGTAGCAATCGAGGCGTCGCTTTCTACTTGGCCGGGCACCAGTATGGTGTGGCGCCCTTTGGGCAGCCTAATAGTAGCCTGACCACCTACGTTGTACTTTGAGAGCTTGAGCGCCACTAGCCGTTTACGCAAATATTGGGCACGCAGCAGCAGGTCGTTGCTAAAGTGAGCATGATTAAGCTGGGTTTCTAAATCACTGGGCTGACTGGGGTCGTAATAGATGCCTTGGGAATCAATCACCAGCGACAATGGCTGGGTGAGGTCGACCCCGAGTCCCACCGAGCGGATGAAGCCATCTTCCATGCGCCATAGTTTGGCCATGTGTTGGGAGTGCTGATGTTTAAAATCAGCATCAATGCGGCTTGACCATACCAGCAGATGCTCTTCGGGCTGTTCGCTGGCGGGTAATTTAGCATGATAATTTACTTGAGCGGCGGGGCCTAAAAAATCGCCGATAAAGCGCCGTTTCCATGAGGAAAACCCGCATGCCCGCCAGTTTCCCCGGTAGCGCTCCTGCTGGCGCCTTTGGTCGGCGATCAAGGCGATGGTCTCTTCTAGCGTGACAGATTGTCGAGTGTAAGGATTAACGTAGCGACAATAGCGTAAATAAGCAGCGGCAAACACTTCAACTAATGGGCGTTTAATGCGGCGACGGTGGCAGGCCACTTGATCATGGGTGAGGCCCCAGCCTGAATAAAACGGAATGCCAAAGCAGTGTACCTGCTTACCAGCAAGCAACGCTTCAAAGCCCAGTTGGCTGGTCACGACGTAAACGTGATCAACTTGGTCAAACAGTGTCCAGGGATTAAGGTCTTCACTGATTACCCGGCAGCGGGGGTGGTCAGCGGCATTAAGCAGATGGCCCTGTTTTTTGCCCGCGATAACATCGGGGTGGATCTTGACCAAAATGTCGCTTTCGGGATGCGCTTCTAACGCGGCTTCCAGCATTTTCTGAAAACTTTCCGCTTGGGCGCCGCCGTAATAAATAGAAGCATCTCCAGCGGTTTGGTCAACCACTAATACGCGGGCTCGGCTCGAGACCTGAAGCGGCTGGTCGGGGGCATGGTTATATTTGGAGAGACGATAGCGGGTGATCAGCGCCATGCAGCGTTCTGCTTGGACTAACTCTTCATCGTTGAAGCTGGCTGTGTTGAGCCAGTTTTCCAAATCAGAAGGGCGTGACGCATCGTAATAAATGCCGGTTTCATCGACGACCAAGCTGTGCGGTTGAAAGCCGTCTACACCCAAACCTAGCGAGCGTATAAAGCCATCCTCTAGCGCGATATAAGGTAACTGATGTCGTTTTGCATACTGTCTGGCACGAAGGCTGGTGGGCTTTAACCCCCAACCAATGACAGCATTCGGCTTCGGCTTCAATGGGTTGAGGTGGACAAAACGATCAAATTCGGGCAGCAGCGTGGTCAGGGCGACCAGTTTGCGAATACCCGAGGATGTATAACCGGCTGTTCGTTTTGCCATCAGTAAGGCCGCAGTAATGTAGCAGGATGAAGGATAGGTGGGCGAACATACGTGAATTGGCTAGGGTTATCAATTCACAACTCCCTGAAAAGCCATGGAAGGAAGTGCCAATAGGGCGGGCTGAGCCGCGAACCTATATTGTATTTATAATATTTTATAGTTTTTCCATGAAAGGCTACTAAATTGCTTATCAGTCAATAAAAAAAGTACCCAGGAGGCGGGCCCATCTCGGTACGCTTGTCTTTACGCACTCTCCAGCTCGGGCGTTAACAAAAGCTATGTATGGTTGATGTACATCAACGATCACATAGGTAATACTTTCTATAAGTTGGTTGTTGAAAGTATTTAGGCGATACTTGCCTGCCAATCTCAATAAATGAGTTTTAATGCATATCAAGTTCGCTAGGTGCGTACAATTGTTCCCATGAAAGTCATACTCCTCCCTCGCTCATTAAGAGGCAGACTACTGCTGGGGCTAGCGCTTACTTGGGTTTTAGTCGTGACATTGGTGTTGGGCATGTCATGGCAGCTTGGTAAAGCGATGGTGCATCAGACGAATATGACCCATCTGCGTTATGAGGCCTCTCTTCTTGCTAGCGAAGTTACCCAGCAAGTTGAGTTGCGTATTCATGCACTTGAAAGGCTCGATGTCATTCTTGGTGACAATAATGATGCTGAGGCACTACTCAAGGTCTTGCGTGATAATGATGCTTTAATGACATGGTTTGAGACGCTTATAGTCGCCGACTCTAGTGGACGCGTGTTAGTTGACTGGCCGGAGGTAGAAGGTCGTGCTGGCCTTGAAACCGGGCATCTTGAGTACTTCGATGTGCTGCGAGGCACTCGAAAAAATTATGTTAGTGAACCATTTGTAGGACGGGTGACTGGTATGCCAATGGTGCTCATTGGTGTGCCACGAACTGATGTATACGGTCAGTTTGCCGGGTTTGTGGGTGGCGTGGTGGCCCTAAACTCTAGCGGTTTATTCGAACGTATTGCAAAAATACGCTTGGGGGAGAATGGCTACGCGAGTATTGCAACGGCGTCTGGCAAAATCTTATATCACCCAGATCGTGCGTTAGTTAACTTAGATGTGCCGAACAAGGCGTTAAATCCTTGGTTAGACTTGGCGTTAGATGGCTGGGAAGGAGATGGCTTCGGTGAGCTTTTAGACGGCCAAACCGCACTACAATCCTATGCACAAGTGTGGCCTGCCGGTTGGATTATTGGGCTGTATTTGCCGGTTGATCAAGCACAGCTGCCACTGGCAGACTTTATTCAGCAGCTATGGTGGCTTTGGATCGCATTGATTTTGCTGATGTTCCCTTTAATATGGTGGATGTTAGGCCATGTCCTTTCTCCTCTTAAGCATTTAGAAACCCAAATTGGAGAAGTCGGGATAGGGCATCGTGAAAGCGTCAGTCTTGCCACCAACATGCTCGAGTTACAGCAAGTGGCATATACCTTTAACCGGGTCGATAATGAGCGCCAGCTATTGATGAGTAATCTTCAGGAGCGGGAAGCTTTTCTTGATTCTGTTTTAAACACGGTGCCCCAAGGAATGTTTGTTGCTGACATTAATGGCGATATTACCTATATGAATCCAGCACTTTTGAAATTGTTGGGGTTTTCTTCTTATCTACCTTTAGAAGCATGGTTTGAACAGATTCAATTAGAAGATCGCGCCGGGGCTAGAGACCTCTGGCGTCATAGTTTACGCACGGGGAGTGATTTTGTGCGTCAGTTACGCTTTTTACGCAGCGATCAAGAGCTGCTGTGGCTGGATATTCATGCTCGTGTGGTCATGCTTTCCCAAGATGGTCATACACTTGGGTTGGTAGGAGTCGTTAAAGACATCACAGAGCGCCGGGAGCAGGAGGCTATTCAGCGTTGGGAAGCGGAACATGACCCGCTAACTGGCTTGTTAAATCGTCGAGGTTTTGAGCGCCGCCTTGAAGAAGCCTTTGCCGATTTCCAAAAAACCAGCACGCCTTCGGCTCTTTTGCTGTTCGATTTAGATCACTTTAAGCCCATCAACGATGAAGGTGGACATGCCTTGGGAGATGAAATGTTGCGTCGTATTGCTCAGGTAGTCGCCCGGGAAGTGCGTCGTAGTGACCATGCCGCTAGGCAGGGCGGTGATGAATTTGGCGTGCTGTTGCCCAGCTGTACTTTACTCCAGGCGCAAAGAATAGCTGAATCATTGCGCAAAGCGGTAGGTGAAATCTCGGTTGAACATGAAGGTAAAGAGTACGTCGTCACTTTAAGCATCGGCGTTACCACTTTTGATGAAGACGACACCAATGTGATGGATATCTTAGCGCGGGCCGATGCCGGCAGCTATGCAGCCAAACGCCAAGGGCGAGATGGGGTAGTGGTCAATCCGCCCCAAAGTCATGATGATGTCATGGAACTTTTCGATCGGTTTTAATAGTTATCGCTATGCACCAAGCCGTTTTGATGCCTGTGGTGTGCTTAACAAGTCGACAAAACTTGCCCAGCAGTAGAATATAAGCAAGTGCTGAATTTGTTATTATAAGCCAGTTTTTTAAAATCAAGGCTGATCGAGATACTGTTGTGAACCTAATTGAACTGTTTGCTCGCACGCTGGATATTACGCTGCCTGTTTTTGCGATGGTGTTTATAGGCCTGGGCCTTAAGCGCTTGAAATGGATCGATAGCGCTTTTGTCTCGACCGCTTCCGCACTGGTATTTAAAGCAACGCTCCCCACGCTGATCTTCCTTAGTTTAATCAAAGCCGATCTAAGCGTTGCGCTAGACGTATCGCTGATGGTGTTTTTTGCCGTGGCTACGTTGGGGCAGTTTTTATTGAGCTGGGTATGGGCGCGATACCGTGTCGTGCATCAGGATCGCGGCATTTACGTTCAAGGGGCGTTTCGCGGCAACTGCGGGATAGTGGGGCTGGCGTTGGCCGCGGGAATGTACGGGAACTACGGGCTTTCTGCGGGTAGCCTGCTGCTGGGTGTGGTGATTGTGACGTATAACGCGCTTTCGGTTGTCGTGTTGGCCTTCTACCAACCGGGCCAGTCCACCGATTGGCGCAGCCTGCTTAAGCATGTCGCCAAAAATCCGCTGATTATTTCTGTGTTTGCGGCGTTACCCTTTACGGCACTGTCGATCCCGCTACCCAGTTGGGTGATTACCTCTGGGGACTATTTTGCCTCGTTAACACTGCCGCTGGCGTTGATTTGTATTGGGGCGACGCTCTCCGTGTCGAGCATGCGCGACAGCAGTCAGGTGGCTCTCGGCGCTAGCTTGATGAAAATGGTGACGCTCCCGATACTTTCTACTGTGGCGGCTTGGCTAATGGGGTTTTCAGGCGAACAGCTGGGCTTGCTGTTCCTGTTCTTCGCCAGCCCCACTGCCGCGGCGAGCTTTGTAATGGTGAAAGCGATAGGCGGCAATGTGGCCCTGGCAGCCAATATCATCGCCATCACCACGCTAATGGCGAGCATTACTGTCACGCTAGGCATCTTCGCGCTGCGTTTGCTGGGCTGGATATAGCCATTCGGTTGGCCCTACCTAAGTCGACGCGTTATACTACGCGCCCGCAAGTTAAGACCACGTTTGTCCCTGTAGCTCAGTAGGATAGAGCAGCCGCCTCCTAAGCGGCAGGTCGCAGGTTCGACTCCTGCCAGGGACGCCAATTAAATCCATGGCTTAATGACGTAATTCTCTAGTGCGTTCCCCACTCAAGCCTTTAGTTCCCCCCCTAGTGGTTCCCCTAGTGTTCACAAGCACTGCATTGAAGCGGCTCTTTTCGCTTGCGCCCCAAGTTACGTGAGGATGGGCTTATGGCCCTGGACACGTGGATGATAGATGCCACTTCAGTGCGAGCCACACGCGCTGCCGCTGAAGGCGGCAAAAAAGGGGCTCGAAAGAACCGCTAGACCTCGCCCTTGGCCGTTGCCGCTTCGGTTTAACTCCCAATTCATTTGGTGTGTGATCGTCATACTTGGTCACTGCCATTAACCCTGCCCGCCAGCCAACAAGTAGCTTTTCGGCACTTCGCTTTCACGTTGAAGAGAATCTCTCTGCCACATAGTGTCAGGCGTCCTCACAGACGTAGTCGCTATAGAGTGGCTGATAAAGAAGGTGACAGCGGTGAGCTGCGCCATGACTGTGATAGGCACGACATGCGGTAGGACGCTGCTTTTGCTGGCTTAAAGAGTGACGCCGCATCGCCACACTCGACCATTAGTCAGCGCCTCACCATGCACTTATTGCTTGAATCCAGGCTTATAGCCGCTCCGAATTTCCGGAAGGATTGCTGATTCATCAATCTACCGCTTGATTCGGAACGAAAAGCTTAAAAAAACCAGTTTGGTCATTTCTTTACTGTGGTCATGTTGTGTGCAAACGAAGCGCGGCAGTAAGCTCCAATCCAAGCTTGCTTTGCAGGCTAAAAAAACAATTACTAAAAACGCTAGGAGAAACGCAATGTTCAAGAAAACCACTCTTGCCGCCTCTATCATCATGATGTCCATCACAACAGCGCAGGCGGAAGGCCCTTATCGCATCGGCATTACTCAAAACAACGTGGGTGTGGATAGCTATCAAACGACCTATGAAAGTGCGTTTGAAGCTGCTGCTGAAGAGGCAGGCAACGTTGATATTGTGGTGTTAGATGCCGGCGGTGATGTCGCTCGTCAGATTGGTCAAATGCAGGATCTTATCCAGCAGCAAGTCGATGCCATTATCATTTGGCCAACCAATGGGCAGGCCGTAATTCCTGCTATTCGTCAGGCTCATCAGGCGGGCATTCCTGTCGTCGTGACTAATTCCAAAATTGCTGAAGCGGGTCTTGAATTCATCGCTGCCTTTTCAGGCCCAGATAATGTTCAGCAAGGCATTGCCTCTGCGGAAATGATGTGTGATGCCCTCGGGGGCGAAGGGCAGATCGTGCAGATTGCTGGCCAGCCGGGCTACACCACCGCCATGGAGCGAGCGACCGGTTTCGAGGTGCGTCTTGCTGAAGCTTGCCCTGGTGTAGAGCTGCTGGAAACGCAGCCCGGTAACTGGAACCGTGAGCGGGCTCAGCGGGTGATGGAAGATTTCCTGACTAAATATGACCGTATTGACGGCGTTTATTCCGGCGATGACAACATGGGTGTCGGCGCACTGAATGCGGCGAAAGGCGCTGATCGTGCCGATGAGATTATCTTCATTGGTGCCACGAATTTCGCCGTTGGTTACGACGCGATTGAGCGTGGCGAGTATTACGGTTCTATCTATCAGTCTCCCGTAGATGATGCGGAAGCCGCCCTACAAACGGCTTTGGATGTATTAGCCGGAGAAGAAGTGCCGAAGATGAACTTCTTCGAGACACCCAAGATCACTGCTGAAAACCTGAGCGAGTTCGATCGTCCCGTTTTCTGAAGCGAGGCATGCTGCTGCCCAGAGCGCTGCGTTTAGTGCGTCGTCTCTGGGAGCCAGCATGCACCTGAAAGTAGGGTTTCTGCACTGGATTTCACGGTAAGCGTCTATGGATGATGTCGTTGTCCATTGCGCTAACCGGGTGTTCCGGGGTGTTTTTATACAGGTGATTAGCATGGCTTTCGCAGAACAATCAAAATCCAATCTGCCAGCAGGAAAACTTAGCAAAGCAAGCGTCATGAGTTTTCTATCGGCCCAGGGAATTCTCATCTTTTTCCTGGTTGGCATGTTCGTTTTTTCTTTCTTTTCTGAGCAGTTTCTTTCCCAGTCAAACATCATGACCGTGGTTCGTCAGGCCTCGATTATTGGCATTATCGCCGTGGGTGTCACGGTGGTGATTATTGGCGGTAATCTGGATCTTTCCGTGGGGTCGATGCTGTCGTTTTCGACGGTATTGGTGGTGGATCTACACGATAAGGTTGGCCCCACCACGGCCATTCTGATGATGTTTGCATTAACGCTGATGTTGGGTGCCGTCAATGGCATTCTGATCGGGTTTTTGCGCCTTAACTCCCTGATTGTCACGCTGGCGATGTTGTCTGCTATTCAAGGCTTCGTGCTGATCTACAGCGGTGGCCAAAACGTTGATATCGCAAATCAGGACGGCACGTGGTTTGCGTTTTTTGGGCGTGGCTATTTGGGGGGTATTGCTGTCCCTATCTTGCTGTTTGGTTTGCTGGCCATTCTGGTTCAAGTGGTGATGAGCTACACAGGCTACGGGCGTCGCATCTTTGCTGTCGGTGGCAATCCTATGGCTGCCGTTTATTCGGGCATTCGCAAGAACTGGTGCGTGTTCAGCACCTATCTAATCTCAGCATTCTGTGTGGCGTGTGCGGCACTTGTTCTTGGCTCGCGGGTGATGGGCTCACAAAACAATGTTGGCCAAGGTTATGAGCTACTGGTACTGGCCGGGATCATCCTGGGTGGTACTAGCCTGCTGGGGGGCGCTGGCAGCATCTGGAAAACCGTGATTGGCGTGCTGATCCTGGGCTTTATTCAGAATGGCCTGCTGTTGATGGGCTACCCCTATTACATCCAGTGGATCGTGACCTGGGTCATCATCATCCTGGCCGTATGGCTGGACCTCGCTAACAAGCGTAAGCGCTTGCTAACGACCCACTCATAACGCGGAGGAGTAAAACATGACAAGTCTAAAAGGGTTCTTCCGTGGCAGAACGGCTATCCAACCGATCTGGGTGTTTGTTCTCGTCATCTTTATTTTCTTCAGCTTTATGTCGGAGTACTTCCTGTCATTTGGCAATATCAGCAATATTCTGGTGCAAACCTCCACCATTGGCCTGATCGCGCTTGGCATGACGCTTGTCATGATCAACGGCAATATCGATTTGTCGGTCGGTGCGACCTTGGGGCTAGCGGCTTCATTAGCAGTCGGGTTGCAAGAGACGAGCATGACACTGGCG
The DNA here is from genome assembly GCF_013415125.1 of Vreelandella glaciei. GTDB lineage: Bacteria > Pseudomonadota > Gammaproteobacteria > Pseudomonadales > Halomonadaceae > Vreelandella > Vreelandella glaciei. The sequence goes on along the minus strand of NZ_JACCDE010000006.1, from coordinate 142,307 downwards.
ATTCTTGCGGCACTCGGTTCCGGTGTGTTGCTGGGCGCGATTAACGGCCTGATTGTTTGGAAAACAGGCGTCAATGCGTTCATCGTGACGTTAGGCGCCATGCTGGGCATCAGGGGGCTGATCTTTCTATACACCGGTGAGCAGTCGTTTTATGCGTTGAATTTTGCCTTCTCTGACTTTGGTACCAGCACCATCGGACCTTTTCCAGTATTAGCCATTATCTTCCTTATTTGCACATTGATCATGCATCTAGTGCTGACTCGAACCGGCCATGGGCGTAACACCTATGCGGTGGGCGGCAACCCTGAAGCATCAATTGATGCCGGGATTCGGTTAGGGCGTCACATGATGATCAATTTCATTATCGTTGGCTTCTTTGCTGCCCTGGCGGGCGTAATGCTGGCCAGTCAGATGGGCGCGGCGACACCTAATCTAGGGCGTGACTACGAGCTCTGGGTGATTACCGCAGTGGTATTAGGCGGCACCAAGTTGACCGGTGGTTACGGCAGCATCGTTGGCACCCTAGGCGGGGTGCTGGCTATCGGTATTCTGCGTAACGGCATGAATTTAATGCAGGTGCCTGCGTTTTATGTGCTGGTCATTCTCGGCGCTATCCTCATCTCGGTGCTGGTTATCGACAAGAAGCTTAATGCACCCTCGGCTAAGGAGGTGCGGATATGAGCCCTTCACAACACGACTTTTCATCTAACAAACGACAGCCGATTAACGCTGAACCGATACTGCGACTTGAAGGTATCACCAAGCGTTTTCCTGGGGTGGTTGCCCTAAATAGTGTGGATTTTGACGTGCGGCCTGGGGAAGTGCATGCCCTGCTTGGCGAAAATGGGGCAGGCAAGTCGACACTAATGAAAGTGCTAGCGGGTAAGCACCAAGCGAATGAAGGAAAGATCATTCTTGCTGGCCAGGAAATGGCCTTTGAAAACCCCAAGCATGCCAAGCGGGCAGGCGTCGTGCTGATTCATCAAGAGCAGTCGCTGGTACCCGAAATGACGGTTGCCGAAAACATCTTTCTCGGCAGCCTGCCAAGAAAGCCGTTCAATCGCGTTGACTGGCGCAAGCTGCGCGAGGATACCAATAAGATTCTTGAGACGCTTAAGTGTGGTTTTCAACACGATGACTTAGTGGGATCGCTGTCGATTGCTAAGAAACAGATGGTCGAAATTGGCCGAGCGTTGGCGTTTACCCCGCGCGTAGTGGTGTTCGATGAACCGACGGCATCGCTCACTGACCATGAAAAACCAGTGCTCTATGACGTGATCAATTCGCTGTGTGAGCAAGGCGTGGGGATTGTTTATATCTCCCACCGCATGGATGAAATTTTTCACTTATCACACCGTATTTCCGTGCTGCGGGATGGTGAATACACCGGAACCGTCAATACGGCGGATACCAACGAGGACGAGATCACTCGAATGATGATCGGCCGTAGCTTGGAGCTCGATCATGCCAGCAAACCGAGTAACTTTGGCGACAATTTGTTGGAAGTGCGCAACCTCTCGGTGAAGCGCGTATTCGAGAACGTCAGCTTTAATGTTCGCAAGGGTGAAATTGTGGGCATGTACGGCCTGGTAGGCGCGGGCCGCTCTGAGGTCGCAGAAACCATCTTCGGCCTGCGCACGCCTTCCACTGGCGAGGTGGTGTTAGATGGCAAGGTGGTGTCCTTCCGTAACTCCCATGACGCCGTGGTTCATGGCGTTGCTTTGGTGCCTGAAGACCGCAAGGATCAGGGACTGATTCTGGGAATGAACTGCCGAGATAACATGACTCTGGCAAGCCTTTCTAGCGTGTCGTCATGGGGCTTTATGACGAGTGCCAAAGAGCGAGAGGTGTACGACAAATACCATCAGGCGATGAAAATCAAAACCCCCAGCTGGCGCCAAAAAGTGGGCAACCTGAGCGGCGGTAACCAGCAGAAGATCGTCATCGGCAAATGGCTGCATACCCACCCCAAGCTATTGATTCTTGATGAGCCAACCCGAGGCATTGATGTGGGATCCAAGTCGGAAATCCACACCCTGGTTAAAGACCTGGCCAAATCTGGCTATGCGGTGCTGGTGATCTCTTCCGAGATGCCCGAGGTGCTTGGCCTGAGTAACCGCATTATCGCTATGTATGACGGTCGCGTTACCGCTGAGTTTGATGGTGACAACGTCAGCGAGGACGAGTTGGTTCAGGCAATTACCGGAATGGGCAAGCAGGCGCAGGCGAGCTAGCACGCCGTTTTGCGACTGTTGTGCTCTGCAAAGAGCACATACAGACCACTTCAAACGTATAAGGAATGTTTTATGCAACCCTTTGTTTATGATGGCCTGCCATCCCGCGTGGTGTTTGGCCGAGGAACCTTGTCGCGTCTAAGTGAAGAGCTTGACCATCTAGGCTGTTCACGCGCCCTGGTGTTGGCCACGCCTCAACAGCACGAGCAGGCAAGCCGCGTACTAGCGCAGTTGGGTGAGAAGGGCATAGGCGTTTACGCGGACGCCGCCATGCACACGCCAGTCGACGTGACCGACAATGCCTTGCAGGTAGTGAAAGAGCTGAACGTGGATTGCACTATTGCCATTGGCGGTGGCTCGACGATTGGTTTGGGCAAGGCGATCGCGCTGCGCACCGGCTTGCCGCAGATCGCCATTCCTACCACCTATGCAGGCTCAGAAATGACCCCGATCCTGGGGGAGACCCGCGACGGTATCAAGACGACGCAGCGCACTTTAGATGTACTGCCGGAAACCGTCATCTATGACGTGGATCTCACCTTGACGCTACCCGCTGAGATGTCCGGAACCAGCGGCATTAACGCGATAGCTCATGCGGTAGAGGCGCTATATGCCCGTGACTGCAACCCAGTAATCGCGCTAATGGCAGAGGAGGGGATCGCGGCGCTGGCGAGAAGCCTGCCCGTGATTGCTAACGACCCCAGCAATGTAGAAGCGCGCTCTGATGCGCTGTATGGCGCTTGGTTGTGCGGAACGTGCCTTGGCTCGGTGGGGATGTCGTTGCACCATAAGCTGTGCCATACCTTGGGCGGCTCTTTTAACTTACCCCATGCGGAGACGCACACCATTGTGCTGCCCCATGCACTGGCTTATAACGCCCCTGCCGTGCCTGACGCAATGGCTCGCATTGGCCGTGCGCTGGGCTGTTCGGACGCCGCCGCTGGGCTTTATGACTTAGGCCGTGCAGTTGGCGCACCCAGTGGGCTTGCTGAACTTGGCTTTACCCCCGCCGATGTTGAGCGCGCCACAGAGATCGCTACTCAGAACCCCTATTGGAATCCGCGCGAAATAGAAGCCACGGGCATTCAGCAGTTACTCAGCGATGCCCAGGCGGGCCGTCGCCCTCACGCTCAACCTGGGGGTGCGCAATGAAAGTGCTCTTCATTAACGCTACCGTGATTACCATGGACTCGCAGTTGGGCGAGTTAAGCAACGGCCAGGTGCTGGTTGAAGATGATCGCCTTGCCGCCGTGGGCCATGGCCTGGTCGATGACCCCAAGGCGCAGGGCGCAGAGGTTATTGACTGTGCTGGCGGTATTCTCATCCCTGGGTTGGTGAATGCGCATATGCATACCTGGCAGACCGGGCTGCGTGGCGTTGCCGCCAACTGGACGCTGCTTGAGTATTTTCGCCACGTCCACCGCGGTCTGGCGGCGCTATTCACGCCCAATGACATTTATATTGCGACCCGTATGGGCGCGATTAATCAGCTTAACTGTGGCACCACCACATTAGGTGACTGGTGTCATAACAACCCTAGCCCAGACCACACAGACGCTGCCGTGAGTGGGCTAAAAGAGTCCGGAATACGGGCGCTGTTTATGCACGGCTCACCGAAACCGGACCCACAGCCTGGCCAGCCGCATTTTAGTGAGATCCCCCACCCACGCCATGAAATAAAACGGCTGTTAAAGGGTGAGCTGGCGAATCCAAAGGGGCTTGTCACTTTAGGCATGGCCATCCTTGGCCCTCACTATTCAACCCTTGACGTTACCTTGAAAGACTTTGCCCTGGCGAAAGAGTTTGGCCTTGTGGCTTCGATGCATCAGGGCGGGGGCGCGGCGGTAGCGCCGGGCGCCTGGGATGAAGTTGAAAGCCGTGGTTTGCTGGGGCCCGATATCAACATTGTGCATGGCCAAAGCCTGGATGACGGCCAGATGTCACGGTTCTGCGCCAGTGGTGTGACGTTCTCGATTGCACCGGAAAACGAGATGACCCAAGGCCACGGCTTTCCAGTCACTGGGCTGGTACGCCAGCACGGCGGGGTGGTGTCTCTGGGGGTTGATCTTGAGTCTGTACTTTCGGGTGACATGTTCAGTGTTGCCCGTGCCGCACTGGGGATGCAGCGTTCCCTGGATAACGATGCTTCACGTCGGGAGCAAGGCAAGATACCGGACACCTCGACTATTACTACCCGAGAAGCGCTTGGCTGGATCACGCTGGATGGGGCGAAAGCTCTTGGACTCGATGCCCGCATTGGCAGCCTTACGCCAGGCAAGCAGGCCGACTTGGTGCTGATCGACAGCAACAAGCTCAATATGCAGCCGGTCAATGACCCAGTTTCTACGGTGGTGATGCAGACAAGCCTAGCTAACATCGACAGCGTCATGGTGGCCGGGCAGTTCAAAAAGCGCAGCGGCCGCCTGTTGATTAATACCGAGCAAGGTATCGCTGAGCTTGCTAAGTCTGGCCACCGTATTCACGCCGAACTGCTGGCGCGTGAAGCCCACTCGACACAGGAGGCAAACCAATGACAACCGTTTCCACCACGCGCCCTTCGCCACCTAAGGTGGCTTGGGTGGGCTTGGGTAAGCTGGGCTTGCCCATGGCCGCCAGAATTATCCAGGCAGGAACCGCGGTACAAGGATTTGACCTTTCCAGCGAGCGCCTCGCGTTGGCTGCAGCGTTAGGAGTCACGCCCCATCAGCAGCTTGCCAGTGCGGTGGCTGATTGTGATCTGGTGTTTGTCTCGATTCCCGACGACCGCGCTTTAATCGCGCTTTGCCTTGAAGCGGGCGAGCTGGTTCGTCATATGATGCCCGGGAGTATCTTGGTCGAGACCAGTACGGTGAGTGTTGAAGCGTCTGCCCGCGTGGCCGAAGCGGCCAAGGCTCATGGCATCTCGTATTTGCGTAGCCCCGTGTCGGGGAACCCCGTGGCGGCTGAGGCAGGCACGCTGTCGGCGATGGTATCTGGCCCCCGCGATGCACTGGCATCCGCCAAACCCGTGTTTGAAGCCTTTACCAAAGCACAATATTGGCTGGGCGATGAAGAGCAGGCTCGGGTCGCCAAGCTGGCGATTAACCTGATGATTGCCGTCAGTGCCGGAATGATGAGTGAAGCGCTGACCCTGGCGCGCAAAGGCAACATTGAATGGGACGCCATGTTGACGCTTATTTCCGACAGCGCGGTGGGTTCACCGATGGTGAAGTACAAGGTGCCGCCACTTTCCCAGCGCGATTTCACCTCGACATTTTCCGCTGCCCAAATGGCCAAAGATCTCGATCTGATACTTGATTGCGCCCACACCTCCGGGGTCACAACGCCACTGGCCGCCCAAATGCGCGAAGCCTATACCGCGCTTATCGCCACCGGCCATGGCGATGATGACTATATCGCTACCGTACACCACACCGAGCGACTTTCGGGGCTCGGTGAGCCGACACCCGCACCGCATAGGGGGCAATAAGATGCGCAACCTGACGACCGACAATATCACCGCGGCGGTAATTGAAGAGTTCTCTAGCTGTGAAGACGCACGGCTAAAGACGCTGCTTAATGGTTTGGTCAAACACCTGCACGCTTATCTGCGTGAAGTACAACCCACAGAGCAAGAGTGGACCCAGGCGATTGAGTTTCTGACCCGCACGGGGCAAATGTGCGATGACGAACGCCAAGAGTTCATTCTGCTTTCTGACACCCTTGGTGTGACCATGTTGGTGGACGCCATCAACCACTCAAACAGTGACCCGAACATTACCGAAAGTACCGTATTGGGGCCTTTTTATGTGGCGGACCCTCCCCAAGCGAATCAGGGTGATGCCATTAATTGGGGGGTTGAAGGCGAGCCGCTATTCGTTGAAGGCCGCGTGCACGATGCCCAGGGTAAGCCATTGGCAAATGTCACTATTGATGTATGGCAGTCGGACAGTGAAGGTTTTTACGACGTGCAAAAGCCTGAGCTTGAAAGCGCTTCATTGCGTGCTCGCTTCCATACCGATAGCCAAGGCGGTTACGCCTTCTGGACCGTCACCCCTTCGCCTTATCCGATCCCAACAGACGGGCCAGTCGGCAAAATGCTCGACATTACCGGGCGGCATCCTTATCGCCCGGCGCATGTGCATTTCATGCTGATGGCGCCGGGGTACGAAACCTTGGTCACCCAAATCTTCGCCGAAGACGACCCCTACCTTGATTCGGATGCGGTATTTGGTGTGAAGGATTCACTGGTGAAGACGTTTGCTCAGCAGCCAGCAGGGCAAGCGCCCGATGGTCGGCAGATAGAAACGCCTTACCGCTATTTTCATTACGACTTCGGCTTAAAGACGGCCTGAGCGTCTCAACCTGAACGTCCGGCTCGAACTGAGCTGGTTAAACCGAAAGAGGAAACGACATGACCACGATCGATCAAACCGCTATCGCAACGCTATTTACTGAAGCACGTACCCACAACGTTTGGCAGGATCGTGACGTTAGCGAGGAAACGCTGCGCGAGCTGTATAACCTAATGCATTTCGGCCCCACCTCGATGAATTGCCAGCCAGCGCGGATTCTGTTCCTGACCACAGATGAGGCCAAAGAGCGCCTGAAACCCGCTCTGATGCCAGGCAATCAGGAAAAAACCATGAAGGCACCGGTGGTCGCCGTGCTTGGTTTCGACACAGAGTTCTATGAGCATCTGCCGCGCATGTTCGCCCATAACAAAGACGCAAAATCGCTGTTCGAAGGCAAACCGGACTTTATTCATTCCACTGCATTTCGTAATAGCTCCATTCAAGGCGGCTATCTCATTTTAGCGGCTCGCGCGCTAGGGTTGGACGCTGGCCCTATGTCTGGCTTCAACAATGCGGCTGTGGATGAAGCGTTCTTCCCAGATGGCAAAGTGAAGAGCAATTTTCTGTGTAACTTAGGCTATGGCGATACGAGCGCGTTGTTCCCTCGTGGCGACCGCTTCTCCTTTGATGAAGTGTGCAAAGTGATGTAACAAACTTTATGGCTAACGCTTGCTGGTATGCCTAAACGTAAGGGGGCCGTGACTGTCATGGCCCCCTTTTTCGCTTGCATCGCAGCAAGGGGAGCCTCGGCGCAAAACTAATGAGGCGTTGAGATGGTTGTTGACTGGGTATTCGTGGCGTTAATGGTAGTGGCTGTGCTGCTGACTGGTATTTCCAAGTCAGGATTTGCCGGTGGGGTAGGGGTGGTGGCCGTGCCGTTAATCTCGTTAAAGGCAAGCCCGACGTTCGCTGTCGCGGTGATGCTGCCGCTACTGATTGTAATGGATGTGTTTAGTCTCAAGGCGTGGTGGCACCAGCGGGTAGGCCGTCTATTGTGGCTTATGTTTCCGCCCGCGGTGCTAGGGGTGGTGGTGGGTTACTTCACCTATGGCTGGTTTGATGAAGCGCTGCTGACATTGCTGTTGGGGGTGTTTTCGGTACTGTTTGGCCTGTGGGGGTTATTCAAACCGCTCCGTGGCAAATTAATGCCTGGCTGGGTAGGGCGCCTGTGTGGTGGCATTGCAGGATTTACCAGTTTTATTGCCCATGCGGGCGGCCCACCGCTGAATTTTTACCTGCTGCAATGCCAGCTGACAAAACAGCAATTCCTGGGGACGGCAGTGGTTTTTCTGGCCATTACTAACCTGGTGAAGCTGGTTCCCTACACCCTGCTGGGCTTGGTTAACCTTGATAACCTGACCATAGCGATGTTGCTGATGCCTGTTGCATGGCTGGGGGTTCGGTTGGGGCTGGTTATTCAAAAACGCATCAATGGCGAGCTGTTTTTCCGGGTGATTCTTTGCCTGCTTATTCTGCTGGGTATCCGCTTAATTATGGACGGTATAGGCTGACACTTAATGGTAAACTTTTTCATAACTGTTCTTTTTTTAATAGCAGCCCCATCGCAAAAAGTGTTTACCACCACGTTGGCGGCCTGATGGTTTGGTGATGTGTTGGAGTTGTCATGAGAGAAGGTCGTGCTGAGATAAACGAAACAAACCCAGAAGGGCCTTACGATAAGTTATCGCAAATGCCCTCCTCCAAAATCTCGAATACAGAGTTCGCACGATTTATCGACTTCATTGAAAAATTTGAAGATGAAACTGAAAGTTCGCTCTCTATGGCGCTTGGCTATCGCGAGATGCGTATGTTGCTGCACGTCATGCGTAACCACCTTGCGGGTAGGTTAACCACCCCCACGTCTCTTGCCGATGCGTCTGGCCTCACCTACGGTACGGCAAAGCGCGGCATCGAGAGTATCATGCAGCGCGGTTTGCTTATCTCACGGCCACGAACTAAGTCGGGTAAGACGGTTTCGTTGCATCCTTCCCCTCAAATGATCCAGGAGTGGGAAAGCTACGCCGAGCGTATTAAAGGACTCCTCGGCCCGTTGTTCGGTATAGACCCAACATCGGATTCAGCCAGTAAGATCTTTCTGGGTATGTCGTCATCTGAGCGGGTGATATCGACCCCGGCAGTGCTGTCTGCGCGGCTTGAACTTAAGGGTGGATTACGTGTGTTAGCGCATGCTGACCCAACGTTCATGGCCATGCACAACCTTAAACGTCAGTTGGAGTCGATCTTTGGGCTGGAGATACGTAATAAGGCAAGGTCAATCGATAATCTGTTAGATGAGATTCTAGACAATGCTCGTTTAGCCAAATCGCGCTATGACGTAGTGGCCTGTGACTTACCCTGGTTTGGTGAGTTGGCGGCGGATGGTGTTCTGATGCCACTTGATGCATTAATTAAACGCGACGATTATGATCTTTCTGATTTTCATCCAATGGCTATACAGAGCTCAGGGTATGCGGGCAGTCAGTACGGTATACCCGTTCAAACAACACCAGAACTGCTCTGCTATCGTCAGGATGTTTTCGAGGCGTTGCAGTTGACGCCTCCAACCACAACAGAAGCGCTTGTCAAAGTCGCTAGACAGCTACATAAGCCTGCCAAAGGACGTTACGGCATTGCTTGGAATGCAGCGAGAGGCACGCCACTCGGGCATACCTTTAGTTTTCTTATGGCGAAGTTCGGTCAGCCGCTCCTTAATCTATCGAGTTGTCAAGGAGGTTATGACTTTCAGCAAGCCAGAGGCGAGCAGCTACGTCCTATGTTTCAATCAGATGCCGCTTATAGGGCCTGCGAATATATGCTGGATATACTGAAATATTCACCGCCTAATATCCTCAGTATGTCTTGGTACGAGCGTGCGCAGTCGTATGCATCGGGTGAAACCAGTATGGCCTACTGCTACACGCTACTCGCCCCGCTGTTTGAGTTGAATCGGCACTCACCTGCTTATGGCAATACTCGCTATCTTCCCCATCCTGTTGGAAATCATGGCCGTGCCATAACCCCAATAGGAGGTTATGCCCTCGCCATTCCGGCCAACTTAGCACCAGAGCGGGTTGAGGCAGTGTGGACGGCTTTACGGCATCTGACATCTGCAAACATGTCCAAACTCTACATTATGAATGGCAGCCTAGTGACGCCCCGTTTCAGTGTTAGCCAAGATCCTGAAGTCTCTGCATTGTCACCCCTCATAAAAATTGTCGACGATATGGCACAAAAGGATATTTTACAGGCTTGGCCACGCCCACCCGTGCCGGGAATTACCGACCTAATTAGTATTGCAGGCAATGAGATATTCGAGGTACTAGATGGTAGGCGTTCGATTAAGAAAGCCTTGTCGATCGCCCAGGAACGGGCGGACAAAGTGATGCGAGCCAAGGGGCATTATTGAGTGAGGCGCGAATAGTAAGGAGTGTGGCATAACCCCATGCCTGAGAGTCAGGCATGGGGACGGGGAGTGCCGGTTACTGCATGATCATGCCGCCATCGATCATCAGCAGCTGGCCCGTCATATAATCGGATTCTGCGCTGGCCAAGAAAGACGCGGTGCCGACCACATCTTCAGGGTAGGAGTAACGCTTCATAAGTATCATCTTCTCCGCCAGCTCATCCATCGACTGCCCCTGCTTAGCGAACTTGCCGATGCTGACCAAGTCTTTGTCGAGCTGCTCCCAAAGCTCAGTACGTACGACGCCAGGGCCATAGCCATTAACGGTAATATTGTGATCCACCAAGGCCTTAGCGCCACCATTAATCATGGCGAGCACGGCGTGCTTGCTACACGAATAAGGCACCACGTCATCAAAAGCCTGACGCGATAGAATTGAGCCAACGTTAATGATTTTGTAAGGCCCGTTATCTTTGCCTTGATTGATCATCTGCTTAGCGGCTTCCTGCATGCCGAGTAGGCACCCTAACGCGTTAACATCCATGATCTGATGCCAGTTTTCCTCGGTAATATCCAGGAACATTAATGGCTTGTTAATACCCGCATTATTGACCATCACGTTCAAGCTACCAAAGGCATCAACCGTTGCTTTAACCGCGGCCTGCACTTCGGCACGGTCGGTAACGTTGAGTTTGACCGCAATGGCGTCGCCGCCGTTTGCTTTGATGCGCGCAGCGACTTCCTCGCACCCTTCAATATTGATATCTGCTACGCACACCTTGGCGCCTTGAGCCGCATAGTGTTCGGCAACGGCGGCGCCCATGCCACGTGCGGCGCCTGTAATTAAGCAGTTTTTACCTTTGAGTCGAGTATTGTCCATGAGGTCACCTTAGAAATCTTATTGTGGGTCTCTCTCCGCCACCAAGATAAATAGTCTTTGTTGTTGGACGTAGGGAGTCTGCGTTAACAAGGGCATCCGTCGTTTATCCTGCATTGCTAATGACAAATTTATAACCTTGTGATGGCATATTCTCGGTATGTCACACAGGCAATGACAGGTTGGTCAGTCGTTAATATGACCAGATTGGACTTTTCTACGGGCACTGCGTTATGAGAGGGGATATAGCTAGTGTTTAATATCAGCTTTATCGCTTTAGTTTAAATAACAGCGTTTTATTATTTTCAGGTTCTCGCCCAGTGAAAGTTCCTGAAAGTGGGTTTGATGCTAAAAACTTCAAGCCTATTTATTCGCAATAAGAACAAAGAGAGTGTTTATGTCTCAGCCCTGTATTATTTGTGTCGCTATCACCGGCAGCCTGCCGCGCAAAGAGAACAATCCTGCCGTGCCGATTACGAATGATGCAACCTGCCGGTAACATGGCAGGGCATTGTCGTCAATATTGACTCATCTTTGTAACATTACAAGGACGTTCTGGTACTATTTTATAGACTGCTCTTAGAGGTTATCTGAAGACATAAATTTGGTCCGACGTCTCCCCCTGATTGAGTAATGATGCTCTCTTCGATTGCCCCCACGCGGCTGACTATTGCCAAGGAAGTTATCCATGTTTTTCCCAAAACGCGTTGCCTTCACGTCGCTCATTGCTATGTTTGCGCTGCTGCCGCCCGCGCTGTTGGCTCAGGATGCCCATATTGGCAGCGTGCGTACCGAGTTCAAGCTGCTGGGCCCGAACAACACCATTGAAGTGGAGCGCTTCGATGACCCGGACGTTCAGGGTATCTCCTGTTATCTCTCCTACTCACAGATTGGCGGGATCACCGGTGCGGTGGGGCTTGCTGAGGAGGCCAGTGAGGCGAGCGTGGCCTGTCGGCAGACAGGCGAGATCATCTTCGACCTTGCTGAAGTAGAGGAGCAAGAGGTAATTTTTACTCAGCGTCGCTCGGCGCTTTTCAAAAATATGCGCGTCGTCCGCATGCATGACGCTGAAACCCAGACCTTTGTGTATCTGACTTACAGTACCAAGCTGGTAGATGGCTCGCCTAAAAATGCGATTACCGCCGTCAACTATGGTGCGGTAGGAGGCAACCAGTAAGTGATTCGTGGACGCCTAGCGAGGATTGCCGAGCGTTTGTGTCCAGTAGGTTGAATAGCGCGATTCTGAATCCTCGGCTTTCGCCATGCCCATCTCGGTAAAGGTGTCATTCATGATGTGGCGGCAGTGGCCGGGGCTCTCAAGCCAGCCTCCCACCATGGCGGAAACCGAGGTGTGGCCAGCGGCGATATTCTCACCCACGGCTTGCCACACGTAATCCTGATTATCCACACGCTGCTCGATACCTGCACCATTAGGGCCAGTGTGGCTAAAGTAGTCATTTGCGGCCATGTCCTGGGAGTGGCTCTCGGCCGCTGCTTCCAGCTTGCAGCTCCACACTAACGCTTCCACGGCCTCAAACCGTTGGTCGCCGTGTCGGTAAGCAATGGGGAGGAACCCATCCCATTGCTTACTTAATTGGCAGTGGATGAAATATACTTAGTCTCAGTGCGTATTTTAAGCTTGATTACTTTTGTGAGGAGGTTCAACGCTTGCGATGAGCCTATAGAGGTGAGTACGTGATTATTTTTTAGGTACCCACTTATAAGCTAGCCCCATTGCTATAACTATTTCATAGATAAGCCATTGTTTATTAGATTGGCTAATAGCCTTTTATTTTATCTTAATTTTTTAAGTAATTGTTTTTAATATATTTTTGTCGGTGTTGTCGGTAGGTCAATATTTTTTGGAGGGTTATTAACACTCTACGTTGGAGCAAGTTCGTGGCGAGGCCAGCTGTCAGATCAGTTTTACCATCAAATGTAAGCATTATGTTACATTAGTGATGTATTGATTACTTATTGGTTACTTATTGTTACGTATTATAATGAGTGCGCGCAGCATACGTAGGATGGGGGCCTGTCCATGTGCGCATGTCCAAATATCATTAAAAAACAGTGGGATTGCGTCTGCATGGCAAAACTCACTCATGGCCATAAGGATATTCTCGATGTCTCTAACACCTTTACAAAAACAAGCGCTAGCCGATGACCTGGTCAATTTAATGGAGCGCTTTCAGCGTTACGTAGACCATCACCCTGATACTTATGAGGCAGTCATTACTCAGCCTTCATCAGATCACTTGGTCATTAAAATTCAGCCGGCCCATGATTCGGCAGATCTAATTTTCCATAGGTGAACAAGACTTAATGGGAGGTACTCAAGTAGAGTAGCCCCCAACAGGTAGTGCGGAATAAAGGCAAGTTTCATGGGCGGATTGCTCGCTTTCAGTGCGGGTAGCAAGCCCGTAAGGTGATGTTTAGGGATTGGCGAATTCGCTTTGTTCTACGAGTATGTAGGGTAATGGATAAATGGCATGCTACGCAGGGAAACCGCAATGTTAGGAAATGTCGCTCGCGTCTATCGCAGTTTAACGATTCCAGCAGTAGTGCTGTTGGTCGGTTGTGCTAATAGCGGAGTAGGCCCGGTTTCTGAAAATCAGATGACGTCATATGCCGCTGAATATTGTCGGAGCCTCGGCGGGGAGAATGAAATTCGCGAAAGCAGCCTAGGCACTGGCCGCTACTGCCGCTTGCCTGATGGCCGGGTCGAAAATGAGTGGAAGCTATATCGTACCGAGCATCTCGATAATGACTAGCTGCCACCTTTGATGCCGCTGAGGTCAGTCACTGGATGTAAAGGGCCTAGCTGCTTTTGGTTGTATGCTTTTTCTTAAAGCCAACCATAACCGCTAGCAGCCCACACGCCAGTGCTGGCAGCAGCACATCAAGCACTGAGTCTAACGTCCACCCACGCCAGACACCCTCAAACATACCGACCGGTAGCGTTTCGCCCCATTCCCAACCACGCTGGATGCCTAGCCTGTATTCGTGCTGTGCGATCTCGCGGCCAAGCAGTATCGCCACCGGTATAACACCCGCCACGCGAGCTGAAGCGAACGGTAACAGTGATAGCTGGATGATCAGGGCGATTATGATGTGCTCCAAATGTGTGATGTTCATATGCCGTGCTTCCACCATGTGCACCACAGCTTGTGGCGGAAGTATTAGTACTGATGGCCTTGGTCAACGTCAACTCGGTTGTTGGTTTGCGCCGCGTGCATATTTTCTAGCAGGCTGGCGACCTGGAGGGTGTAACACGCTAGGCTAGTGTCGGTTTAAAAAACGTAACAACCTTAGGTATTGTGATGCGTTTGAATTACCAGGGCCCGTTGCCTGAAATGGTAGGGTTTTTGCTACTGCCGCAGTATTCGATGATGGCCTTCTTTGCGGCGGTAGAGCCACTGAGAATCGCCAATCGCATTGCCCATCGCCCGCTGTTCGACTGGACGTTGATAAGCGCTGATGGCGGGCCGGTGACGGCGTCTAACGGCATGACCCTGATGGCGGATCAAGCAACGGCGGATGTCCATCACTTGCCTTCGCTGGCGGTATGCAGTGGGTTTACGCCGGAAGCCCATCTCACTCGACCATTAATGGCCTGGCTTCATCAGTTGGATCAGGCGGGCTGCTGCTTGGGCGGTATTGATACCGGGGCATTTTTGCTCGCGGCCACCGGGTTGCTAAAACACGAGCGGGTGGCGCTGCACTGGGAGAGTCTGCCCGCTTTTCGTGAGCGCTTTCCGGGCATTGAGACCACGGATGAGCTGTATGAGCTGGGGGAGCGGCGTTTCTCCTGCGCGGGCGGGGCGGCAGCCATGGATATGGCGTTGGAGGTGATTGCGCGGCGGCATGGCGCGAAGCTGGCCATCGATGTGTCTGAGCAGCTCATCCATGACCGAATCCGTACTCGCAGCGACCAGCAGCGCATGGCGCTGGTGAAACGCCTAGGCACCCATAACCGCCGCGTGGTCGAAGCGGTGGCCCTGATGGAGCAGAACCTTGAAGAGCCGCTTCCGCTTGAAGAGGTCGCGAGCCGGGTAGAGGTATCGGTTCGCCAACTTCAGCGCTTATTCGAGCAGGAGCTTAACGAGACCCCGCGGCAGTGGTACTTGCAGCTTCGCATCAAGCGCGCCCGGCGGCTGTTAGCGGAGACCGATTTAGCAGTGTTGGCGGTGGGATTAGCCTGCGGCTTTAGCTCGTCTTCCAGCTTTGCGCGTGCTTTTCGTGCGCATTACGGCTATTCGCCGCGGCAGGTGCGGGAGAAAAGTGTTTAAGGTTTGGTAGTGTCGTGAAGTGTCGTGTAGTGGCTGGTAAGCGTCGCTTATCGCCTAGTAGTGGGGAGGCAGCCGCGCATACTAACTAAACCCAACTAATAAGAGGTTTAGCCATATGATGTCTATCACTCCTAGCGCTACCACCACCAAGTCACTATCGCTAAAAGCGGGCTTTTTATTCGCTGCCTTTG
Organism: Vreelandella glaciei; assembly: GCF_013415125.1. Lineage (GTDB taxonomy): Bacteria > Pseudomonadota > Gammaproteobacteria > Pseudomonadales > Halomonadaceae > Vreelandella > Vreelandella glaciei. Next base: position 126,976 of record NZ_JACCDE010000006.1, on the reverse strand, counting down.
CTGCCACGCCCGCCATGGCAGAGCTTGATGAGCTACGTTTTGGCGTGCCGCCATGGCCTGGGGTCACGGTAAAATCAGAAATCGCTGCCCAATTGCTGGAGACCATGGGCTACGAAACCCGCCAGCAAGATTTAGCAGTCAGCGTTATTTTGGAAGGCTTGTCGCGTAATGACCTGGAAATCTATCTAGGTGGCTGGTACCCGGTACAGACTGATATGGTCGAGCCGCTGGTAGCGGATGGCAAAGTCGAGAAGGTGGTTTCCAATATCAGCGGGGCCAATTCTGGGCTGGTGGTTCCCCAGTATGTTTACGATGCCGGCGTGACCACGGTCGCTGAATTGGCTGAGCACCATGATCGCTTTGATGGCGAAATCCAGGGCATTGAAGCGGGTACTGGCATTAACGATGCGATTCTCAACGCCATCGATAACGACCTTGCAGGTCTAGGCGATTGGGAACTGCGCGAAAGCTCGACCTCAGCAATGCTGGCCCAGGCTGAGCAAAAAATGGCCGACGAAGAGTGGGTGACATTCGTCGGCTGGGAGCCTCACTGGATGAACGTGAGCTTCGATTTGGCCTATTTAGCCGACAGCGATGATGCGGGCGTGGCGACCATTGAAAGCACGGTGTGGACCATTACCCCCGCCAGTCTCGCCGAAGAGGCCCCGCAGGTTCACCGCTTCCTATCGCAATACGTGATCGATATTGAAGACCAGAACGAGTGGGTGCACGAGTACAGCTACGAAGAGCGCCCGGCAGATGAAGTGGCGAACGAGTGGATTGGCAACAACCTGGATACCGTTGCCGAATGGTTAGACGGCGTTGAAACCCGCGATGGCGAATCCGCTATTGAGCAAGTGCGGGCCCAATTTGACTCTTAATAGCTTGATTCTTAATAGCTTGATTCTTAATAGCTCGACTCTTAAAGCATGACCCTTACGAACTGAACTGCTTAACAGCGCCTTATTGATTAAGGCGCTGTTTTAATGTGTGGCAAAAGTCTTGCCAGGCGGCACTCATGTCGGGTAGCTGGGCGTGGGCGTGAAGCGCGCCATGCACCATCTTCGGCGCGCAGCGATAGCCAATGGATGCCCCCGCTTTTTGCCATTGCGCCACCGTCGTTTCGACAGGCCTTGTTAACGGGTCGTGCTCCACGGTAAGCACTTCGATGCTGCTAGCAGGAGCGCTTTGATCCCTCTGGGTGGCGATAATCTCAGGGCACTGTTCACGAATACTGAGCACGTCGCTGCGTGACAGCAGGGGGGCATCCTCCCCAAGGCATTCAGGCGATAGCTCGCCGACCGGTGGGTAGATCAAGCCAAGCGGCGGTGCGTCACTATGCTGATGGGCAAGGTCGATAGCCAATCGCCCGCCCGCGCTATCACCCACCAGCGCGACCGGATGAACCGCTGCTAGTACTGCTTGGCAGTCTGCCAACATGGTGGGGTAATCTACCTCTGGTGCCAGCCGATAGTTAACGCTTACCACTTCACATTCAAGCCGCTGGGCCAAGCTGGCGGCAGGGCCGTGGTGGCTCTCCACTGAGCCGATCGTAAAGCCGCCGCCGTGAATAAACAGTACGCAGCCTGGCATTCGCTGCTGGGGGATAAAGCGGCGCAGGCTAACACCATCATAAACGCTATTGTCGATCCGCATACCTGTCGGGTCGGGTGGGGAGAAGGTGCGGCAAAGCTTATCGTAGGCGCGCCGCGCTTGAGGCAGGGGAAGCTCCTCCATCACGGCCAGCCCTGCGCTAAAGCGCTGAATAAAGGCGTCTACGTTCATCTTTGAAGTCACCCTTAGCGTCGAATACCGATGGTACGGCCAGCAAGCTCCGGCCAGGCATCGCCATTTGCCTTTGGCAGCGCAGCTACGCGATTCGCGACCGCTTCTGGAAACGGGCTTGGTCGTCCTGAGGCTTGTTTCATGCCCATCAACATTTGTTCGCTGGTCGCCAGCAGGTTGCCTTCGTCATCGAACATGGCGAAAAACACGTGCAGACGTTTGGCATCGCTATCGAGCAGCGTGAGATCAATAGTGAGCGGCTGGCCTTGGTGCGCCTCGCGGCGATAGCAGAGATGAGTTTCCAGCGTGTAGATCGTGAAGCCATAGTGCTCACGGCCCGCTTCGTCTAAGCCTATCTGGTCAATCAGCGCTTCGCAGGCCTGGGAAAAGACGCGGGCGTACTCCGCGTCGTTCATGTGACCGTTGTAGTCGACCCACTCGGGGGCGACATGGGTTTCATGGATGATCATTAAATGCGTCCCTTTAGGCCTTCGGCTTCTGGCCAGTATTTCTGCACTACTTCCAGCAGCTCGACTAAAAAGTCATCCCGGCGCCGGTCCAGCGTGGCCACTGAACGCCCCGCGGCCTGATGCTCACAGCCTTCGACCACTTTGTCGATGAGCTCGTCGGTGAGTTCTGGCGCTTCCAGCTTGGTCCAGGGGAGTTTTAACGCGGGGCCAAACTGCTCCAGCATATGGCGCATGCCAGGCTCGCCGCCCGCCAAGTGGAAGGTTAAAAAGGTGCCCATCAAAGGCCAGCGTAGCCCGCAGCCGTAAACCACCGCCGCGTCGATCTCTTCGGTGGTGGCCACGCCATCGTTGACCAAGTGCAAGGCTTCCCGCCACAGCGCCTCCATCAAGCGGTCGGCGATATGCCCTTCAATTTCACGGCGCACCACTAGCGGCCGCATGGCGAGCGACTGATATAACCCTTGAGCGCTGGCGATCTGGGCGGGCTGGGTGGCCTCACCGCCAACAAGCTCCACCAGTGGCAGTAAATACACCGGGTTGAAGGGGTGGGCGACGATCACGCGCCCAGGGGCTTGTTGGCACTGCTGTTGCAGGTCGGTGGGTTTGAAGCCGGAAGTCGACGAGCCGATGATGACGTCCGGTGCGGCAGCGGCATCGATAGCAGCTAAAATTTCTTGCTTTAGCGGTAGACGCTCGGGCACGTTCTCCTGAATCAGGTCAACGCCGTTTACGGCCTCTTCGATCGTGGTCGCAAAGGTTAACCGCTCAGGGCTAGCATCGGGCGCAAGGCCAAGCTGGGTTAACGAAGCCCAGGCATTGTCGATAAACGATTGCGTGCGCGCTGGCGCGTTGGGATCCGGGTCGAAGGCGACGACGTCCCACCCTTGGGCGAGGGCGCGGGCAATCCAACCGTTGCCAATCACGCCAGTACCAATCACGGCTAAGCGGCTCATACAACATCTCCTGACGGGTTGCGTAACTTCAAATGGGCGCGGGTTTCTGCCGGTGTCATTACTCGGGCGCCGAGGTTTTCAATAATGGTCGACGCTTTCTCGACCAGTTGGCCGTTGTTAGCCAGCACGCCTTTCTCTAAAAACAGGTTATCTTCCAAGCCAACCCGAGCGTGGCCACCCAGCAGCACGGCTTGGGCAACCATGGGCATTTGATGGCGACCGATACCAAAGGCGGCCCAGTTAGCGTTGGTGGGTAATTTGTTGCGCATGGCCAGCATGGTTTCGGTGTCCGCTTCGGCGCCCCAGGGAATACCCAGGCAGAGCTGATAAAGCGGGTCGCCGTCGATCAGCCCCTCTTGCTGAAGCTGGCGGGCAAACCACACGTGGCCCAGGTCAAAGCACTCCAGCTCGGGCTTAACGCCTGCGGCTTGAACGAGGCGGGCGTGTTCGCGCAACCAATCAGCCGGGTTGACGTACACCATATCGCCAAAATTGAGGCTGCCGCAGTCCAGCGTGCACAGCTCGGGGAGTAGTTCGCCGACTGGGGCGTGACGCTCGGCGGGCGTTTGAATATCGGTGCCGGGGCCGCCTCGAGTTGGGTCTGTGGCATCGGGTATCCAATCGCCGCCGCCGCCAGCGGTGATGTTCATGACGATATCCACATCCGCTTCACGTACGCGCTCCATTACTTCGCGGAACTGCTCAGAAGAGTGGCTGATGCCGCCGGTCTCCGGGTCGCGAACGTGAATATGCGCGATGCTGGCGCCGGCGCGGGCGGCTTCGATGCAGGACGCCGCGATGGCCTTGGGTGTCACGGGTACGTTGGGATTCTTGGCGGTGGTGTCGCCTGCGCCGGTAACGGCACAGGTGAGAATGACATTGCGATTCATGGCGTGCTCTCTACTCAGCAGTTTATTCGCTGACTAGTGTGTCGCGCTGAGCCATAAAGAGTTGTCGAAAAGCGACATTCAATATACGTAACAGGCATTTTTAGCTGTGCGCTTATTACTCATCGTTACCCGCCGTGATGCTGCGTGTAGGAAAATTTTAGACAAGCAATTATTGACAAAGAGTATTGACCGCCCTGATTGGCGACCTAAACTCAATAAGCGCGTGCAGTGTTGATAACAATTACAAACAACGTCTGGAAGGAGTGCCTGCCATGTCCCATAAACTCGTTATGCGGCCGCTATGTGCGGCCATCGCCTCTGCGGTGATCATAGGCTTACCCGCCGTTGCTACTGCCAATGAGCCTGAACTCAGCCAGTCTGAGGTGTTATCCGGTCTTGAGAACCCTTGGGATATGGCCTTTCTGCCTGATGGGACGATGTTTTACACCGAACGCTGTCTTGGACTTTCGGTACGGCTCCCCGATGGTGAAGTAGAGCACCTGCTGGGGATGGAAGGTACGGATGACTATGCCACCACCGCCGATGATCTTGTCTGTGAAGGACAGGCGGGGATGAATGGTGTGGCGATCGATCCTGATTTTGAAGAAAATCGCACAGTCTACGTCTACTCAGCCTCCAACATGTCCGAACCACGTACTAACCGTGTACTGCGCATGACGGTAAATAGCGATTTTAATGACGTGTCGGATCGCACTGATATTGTCGAGGACATTCCCTACAAGCCCGCTGCCACCGACCATCCGTTCGGCGACGCGGGGGCTCATAATGGTGGCCGTATTCGCTTCAGCCCAGAGGATGGCTACCTCTATGTAACCACGGGCGACAACCATAATAGTGAGATTCCGCAGTCACCAGAGCTGCTTGGTGGCAAGGTGCTACGTATTGACCGGGATGGCGAGGCTGCCGAGGGTAACAAACCGCCTGAGGGCTTTGATCCTCGCATCTATACCTATGGTCACCGCAACGTACAGGGCATCACTTTCCACCCTACGACTGGCCAACCCATCGTGACGGAGCACGGCCCCTGGCATTCGGATGAGATCAATGCACTGGTCAATGGTGGCAACAGTGGCTGGGATCCGAAACCCAACATGGCGGGCCGTGGTGATTGCCCGGACGATTACTGTGGTTATGAGCCCAATCAGACCGAGGGGATGGATCCAAAAGAGCGGGCGGCCTATATGCCGGTGACCGACACCGAAACCTACCCGGACGCTATGCAGCCTGCCTGGAAAAACGATGGGCTTTCTCAGGGAATCTCGTCTGCCGAGTTTCTAGTCGGCGAGCAGTGGGGCGATTGGGACGGCCGTCTGGTTGTTGGTTTTATGGGCATCGGTTTCGGCGGTACGCCGGTGGGGCAGCGCATTAACCTGATTGATATCGCCGAAGATGGTCTTTCGGTCAATGACGTTGCCGAAATGCCGGTACCCATGGGAGCTGCTCGCTTCCGTTCATTGGTACTGGGCCCGGAGGGTGATCTTTATACGGCGGTTGATGAAGGAAGCATTTACCGCATCACTCCCGAATAAGCGACTGGCAGCCGCCCTAGCGTATGCCAGTGCGGCTGCGATCTCTTCAAGCCGTCTTAAGCTTTTTGATCAAGACCACTCTGCTGGGAAAAGGCCACTATGAAGGTATCACTGTTGTTCGTTATTGCGACGGCGCTGACGATGGGGTCAGCTACTCTGCAAGCGGTAGATAAGTCGGCTGGAGAAGCACTCTACAAGGACGCTTGCGCTCAGTGTCACGGCCCAAATGCACAAGGAATGGCGAGCTTTCCATCGCTTAGCGGACGGGACGCGGAGTACATTACCTCCCGCCTTGAAACATACCGGGCTGGTGAGAAGGTGGGTTCAAACTCCTTTCTGATGATCCCCAACGCCACCGGTTTATCGGATGATGATATTGCTAATCTTGCCGCTTTTATCACAGAGAGTGCCGAGTGACTCTCTGCTTTGTACATCAGCTTCTAGGTTTGATTTGTGTATTCATGGTGTAACTCATCGGGTACAGGGTCAGCCCGCTCGGGAACTGGCATCGACAGAGAATCGGCTACCCAGACGATAGCGCATTGAGGGATGGAGAAATTTAACGTAGGTGACGACATGTGAAGCACTCCAGGTGCGGCGCATAAGTGCTAAACAGGGCTCGTTGACATCAATATCTAGCGCTTTGGAATCTTCTTCCGAGGGCAATAGCGCATCGACGATATGTTCTATTTCGTCTACGGGGATGGTGTTCAATAAGTAGCGTGAAGGCTGCAATGTGTCATCAAATTGCTGGTGAATAAAATCCGGGGCCATGGCAGGCGAAACGTAGCGGTCCTCAAGCTGTACAGCGAGCTCTTCCTCGTAGTGAACACAGCGCAGATGATAGACCGAGCTACCGGTGGTCAGCTCAAGCGCTGAAGCAATGGAGAACGGTGCGGCCACACGACCAAGTTCAAGTACTTCGCAATGGTAACGATGGCCACGGGAGGCTATTTCGTCAGCAATATTGGCTATCTGCAATAAATTGGAGTGTGGCTTGCGCTCAGCAATAAAGGTACCTACACCGCTGGTACGTTCTAAGAAACCCTCGTTAGTCAGTTCCCTCAGCGCCCGGTTTATCGTCATACGTGACATGCCGAGCTCATTAACTAATTGATTTTCAGATGGAATCATGTCGCCAGGTTTCCAAAAACCTGAGGCGGCGCGTTCCAATACAAACTGTTTGGCCTGTAAATAAAGTGCTTTTGGTGCGGTGACGCTATCGGTGCCGGATTTTTTCATCCACTACTCCAGTGATGACTTAGAGCTAGTCGCTAATGTCGTCATAATAAGGCAATCAGCTAGGGCTAGGTTAGTGTGGCATTGAAGCCGCTAGCGCGGCCAAGAACTGGTCGTTCTCCTCTCGGCTGCCGATCGAAACACGTACCCAATGGGTGTATCCAGGCTCTAGCCAAGGTTTAACGATCACTCCGTGAGCCAGAAGCGCCTCATGCACCTGCTCTGATGGCTGGGTCGTTTCGAAGAACAGAAAATTAGCCAGTGACGGTACCACTGTTAGCCCCATATCCTTCAGTGCTTGCGCCACGCGACTGCGCTCGCTCGTTGTCAGCTCAAGGCTTGTTTCAAGGTGCGTCGTGTCCTGGAGTGCTGCCACCGCCGCCACTTGCGCGAGGCGGTTGACGTTGAATGGCGTACGCAGGCGGTCGATTAAGTCGGCAAGGGCGGGGCTGCTAACAATGCCATAACCAATCCGCAAACCAGCGAGTGCGTAGGCTTTTGAGAAGGTGCGCAGTACGATCCAGGGACTTTGCTGGTGAGCCAGCTGGGCCAGCACGTCTGGGTAATCGGGGCTCGTTTTGGCGTATTCATAATAAGCTTCGTCGAAGACCAGCAGGGTGGAGGGGGTGAGCGCATTAAGCAATTGATCAAGCTGAGCGGCGGATAAAGCGCTGCCAGCCGGATTGGAGGGCGACGAGAACATCAGCACGCGTGGCGGCTCGACCAGTGCCTCCAGCAGCCCATCGATATCGAAACGCCCCCCATCAAGCAATGGCACCGAGTGGATATGGGCCCCTAGCGAGTGCGGGTAGAGTGTATGCAGGCCAAAGGCGGGGGTGATCGTCACCAGGCTGTCGCCGTGGTCGAGAAATACCCGGCACAAAATCGCAATCAGATCCTCAGAGCCATTGCCAAATACCAGCCGTTCAGGGGCTATATCCAGTTGCCCCGCGAGCGCTCCACGTAACAGAGTGCAGGATGCATCGGGATACAGGCCGCTATCCATCAAGGCTTTAGAGAGCGCAGCGGCTACTTGTGGAGAGGGGCCGTGAGGGTTTTCGTTGCTACCCAGTTTGGTGATACGTGTTACGCCGAAGCGCTTGCTGACCTGCTCGCTTGAGAGTCCGGCGTTGTAACCCTTGAGTTCGCGAACTTCCCGGCGCGCCAGATGGGTCGGGTCGAGGTTGGGCATCAGCTCGTTTTCTCCGGGGTCGTATGCCAAAAGGCGTTGCGGTCAAGGTAGTTCTGTAGGAACTGGCGTAGACGTGGATGGTTGGTATCACGAAATACTTCATTGGGGGTGCCGCGGGTAACGATGCTGCCTTGATCCAGGAAAACGACGCTGTCGGCAACTTGGGCCGCAAAGCCCATCTCGTGGGTCACCACCACCATGGTCATGCCTTCCTGGGCGAGCTGCTTCATCACGGCCAGCACTTCACCCACCAGTTCCGGGTCGAGGGCCGAAGTGGGTTCATCAAACAGCATGATTTTGGGTTCCATCGCCAGCGCCCGGGCGATCGCCACGCGTTGCTGTTGGCCACCGGAAAGGCGTGCGGGGTACTCCTTTGCTTTTTCACTGAGGCCAACTTTGTCTAACGCCTTCATCGCCTTTTTTTCAGCCTCCTGTCGCGGTAAGCGCCTTACCCTCACTAACGCTTCCGTGACATTGCCCAGCGCAGTCATATGAGGCCATAGATTGAACTGCTGAAAGACGATGCCTAGATTGCGTCGAGCCTGGTTAAGACGGTTGCGCCCCGCGTGTTTACGGTGTCCCCGATCATCAATCTCCCAGCCCAGCAAACGCCCCTCAATATGAATTTCGCCGTCGTCATACTCCTCAAGGAACGCCATGCAGCGCAGTAGGGTGCTTTTGCCGGAACCTGAGGGGCCGATCAAACAGACCACCTCAGAGTGGTGTACGTCTAGGTCAATATTGGCGAGCACTTGATTTTTGCCGAAGCGCTTGCCGACGGCTGAAAGATGGATGATTGGCGCTATCTTCGAGTTCTCAGCCGGGACTGCTGAGATAGCGTTAGTGGGGGATAGGGAAAGCGACATAGCTAGCTCCTGTTCAGCGCTGCAAGTAGATGCCGACGCGGTGCTCAAGCCACCTGCCTGCGCGTGAGGTGATCTCGATCAGTAATAGATAGGCGATGCAGAGCACTAATAACGTTTCAATAAAGGTAAAGGTGCGGGTGCCAATACCGGTGAGCACCGCGGTTAGCTCCGGCACAGTGATAATCGACAGTACGGCGGTTTCCTTGCACAGAATGGTCAGCATATTGAAGATTGCTGGCAGGATAAGGACGAGCATCTGCGGTAGTTGTACGCGCCACAGTAGCTGAAGGCGGCCAAGCCCCAGGCACTCGCCTGCTTCCAGCTGCCCACGTGGCACCGCGGCAAAACCGCTACGAAAAATTTCCGCAAAATAGACACTGCTATAGAAGGCGATGCAGAGCACCCCAGCCGTCATCGCGCCGAGCCGCAGGCCAAATGAGGGGCCGCCGTAGTAGACCAGGAACAGGATCACCAGAAAGGGGGTGCCGCGTACCAGCTCAATGAATACTCTTAGTAACAGCTGTAATGGCCGCCCACCAAAGAGCATCAGCGCAGCAATCAGTAATCCCGCCATAAGGCCCAGCACGCTACCTGCCAACCAGGTATAAATGGTGACTAAAAATGCGTTCCAGATTGCTCCGGCATTGGCAGTGATAATGGATAGATCGAAAGTCACGCCAGACTCCTCTCTAAATGACGCTCAAGTCGGCGCCCGAACATGGTCAGCGGTATGTTAATCAGGCAGTAGATCCCCGCTAGCACCAGGTAATGCTGGAAGAATAAGTAGTCTGACGAGGCGAGGTTCTGGGCCACCCGGGTAAGGTCCGCCAGGCCGACCACCGACACTAACGCTGAGGCCTTAATCAGCAATACCAGCTCGTTGACCAGTGAAGGGAGGGTGCTTTGAACCGCTTGGGGCAGCTCAATACGCAGCAAAATAGCCGGACGGCTCATGCCTAGTAGATGTGCCGCTTCACTCTGCCCTGAGGGGATTGCCATCAGGCCACCGCGTAATATTTCTGCGATATAGGCGCCTGAGCAGAGCGAGAGCGCCATCACCGCGGCAACCATTGGGGAAAGGTTGGGTAGGCCAAACATAGGCGCCAAGTAGTAGATGACCAATAGCTGCACGAGCAGCGGTACACCCCGAAAGATAAAGATATAGCTGCCACCGAGGCGCCGTAGTAGTGGCATTTTTGCCAGCTGCATGCTGGAAATAAGTATCGCAATGACAAAGCCAAAGGCATTACCCAGCAACGACGTCTGTAGCGTGATAAGCAGTGCCTTGCCAAGCAACGGAAGGCTGAAAAGAAAGGTTGGCCAGTCAAACATTGGCAATATCCCTGGAGGTGAGGGAGAGCATACCGGGCGGTATCTAGCTCAATGACCGCCCGAACACGTCACAAGCTGATTAGATCTCCGGTTCAAAATCTTCGCTGGGAACATCCATCGGCTCGCCGAACCATTTGGTTTGCAGCTCAGCTAGGCTGCCATCCTCGTGCATAGATAGCAGCACCTCGTTGATGGCTTCCACCAGTGAGGCGGACTCCTCATCGTTGCGCGCCATATAGCCGAAGTAGGCGGGTTGCCCAAAGGGGGGATGGACCACCTCAAACATTGGTCGTTGGGTAGCGGTGTAGGCAATATTGGGGAGTGAGTTGGCTACTGCATCAATCCGACCCGCGGCAAGATCAGCGTAGGTTTGGCTATAATCAACGTACTCGGTAATCGTTGGGGGCTCGGGCAATTCAGCGGCAAACGCTTTTAGCTGCTCAAGCTGCGCAGTGCCGCGACCACCACCGGCCGCTTTGCCGGAGATATCTTCGGGGGTTTGTATAGAGTCGTCGTCAGCACGCTTTAAGATGGCGACGGTGGCATCAGCGATAGGCAGGGTGAAGTTGTAACGTAGCTTGCGCTCTTGAGTAATCATCGCCGGGCCAGCTACGAAGTCATAGTTTCCAGCCTCAAGGCCTGGCAGTACGCTGGGCCAGGGCAGATCGATCCAATTAATACTTACCTCTAGCTCTTCAGCCACACGCTCCATAAGTTCAAGGTTGAGTCCGCTCTGCTGGCCATTGTCTAGATAAGCGAATGGGGCGAAATGAAATTCAGTACCTACATTGAGAACGCCCCGTTCTTGTACCTCTTCAAGCAGATCCGCAGAGGCGGTGCTGGCTGCAAAAGAAGTACCAAGGCTTATCGCCAGGTAAGAGAGTGAATGCTTGAGTAGATTGGATTTTTTCATCGAGTCATGACTCCATCGGGATGATTAAGAAACTGTCAGGGCGCCTGGATCTGTTGGGGGCGAAACTGACAGTGCGTACCAGTACGTCAGCTTTATAAAAGCAAACTGCATGCCAGAAAGTACTTACCTGTATATACATAATGGCTTTGCAAATTTTGGCACTAAAGGGCGAATTAACTTCGCCCTGTTTGAGTGCGGTTGTTGGTGAATAAAGGTGGCTTAACTGAGCACCTTGCCGGGATTGAGAATGTTGTTTGGATCAAATGTTTGCTTGAGGGCATGCATAACGTTCAACGCTTCGGGGCGGACACTGTGATGCAGGAATTCACGCTTAAGCAGACCAATGCCATGCTCGGCAGAAATGGAGCCGCGGTATTCACCGACCAGCCCGTAGATATCGGTTTCGATAGCGTGGTGAGTCGCCGAGGTGTTCTCAGTTAGCGAGTTACTATCTACAGTGAGATGCAGGTTGCTGTCGCCAATATGGCCGAAATTGACGATGCGGATTCCTGGCCAGCGGTGCGTGAGCAGCTTGCCTGCCGCTTCAACAAAGTCGCCAATTTTTGCAATGGGTAAACTGATGTCGAAGTTGATCGGTGCCAGCTTGACGGGAAATTCGCCAGTCGCCTCCCGAATTGCCCATAGTTCTTGGGCCTGTTTGATCGTGCTTGCCATGACGGCATCTTGCACTTCGCCAGTTTCCAGAGCGGCTGCCAGGACCATCTCCAGGTGGCTTGCATCGCCTTCGACCTCACACAGCACGTAAAGAGGGTAGCTTGGTGGGAGAGGCGACTGGTTGCTCTGCCACTCGCAACTCATCGCATAGAAGTCCTGCCACATCACCTCGAATGCCTCTAGGGCTAGTCCGGTGCCACGCAGTCGATGCAGCAGACTGACCGCCGCCGGGTAGTCGCGTAGCGCGCACAAAAGCGTGCGGGACTCCCTCTGGGGCGGGGCAAGACGCAGTACAGCGCGGGTGATGACGCCTAGTGTTCCCTCGGCACCGATAAAACAGTGCTTAAGGTCGTAGCCGGTATTATTTTTGATCATGCTGTTCATCAAATCGAGAATCCGCCCGTCGGCTAGCACTACTTCGAGGCCGAGCACACGGTCACGTGTCATGCCGTGACGAATCACGCCATGGCCGCCCGCATTGGTGGAGAGGGTGCCGCCGATCTGGCAAGAGCCTCGGGCGCCAAAATCAATTGGATAGCAAAAGCCTGCTTCTATAGCCGCGTCTTGGACGGCCTGAAGTGTAGTGCCCGCTCGCACCGTCAGTGTGGCGGCATCTTGGTCAACGTTCTCCACGCCGCTGAGCTTGATTAATGACAGCGCGACACTCTCAGCCGTGGGTACGGCGCCACCGGCTAAACCCGTCATGCCACCCTGGGGGACGACGGCGCGGCGGTGCTGGTTGCAAAGTTGCAGCAGCTTGGAGACTTCCTGTGTGCTGGTTGGACGTACCAGCGCCAGTGGACGACAGGCGGCGTGGCCGGTCCAATCGCTATGACAAGACGCCGGGATTGACTCGCCCAGCAGCACGCTGTCGCCAAAGGCGCTTAGCAACAGATCTAGGAAGGCATCGTCTTTACTGGGTTCAATGCTCACGATAGATCTCCCATAGTCGGCTGCACGGTTTGTGTGGGCGAATCCACCGAATTAGCCGTGAGGTAATGTGAGTTGTCGTGTGAAAGATGGAGGGGAAGACCCAGACAGTCGCGGTCGAGTTGGGACACGCATGGGCGACCCAGCAGAGCAAGCGTATTGTGTAACTGTTGCTGGAGTAGCGTCAGGGCATGATTAGCGCCTGCCTCGCCGCCAACCGCGAGACCATATAGCGTGGCCCTTCCACTGAGTACGCCATTGGCGCCTAGAGCTAGCGCTTTGGCAATATCGCTACCTCGGCGAATGCCGCTATCGAGCAGAATCTCAAGTTCTTTTCCCACCGCATCGACGATGGGTGGCAAGCAGTCGAGGCTGGCAGGCGAGCCATCCAGTTGGCGTCCACCATGGTTGGTAACCACGATGGCGTCGGCCCCTAGCCGCTGGCAATGGCGGGCATCCTCAGCATTGAGAATACCCTTGATGATCAGCTTGCCCGACCACTGCTGGCGAATCTCGGCTAGCGCTTCCCACGTTAAGTCGGTCGCCATTTGTTGACTGATGTAGGTAGCTGCGCTGGCCGCACTGTGCTCCCCTGCGGGCAAGTATTTGAGCAGGTTGCCCAGTGTCGGTAGGCCGTTGGGCCAGAGTGCCTGGGCGGCCCAGCGTGGGTGGCACAAAGCATCTAGCGTATGGCCCATGGTCAGGCGTCGAGGGTTCAGGTAGCTGCGGCTGTCCCACTCGCGTCGACCGAGCACCACTGCATCGGTAGTGACTACAAGAGCCTCTGCATTAGCTGCTTGAGCGCGTTCGATCAGATCCTGGGTCGCTGATTTATCGCGTAGTGGATAGAGCTGAAACCACAGCCGACCGGTTGGGACAGCGGCGGCAACCGCCTCAAGGCTATTGCAGGATACGGTACTCAGCGTGAAGGGCACGTCGTGACGTTGCGCCGCTCGGGCTAGGGCGATATCAGCGTCACGCCACAGCATGCCGTTGTAGCCGGTGGGGGCGATTGCCAGGGGTATTGCGCACTCCTGGCCCAAAAGGGTGGTGCGGCTGTCGATCTCGCTTAGGTCAAGCAGCGTGCGTGGTCGCCACTGCCAGCGTTGAAATGCTCTGCGATTGTCGTTGAGGGTGTGCTCGTCCTCGGCACCTGCATTGAGATATTCCCAGGCAAAGGCGGGCAGTCGGCTACTGGCCATCGAGGCCAGTTCATCGATACTTTGGGCGTGTCGCCAGCGGTGGCTTGGGGCGTAGCGTCGTTTCATATCAACCTTCGGCGTAGAGGCGTGGGCGGGGCAGCAGTGGTTCGAAGATAGCCTCGTCAACAAAGCGCTGGGCGGCAACGAGATCGGGGGCAAAGTAGCGATCCCGGTCGTAATGTTTAACGTCGCGCCGAATCAGTGCCAGCGCTTCTTCGAGGGAAGGTGACGTGGTCATGGGGCGGTGGAATTCCACCCCTTGGGCCGCCGCCAGTAGCTCAATGGCGACTACCGCGCTGGAGTTAAACGCCATGTCGGCCAGTCGCCTTGCGGCAAACGTCGCCATTGATACGTGGTCTTCTTGATTGGCGGAGGTCGGCAGGCTGTCTACTGAGGCGGGGTGGGCCAGGGTTTTGTTCTCGGACGCCAGTGCCGCCGCACTAACTTGGGCAATCATGAAGCCAGAGTTAAGGCCACTGTCGTTGACCAAGAACGCCGGTAGCCCTGAGAGGGCGGGGTCGACGAGTTGGGCGATGCGTCTTTCCGACAGCGCGCCGATTTCTGAGATCACCAGCGCCAGCACATCGGAGGCCATGGCAACCGGCTCAGCATGGAAGTTGCCGCCGGAAAGGACGTCACCGTTGTCAAAGATCAGCGGATTATCAGAAACGGCGTTAGCTTCACGTAGAAATACGCCCGCTGCAAAGCGTAAGTGGTCGAGGCAGGCGCCCATCACCTGGGGCTGGCAGCGCAGCGAGTAGGGATCCTGAACCCGCGGGCAGTCGCGGTGGGATTCGCGCACCCGGCTGCCCGCTAGCAGCTCGCGGTAGAAACCAGCGACATCACACTGACCGGGGTGGCCGCGAACGGCCTGGATGCGCTCGTCAAACGGGGTGTCTGAGCCTTTTAAAGCATCCACTGTCAGGCTACCGGCGAGCACGGCAGCGGTGAATAGTTTTTCGGTGGCGAACAGGCCGCGCAACGCAAGTGCAGTGGAAACTTGTGTTCCGTTGATGAGTGCCAGCCCCTCCTTGGGCGCTAGTGTCAGCGGTGCCAGACCCGCTAGGGCAAGTCCTTCAACGGCTGGTATCTCGCGTCCCTTATGGCGCATGCGGCCTTCGCCGAGCAGGGTGGCGGCTAAATGCGCTAGCGGCGCAAGATCCCCTGAGGCGCCTACTGAGCCTTTAGCGGGAATACAGGGGTAGACCTGGGCGTTGTAAAGCGCCAGCAATGCGTCAATGATCAGCCAGCGTACGCCGGAGTGGCCACGGGCCAGCGAGGCGGCCTTAAGCGCCAGTATCAAACCAACGGTGGCTTCGTCTAAGTTGTCACCAACCCCTGTGCTGTGTGACAGCACTAAGTTTCGCTGGAGCTCTGTGAGTGACGCGCGTGGTATTGAGGTCTGGGCGAGCACGCCAAAGCCGGTGTTAATACCGTAAACGGTGCGGCCACTATCCAAAATGTCGCTAACCGTTGCTTCGGCCCGAGCGACTCTAGCCCTGCTCTCCTCATCGAGCTCGATAGTGGGGCTGTCCTCAAAAAGCGCGCGCAGTGTGGCAAGCGTAAGTTGGCCGGGGGAGAGTCGTTGTACTGATGTCATGGTGACCTCTGAAGTGCTTTACGGGCATCATTTGGGAGCATCTAAACAGTCTTTTTCTCACTCAGCGGGTGTTGAAAATGGTTTTTAGATCTTCCCAGCTGTTGTTGTGAACCTATAGTTGTGAATCTGTGGCTATGAAATCGAGCGTTGCTATTATGTATATACAGGTAGGTGGTATTTATGCAAGTTCTATTGGTTAAGTTTCCTGGCGCTGTTAGATATTATTTTAAAATGATAATTTTTAGTGCATAAATGGTGATTTTTGTGTGATTTTGGTGCGTTTTAGGCGAAATTTTATAGGATTTGTTTTAATAACATGGATAGATAAAAGCATTTTTATATGTATATACTTATTGCTTGTGGCTGTTCTTGTTTATAGCCGCTACCGATAGCCTAAGTGGACTAACACGGGTAAGGATTGGGCTGGCTTTTCGTTGACAGTGGAGACTCAAGTAATGACAACTTCAGCAATGACCATACCGCTGGTTGATATGCAGGGCGTGCGTGAGGGCGACCCTGATAGCCTCGCGCGGGCGGGGGAGGCGATACACAACGCCTGTACCCAGGTGGGGTTCTTTTACATCATCAACCATGGTTTATCACAGGCAGTAATAGACGATGCTATGCAGGCCGCCCAGCGCTTCTTTGCTGAGCCACTGGAGCGCAAGGCGCAGGTGGCGGTTAATAAGCACCACCGTGGTTTTCATCGGCGCGGTGGTGCCACTATGTATCAGGCAACCCGACCTGATGAGAAGGAGTTCTATGGTTTTGGGCTGGACTTGGCCGAGGATGACCCAAGTGTACTGGCAGGCGAGGCACTGCGTGGGCCGAACCAGTGGCCAGACTTTATGCCGGAGTTTCAGCCAGCCATGGATCGCTACTTTGTTGAGGTAGGCCGCTGCGGAGCGGATCTGCTGCGTGCCATTGCCATGAGCCTGGATATTGATCCTGAGTTCTTCGCTGACAAGTACACCAAGCCGTTACAGCGCACTCAGGCGGTCTATTATCCCGTCCAGTCTGATGATCGGCCAGCCGATCAATTTGGCGTTGCCCCGCATACCGATTATGGTTGCGTGACGTTGCTTTACCAAGATGCCGTCGGTGGTTTGCAGGTGCGTGAGCTGGGCAGCGAGCGTTGGATTGACGCGCCTTTCATTGAGGGGTCGCTGGTCGTCAATGTCGGTGATCTGCTGGCGCGGTGGTCTAATGACCGCTTTCGCTCTACCCTGCATCGGGTTATCAACACCAGTGGCCGCGAACGTTATTCCATCGCCACCTTTTATGATCCTACCTATGCTGCGCTGGTTGATCCTGTCGATTTGGGTGTTGCTGCTGACGAGGCGATTTACCCGCCAGTCGCCGCGGGCGACTATATCCTGGGTCGTATTGATGCTTCTATGAGCTATCGCAAATCTGCGGCGCCTTGACGGGCATCTTTATGGGCTCATGGATGACATATCGCTTTGCCGAGCTGGTGCCCGTTGCTTGGCGCAATGGTGGCGGCGTTACCCGTGAAGTGGCCCGCCAAGCCAGCGTTGACTCACCGGGGTGGCGGGTGTCGATGGCGGAGCTGGAAAGGCCGGGGCCATTCTCGGTTATGGCTGGGCTGAAACGTCATTTCACCGTGGTTGGCACGCATCCGGTCACGCTGATACTGCCCGATCAACGCACTAAGTTAGTGCCTCGACAAAGCGTTGTTTTTGATGGTGATACGGCGGTGGAGTGCTTGCTACCTGAAGGGGCGAGTCGGGCGCTGAATTTGATGTACAATCCACTTCAATGGCAGGCCCGTGTGGCTTGGCTAACCCAGGGAGAGCCGCTACAGCGACACCCAGGTGCTGAGACACTGGTAGTGGCTGTGGGTGGGACTGCGTGGATGTCCAGCCGACCAGCGCAGTCGCTCAATGATTGCGACCTGTGGTATTGGCCTGGGCAAGAGCCTCTCTTGGCGCCGGTTAACGCTGCCTGCGAGACGATCAAATTTGAGACGATGCCTGGAACGCACCTGCTTAGCATCGACCTGAGGGCGATGGGTTGATAAGCCGGGCGATAAAAGGGATTTGAGGAGAGCACGTGGGACGCCAACCGCCCCGATATCAACAGATCAAGCACTACCTGCTGGATAACATCCAAACGGGTCACTTTCCCGTCGACCATAAAATCCCGCCTGAAGAGCAGCTGGCGGTCACCTTTGGGGTCAGCAGGATGACAGCTAATAAAGCTATTCGTGATCTGGTGCAGGAGGGTTATCTGGTGCGTCAATCGGGGATCGGCACCTTTGTGACTGATCGCCGCTCTGAATCGCCGTTGGCGGAAGTCAATAATATCGCTGATGAAGTACGCAGCCGTGGCCATGACTACACAAACCGTGTGTTGCGCTGTGAGCCGCTTAATGCCGACGACGAGATCGCCCTGCGTATGGGCGTGCGTATTGGCACTAAGCTATTCCACTCCATTCTGATTCACCTCGAAAATGGCCTGCCCATTCAGCTTGAAGACCGTTACGTTAATCCGCGCTGGGTGCCCGGTTATCTGGATGCAGACTTCTCCAAGCATACTCCGAATGAAGTACTGGTCGCTGCTTGCCCCATTACGGATATGGAGCATATCGTCGAGGCCGTGCTGGTCGATGCTCAAACCGCAGAGTGGCTAGAAGTTGACTCGCCTCTGCCGTGTCTCAGCGTGCACCGCCGTACCTGGTCGGGTGATCGCCTGATTAGCTATGCCCATTTGCTTCACCCAGGCGACCGCTACAAGCTGCGCTCAATGGCGCACTCCCCCCATTAGTCGCTCTCGCTCAACAGCTTAGTCAATCTCTCGAAACAGGCCTGCCAGTGCGGTGCGGTTAACGTCGTCGAGGGCATGGCGTCGCGCCTGAATGACCCAGCGGCCTGCGACCATGACATCGCGTATCTGCTGTTTGGAACCGCCAAATAGCCAGCGCCCCAGACGGGTGTCGTCTGCGCTAGTGGCAAGGTAGGGGTCACTGCCATCCAGTACCACCATGTCGGCGCGCTTGCCGACTTCCAGGGCGCCGATGGGCTGGCCGGAGGCTTGGGCACCGCCAGCCAAGGCGCTGCGGTAAAGCCAGTCAGCCACCGGGCGTATGTCGCTATTGTGCAGGCAGTTGCGCTGTTGGGTGGCAAGGCGCTGGCCGTACTCAAGCAGGCGTAGCTCTTCAACCACATCGAGTGAGACATGGCTATCAGAGCCAATGCCTAAACGCCCGCCCTGGGCGGCATACTCCACTGCGCGGAAGAGTCCGTCACCCAGATTGGCCTCCGTGGTCGGGCAGAGCCCCGCCACCGCGCCGCTAGCAGCAAGGTCACGTACTTCTGAGTCGTCCAGGTGTGTGGCATGGATCAAACACCAGCGCTCATCCACCTCAACGTTATCCAGTAGCCAGCGCACAGGGCGTTTGCCTGAATAGGCGAGGCTGTCTTCCACTTCGCGTTGCTGCTCGGCGACATGAATGTGGCGTGGCCCGACAGGGTTCGTCGCCAGCACCGCCTGGATCTCTTCCAATGTCACCGCGCGCAGGGAATGAAACGCCATGCCTAGTGCCTGTGTGGAGTGGTCGGTAAAGCTTGGCTTCAACGTCTCAAGCAATTTCAAAAAATCTGGTACGGCGTGGATAAAACGTCTTTGCCCATGATTGGGTGGCTGGCCGCCAAAGCCGCTGTGGGCGTAAAGCACCGGTAGCAAGGTAAGCGCAATGCCACTGCGCTCGGCCGCTTGGCTAATCGCCCAGGCCATTTCAGCCGGATCGCTATGGGCCTTGCCCGATAGATCGTGGTGCAAATAATGAAACTCGCTGACCTGGGTATAGCCGCCCTTAAGCATTTCGACATACAGCGATTGGGCAATAGTGCCCACTTGATTCGGTGTCAGGCGGTCCACCAAGCCGTACATGCGGTCTCGCCAGCTCCAGAAGCTGTCTGGCTGGGGGCTACCGATTTCTGCCAGGCCCGCCATGGCGCGCTGAAAAGCGTGTGAATGTAGGTTAGGCATACCGGGTAGCGCTGGCCCGGCTAAGCGCTGGGCGTTGCCGGGCGAGCTGTTGGGCAGTACCGATATCAGCATGCCGGTGGCATCGACTTCGAACAGCACCTGAGAGGCCCATCCAGTCGGCAGTAGGGCATGATCAGCAAAATAGCAATGGGTCATCGGGGCTCCTTTTTGTTAACGAATAACGGCTAATGTATATACATATAGCGAAGTCCGCTTCTTAGGTAAAGAAGAGAGTTGGAATTTCCTCGTAAAGTCCATTTTGGTGCGTAATTTCGCCCTATTGTTGGCGTTTGCACTATGTTGGTGAATATTTAGGACTGAGTTTTTTTTTGCTAAAAAGGGCGATTTAGGTGATTGCGCAGAAGCGTTTGTTGCCATAATGTATATACAAACTTTGACAACAAACAGGAGTTACCATGTCTCTTTCACGCTTTCGCGATACCGAAATTCGGGCACCTCATGGAGTCGAGCTCTCCTGCAAGAGCTGGCTGACTGAAGCACCGCTGCGCATGCTGATGAACAACCTAGATCCAGATGTCGCCGAGAATCCCAAAGAGCTGGTGGTCTATGGCGGGATTGGCCGCGCCGCCCGCAATTGGGAGTGTTTCGATACCATCGTTGAAACGCTCAAACGTTTAGAAGATAACCAGTCACTGCTGATTCAGTCTGGTAAGCCGGTGGGGATATTTGAAACCCATAAAGACGCCCCGAGGGTGCTGATTGCCAATTCCAACCTAGTGCCAGCCTGGGCTAACTGGGAGCATTTCAATGAACTGGATAAGAAAGGCCTGATGATGTACGGCCAGATGACGGCTGGCTCATGGATCTACATCGGCTCTCAGGGCATTGTTCAGGGTACTTACGAAACCTTTGTTGAGGCTGGTCGCCAGCACTACGACGGCAAACTGGCCGGGCGCTGGATTCTGACGGCCGGTCTTGGCGGTATGGGCGGGGCGCAGCCATTGGCGGCAACGCTGGCGGGTGCCTGCAGTCTGAATATTGAGTGTCAGCAGAGCCGCATTGATATGCGTCTGCGTACCCGCTATGTGGATGAGCAGGCGAGCGACCTCGACGATGCTCTGGTGCGCCTGGAGCGCTACACCTCAGAAGGTAAAGCCGTTTCGATTGCGTTGCATGGCAATGCCGCTGAAATACTGCCGGAACTGATTAAGCGTGGCGTCAAACCGGATATGGTGACTGACCAGACTAGCGCTCACGACCCGCTGCACGGTTATCTGCCCGCAGGCTGGTCATGGGATGAGTATTTGGCACGCGGGAAAACCGAACCCGAGGTGGTGGTCAAGGCGGCTAAGCGCTCCATGGCGGTGCATGTGCAGGCCATGCTCGACTTCCAGGCAATGGGTATACCTACCTTCGATTATGGCAATAACATTCGCCAGATGGCTCAGGAGGAGGGCGTTTCTAATGCTTTCGACTTCCCCGGCTTTGTGCCTGCCTACATTCGCCCACTGTTCTGCCAGGGAATTGGCCCATTCCGCTGGGTCGCGCTCTCCGGTGATCCAGAAGATATCTATAAAACCGATCAGAAAGTCAAAGAACTCATCCCAGATGATCCGCATCTGCATAACTGGCTGGATATGGCCAAGGAGCGTATCAGCTTCCAGGGCTTACCGGCGCGCATCTGCTGGGTTGGCTTAAAGGATCGTGCTCGCTTGGGGCAGGCGTTTAACGCCATGGTCGCCAGTGGCGAGCTCAAAGCACCTATTGTGATTGGTCGCGACCACCTGGACTCCGGCTCGGTGGCCAGCCCCAATCGCGAGACTGAATCAATGCAGGATGGCTCGGATGCCGTCTCCGACTGGCCGCTGCTCAATGCGCTGCTCAACACCGCCGGAGGCGCCACCTGGGTCTCCCTTCACCACGGCGGCGGGGTGGGCATGGGTTACTCCCAGCATTCGGGCGTGGTGATCGTCGCCGACGGTACCGATGATGCCCACGCACGACTTGGCCGCGTGCTGCGGAATGATCCGGCTACTGGCGTTATGCGCCACGCTGATGCCAGCTATGAGATCGCCAAGAACTGTGCCCGTGAAAACGACCTTGATCTGCCGATGGTCAAGTGAACGGCCTGACTCCAACAAACAAGAGGACATGACATGAAATATATGCCGAACAGCGAGAAGTGCCCGCTGCCTTACTCACCCTTCAAGAGCTGTACTGTTCCACGCCCGATCGGCTGGCTCTCTTCCATCAGTCCTGATGGGGTAGAGAACCTGGCACCATACAGTCAATGGCAGAACCTGACGTTTGACCCGCCGATGGTAATGTTTGCTGCCAACCAGTACCCCGATGGCAGGCGAAAAGATACTGTCATCAACGCCGAGAAGACCGGCTGGTTCGTCTGGAATATGGTGACCTGGGACCTCAAGGACGCCATGAACACGTCCGCCATGGCAGTGCCGTATGGTGAAAGTGAAATCAGTCTTGCCGGACTGAAAACGGTCAAGGCAGACCTTTCAGATGTGCCGATGGTGGCGGATAGCCCCTGTCATTTCGAGTGCAAGTACATTTCGACGCATCGCCTAAAAGGCAACTCGAACGTGGGCACCATCGATATTGTCTTTGCCGAGGTTGTGAAGATTCACGTCAGGGATGAGTTCATCACCGAAGAGGGCAAGATCGATATCATGAAAGCGCGCCCCATCGCACGAATGGGCTATCACGATTATACGGTGGTAGATAATCGCTTCGAGATGAAGATTCCGAAGGCCTCTGCCAATGAAGCAGACGGTCTTGAAGGTCGCCCTTGATAACTTACTGACGGGGGAGGTCTGCTCCCCGTCATCATCTTAGACTCAGAGGATGTGAGAAATGAAAGATAGCGCCGTTGAAAACAATGCTAAAAGAAAACATACGCTTGCAGAGGTTCTGAGAGTGGCGATCCCGAGCTTCCTTGGGATCATGGTTTTCTTCGTACCAATAACAATAGCTGATAAGAATACTATCCTTCTCGATCATCTGGTTATCTGGTGCGAGAACCTTCTGGGTGAAAACAGCCAGTGGTATGCCTTGCTGCTTATCATAGGTGGCTCGGTGTTACC
This sequence comes from Vreelandella glaciei, assembly GCF_013415125.1. Taxonomy (GTDB): domain Bacteria; phylum Pseudomonadota; class Gammaproteobacteria; order Pseudomonadales; family Halomonadaceae; genus Vreelandella; species Vreelandella glaciei. The sequence goes on along the minus strand of NZ_JACCDE010000006.1, from coordinate 104,306 downwards.
CATCATGCAAAAGTTTTGGCGACAGGGCTTCGGCATTATCGTGTTCACCCTCTTCAAGTTCATCGGCTTGATACTTGCAGGAATGGTGATCATCAAGGCCGGCCCAGCGGCACTCTATGAACCCTTCATGCTTGAGTTTCTCTGGAAGGCTCTGGTCATTCCAGTCGGTATCCTGGTGCCTATTGGTGCTATCTTCATGCCGCTTTTGGTCAACTATGGCCTGGTGGAGCTGGTCGGTACATTGACCCAGCCCTTCATGCGCCTGGCGTTCAAGGTCCCCGGTCGTTCTGCTGTCGATGCGGTGGCGTCATTCATTACCAGCTTTGCCGTTGGGCTCCTGATTACTAACAAGGCCTATCTTAGAGGGGAGTACTCAGCGAAAGAAGCTGCCATCATTGCTACTGGGTTCTCCACGGTGTCTGTCGCCTTCATGGTGATCGTGGCCAGGACACTTGGACTGATGGATATCTGGGTAGTGTTCTTCCTGGCAACACTGTTCACTACCGTTGTAGTGACAGCTATCAGTGCACGCATCCCTCCCATCTCCAACATGGATGATCACGCTGAGAATCGGGAGGCGACACCGGATAAGGGCAGCCGCGTGGCAACGGCAGTGGCTGAGGCCATTGGGGTTGCCAACAGCCCGAAGAGCTTTCTTAATCTGGTCAAGGATAACCTCAAGGATGGTATTGTAATGACGATGACCATTCTTCCCACTATCCTGTCGGTCGGCACCATCAGTCTGCTGATCGAGAAGTACACGCCAGCTTTTGACTATATCGGTTATATTTTTTACCCCATCACCCTGCTCTTTGGCATGGAAAATGGGCTGGAACTCTCCTCAGCGGTATCGACCAGCTATTCAGAGATGTTCCTTCCAGCATTGATCATGGCAGAGGCTGATGTTGTCTCGAAGCTGGTGGCGGGGATTACGGCCATCTCTTCTATTCTCTTCGTATCTGCCTCAATTCCTTGCATCATGGCGACCAATATCCCGATTTCATTCTATGGACTGACGGTCGTCTGGGTGGTCAGAACAGCCCTGACGATGGTGATAGCCATTCCGCTGTCTATGGGTATTGCTTCATTCATAATGTAGTGTTTATTTCAGATGGAAGAGAAGAAACTCCGCTCTGCTACTGATAACCCGTTAGTGGTTCCAGTTGAAGATGACAACCAGACTGTGACCCAGGCTAATCCTCACGGCGCCTCGGTGGCGATGGCCTGCGATCTGTTGGCCATCGCGGCCTGTGAGTGGAGTTCGATCTCCGAGCGGCGCGCCTACCGTTTAGTGACCCCCCAGGCGAATCAGCTGCCACCTTTCTTGACCACTGAAAGCGGCGTCAAGTCCGGCATGATGATCGCCCACTACTCGGCGGCTTCCCTGGTGGCGGATAACAAACGTCTGGCGCAGCCCGCAGTGACCGACAATTTTATCACCTCAGGCCTCCAGGAAGACCATCTAAGCTTTGGCGAAAGTGCTGCCCTGAAACTGGACAAGACCCTCGACAATGCTTTCTACGTTCTTGCGATCGAATATCTACTGGCCTCTCAGGCCCTTGATTTAATTGGCAGCGATGAGTTTGCCAAGGGCACGTCGCTGGCTTGGAAATCACTGCGAGAAGTGTTGCCTACATACCAGGAAGAGCATGCGCTGCACCTGGATATTGAGGCGGCTTACCAGCGCCTAAAGGAGACTCAAGTGATCGATAAGCTCCTGTCTATTGCCCCGAACTTACTGCCGAATCGGCAGCCTAGCGATTAGGAGGAAGCATGAAACAGCTATGGCACCACTGCCATGCGGTGACCCTGGCGGGTGGCCGCTACGGAATTGTGCGCGATGCGGCGCTGATTATAGACGCGGGACGCATCGCCTGGATTGGCACTGAGGCGCAACTTGACCGCGATGCTGACTTCGATGAAGTGCGTGACTTGGGTGGGCGCTGGCTAACGCCGGGGTTGATCGACTGCCACACGCACCTGGTGTTTGGCGGTGACCGCAGTAATGAGTTTGAGCAGCGCCTGGAGGGCGTGAGCTATAGCGAGATAGCTAAACAGGGCGGTGGGATTGTCAGCAGCGTGCGGGCAACTCGCGAGGCCAGCTTTGACGAATTATTGGCCAGCGCCGAGAAGCGCGCCAAAGTACTGCTGCGCGAAGGCGTCACCACGCTAGAGGTCAAGTCGGGGTATGGGCTTGATCTCGAGAGCGAGCGCAAAATGCTGCAAGTCGCCCGGGCGCTGGGGGAACGGCTACCTGTCGAGGTGCTCACGACGTGCCTTGCGGCCCACGCGCTGCCGCCCGAATACCGCGAACGTAGCGATGAGTATATTGATCTAGTCTGCGAGGAAATTCTGCCGAAGCTGGCGAAGGAAGGCCTTGTCGACGCCGTCGATGGCTTCTGTGAGGGTATCGCCTTCTCTGTGGAACAGATGCGGCGCGTATTTGAAACTGCAAAGCAATTGGGCCTGCCGCTCAAGCTACATGCTGAGCAACTGTCGCACCTTGGTGGTTGCCAACTGGCTGCGGAATTCGGCGCGCTTTCCGCTGACCACGTCGAATACGCCGATAAAACGGATGCGCGTGCGATGGCTCAAAGCAGCACGGCAGCAGTGTTACTTCCGGGGGCTTTTCTTACCCTGCGTGAAACCCAGCTACCGCCGATTGCAGCCTTTCGTGAGCAGGGCGTCACCATGGCGCTGGCCAGCGACCTTAATCCTGGTACGTCGCCGGTGCTGTCGTTACGCTTGATGATGAATCTTGGCTGCACGCTGTTCCGCCTTACCCCTGAAGAAACGCTGGCAGGCGTGACCATCAATGCCGCTAAAGCGCTGGGCATTGATGCCACTCACGGTTCGCTAGAAGTAGGTAAATGGGCAGACGCGGTCGTATGGGATATTACCGGGCCAGCGGAGCTTAGCTACTGGCTGGGCGGGCAATTGCCGGTCAAGGTATTCAAAGCAGGTAAGGAGCTAGAGGCATGATCGAAAGTTACCAACTCACCCAGGGCGATACGCCGCTATTGATTTCAATGCCTCACGCAGGCACCGCGCTAACGCCGGAGGTAGAGGCGGGGCTCAATAAAGCTGCGCTCAGCCTTGCCGACACCGACTGGCATATTCCCAAGCTTTACAACTTCGCCGCCGAGCTTGGGGCGAGCCGACTTGAGGCGCGCTATTCGCGCTACGTGATTGATCTTAATCGGCCGGAGAATGATACGCCCCTCTATGCTGGCGCGACGACCGGGCTGTTCCCGAGTACCGACTTCGACGGTGAGCCGCTATTTGAAGCGGGCCAGGAACCCACTAAGGCACAGCGCGACTGGGCCAAAGCGTATATTTGGCGCCCCTACCACAACGCCCTGGCAGGAGAGTTGGCGCGGATAAAAGAACGCTTTGGCTATGCGCTGCTCTTTGATGCCCACTCTATCCGTTCAAAGATACCGCGGCTTTTCGACGACCAACTGCCTGATATCAACCTGGGTACCTTTGACGAGCAAAGCTGCGATCCTGACCTTAGTCAGACCTTACAGGCGGTGTGTGCTGCTCAATCGCGTTTCACTCACGTGATCAATGGCCGTTTCAAAGGGGGGCATATCACCCGGGGGTATGGGGATCCTGCTAATCATATTCACGCCGTACAGCTCGAACTCTCCCAGCGCACCTATATGAACGAACCAAGCGACGAACAACCGATCTTTGCCTATCGCGAAGACCGTGCCACTGAGGTGCGCCCACTGCTAAGTGGGCTACTTGAGGCCATGCAGCGGTGGGGAGAAGTTAGCTACAATAAGGGTAAATAAATCGATTTTGCTCTACGCTACTCAATATCCAGTCAATACCCCGTCATTTCCAGATATCCCTCGCCAAGCGGCTCGCCGCTGGCGCGGTCGCTGATCTGCACTTCGCCCTCCCAGTACGGCACGCTGGTGGTCATCCAGCGGTTGGCGTAGGGCGCTTCGATGTTGATATCGATACCTGCTGATGGCACTTCCAGCCGCCAGCGGGTGGGGATTTCGCGCCCGGCGACAGCCGACGTTGCCAGCGGGGTCATAATGATGTCGGTATTTGCTAAAGGAGTGGGTTTTCCTTGCGGGGTGATCCAGGTGCCCGAGCGATAATCAGCGCCTTGCTCTTGATCAGTGTCGTCACCACCGCCGCGTAGCTGAAACGCCATCAGCTTGTGACCATCATCGAAATGCAGCGATAGCCAGTCCCAGCCTGACTGACGGGCATCGAGTAGCTGGCTGCTCCATTCGCGATCGAGCCAGCCCCGCCCGCCGACGGCTTGGGTCTCGCCGTTAAGGGTAACGTTGCCGTCTATCTGCCAGAAGGGCTGGCTGTAGTACATAGAGCCCTGGCCATTGGCGGCTTTCTGGCTGAACCCTTTTTTTCCATGCAAAACCAGCGGCCCTTGGGCGGTAAGCGTTAACGAATAGCCAAAGCGCGACTTGCCTTCGCCGCTATAGGCGGTGAGCGTTAGAGGGCTAAAAGCGCCGCTGGCGGCTTCTTCGCTCGCTTTAAGCTGCCAATCATCTAACCAGGCATGGAAGGGGCTGGAGATGACGCCCGCTTGGCTATCCTGGGGGACGCTCAGGTCGGCCTGAGAGTGGCTGCGCCCGAAACGCTCGGCAACTTCGTGCTGTTCGCCTTGGGAGATCGCCATATGGGCCATCCAGAGTTGGTCAGCCGCCCAGGGGGTAGGCGCCGGGCGTTCGCTTGGCGACATTAACGCTTGGCGAAATAGGGTCCACTGCAGGCCAAGTGGCTCGCCAGAGGCGTCTTCAAGATTGGCGGTTAAGTACCACCACTCAATACGGTAATCCGGATGGGCGGCGTGATCCGTTGGGAACGTAAGCAACTGGTTTTGCTCGGCATGTTGAAAGCCATCAGCCTCCTGGCCCAGCCCGGCAAAGCCTGTGTTAGCAGACGACGTGGACTCTTCTGAACTGCAGCCGTAAAGCATCAGCGTCGCGGTGAACGCCAGTAGAAGACGGAAGTTTTGCAGTCGGCTTAAGCTCATTGATTTAGGCTCACTGATTGGCTTCTTCTGCTAGTAACGTGCGCGGTGAGGCTCGCCAAAAGCGCAGCGCAGGCAGTGCTGCAGATAACAGCGCCACGGCAATCGCGGTCGCCAGGGTGACAGCCATTTCCCAAGGGAATAGATAGAGCGGTAGGCGCCAACCAAAGGCGGCCACATTAATGATCGCCACCAAGCCCCAGGTGATCGCGATACCCAGTGGCAGTGCCAGCAGGCCGGTGACCAATGCCGCGCCCCCCAGCTGTACCAAGCTGAGTTGGGCCAGCTGTGCTCTGGGAACTCCTATTGCCCAGAGCGGTGCTAGCTGTTGGCGTCGGCTGCGGGCCTGGGCAAGCAGGCTGGCTAGCAGCGCCAGGGCTGCTACCACTAAGGTCAGTACATTTAGGGCACGGGTAATGGTAAAGGTGCGCTCGAAAATGTCAGTAGCAACACGCTTGATCTCGCGTTGATCGCTTAGTGCATCACTGCCCAGGCCAAAGCGTTCGTTAAGTGCTTCACGCAGGGCATCCACATCGGCGTTGGGATGCAGCACGACGCCCATCGAGCTAGGCGGAGCATCAAAGCGCGCGGCAAGCTGGGGCGATGCCATAAGAATCTGCCCGCTGGGATTGCCGTAATCAGGGTAAGTCGCGGCGATTGTCAGCGTTTCATAGACACCCGGCGCGCGAAGGTTTAGCTGGTCGCCGGGGGAAAGATTCTCTGCGGTGGCGAGTTGTTCGTTAACAAAAGCTGCGCCATGGTCAAAGGCTGCCCAGGCAGCTTCGCGATCTTGTTGGTTAGCCAAGAGCGGCCAATGAGGTATCAAAGATTCGCCGGGCGTAATGCCATAAAGTTCGATAGGGGTGCCTAAAGCGCGACTGACATCGGGCGTGATGATGGACTCAAGAAGGGCCTCGCTTCGCCGAGTGAGCAGGCGTTCTGATACGTCAGGGCGGTCAGCCAGCCAAGCATCAATGTCCGCATATTGCTCGGCAGGAGCATTCAAATAGAGGGGGGCGACCAAGCGCTGATCCAGCCACTCTAAAAAGGTGAGGCGAAAACCACCGACCATACTGCCGACCCCTAGATTGGTCGCCAGGGCGATGAGTAGGGCCATCATGGCAAGCGAGATCTTGGGTAGCTGTAGCTGCATATCCGCCAGTGCCCAGTGAACCAGCGGGCGTCGTCGGGCGAGATGTGTCAGCACTTTCAACGCGAGGGCTAGCAAAGGGGGGAGCCACAGGGCGCTGGCCAGCAGTAATGCGGCAACCAGCGCAAAGCCTGCCACTAAGCCATCACCTGGGGGCTGAAAGCGAAGCCAAACATACAGTGCTACCGCAACGCCCACCGCTAAAGCGCCGCCGGTACTCATCAACATTAACTGCCGACGGTAACCACTGCGCCAGGCCTGCATCTGGCCTAATTCCAGCATGTTTAAGCGCGCAGCGCGCCACAGCACGCCGCCGCCCGCCAGCAGTAGCCCACCAAGGCTAACCGCTAGCCCGCCGACCCAGTAATGCCACGGTAAGTTGAGCTCTCTACCAACGCCTGCGTCATACAGTGAGCCTAGGGTGGCCGCGACATCGGGCAGTAATAGGCGTGCCAGCCATACACCGCTGGCGATGCCAGCAGCGGCACCTATCAGGCCAAGCAGGAGTAGTTCTAGGCTGAGCGCTAGAACCAAACTACGCCCTGAGACCCCGAGTACGCGTAGGGTGCGCAGCATACCCAGGCGTTGCTCTAAGGCCAGGCCTAGCGCTGCCTGCACGATAAATAGCCCTACGACCCAAGCGAGTAGCCCCAACGCCGTAAGATTTAAGTGAAAACTTTCGGTCAGTTGACCGGGGGTAGCGATGCGTGTGGCACGGGTGAGCGTTAATCCGGTGGGAGCTTCGTTTAGCGTTCCCCGTGCAGCCACGAGGCGTGTTATTTCTTCACCGCTTTCAAGCAGTTGCGCTGCGGCGGCGATATCCATGACTAGCGTGTCCGGGGGTAGCGCTGGCGCTAATGCAAGGGGCGGGAGTGATTTGCCGTTCGCCAGGGTCGTGGTGGTCGTTAAGACATCGGGGGCTGCACGTGTTTGCCACGGCGGGGTCAGGAAGTCCGTTAACGATCTTGAGGTGTCTGCTTGGGCCAGCGGGTTATCATTGGCAAGGGTCAGCGGATCAATGCCGATCAATGTTAGCCGGGTGCCATCTTGAGTGACAATTTCACCCTCCAGCATGGGCGAAACGGGCAAGCCAGCTTGGCGTAGGGCATGATACTCCGCGCGGGTGATGGGAGCGCCATCGCGTCGCTCAAGCTGATCTAACTGGGTATCAAACATGGCATCCGCGCGGGCGTAGCTATCGCGAGCTGTGGCGTTGATGGCTTGAATGCCACTCCACAGAGCGCTAGCTACCCACAGGCCGAGCAACAGCATGGCTAATTGACCAGGATGACGTCGATAGTGGGCAAGCAGCGTTGCCACCACCGTGGGCAGCGATTTGATCATATCGCGGTGTTAATCAGTTTGCCGTGGCGCAAGCGCAGGCAGCGATCTAGCGGCGCGGCAACCTTGGGGCTATGGGTGACAACGAGTAGGGCGCACTGGGTTTCATGCACTAGGCTCAGCAGCAGTTCCAGCACTTCACCCGCGGTGGTTTCATCCAAATTGCCCGTGGGCTCATCGGCGAGTAACAGCGAAGGGCGCGGGGCTAGCGCGCGGCCAATGGCTAAACGTTGCTGCTGCCCGCCAGAAAGCTGCTCCGGGTAACGCTTTTCAAGTCCCTCAAGCCCTAGTCGCGCGATTAAGTAGGCTGTCCATTCGGTATCGTCACGGCTAGCCAAGCGCGCCTGTAGGCGGAGGTTATCGATGACCCTTAGACTGGGGACTAAGTGAAATTGTTGAAATACTAAACCCAATTGCTCGCGGCGTAGCTTGGCACGGGCGGGTTCAGCTAACGTCGCTACGTTTTGTCCTGAGAGATTGATACTGCCCTGATCGGGCAGGTCGAGCCCAGCGGCGAGATGAAGTAACGTTGATTTACCGCTTCCCGATTCGCCCATTAATGCAAGACTTTGTCCCGGTGCTAAGCGAAGAGAGACATCATCGAGTACTTTTAGCGCGCCTTGAGGCGTCGTATAGGTTTTATGGACCTGATGAAGTTCCAGCATGGGCTGCTCTTTTTGCTGAGGTAGGTCACTAATCGCAAACGGGCACTAATCGCAAACGCAGCAGACTAGTCATCAATAGGCGTAATCGGTGCGCCGCGCTCACCATACATTGCTATGTCGCCGCGCCTTGCTCGCTTGATGAAAGACATGCATGGCAGTCTGTTGACTATAAAAGGTGCCACACAAAGCTTGTTACCTAGGCAGTCGCGAGCTAAAGCTACCTCCTCCCGTTGCAGTTAGCAGGTCTAAGCGACACGGGTTTGCTCTGCTGCTTTCGATTCCGCCTTGGGGAAGCGTCGCCAGTGGCGGGGGTGAGCGAATAAGCGTTGCCCGCGGCGTAGCGCCAAGTGCTCAAAGTCAGTGTGGCGCACGGTAGCAAGCCAAGGCTGGGCGAGCCAATCAGCCTCTAGCTCCACGCGCACTTCGGCGCCCACCGGCGAGATCGCCGTGATGGTGACCGGTAGATGGCTCTCTGAGGTAGGTTGCTCGGTTAACCGCACTTCATGGGGGCGGAGCAGCAGCTCTGCATGGCCATCGGGTAGATCAACGTGCCAATAGGCGTCGCCGCAGGTGAGTACGCCGTTGGTCACTTTGCCTTCCAAATGGTTCACATCACCTAAAAACTCAAACACAAAGCGATTTTTCGGCGTGCGGTAGAGCTCATCGGGCGTATCAACCTGTTCGATGCGACCGTTGCTCATCACCACTACGCGGTCAGATAACTCCAGCGCTTCTTCCTGGTCGTGGGTGACAAAAACGCTGGTGAAATTGAGTTCATCGTGAAGATGACGCAGCCAGCGACGTAGCTCCTGGCGCACTTTGGCATCCAGTGCGCCAAACGGCTCATCCAGCAGCAATACTTCAGGCTCCACGGCCAGGGCACGGGCTAGCGATACCCGCTGCTGCTGGCCGCCCGAAAGTTGGGCAGGGTAGCGATTGGCAAGGTGCTCCAGCTTGACCATTTCAAGCAGTCTAAACACCCGGGCACGAATTTCTCCACTGCTCGGGCGGCGTTTACGCGACAGTACGGTCAGGCCAAAGGCCACATTGTCGTAGACGCTCATATGGCGAAACAGCGCGTAGTGCTGGAAAACAAAACCAATCCGCCTGTCGCGTACATGCACGTTGGTTACGTCGCGGTCGCCAAACAGGATTTTACCCGGCTGAGCGGTGCGGTCGGCATTTTCCAAGCCGGCGATAATCCGCAGCAGCGTGGTCTTGCCCGAGCCCGAAGGGCCGAGTAAGCCTACCAATTCCCCTTCGTGAATATCCAGGTTGATCGGCTCTAACGCTTGGGTATTGCCGAAGTGCTTAGCGATGTTGTGTAAGTGAATGCTCATGCAAATGCCTCCCGGCGCGCTGCGCGCCATTCCAGCCCAGCCTTGGCGGAGAGCGTCAGTAGGGCAATAAAGGCGAGTAGGGCCGCGCAGGCAAACGCCCCCACGGCGTTATAATCCTGATACAGCTGCTCAAGGTGCAGGGGTAGCGTATTGGTTTTACCGCGAATAGCGCCGGAAACCACCGAGACAGCGCCAAACTCCCCCACTGCGCGGGCGTTAGTCAGGATAACGCCATACAGCAGCGCCCAGCGGATGTTGGGCAGCGTAACGCGACGGAAGGTCGTCCAGCCGGAAGCACCCAGCGTCACGGCCGCCTCCTCTTCACGGGAGCCTTGGGCCTGCATCAACGGGATCAGTTCCCGGGCCACAAAGGGGCAGGTAACGAAAATAGTCACCATGAGGATGCCCGGCCAAGAAAACATCAGCTGAATATCATAGCCGTCCAGCCAAGTACCGATCCAGCCGTTGCGGCCATACAGCAGCAAGTAAATCAGACCCGCCACCACAGGCGATACCGCAAAGGGGATATCGATCAACGTTTGCAAAATACGCCGCCCAGGAAAGCTGAACCGCGTGACCAGCCACGCCAGGGCTACACCAAACACCAAGCACACCGGGATAGTGAGTAGCGCAATCATCAGTGTTAAGCCAATCGCGTGCAGGGTGAAGGTGTTACTAACATTGGCCCAGAAGACCATGACACCCTCAGAAAACGCCTGAGCAAAAATGGCCACCAACGGCAACAGCAAAAACAGCGCTGACAGTACCAGGGCGGCTCCTATCAGCAGGCGCCGGACAACCGGTGCATCACCAATTCGACGCATTACCCCTTACCTCCATGCAGGCGGCGCACAAAGCGGCCCTGCCAAACATTAATCGCCAGTAGCAGCGCCAGTGATACGAACAGTACGACCGAAGCGATCGCCGATGCGCCCGCATAGTCGTACTCTTGCAGCTTGACGAAGATCATCAGCGCGGTGATCTCTGTTTCATAAGGCATATTGCCAGCAATAAAAATGATCGCCCCGAACTCGCCTAACGAGCGCACAAACGCCAGCCCGGTTCCAGTCACCAAGGCAGGCCAGATATGCGGCAAGATCACGCGGCGAAAGGCGACCCCGTCAGTGGCACCCAATGACATAGCGGCTTCATCGACCTCAGCGGGCAAGTCTTCCAGTACCGGCTGCACCGTGCGCACTACAAAAGGAATGCTGGTAAACGCCATGGCCAGGGCTATACCCACCCAGGTGTAAGCGACTTGAAACCCTAGCGGCTCCAATAAACCACCCATCCAGCCACTGCTGGCGTACAGCGTTGCGAGCGTAATGCCCGCCACCGCGGTGGGCAGCGCGAAGGGGAGGTCCATTAAAGCATCGAGTAAGCGCTTGCCAGGGAAGTCATAGCGAACTAGCACCCACGCCAGTAATAAACCAAATATGGCGTTGATAATCGCTGCAACGGCTGCCGCGCCAATGGTGACCATATAGCTGGCGACCACGCGCCCTTCGGTAATGATCGCCCAGTATTCGGCGAGGCTAAGCCCTGCTAACTGGCCAAACAGGCCGGTAATCGGCAGCAGCAGTACCAGCGAGATAAACAGTACGCTGATACCCATAGAAAGGCCAAAACCCGGCAGCACGCGTGTGCTGCCGGTTCGCCAGGTGGCAAGTTGACTCATAGTTCAGGCTGGCTCATGAGTGAATATTAGCGGCGCTGTAGCTGATCAAGAAGGGCGCCACCCTCAAAGTGGGTTTCCATCGCCTCGTCCCAGCTACCAAATACTTCATCTACCTCAAGTAGTTCGGTTTCCGGGAACTGGTCGGCGAACTCTTCAACCACGGTCTCGTTATGCACCCGGTAGTTGAAGCCTGCCAGCAGGCGCTGAGTCTCTTCCGTGTAGAGGTACTCAAGATAGCTTTGGGCCAGATCGCTGTTACCGTTGCGCTCAGCGTTTTCGCCGACTACTGCAACAGGGAACTCAGCCAAGATGCTGACCGGTGGCACAATCACTTCGTAATCGTCGCTGCCGTACTCGCCGCGGATGTTATTAACTTCAGACTCGAAGCTAATCAGCACATCGCCAATTTCACGCTCGATAAAGCTGGTGGTGGCACCACGACCGCCGGTATCAAACACCGCTACATTGGCTAAGAAGGTACGCATGAATTCTTCAATTTGCTCTTCATCGCCATCGAACTCGTTCTCGGCAAAGCCCCAGGCGGCTAAGTAAGTATAGCGCCCGTTACCCGAGGTTTTCGGATTGGGGAAGACCATCTGCACATCTTCTTTGACTAAATCGTCCCAGCTCTCAATACCTTTAGGGTTGCCCTTACGCACTAGGAAAGCAGTGGTGGAGTAGTAGGGCGAGGCATTATTTTCAAAGGCATCTTGCCAATCTTCGGCTACCAGCCCTGCATCGGCGAGTACCTGTACGTCGGTCACCTGATTAAAGGTCACCACATCGGCACGCAGGCCCTGAAGGATGGCACGCGCTTGGGCTGAAGAACCGCCGTGAGACTGGCTAATGGCAATCTCCTCACCATGCTCTTCCTGCCACCAGGCTTGAAACTCTGGGTTGATCGCGGCAAACAGCTCGCGAGCGATATCGTAAGACGAGTTCAGTAGCTCCCGCTCTTGGGCGGCGGCGGTTCCACTCACCGTAACGCCTAATGCAATGGCAATCAGGCTGCGGCGGAAAATTGTTGGCAGTGCCATAGAGAAACTCCTTAAAAACAGTCGGCGCTTAATGTCGCAATATTGGCAAGATTAAATCTATCAATGTGGAATTACAATCATGTTTTATATTCTATTTAAGAATATGTGTGTGATGAGTTGCGCAGACACTGATACGTGGTTCTGCTAAGCGGCTCTGATAAGATAGCGGCCTGACTTTGCTCTCTTGCCTGCATACTCGCGGGTGTGCCGAGTGACTACTCTTCGTCTAATGATTGATAAGCAGGAATGGAATATGACCGCTGTGCAGGATTTCTTGATTGCCCCCTCTATTTTATCGGCTGACTTTGCCCGGCTGGGCGAGGAGGTGGATAACGTGCTGGCTGCAGGCGCGGATGTGGTGCACTTCGACGTCATGGATAATCACTATGTGCCCAACCTAACCATTGGCCCCATGGTGTGCAAAGCACTGCGTAAGCACGGGGTGACCGCGCCCATTGATGTGCATTTGATGGTGAAACCGGTAGACCGCATGATCAGTGAGTTTATTGAAGCGGGCGCCAGCTATATTACCTTTCACCCCGAAGCGTCTGAACACGTTGACCGCTCGCTGCAGTTGATCCGTGATGGTGGCTGTAAAGCCGGCCTGGTATTTAATCCCGCCACACCGCTCTCCTACCTCGACTATGTGATGGATAAAGTCGATATGGTGCTGCTGATGAGCGTTAACCCAGGTTTTGGCGGGCAATCCTTTATTCCCGGCACGCTCAATAAGCTGCGCGAAGCGCGGGCGAGGATTGATGCGTCAGAATTTGATATGCGCCTGGAAATCGACGGTGGGGTGAAAGTGGATAATATCGCCGAGATCGCCGCAGCGGGCGCCGATACCTTCGTGGCGGGTTCCGCCATATTCAGTGCCCACCAGGCCAGCGACCCGCACGGCTATGACACGGTGATCAAGCAGATGCGGGCGGCGCTGGCCAAGTAATAAGCGAGCGTCGTTTAGTGCAGTTTCATGCGCGGCTTTAAATAGCGATTAAGCTTATCGACCAGCCACGCTAGCCCCGTCTTCGGCGCCCCATGGATAGAGAGCTGGTGCATCCGATAGAGCGACGCATAGGCTTGGCGAGCCAGCCAACCCTCTAAAAAAAGGCCGCGGGAGGCGGAGCTGCGCATCAAATTACCTACCGCATCGTAGCGGGCCAGCGATACCAGTGAGCCATGGTCGCGGTAGCGGAAGTCGGCTAGCGGTTTGCCTTCCAGTTGATTGACCAGGTTTTTGGCGAGCAGCTTCGCCTGCTGGTGAGCCGCCTGGGCGCGCGGCGGAACGGTGCTATCTTCCCCCATTGGGCAACTGGCGCAGTCGCCTAGGGCAAAAATTTTCTCATCATCGACGCTTTGTAGGGTGCTTTTTACTTCAATTTGGTTCTTCTTATTCGTTGTCAGGCCTAGCTCCGCCAAAAACGGTGGCGCTTTGATACCCGCTGCCCACACGTTGATGTCGGTCTTAATCACTTCATCGTCACCGGTAATTAACTGATGTGCCTGAGCTTCTTTAATCGCGGTGTCGGTGTGGATGGTGACGCCCATGCTCTCAAGCTCTGTTTTAACCGTTTGGCTAACCCGCTCGGAAAGCCCCGGTAGCAAACGCGGCGCCGCTTCCAGCAGGTGAACGCTGATTTGCTGGTTATCTAATGCCGTCACTCCATAGGCATTGAGCATGCGCGAAGCGTCAAACAATTCGGCCGCAAGCTCTACCCCCGTCGCGCCGCCGCCCACGATGCCAATGGTCAACTGAGTATGCTGGCGTAGATTGGGGTCGGTATAGCGCAGAAAGGTGTTGATCATATCGCGCTGGAACGCTTTGGCCTGCTCGGGCGAATCAATAAAGTGGCAGTGCTCCGCCACGCCGGGCGTGCCGAAATCGTTGGAAACGCTGCCTATGGCCATGACCAGATAGTCGTAGGCAAGCTCGCGGGCGGGTAGCACCTCTTGCCCATCTTCGTCATAGATCGGCGATAATTGCAGCGTCTGCTGCTCACGATCTACGCCGGTGAGCGAGCCACGCTGATAGCGGTAGAAGTGGGCCGATGAGTGTCCGCGAAGATCCACCTCGTCCATGCTGGAATTGAGTACGCCGGTGGCCAGTTCGTGGAGCAGCGGTTTCCATACGTGGGTGGTATTGCGATCCAGCAGCACAATTTCTGCGCGTTTGCGCTTACCCAAGGTACGGCCTAATCGTGTGGCAAGGGCTAAACCGCCAGCACCTGCGCCGACAATCACGATTCTGGGAGTGGGCATATCACTACCTCCTTAACTAAATTAGCCCCAGCATAGAAGGTTCTTACGCTGCTGACTAATGCGAACGTTTGCTCTAAGCAGGTAAGATGGTTTTCTAATCGAGATGAGGCAGAGAGCATTGAAGGTGCATCCAACACACTATTCAGAGTTACACACAATACTACAGGGTAAACGGCTAGTTGCGTTTGACTTGGATGGCACGCTGATTGATTCAGTGCCCGACCTTTCCTCCGCAGTGGGGAAGATGTTAAACGACCTTGACCTGCCAGAGCCGGGCGAAGCAAAAGTCCGAGACTGGGTCGGCAATGGGGCGCCGGTATTAGTGGAAAGGGCGCTGGCCTGGGCGTTGCAGGAAACCCCTGAGCCAACGCCTTGTTCCGAACGACAACAGCGCGCCTATGATGCGTTTATGGCCCACTACGGCGCTGCACCCAATACCCTGACAACGCTCTACCCTGGGGTAAAGCAAGCACTACGGGCGCTGCATCAGCAGGGTATGACGCTGGTGCTGATCACCAATAAGCCAGAGCGCTTTATTGAGCCGCTGCTAAAGCACTTTGAGCTGCGGGACTTTTTTACCCTATGGGTCGGCGGAGATTCGCTAGCCGAAAAGAAGCCCCACCCTTTGCCGCTGCTGCACGCTGCGCAACACTGCCAAATACCGCCAGCGGAGTGTGTGATGGTCGGCGATTCACGTCACGATATTGCTGCCGGTAAGGCGGCGGGCTTTACCACCCTGGCGCTACCTTACGGTTATAATCACGGTGAGCCGATTGAAAACAGTCACCCCGATTTAGTGCTCGGCTCGTTAACCGAATTGTTAATAACCACTCCCAGATAAGCCAGGCGATGGTTGAATCGGCAAGGGCCTGGTTACTCAGCTGTAGCGCCCCCTAGAGCGGTGTGCATGACCTCTGCATTATGGTGCAGCATATCTGCGTAGTTGGCCGCCGGGCCGTCTGCACCGCTCAGCGAGTCGACATATAGCGGGCCTGCCAGGGGAAGCGATGCTTCCCGTGACAGGGCGTCCATATGAATGCTGGGCGTGGTGCTTTCAAAAAACAGCGCTGGAGGGCGAGGGCGATTATTAGCAAGATATTCGCTCATCTTGGCCATGGCCTCGGCGCTGCCTTGGGTTTCGTGATTAACGCCCCACACCCCCTGGGCTTCAAAGGCGTAGGCTCGGGCGAAATAGCCAAAACCTGCTTCGCTGGTCAGTAACGTGCGGTTAGTTTGTGGAATCCCCTCGAGGCGCTCTTTCACCGCTAGATTAAGATTATCCAGCGCCTGGCGTGCCTCTTCAGCCCGGCTATAAAACTCGTCGGCCTGGTCGGGAAGATGCTTGGCCAGGGTCTCGGCAATGACATCAATGTAGGCCGCAGCTCCCTCTGGATCCATCCACATGTGTGGGTCTGGCTCGCCCTGATGCGCGCCAGTCGAGATCATCAGCGGTGTGTAGTCGGCCTTTCTGGCCACTTCCACGAGCGTTAGCTCATCGTCAGACATCGCTTCAATATGGCGTATCCACGGTTCTAGCCCAAGTCCGTTATAAAACACGATATGGGTCTCTTCGAGTGCCAGGACGTTGGGCGGGGTTAGCTCCCAGCGGTGAACATCTTCTCCTCGTGGAACGATGACGTTGACGCTTACCGTATCGCCTGCCAAGCGTTTGACCAATTCCTCCATGACTGAAAAAGAGGCAATAACGCGTAATGTTGTGTTGGCATAGGCTGGCGCAGTGCTTATCAGCGCGACGAATAAGAGCGTACACACCCAGGTAACCCACTTTGACATCCCACGCTCCTAACTGGCTAAAAAAACTATCGAAAAAAGACGGCAGATAATAAAGACTGCGGTGGCCCGTTGCCAGTTCCAATGCAACGACAGGCCGCAGAAGGTATTACCCAAGGGAGGATTACCTACAGGGAAAAGTGCCACTATGCTTAACAGTTTTACACTCCTAAGCATAGCGTGCCTAATGACTGAGCGAACGGTTTCTTCTGTCGCTGTTGGTGAGCCCCTTTTATGGGGCGGTGCGCAAGCTCGCTGGGAGAACTTCTTACCATTCCTACCCGGCGCGGCACTTAACCCCTGCAACGCAGCGCCCGGTTGCGGTATCATCAAGTCATTAGCGGTTTCATCTGTGATCTGAATGACGCAACGGAGTAAGTGGGGCAATGGCGCAAGCTCAGTGGGTGCAGAAGCTGTCAGCGCAGAATCAGCCAGCACGTAAAGTGGTCATGATCGATAATTATGACAGTTTCACGTTCAACATCGTCCAGTACCTGGGTGAGCTGGGCGCGGAAGTGATCACTCACCTCAATGACGACATCACCATTGAGCAAATCGAAGCGCTGGTGCCGACGCATTTGGTGGTATCACCAGGGCCATGCACGCCCAACGAGGCGGGAATCTCCATGGCCGCCATCAAACACTTTGCAGGCAAGCTACCTATTTTAGGTGTCTGCCTGGGCCATCAGGCCATTGGGCAGGTATTTGGTGGCAAAGTCGTGCGCGCCCCACAGGTCATGCACGGCAAAACCTCTGCTGTGCTGCACGCTAACCACGGCGTATTTGAAGGGCTGGATAACCCGGTTGAGGTTACCCGCTATCACTCTCTGGTCGTCGATAAAGCGAGCCTGCCTGACTGTTTGGAAGTCACTGCCTGGACAGGTGATGACGACGTGACTCCCGGTTTAGTCATGGGGTTTCGTCACCGCGAGCTGGATATTGAAGGGGTGCAGTTTCACCCTGAGTCGATTCTTACCCGCCAAGGCCATGAGCTGTTGGCCAACTTTTTAAAACGCGGCTAATGGCCGGTTTCACACGCTTTTAGGGGCCCCTCTGCTCATGCAAATGCGAGATGCGATTAATGCGGTGATGCGCCGCGAAGACCTCTCTTTCGATGCCATGCACGCCTTGATGCGCCAGATCATGACCGGCGATGCTTCTGACGCGCAAATTGGCGGCCTGCTGGTCGGTTTAGCCATGAAGGGCGAAAGTGCCGTTGAAATTAGCGCCGCCGCGCAGGTAATGCGCGAGCTAATGAAGCGCGTTGAACTGAATGCCGAAAACATCGTGGATATCGTCGGCACCGGTGGTGATGGCGCCAACCTGTTTAACGTTTCCACCGCTGCCAGTTTTGTCGCCGCGGCCGCTGGTGCCCATGTCGCTAAACACGGTAATCGTAGCGTTTCGTCGTCGTCGGGCAGCGCGGATCTGTTCGATGTGGCGGGTATCTACCTGGATCTCAAACCTGACCAGGTAGCGCGCTGTATTGAGCAGGTGGGCGTAGGCTTTATGTTTGCACCCAACCACCATCCGGCCATGCGCTATGCCATTGGCCCGCGCCGGGAAATGGGCGTACGCACGCTGTTTAATATTTTGGGCCCGCTGACCAATCCTGCTGGCGCCCCCAATCAAGTACTGGGTGTTTACGCTGCTGAATTAGTGCCGCTGATGGCAGAAGTGCTTAAAACCTTGGGCAGCCGCCACGTGATGGTGGTGCATTCAGATGACGGACTGGATGAAATCTCCCTCGCCAGCCCCACCTTAGTGGCCGAGCTAAAAGACGGTGAAATCACCCAGTACACCATTACGCCTGAGGAGCTGGGTATCGAGCGTCAGAGCCTGGCAACGCTGAAGGCCAATAGTGCGGAAGATAGCCTGCGCTTGGTCAAAGCCGCGCTTTCCGGTGAAGGCGCCGCTGCGGATATGGTTGCGCTTAACGCCGGGGCCGCGCTCTACTGTTCAGGCGTCGCGGATACCTTAAAAGAGGGGGTGATGGTGGCTCAGGATGCGCAAGCCTCCAAACTGCCGCTTGAGAAGCTTAAAGAGCTTTCGCACTTCACCAGCGTTTTTAAGCAGTAGGTTCTTAAACAAGATAAGTTTTAAAAAAAGAGATCACCATGACTCAACAGGCAACGCCAACTATTTTAACGCGCATTCTGGCTCGCAAAGATCAAGAGGTGGCTGAGCGTCGTCAAGCGGTCTCGGAATCCGATCTGCTCGCCCTCGGGGAGCAGCAGAGTGCCCCGCGCGGCTTTATTGAGGCGCTTAATACACGCATCGCGGCGGGTGATCCGGCGATTATCGCCGAGGTCAAAAAAGCCTCGCCCTCAAAAGGGGTGATTCGTGAAGAGTTTCACCCCTCGGATATTGCTAAAAGCTATGCGCAAGGGGGCGCTGCCTGTCTCTCCGTGCTTACCGACGCCGACTTTTTCCAAGGCCACGAAGACTATCTCATTGCCGCTCGGGATGTCTGCACGCTGCCGGTGATTCGCAAAGACTTTATCACCCATGGCTATCAGGTCTCGGAAGCCCGCTCGATAGGGGCGGATTGTATTTTATTGATAGTGGCCGCCCTGGACGACGCACAGCTGCGTGACCTGAATCAGCAAGCCATTGCACTTGGCATGGACGTGCTGGTCGAAGTCCACGATGCCGATGAGCTTGAGCGTGCCCTGGCGCTGGATCTAAAGCTGGTGGGCATCAACAACCGCAACCTGCATACCTTTGAAACCAGCCTGAATACGACCCTGGATCTACTGCCGCGCATTCCTGAAGGCGTCACGGTGATTACCGAATCGGGTATTCATACCCGCGATGACGTTGAGCTGATGCGTGACCACAACGTTAACGGGTTCCTGGTTGGCGAAGCCTTTATGCGCGAAAGTGATCCGGGTTTGGCACTTAAGCGTTTGTTTTTCTAAATCACCCGCCTTTAGCTCGCCGCCCGTTTGGTTTTCCAACTGAGCACGGCAACGGTAAGGGCTGGCAAGAAGGTAACGGTGACCATTGCCGTACCGAGCAGCCCAAATAGCACAATGGCACCGACGCCGCGGTAAAGCTCGGTGCCTTCCCCGGGTAGAAACACCAGCGGCGAAAGCCCGCACAGGGTGGTGAGCGTCGTCATGGCAATCGGCCGTAAGCGACTCTCTACCGCCTGCTGAACGGCTTCCCTCACCCCCATGCTTGCCGTGCGCAGATTCTCCCTCGCCTGATGAACCACCAGTATCGGGTTGTTGACCACCGTCCCCATCAGAATCAAAAAGCCCAGCATGGTGATCATATCAAACGGCTGACTAATGGCATTCAAGCCAATTTTCGGCAGTTGAGCGCCCACCGTATTCATCAGCCATAGCCCCACGATCCCTCCTGCTGCGCCTAACGGAATAGTGGCGAGGATCAGCAGCGGGTAACCCCAGTGGGCAAAAATCGCCACCAGCAGCAGATACACAATCGCCAACGCGATTAACGCATTGCCGGTAAGTGCCCGGCGGGTGGCGTCCAACTGATCGCCCGCGCCGGTCACGCTGACATTAATGTTGGTGGGTATGACGCCCTCATCGCGCAGTGGGTCAATCACCTCATCCTGCATTTGCTCGATACCGGCTTCCAGTGCCACGCTGCGGGATGGAATAACGTCCAGCGTGACGCTGCGGCGACCATCCACCCGCCGCAGCGTAGCCGTTCCCACGGTTTCGCGAATTTCGGCAAGGGTGTTGAGCGGAACGCTCACCCCAGAAGGGGTATAAATAGGCAGGGTGGCAAGGGCATCCAGGTCGATATCGCCGGCCTCGGGGCCATAGCCGTAAAGGTCAATTTTCTCGTCGTCGAGATAAAAGTCATCCAGGTAGGCGCCGTTGGTGAGCACCGCGACGGTAGTGCCCAGGGCGTTGGTATCAAGGCCGACTTCTGCGGCGCGCTCCCAATTGGGGTACACCTCAATCAGCGGCTGGCCAAGATCCAGAGCGGAGGGGCGCGACTGAATGCGCGGGTTGTCGAACACTGTCTGGGCGCGCTGATAAATCGCATTGGCGGTGGTGTAGAGTTCGTTTAGATCGTTGCCGGCAATATCCAACGTGATGCTGCGCGTACCGCCGTCATTGCTGGAGATAATCGAGCCGCGGGCGGCAAAGGAGCGCATGTCCGGGTATTTCTCAAAGCGCCGGGTGAGGGCGTCCATCAAGGCTTCAATATGGGTGGGGTCGATGGTTTCAGCAATGATCCGCAGGCTTTGGGCTTCGGCTTGAATGCCCATGGTGCGAATCGGCGGGATGTCGGTATCGCCGCGTACGAAACGCTCAGGCTCAGCGCCCACATGGGGTTCCAGCTCCTGCTGCAGTGTTTGAGCAATCGCATCCATAGTCGCCAGGTTGTAACTCGCCGGGGCGTTCATGCTGGCGAAAGTCTTGGCCTCTTCGCCTTCGGGCAGGTACTCCGCCGGGGGCGTCAGCCAGACAAAAATACCGATACCACCCACGATGCCCAGGACGATAGCGAGAAAGCGCCTGAAAGTCGTGCGGATCATGCCATCAACCACCCATAGGCAGCCGCGTACCCAGCGCGGCGATGAGGTTGAGGCGCTCTCCTTGCCGCGAAAATCGATATGCGCGCCCAAGGTGGGAATAACGGTAATGGCGACCACCATGGAGACAATAATCGAGGTCGAGATGGCCACCGCAATATCGGAGTAGAGCTGCCCGGCTTCCTGCTGAATAAAGAAGATCGGCACAAAGACTAAAATAGTGGTGAGCGTTGAGGCCAGCACCGCGGGCCATACCTGCTTGACGCCCTCGAGAGCCGCTTCAAAGCGCGCCAGGCCACGGCGGCGCTGGGTCTCAATGCTCTCTAACACGACGATGGTGTTGTCTATCGTCATGCCAATGGCGAAAGCGACACCCGCCAGCGAAATAACGTTGAGCGTGCGGCCTGCCAGCAGCAGGCCTAAAAAGGCGGCGATGGTGCAGATAGGGATGCCGATAACTCCGGCCATGGTGGCGCGGGCAGAGCGCAGGAAGGCGTACATCACCAAGGTGGCAAACAGCGCACCAAGGCCCAGGTTGACCCAAACATTGGCAATCGATGACTCCACGTAGCGCACGTCGTCGCTGGAGAGCGTCATGCGCATGCCCTGCTCGGCTAGTAGACCTTCATTAAGCGCCGCGACTTCGTCGAGCATGGCGCGCTTGATATCAATCACATTGGCGCCCGGTTCCCGTCGCACCTGCACGCTCAGTACCGGCTGACCATCCGAGCTGTAAGCGCGAGAGGTGAGTTCGGCATAGGATTGGCGCACTTCGGCCACATCGCTCAACCGGGTAACCGCGTCACCGTCGCGGATGAGGATCAGCGCTTCAAGGCTCTCCACATCCTCAAAACGGCCCACGGTACGCAGCAGGTAGCGGCGTTTACCGCTCTCGAGGTTACCGCCGGAGACATCCTGGTTGCGGGCCTGAAGGGCGGCCTGAATATCAGCGATACTCAGTTCACGGGCGACCAGCGCTTCGGGGTCGATCAGTAGCTGCATTTGCCGCTCTGCACCACCGGAAACCGTGACTTCCGATACGCCGGCAACGCTCTCCAGGCGCGGGCGGACATTATCTTCCAGGTAGTCGCGCATGGCAGGCATGTCGAGCTGGCGGGGGTTACCCTCACGGGGGCCAACGTTAAAGTACATAAAGGCGTTGGCGGAGAAGGAGTTGGCGACGATGCGCGGCTGGTCGACGTTGTTGGGGTAGGAGGGCACCTGACTTAGCGCGTTGTTAACCCGAATCAAGGTTTCGGTGAGATCGACGCCAAACGGGAACTCCAGCTCGATTTCGGCGCTGCCGCTGCTGGCGGTGGACTCCATGCGCTGCAGGTTGGGCACATTACGCAGGAACTCCTCCTGCTCAATCAAGATATCCTTTTCGATATCCTGCGGCGTCGCTCCAGGCCACTGAGTCTCGATGCCCACCACGCGGGTTTCCAGGTCGGGAATCATCTGTACCGGAATACGCCAGATGGCGGCGATACCCAGAATCAACAGGATCAGCGTAATAACGCTAACCAAGATGCCGTGACGAATAATGGCGGCAAACATACGCGGGTATCGCTCCTTTAGTCGTCGCTCAGGGACACTTCTTGCCCCTCTTCAAGCCGCTCATTACCGACGACGATCACGCGGTCTCCCGCTGATAGGCCCTCATTGACGGCGACCTCTCCCTGGTAGCTACTGCCGATCTCAACCCGCTGCTCGAACGCCTGCCAAGTATCATCACTCTGGCGGGCTAGCCAAACGCTGACGCTGCCATCCGGGCGGCGAATGAGGGCATCCCGCGGCACGCTGGGTCCGCTTTCGCCGTTAAGCTGCAAACGGCCTTCCACCGCCATACCCGGCAGCATTTCAAGGGGTGTTTCAGGTGCCGCTCGCAGCAGAAACTGCCTTGAGCTGGCATCGAGGGGAATACGCGCGAGGGTACGCGCCGGGTGCCATTGATCGCTGCCTTCTAAGCTTACCTCTAATTGAGAGCCCTCAAAGCGCTGGTAGGCAGAGAGCGGCACCGAGAAATCCAAGCGTAGAGACGCTAAATCGACCAAGGTAAGCAGGTTGTCACCGGGGTTGACCCACTCACCGATATTGCTCTCCCGGTGAGTGACCATGCCGTCAAAAGGGGCGCGTATTTGATGACGCTCCAACTGCAACTGGGCCAGCTCGTAGTCGGCTCGGCGCGCTTCAAGGATGGCCTGGGCCGCCGCCAAAGCGCCTTCACGCTGACGGCGCTGGCTGGCGGCAAAATTTTGCGCCGAAAGCTGGTTGGCTTCGCTCACTAGGCGTTGCGCTTCGTCGCGTTCGGCTTCGGCCTGGGCCAGATCCGCGCGGGCACGCTGGCTTTCCAGGCTAATATCGCGGGTATCCAGTGAGAGCAGCGGCTGGCCTTGAGTGACTGTGTCGCCCATCTCAACCGTTAGCTCACTGACCTGACCCGTTTCAGCGCTTGATAGCTGTGAGGTGCGTGGGGCACTGACGCTACCTGTAAGCGGCAGTATCTCAATCCTTGGAGAGTCCGCCACCACCTGCGTCTCAACACGGTTTTCCTGAGCGATAGCGAGGGATGCTAGGCTCAGGGTTAAAACAGCGCCTGCGCCTAGGCGAGTCAGGGAGGGAAGTAGAGACAACAAGGCAGCTCCTGAAAAATAGGAAACCTCTGATTAACTATTGCGCTTGCCCATACGGCGTTAAAAATCACCTCAAAATGCTCATTTACAATTCGTAAACTCCGCTTTTTCGTTGATTTTTGCCTTGTCTGGCCTGCGCTCATTACGTTAATTAGAGGCTCCCTGCAGTCAATGAACAGCGTGACAGCTTTCACACTGCACGCCGTTAGCTCCCTCAACATTATACAAGGTTTAGTATTTGTACAAATTTTAGCTGCGCTTTAAGGCAACGAGTAGTGCCTGTAAAGGGTGTTGCAGCACTTGATTCGAGTAGCGCTTCACCTGGCTGCGGCAGGAGTATCCGGTAGCCAGTAGCTTGCCTGCGTTTTCTTCGGTTTCCACCTGGGGTTGCCACGACTGGGCGTAGATGGTTTCTGACGTAGCGGCATTGCGGGTTTCATGGCCGTAGGTGCCGGACATACCGCAGCAGCCGGTGGTCATCAGCTCAAGCTCTAACCCAAAGGCCGCAAACACCTGCTGCCACGCTTTAGGGCTACCCGGTGCGTTGGTTTTCTCGGTGCAGTGGGAGAGCAGCTTAAAGCCTGGGTCGGTTAGCTTAAGCGGGGTGGGCGCCAGCGTATTGATGCGGGTTGCCAGCCACTCTTGCAGCATCAGCACCTCGGGGACGGCCTCATTGCCTAGCGCTTTGACGTACTCCTGGCGATAGGTGAGGGTCATCGCCGGGTCGATGCCTACCAGGGGGATATCAAAACGGGCCAGGGTGCGTAGCCGTTCGGCCTGCTTGGCGGCGGTGCGCTCGAAGGCGCCCAGAAAGCCCTGCACCTGGAGCGGTTTGCCGTTCGCCGAATAGGGCATCACGAACACGCGTAGATTGAGGCGCGAGAGTAGCTCTACCACGTCCATGACCAGCTTGGCTTCAAAGTGGGTGGTGAAGGCGTCTTGCACAATAATCACGCTGTTGGCGCGCTGCTGCTCGGTTAACAGGGCCAGCGAGAGCGGCGTTGCCTCGGCAACGCCCCAGGCCTTCAACTGCTTTTTTACACTGGCCCGTGAAAGCGCCGGAGAATCGCTCATGCCCAGCGTGCGGCGCATCAGTTGCTCTACCCAACGTTGGCCAATCACGGCGTTATACAGCGGCGCGGCTTTGGCCAGGGTGGGCAGCATAAACTCGGTGCCGCCAATCACGTAGTCACGAATCGGGCGCAGGTAGCGGCCGTGGTAGACCTCTAAAAACTGTGAACGAAACTGGGGGACGTTGACCTTAACCGGGCACTGCCCCGCGCAAGACTTACACGCCAGACACCCCGCCATGGCGTCATACACTTCATGGGAGTAGTCGTGGTGCTGCTTGCGGCTTAGCGTGTTCGCCACCCGCAGCGGAAAGCTTTTAATAAAGCCCCAGCCGCCTTCGGCTTTCTTCTTGCGCGACTCCTCGACGACATCGATCCCCGCCTGGGTCTGCAGGCGCAGCCATTCGCGGATCAGGCTGGCGCGGCCTTTGGGCGAGTGGCGGCGATCCCGCGTTGCCTTCCAGGAAGGGCACATGGGGTCATCAAGGTCGTAGTTGTAGCAGGCGCCGTTACCGTTGCAGTACACCGCAGCGTCGTAGGCCTGCCATGCACGCTCATCGATGGTGCGGTCAAACTGGCCGCGCATGGGCACGCCATCCACCGTCAACAGATCAGGGTCGCTATCCTTGGCGATTAGCTCGGCGCTTTCGGCGGGCGAGGCGATCTTGCCAGGGTTAAGCTGGTTATAGGGGTCAAAAGCCGCTTTTACCCGCTGTAGGCTGGGGTAGAGTTCGCCAAAGAACTTAGGTGAATATTCGGAGCGCACGCCCTTTCCGTGCTCGCCCCACAGCAGGCCGCCATAATGCTGGGTCAGCGCCGCCACTTCATCGGATACCGCGCGAATCAGCTTTTCCTGCTCGGGATCCTTCATATCGATGGCGGGGCGAACGTGCAGTACACCAGCATCTACATGGCCAAACATCCCGTAAGAGAGCCCTCGGGCATCCAGCGCGGCGCGGAACTCGGCGATAAAATTGGCCAGATGCTCCGGCGGCACGGCGGTGTCTTCCACAAACGGAATCGGCCGCTTCTCGCCCTGCACATTGCCGAGCAAACCCACCGAGCGCTTACGCATGGCGTAGACTTTCTGGATCTGCCCGCGCCCTTCGGCCAGAGTGTAGCCCAGGCGTTCGACGGAGGTGTCTTGGCTTAGGTGATCGGTGAAGGCGCGCACCCGCTCGGCGAGGGCGCTCTCATCGTCGTCATTAAATTCGATCAGGTTAATGCCGCGAATCGCCGTGTTAGCGGTTGACGGGAAGAACTCCGCCACGCTGTCCCAGACGAAGTCCTCCATGGCCAATTGCAGCACGGTGTCGTCGATGGTCTCAATCGAGGTAGGTCGCGCGCTGGCAGTCATTAATGCTTTGGCATCCCGCAACGCATCCATGAAGCTGGTGTAGCGCAAATTGACCAGGGTGGAGTGCTTGGGAATCGGCAGCACGTTCAACACCGCTTCGTTCAAAAAGCCCAGCGAGCCTTCCGAGCCGCACAGCAGGCTGTTGAGGTTCAGCTGCCCCTGGCTATCGCGCAGGTGGGCCAAGTCGTAGCCGGTCAAGCAGCGGTTGAGCGGCGGGAACTTGGCTGCAATCAAGTCGCGCTGCTGGTCGATAATATCAGCGGCGGTGGTATGCACGCGGCCCAGAATGCCTTCCTGCTGGCGCTCAGCCTGCTCTTCGTCCGATGTTAAAGCGCGGCTGTGCAGGTGCTTTCCACCGATCAGAATAGTATCGAGTTCCAACACATGGTCGCGGGTTTTACCGTATTCGCAGCTGCCCTGGCCGCTGGCGTCGGTGGAGATCATGCCGCCGATGGTGGCGCGGTTGGAGGTCGAAAGCTCCGGGGCGAAAAACAGTCCATGCGGTTTGAGCGCCGCGTTTAATTGATCCTTCACCACGCCCGCCTGAACGCGCACCCGCCGTGCTTCCACATCGATCTCTAGGATCTGATTCATATGCCGGGAGACATCCACCACGATGCCGTCGGTGAGCGACTGACCGTTGGTGCCGGTGCCGCCGCCTCTGGGTGTTAATACAATGCTGCGGTGAGTGGTTTGGGCGGCCAACCGGGTGAGGCGCTCTAGGTCTTCGGCATGCTTGGGGTAGACCGCCGCCTGGGGCAGGCGCTGGTAAATCGAGTTATCCGTCGCCAGCACCGTGCGGTTGGCATAGTCGGGGGCAATTTCGCCTTCAAAGCCACGTGTTTTAAGGGCTTGAAGAAAACGTACATACGAATTTCCCAAGCGTTCGAACGGGGCGGTACGGGTATCCAAGGATGCAATCATAGTTGAGCAAGCCGTCAGTGCCGGGGGCGCAAAAAAAGAAGACGGCTACTTTACCGCAGCGGCTGCCCGGCTGCATCTTACGGTAGCGCATTGCTCTGTCGCTTGCCCCACACCTGACTCCTCTCCTTAATCCACTCCCAGAGCCTCTTTTACCAATGCAGCAGAGGCGTCCGACATGGGCAGTGTTAGGGCAAGATCGTGGGCGCGGGGCGACATTTTGCGCCAGGTCATTTGCACAATACGCACCATATGGTCGTGCTCGATCTTGCGCGAAAAGTCGGCAAAGTAGTTCTCTAGAAATACCAGGCAGGCGCAATCTTCCAGCGCTTGCACATCGGGGTCTCGGCCCAGGCCTTTCTTGCCAATAATCGCTGCGGCGCGCTCGGCTTCTTTGTCACTGTAGCCTGCGTCGCGCATTAGCTGGGCGGTGGTATCGCCTGCGCGCTTGCCCTGGTCGCGCCGCCAGGTTAAGTAGCCTACGCGCCCTTCGGGGTACTCCTCACGCGGCACTAACCAGCGCTGTAAGTGCTGTGCGCGTACGGCTAAGCGCAGCACGTCATCGGGCGCGTCATGCACGCGGTCTAGCCAGTCGCTCATGCGCTGGGCATAGGCCAGTTCCTGAGGCATGGATGTGCCATCGGCAAGCGTCGTGGAGCGCGGGTCCTCGGCATGCAGGGCATTGATGGCGATGAGCGTTTGATCAAAAGCGGTAGGCATAGCAGCGTTGCTCGGCTAGAAATGATGCTAATAGGTTGCCGAGAAACCGTGCGAATCACAACACTCTACGTACGCATCTGACACCGCCCATGGCCCACCGCCACGCTTTTGCCTACAATAGCTCTTTTTATGCACGCGCATCAGCGCGTTGCTCTTATTGTTTTCAGGCCAAGGGACAGGATTCATGCTCGATCCGAAACTGCTGCGCGGTGATCTTGACACGGTTGCTCAACAACTGGCCCGCCGGGGCTTTGTGCTTGATAAAGCGGGACTACAGGCGCTGGAGTCGCGTCGTCGCGAGCTGCAAACGCAAACCGAGCAGCTGCAAAACGAGCGCAATATGCGCTCCAAGGCGATTGGTAAAGCCAAGGCCAACGGTGAAGATATTCAACCGCTGCTGGATGAAGTCAGCGATTTAGGCGATCGCCTGGATAAAGCCAAGCGCGAGCTGGCCGAGGTGCAGGAAGAGTGGGACGACGCCATTAGCGGTATTCCCAACTTACCCCACGAAAGCGTGCCGGAAGGCAAAAGCGAAGCTGATAACGTTGAGCTGCACCGCTGGGGCACGCCGCGGGCGTTTGATTTCGAGGTGCTGGATCACGTTGATCTAGGTAAAAAGTCGGGTTATCTCGATTTTGAGCTGGCGGCTAAAATCACCGGTGCCCGCTTTGCGGTCATGCGTGGACCGATTGCGCGCCTGCACCGTGCGCTGGCGCAGTTTATGCTGGATACCCAAACCGAGCAGCACGGCTACGAAGAGTGCTACGTGCC
This sequence comes from Vreelandella glaciei, assembly GCF_013415125.1. Lineage (GTDB taxonomy): Bacteria > Pseudomonadota > Gammaproteobacteria > Pseudomonadales > Halomonadaceae > Vreelandella > Vreelandella glaciei. The sequence continues at coordinate 76,037 of NZ_JACCDE010000006.1, read as the reverse complement.
GTATATGGTCAACCGTGATTCGCTGATGGGCACCGGCCAGCTGCCGAAGTTTGGCGAAGATCTGTTCAAGCTGGACGATGAGCGCGAATACCACCTGATACCCACTTCGGAAGTGCCGCTGACCAACTTTGTGCGCGATGAAATCGTTGAGTTGTCGGCATTGCCAATGAAGCTTACCGCGCATACGCCGTGTTTCCGCTCTGAAGCGGGCTCACACGGGCGCGATACTCGCGGTATGATCCGTCAGCATCAGTTCGATAAAGTCGAGATGGTGCAGATTGTAGAGCCGGAGAAAAGCTACGCAGCATTGGAAGAGATGCGCGGTCACGCCGAGGCGATTCTGCAGGCGTTGGAGTTGCCTTATCGCGTGGTAACGCTGTGTACCGGGGATATGGGCTTTGGGGCGACTAAAACCTACGATTTAGAAGTGTGGTTACCCAGCCAGGAGACGTACCGGGAGATCTCGTCGGTTTCTAACTGCGAGGATTTCCAGGCCCGGCGTATGCAGGCGCGGTATCGCCATCCAGATGCCAAAAAGCCGCAGTTGCTGCATACGCTGAATGGTTCAGGGCTGGCGGTAGGTCGTTGCCTGCTGGCGGTACTTGAAAACCACCAGCAGGCGGATGGCTCGGTAACTATTCCTGAGCCGCTACGTCGCTATCTGGGCGGCGTGGAGCGTCTGGCCCTTTAAGCGCCCACTCAACGCTAACCCCGGCATCAATACGAATGGTGCCGGGGCTGTAATCACTGGCGGCACCCGATTGGTTGGCAGCAGAATCGCTTTCTGCCCGCATTGTCATCATGCGCGGTTGGAAAATAGGCGATTGGGTCTCTTCAATGCGCTGCACATGGCCCAGCTCGGCATCTAAGCTGTCGGCCATTAGGTTCGCTTTGTGCTGCGCTTTCTCTAGCGCTTTAACCAACGCTTCGTCGGTGGCGGCGTCGCGATCTTGTAGGTCAAACTGCACGCCGTCCAGCGAGTTAACACCTGCGGCAATTAGTGCGTCTAACACTTCGCTTAACTGATTAAGGTCGGTAAGTTCGACGGTGACCGGGCGCTCGAGACGCGTGCGTTGCAGTGTTTCATGTTCGCCGTCCTCGTTGCGCGGTCCTTGAATGTGCTCTGGGTAGACGTTAAGCGATCCAGCGTTGATGGCGTTGCGTTCAAGGCCAGTGGCTTCCATCTCTTCGATTAATTCGCTGGCGCGGGTCTCTAAACGCTCGCGCGCATCGCTAAGTGCGCTACTATCGCTCTCTTCCAAGGTGGAAAGGGCGGGCGTGTTTTCCCATAGCCGCGCATTTAGGGTGGCTTTGTCGGGTTCTACCTCAACCCACGACTGGGCTTGAACATGAAGGCTTGGCTGAGGCGTGTTTGACTCTGAAGCGTGAGCAAAAGGAACGCTAAGGAGTGCCAATAGAGCACCGCCTAGTAGGCCATTGCGTAAACGTTTAGAGCCTGGTGTTTGAAGGTTTTCCGGTATTGCTTTCATAAATGATTTCCTTGGAGAACAGGCAGTCATGCTGCCAAGTTAAATCCTGTTTTTAAAAGCCGTTTCAGGAAGTTAGGGCAGACCCAGCTTTGAAGCAAAGTGAGAGAGAAAGTTCAGTGCGGAAGAGTGGACGCAAAACAGTTACTTATTAATTGCATGGTTTGTGCAATATGCCGAATGCAGCCATTATATATGGATAACAAGCTAGGGATGGACTATGTCGAACTTGTCGGACGAGGATTACCGCAGTATTCCACTCAATGCCACCTTGGCGCTCGCTGCGTTGGTAGTGATTATCGCTGGAATGAAAGCAGGCGCTGATTTATTAGTACCGCTGCTGCTGGCGATATTTGTCGCTGTCGTGTGCACCTCACCAGTGCAGTGGCTGCATCGCTGTGGTTTAAGCATGCGGATGTCGGCATTTCTGACCTTAATGGTGTTGCTGGCGTTTATATCGCTGATTGGCCTGCTGGTCGTTAATAGCTTTAGTACCTTTGTAACAGCGTTGCCGGAGATAGAGTCGCGGCTTTATGAGCAGTATTGGAACTTGCTTAATGCGCTCTCGTCACGGGGACTAGCCATCAACCCCGACCAGATCAACTCGCTGTTCGAAGGGGAGGATGAAGGCTCCTGGATGCCGGCGTTATTGGGTCAGCTCGGCAACCTCTTCATGCAAAGCATTATTGTTGGGCTGCTGGTCATCTTTATGCTGTTTGAAACGCTCAATGTACGCGACAAAGTCTCGCGTGCATTGGAGAATCCGGCACCCAGCCTGAAACGCTTTAGTGAGTTCAGCTTAACGCTGAAGCGCTATCTAGCTGTAAAAACCATGATTAGCCTAGCTACCGGGGCGCTGGTATGGCTCTCTTGCATGATCGTAGGCGTGGATTTTCCGCTATTGTGGGGCGTATTGGCCTTCGCACTCAACTTCATTCCTAATATTGGCTCCGCGTTGGCCGCGATACCTCCCGTGCTGTTACTGCTGGTCGCTCAAGATGGCGGTGCTTTTCAGGCGCTGCTACTTGCCTCCGCTTATTTAGTCATCAACTTTGTGCTCGGCAACCTGATTGAGCCGCGGGTAATGGGGCAGGCGCTGGGACTTTCCACTTTCGTAGCGTTTTTATCGCTGGTGGTTTGGGGGTGGATATTTGGTGCGGCGGGGATGCTGCTTTCGGTGGTGCTGACGATGACGCTGAAGATTGCCCTCGATAGTCATCCACAAACACGTTGGATCGCACGACTGTTAGGGCCTGGAAAGCGTCGCGTTAAAGATGGCCGGGCGAGTGATGCAAGTTTGCCGCCGTGGAAGCGCTGAAGTTAAGGTAAAGAGTAGTGAAAATACTACCGCCGACAGAGTCGGCGGTTATTGCACATACTAAACGGCTGTCATCAGGCGTTTTGTTCGATGAACTGCGTCAGTTGTGATTTTGATTGAGCGCCGACCAGTGAGGCGACTTTGGTGCCAGCTTTAAACAGCATCACGGTAGGTACACCGCGTACGCCTTGCTCGGCAGCAATTTCAGGTGCATCGTCAACATTGACACTAACGACTTTCAGGCTGTCCTGGCGCTCTGCAGCTACTTCATCAACGACCGGGGCCATGACTTTGCATGGGCCACACCAGGGCGCCCAGAATTTCATTAGCACAGGCTGTTCAGCGTTGAGGACTTCTTGCTCAAAATTGGCGTTGGTGACATCAACATTATTAGCCATTTGCTTCTCCCGTTTGCGTTGCTCTTACTGTTTCGTTGCCTCAAATGGAGCAACGGTCATTACGCGATCAATTGGCGCTCGTTCACCGCGCCTCATCTCTATCACGATAAGCGTGGGCAGATGTTAGCGGGCGCGGAGGTTGCTGGCAAATTTCCCGTGTGGTGATTTATCTGAATAGCAGAAATTAATGGATGCTGGAAGGAAGATTTTTTTATAATATAAAAGTATTATTCATTTGTTTTTTATTCTATCTGGTGCTGTAAAGTGCGGCACCAGCGCCGCTTTCCATCAAACGCATCGTAGTAGCTGCGCAAGGATGTGTTTCAGGCGCGTCCTACATAGATCTGTTTAGAGAATAAATAAGGTGAGGATATGAAGCTACAACAGCTACGCTATATCTGGGAAGTCAATCGACATAACCTGAACGTCTCAGCCACAGCGCAAAGTCTATTTACCTCACAGCCGGGGATCTCCAAACAAATTCGGTTATTGGAAGATGAGCTTGGTGTCGAGATTTTTGCCCGCAGCGGCAAGCACCTAACGCGAGTAACGCCGGCTGGCCAATCGATTATTGACCTGGCCGGGCAGGTATTGCGCCTCACCGAAAACATCAAGCAGGTGGCTCAAGAGCATAGCGATGAGCGCCGCGGCAGCTTGGCCATTGCCACGACCCATACCCAGGCTCGTTACGCGCTGCCACCCATTATCAGCGAATTCACCCTGAAATACCCCGATGTTGCTCTGCATATGCAGCAGGGTACGCCCAAGCAGATTGCGCAGATGGTCAGTGAAGGGCAGGCCGATTTCGCCATCGCGACCGAGTCGTTAGAGCTATTTACCGATTTAGTGCTACTGCCGTGCTATCGCTGGAACCGTTGCGTACTGGTGCCTAAGGGTCACCCACTAGCCACTCATGAGGGTCCGTTGACGCTTGAAGCGCTCGGCGAACACCCGCTGGTCACCTACGTGTTTGGGTTTACCGGCCGCTCGCAGTTAGACGATGCCTTCAAAGCGAAAGGTTTGACGCCCAATGTGGTGCTAACCGCCGCCGATGCCGACGTGATCAAGACCTACGTGCGGCTGGGCATGGGGGTAGGCATTGTGGCGCATATGGCCGTGGATGAGGCGCTTGACGATGACTTGGTAGCACTGGATGCAAGCCATCTGTTTGCCAGCTCCACGACCAAGATTGGTATTCGTCGTGGCACTTTTATGCGCGGCTATATGTATGACTTTTTAGAGCGCTTTGCGCCTCACTTAACCCGTGACCGTGTAGATGAAGCGCTAACAGCAGGCCCACGCCATGAACAGTCGCTGTTTGAGGACTTAGACCTGCCCGAGTATTGATTATTGGCGAGTATCAGTGCTGTAAATGCAGTCCGCATTCGCGCTTCTCTTCCACTTTGGTGGGGTCAAAGTAGTCGAAGTTATTGGGTAGGTTATGCGCCTGTAGGTACTGATACATATCTTTAGCGCTCCACTGTAGCAGCGGGGCCACTTTTAACAGGCCGTTGCTGTTGCGGCTAACCGCCTGCATTTTGGCGCGTTCGGGGGTGTCTTCAGCGCGTAGTGCGGTGAACCATACGTCGGGCTGCATTTCACGCAACGCACGCTCGAAGGGTTCGAGTTTAACTTCCTGAGTAAAGGCTGCATGGCGCGGGTCGTCAATGCCCGGCATGGGGCCGTCCAGCGCTTCGCGGTGGGCGCGGGTACGACGGGGCACGAAGCTGACGATATTGAGGTTGAGCTGTTTTATCACCTCGTCGGCGAATTGATAGGTCGCCTCGGTGTTGTAACCGCTGTCCATCCATACGATGGGTATATCCGGGCGTACCTGGCTGACCATGTGCAGAATCACCGCCTCAAAAGGGCGAAAGTTGGTGGTGCAAATAGGCCGTGCGCCTTGCGCCAGCGCCCACTCAATCAAGCCTTGAGGGTTTTTGTTACCGTTGTTTGCAAATTCTTTATTGATCGCTTCAAGCTCTGAGGACATGCTGCCACCTGTTCGAGTGTAGATATGGTGACTAGGTTATCAAACCCGACCCGTGACTCCCCAATACCGTTTAGTTAGGTTTTTATATTCCTTTTTGATATAGAAATTTAATTTCTTATTCCAACGCGCCAATCAGATGGCGAATCTTATCCAGTGTTTCGGTGTGCTCTTCGTCCGCTTGAGAGTCTGCCACTAAGCCTCCGCCTCCCCATACGTGCAATCTTCCCGCCTCGGCGACCACCGTCCGAATAGCGATGGAGGTATCCATACTGCCGCGTACATCGACATAGCCTAAACTGCCGCAATAGACGCTGCGCTGGCAGGGCTCTAATTCATCAATGATCTGCATGGCGCGAATCTTGGGTGCGCCGGTAATTGAGCCGCCGGGAAAAGCTGCCTTAAGCAGTGCCAGTGGTGTGTCGTTATCGGCCAGTTCCCCCTGTACGACGCTAACTAAATGGTGAACGTTGGGATAGCTCTCTAAGTGGCACAACTGCGGCACGCGAATGGAGCCAGGCTGACACACACGACCCAGGTCGTTGCGCATCAGGTCAACAATCATCACATTTTCAGCGCGATCTTTAGTGCTGCTCATTAGCTCTTCAGCCAGCGACTGATCCTCTTCTGGCGTCGCGCCTCGCGGGCGGGTACCTTTAATCGGCCGTGTTTCGACCTCGCCATTGCGGCACTGAATAAACCGCTCGGGCGAAAGTGACAGTACGGCCTTATCGCCCCAGGCCATAAAACCTGAATAGGGCGTGGGGGTCGCTTTGCGTAACTGCAGGTAGGCCTGCCACTCATCCCCCTGGTAATCGGCATAAAAACGCTGAGCCAGATTGATTTGATAGCAGTCACCCGCTCGAATATAGCGCTGCACGGCGTTAAAGCGTGCGACGTATTGGGCGTGGCTAAGTTCTGCTTTAAAGCTATTGGTTAATGTAAACGCACTAGTTGGCCCTGGCGACTGGGTAAGCCAGCTCTCCACCTGCTCCCGGCGCTGCGGGGTGGCGATTAACCACGCCTGTTGGGCCATGTGATCCAGTGTGATACACCAATCGTAAAGCCCTAAGCGGGCTTGCGGTAACGTTACTGGGCTTGCCTGAGCGCTCGGTATCGATAAGGTTTTTCGCCCTAAATCGTAGCCCCAGTAGCCTATTAACCCACCTAAAAAAGGGAGTTCACTGGTTTCATTAGGAATATCCAGTTGATCCAGTAGCCACTGCTGCAGGGCAAACGCATCACTAGCTATGTGCGCCGGTAGGCTAAGCTGATCTGACGCAATACTCGCTTCGCCATGGTGAGCAACTTCCAGCGTAGCAAGCGGGTCGCTGCTGATAATATCAAAGCGACCGGTGGCGATAGGGCGGCCACTATCGAGCAGCACCGCGCCGGGCCTGGCACGTAGGCAGGCGAATATTCCCAATGGATCGGGTGAATAGGGCAGGGCAGTTATCGTCAACGCCTGGTTCATTAAGCAAACGCCTGGCCGGTAAAAGGGCTGCATATGTTAGAGGTCGTTGAAGATCGGCACCAGTGGCACGATTGACGCATTTCTCACGCTCGAAGCGGGATTGTTGACACTTTTTTTGCAGCTAGACTTTTTGTCTACAACGAAAGATGCATAGAGTCGCTTTATAAGCAAGTTGACGGCTGTGGCTCGCGAGGCTAAAGTTTCGCTATGTTCCTAATTGTCGACAATTCGCTATGAGCTTACCCGTTTCTTCTTCTTATTCCGACACCTCGCTGCATGAAATGGCTGTACCCGAAGTACGCACGCTCGCCGAGCGGGTATTTCATCAGTTGCAGGATGCCATCGTACGCGGAGAGCTTGCTCCCGGCAGTAAGATCACCGAGCCGGGACTGTCTAAAACCTACGGTATTTCACGCGGGCCGCTGCGCGAGGCGATGCGCCGCCTGGAAGCACACCGCTTAATCGAGCGGGTTCCCCATGTGGGCGCTCGGGTGGTTAAGCTCTCGATGAAAGAGCTTTTAGAGCTGTTTGACCTGCGTGAAGCCCTGGAAAGTATGGCGGCGCGCTTAGCGGCGGAGCATATGTCGCCGGAAGAGGTCCAGGGCTTGCGGGATGTGCTGGCGCTACATGAAGGCCAGGCCGACCTGAAACGCGGCGAAGCTTACTACCAGCGCGAAGGTGATCTCGATTTTCACTACTGCATCGTTCAGGGCAGTCATAACAAAATGCTAATGAACCTGCTCTGCGACGATCTCTATTACCTTGTGCGTCTTTATCGCACCCAGTTCAGTGCCAGTGGCACGCGACCACAGCGCGCCTTTGTGGAGCACCATCGCATTGTCGATGCCATTGAGGCCGGCGATGCCGAGCTGGCCGAGCTGCTCATGCGCCGCCACGTCAGCGCCTCCCGCGCCAATGTGGCGGATCGCTATGCAGCTACTCTCGAACAGTCAGCATCTAAATCGTAACGCTCTCAATCACACAGCTAAAACATAACTAAAAATTAACAACAGGAGAAGCTCCTCATGTCCCAGATGACTCCCGGCGCCCGCTTTCGGGCCGCGCTAGAAGCGAATCGTCCGCTGCCGATACTCGGCACCATCAATGCCTATACAGCGCTGATGGCAGAAAAAGTCGGTCACCAGGCTATTTACCTTTCCGGTGGCGGTGTCGCCAATGCATCGTTCGGCTTGCCGGATCTGGGCATGACGACCATGAATGATGTGGTGGGAGATGCCCACCGCATTTGCGGCGCCACCGAGCTGCCGCTGCTGGTGGATATCGATACCGGTTGGGGTGGTGCCTTTAATATCGCCCGCACCGTGAAAGAGATGCAGCGGGCTGGCGTCGCCGCGGTGCATATGGAAGACCAAGTCGCGCAAAAACGCTGCGGCCATCGCCCCAATAAGGCAATTGTCTCCCAGCAGGAGATGGTCGACCGTATCAAAGCCGCCGCCGATGCCAAGATTGACCCCGACTTCTATTTGATTGCCCGCACCGATGCATTTCAAAAAGAGGGCCTTGATGCGGCCATTGAGCGGGCCAACGCCTGCGTGGAAGCCGGGGCAGATGCCATCTTCGCCGAAGCCGTTCACACGCTGGATGATTACAAAGCCTTTTGCGAAAGGGTCAACGCGCCCATTTTGGCCAATATTACCGAGTTCGGCGCTACACCGCTATTTACTCAAACGGAGCTTGGCGACGTTGGCTGCCGCATGGTGCTTTACCCGCTCTCGGCCTTCCGCGCTATGAACGCCGCGGCACTGCAGGTCTATCAAAGCATCCTCGACAACGGCCACCAAAAAGACGTTGTACCGCTGATGCAAACCCGCGACGAGCTCTACGACTTCCTGAACTACCACGACTTTGAGCAGAAGCTGGACGCGCTGTTTGCCGAGAAAGGCGATGACCAGTAAACCAAGCGCCAGCTTAATGAACGACCATATTTGAAAAACACAATTTAAAATAAAGCAGAGTTAGGAGACACACCATGGCTGATAAACCCGTAACAGGTGCAGGACTACGTGGCCAGAGCGCCGGATCCACCGCGCTGTGTACGGTAGGCAAAACAGGTTCAGGCCTGACCTACCGTGGCTTCGATATCAAAGAGCTCGCCGAAAAAGCCAAATTCGAAGAGGTCGCTTACCTGCTGTTAAAAGGCAAGCTGCCCAACCAGGGCGAATTAGATCACTACATCAGCAAGCTCAAAAGCCTGCGCGGTTTGCCCGATGCGCTGAAAACGGTGCTTGAGCAGATTCCCAAAGATGCCCATCCGATGGATGTCATGCGCACCGGCACCTCAATGTTGGGCAATCTGGAAACCGAGGAAAATTTTGATCAACAACAAGACGTTGCGGATCGGCTGCTGGCGGTGCTGCCGTCGATTATTTGCTACTGGTACCGCTTTTCCCACGACGGCGTACGCATCGACACCGAAACGGATGATGACTCAGTAGGCGGGCATTTCCTTAATATGCTGCGCGGCGAGCCCGCCTCTGAACTGCATGCGCGGGTTATGAACGTATCGCTGATTCTTTACGCCGAGCATGAGTTCAACGCCTCTACCTTTACCGCAAGGGTGTGTGCCTCCACGCTTTCCGATATGCACTCCTGCGTGACCGGTGCGATTGGGTCGCTGCGCGGCCCACTGCATGGCGGTGCCAACGAAGCGGCCATGGCGATGATCGAGGATTGGCAGTCGCCGGAAGAAGCAGAAAGCAAAATCCTGGGCATGCTGGAGCGTAAGGATAAAATCATGGGCTTTGGGCATGCGATTTATCGCGAGTCCGACCCGCGCAACGCGATTATCAAGCATTGGTCTAAGAAGCTCTCTGACGATGTGGGCGATAAGGTGCTTTACCCGGTTTCTGAACGGGTCGAAGCGGTTATGTGGCGTGAGAAGAAGCTGTTCTGTAACGCAGACTTTTTCCACGCCAGCGCTTATCACTTTATGGATATACCTACCAAGCTGTTTACGCCGATTTTTGTTATGTCACGGCTGACCGGCTGGGCGGCGCACGTATTTGAGCAGCGCGCCAATAACCGCATTATTCGCCCTAGCGCCGATTACACTGGCCCTGAGAAGAGCGAGTGGGTGCCGATAGAAGCGCGAGACTGAACCGCTTGCTGCCCGGTGACTTGGACACCGGGCTTTTTTCAGCCCCTTCTTGTGAGTCTGTCTGCTATGAATACCCAATACCGTAAACCCCTGCCTGGCACAGCGCTTGAGTTTTTTGATGCTCGCGAGGCGGTGGAAGATATCCAGCCCGGTGCCTATGCGAAGCTGCCCTATACCTCGCGTGTGCTGGCTGAGCAGTTGGTGCGCCGCTGCGATCCTGACCTGCTCACTGATGCGCTGAAACAGCTGATCGAGCGCAGGAGCGACCTGGATTTTCCTTGGTACCCGGCACGTGTCGTCTGTCACGATATCCTCGGCCAGACCGCACTGGTTGATTTGGCCGGACTGCGCGACGCTATTGCCGAGAAGGGCGGCGACCCCGCCAAGGTTAATCCTGTCGTGCCCACCCAGCTAATCGTCGATCACTCATTGGCGGTAGAGCACGCAGGATCGGAAGAGGGTGCCTTCGAAAAAAACCGTGCCATTGAAGATCGTCGTAACGATGACCGCTTCCATTTTATCAACTGGACTAAAACGGCCTTTGAGAACGTCGATGTAATCCCCCCCGGCAACGGCATCATGCACCAGATCAATCTGGAGAAGATGTCGCCGGTGGTACAGAACCGCGACGGCATTGCCTACCCGGATACCTGTGTAGGCACCGATAGCCATACGCCCATGGTGGATGCACTCGGCGTGATTTCAGTAGGCGTGGGGGGCCTGGAGGCCGAAAGCGTCATGCTAGGCCGCGCTTCCATGATGCGCCTGCCGGATATCGTCGGCGTGGAGCTGACCGGCAAGCTACAGCCAGGGATTACCGGTACCGATATGGTGCTGGCGATTACCGAGTTCCTGCGTAAAGAGCGGGTAGTGGGCGCTTACCTGGAGTTTTATGGCGAAGGTGCCGACGCGCTCACCGTGGGTGATCGCGCCACTATCTCCAATATGACGCCCGAGTACGGCGCGACTGCGGCGATGTTCTACATCGATGGCCAAACCATCGATTACCTGAAAATTACCGGCCGTGAAGATGAGCAGGTGGCGCTGGTGGAAACCTACGCCAAGCACACCGGCCTGTGGGCAGATAGCTTGACCGAGGTTGAGTATGAGCGAGTACTGACCTTTGACCTCTCATCGGTGACGCGCACCTTGGCCGGGCCTTCCAATCCCCATGCCCATTTGCCTACTTCAGAGCTCGCCCAGCGCGGTATTGCGGTAGGGCTTGAGGCAGCACAGGCGGAAGAGAAAGCAGGTAAAATGCCCGATGGCGCGGTTATCATCGCCGCCATTACCAGCTGCACCAATACCTCTAACCCACGCAATATGGTCGCCGCCGGGCTAATTGCCCGTAACGCTAACCGGCTGGGTTTGCTGCGCAAGCCCTGGGTGAAGTCGTCGCTGGCGCCGGGCTCAAAAACCGTCAAAATGTATCTTGAAGAAGCCGGGTTGATGGGCGAGCTGGAAAACCTCGGCTTCGGTGTCGTCGCCTACGCCTGCACTACCTGTAACGGTATGTCCGGGGCGCTGGATCCAAAAATCCAGCAGGAGATTATTGAGCGCGATCTCTATGCGACCGCCGTGCTTTCCGGCAACCGTAACTTCGACGGTCGTATCCATCCCCACGCCCAGCAGGCCTTTTTGGCGTCACCGCCGTTGGTGGTCGCCTACGCGATTGCGGGCACGATCCGTTTCGATATCGAAAAAGACGTCCTGGGCGTGGATCAGGCGGGGAACCCCGTCACGTTGAAGGATATCTGGCCAGCGGATGAAGAGATCGATGCGATTGTTAAATCGTCGGTGAAGCCGGAGCAGTTCCGCCAGACCTATATTCCCATGTTCGATCTGGACAAGAGTGCCCGCGCTCAGGTCAGCCCGCTATATGACTGGCGGCCGCAAAGTACCTATATCCGTCGCCCGCCTTACTGGGAGGGCAATATGGCCAAGGTGCGCACCCTAAAAGGTATGCGGCCACTGGCGATACTGCCCGACAATATCACCACCGATCACTTGTCGCCCTCCAACGCGATTCAGTTGAACAGTGCGGCGGGTGAGTACCTGGCAAAAATGGGCCTGCCGGAAGAAGACTTCAACTCTTACGCCACCCACCGCGGCGACCACCTTACCGCCCAGCGCGCCACCTTCGCCAACCCGAAGTTGTTCAACGAAATGGTGCGCGACGCTGACGGCAAGGTAAAACAGGGGTCGTTGGCGCGGGTAGAGCCGGAAGGCGAAGTGACCCGCATGTGGGAAGCGATTGAAACCTATATGGCGCGTAAGCAGCCGCTGATCATTATTGCCGGGGCGGATTACGGCCAGGGCTCTTCACGGGACTGGGCGGCCAAAGGGGTGGCACTGGCAGGCGTTGAAGCAATCGCCGCCGAAGGCTTTGAGCGTATTCACCGCACCAACCTGATCGGTATGGGGGTGATGCCGTTGGAGTTTGAACCGGGCACTACGCGCATGACACTCGGTCTGGATGGCACCGAAACCTTTGATGTCGAAGGCGCCGTTTCGCCAGGAGCCATGCTCACGCTGGTAATCCATCGCCAAAGCGGAGACAGCGAGCGCGTCGCGATGAAGTGCCGTTTGGATACCGCCGAGGAAGTATCAATTTACACCGCTGGTGGCGTACTGCAGCGTTTCGCCCAGGACTTCCTCGAATCGTCGGCAGCTTAAACCGTATCTGGCCAAAAGAACCCGGTGTCTTTAGCTTTTCGAACCTAGCTTTTCGAACCTAGCTTTTCGAATCAGGCTTAGAACACCGGGTTATTGTTAGGAGTGGTAACAATGAGCGAGTCAGTTCAAAACAAACATGTGCCGCAGATAAAGATCCCTGCCACCTATATGCGCGGCGGCACCAGTAAGGGCGTATTTTTTAAGCTCAACGATCTACCCGAAGCGGCCCAGCAGCCGGGCGTAGCGCGGGATCAGTTGCTACTGCGTGTCATCGGTAGCCCTGACCCTTACGAAAAGCAGATTGATGGTATGGGGGGCGCCACTTCAAGTACCAGCAAGACGGTGATTCTGTCTGAAAGTGAGTCGGCAGAACACGATGTGGATTACCTGTTCGGTCAGGTCTCCATCGACAAGCCCTATGTGGATTGGAGCGGTAATTGCGGCAACCTCTCCGCGGCGGTCGGCCCTTTCGCAATTACCAATGGTCTGATCCATCCTGAGCGTATCCCTGAAAACGGCGTGGTCGAGGTACGCATTTGGCAGGTAAATATCCATAAAACCATCGTGTCTCGGGTGCCTATCGTCAATGGCGAAGTGCAGGAGACCGGCGACTTTGAGCTGGATGGGGTGACCTTTCCTGCCGCCGAGATTCCGGTGGCCTTTATGGATCCGGCCGATGGTGAGGGGGCCATTTTTCCTACCGGTAATCTTATTGACCAGCTGGATGTGCCCGGCGTGGGGATATTGAAAGCCACTCTGATTAATGCCGGTATTCCCACCGTGTTTATTAACGCTACCGACATTGGCTATACCGGCGCCGAGCTGCAGGACGCCATCAATGGCGACAGCCGGGCGCTTGAGATGTTTGAAACCATTCGTGCCCATGGCGCTGTGCTTATGGGGCTGATCAGTGATGTCAGCGAGGCGGGTAAACGACAGCACACTCCCAAAGTCGCTTTCGTAGCGCCGCCAGCGGATTACGTATCATCGAGCGGTAAAAACGTACAGGCGTCTGATATCGATCTGCTGGTGCGAGCGCTCTCTATGGGCAAATTGCACCACGCCATGATGGGCACCGCCGCCGTCGCCATTGCTGCCGCAGCAGCCATTGAGGGCACAGTAGTGAATCTGGCCGCCGGTGGTAGTAAGCGAAACGAGGTCACCTTCGGGCACCCCTCCGGCAGCCTGCGGGTGGGCGCTGAAGCAAGCTTGGTAGACGGGCGGTGGCATATCGAGCAGGCGGTGATGAGTCGCAGCGCCCGGGTGTTGATGGAAGGATTGGTGAGAATTCCTGGTGACAGCTTTTAGGAAGCCTTCCTTGGGCCATACTAAGTGGGTGATCCAACAGTAGGAGAGAGGGCTATGTCTACCAGACCATCTGACACATCCGAGGCCAACGAGCGGCCCGATTACGATCCCGAGCTGCAGGCTATTGCCGATTATGTCCTGAACTATCAGGTGGAATCTCAAGAGGCACTGGAAACTGCGCGTTATTGCCTGATGGATACACTTGGCTGTGGGCTGCTAGCACTACGCTTTCCGGAGTGTACCAAGCACCTTGGGCCGATAGTAGAAGGCACGGTGGTGCCGTTTGGAGCGCGGGTGCCGGGTACCTCGCTGCGTCTTGATCCAGTCAAAGCGGCGTGGGATATAGGCTGTGTCATCCGCTGGCTGGATTATAACGACACCTGGCTTGCCGCCGAGTGGGGCCACCCCTCCGATAATCTTGGTGGGATACTCGCCGTTGCCGACCATCTTTCCCAGCAACGGGTCGCTCAAGGCGAAGCGCCCCTGGTGATGCGGGATGTGCTCAACGCCATGATTATGGCCCATGAGATTCAGGGCGTGCTGGCGCTGGAGAATAGCTTCAATCGCGTTGGCCTCGATCACGTGGTGCTGGTGAAAGTTGCCTCTACCGCCGTGGCCGCTAAGCTGTTGGGCGCCAATCGCGAGCAGTTGCTTTCGGCGCTCTCCCACGCCTGGGTGGATGGCCAGAGCCTGCGCACCTATCGTCATGCGCCCAATGCGGGTTCCCGGAAAAGCTGGGCCGCGGGGGACGCCACCTCTCGGGGCGTGCGCTTAGCGAATATCGCCCTGCGCGGTGAAATGGGTATTCCCAGCGCGCTGTCGGCGCCCCAATGGGGCTTCTACGATGTGCTGTTTAGCCACGCCAATAAAGATTTGAGCCTGAAGCCAGAAGCAGAGCGCCGCTTGCGCTTTCAGCGTGAGTTTGGCAGCTACGTGATGGAGAACATACTGTTTAAGATCTCCTTCCCGGCTGAATTTCACGCCCAGACCGCCTGCGAAGCCGCCGTGACCCTCCACCCACAGGTGAAGGATCGCTTAGCCGAGATCGATAAGATCGTACTCACCACCCACGATTCGGCTATTCGGATTATTTCCAAAACCGGCGCACTCGCTAATCCTGCCGATCGCGACCACTGCCTGCAATACATGACCGCGGTGCCGCTTATCTTTGGTGCGCTTACCGCTGAGCACTATGAAGATAGCTTTCACGTGGAGCATCCGCTGATAGATGAACTGCGTAATAAGATGGTGGTAGAAGAAAACGCCGAGTATTCGGCGGCGTACCATGATCCTGAGCAGCGCTCCATTGCAAATGCAGTGCAGGTGTTTTTTAGCGATGGAAGTGCGACCGATAAAGTCGTCGTGGAGTATCCGGTAGGCCATCGACGTCGTCGGGAAGAGGGGATGCCACTATTGGTTGAAAAGTTTGAGCGCAATCTGGCAACCCGCTTTCCGACAACTCGTTGCCAAACAATTGCCGAACTATGCAGCCAGCAGTCAACGCTTGAAGCGTTGCCAGTACACAAATTTATGGATATGTGGATGATTTAAAGCCCACTTTCCACAATGCCTGGTGCTTATACACACCGGGCATTGTGGCGGTTACCGAAAGAACTGTTTTCCAATGAGGCTATTCAAAGATCACTTGATCGCGCATGCGGTCAACGGTGGCAGGCCCAATGCCATTGACGCGCTCAAGTTCTTCAGCGCTTTCAAAGGCGCCATTGGTTTCGCGCTCTTCAATGATCGCGTCGGCTCGGCTGGGGCCAATCCCCGGTAGTTCGGCTAGCAGTTCAGCGTCGGCAGTATTGACGTTAATCGGGGCTACTTCTTGGGCCAGTACGCCACCGGAAAATCCTAAGCTAATGCTGAACAGTAGTGCGGCCAATATCCCTTTAAATCTCATGTTCATCTGCAATGATCCTTTTAATAACGTTAGGTTGCTTGGATTGCACAGGCGGTGTTGCGTAGCGGTTTTTACATGTGCCCAAGTTAATAATGAGCAAGATAAACGCCAATGCCTTACTAACTTAGCTTTATTGAAAACGTGTTTCTGTAAGAGATCTATGACAGCAGTTGTAAGTTTTTAACGACGGAGATATGGCAAATGGCTTACATGCAGCTTGCATGCGGGGGGGCGCGAGGAGTAGGGAGAGGCTGATATAATGACCAAAACGTATTTGGAGCAACGTTGTGGCCACCGATTCCCCGATTATTATTGCCCTTGATTACCCGTCGTTAGACGCCGCGCTGTGCATGGCTGATCAGTTGGATCCCGCCCGATGCCGTGTGAAAGTAGGTAAAGAGCTGTTTACCCGCAGCGGCCCGGCGGTACTTGAGGCACTGCATGGGCGTGGGTTTGAAGTATTTCTGGATCTTAAATTTCACGATATTCCCAATACCGTAGCCAGCGCAGTGCAGGCGGCGGCGGAGCAGGGTGTGTGGATGGTCAACGTACATGCCAGCGGCGGGCGCCGGATGATGGAGGCAGCTGTGCAACGTTTGGATCAACACGCGCTAACGACTCACTTAATCGCCGTTACCGTATTGACCAGTATGCAGGCCGAGGACTTGGCAGAGTTAGGTATCAGGGCCCCACTGGCCGAGCACGTAGAGCACTTAGCGCTGCTGGCGAAGCAGAGTGGTTTGCAAGGGGTGGTCTGCTCGGCCCAGGAGTCTGCGCGGATCAAAATGCTTTGCGGTGAGTCGTTCTTAAAAGTGACCCCCGGTATTCGGCCAAGCTTTGCAGTCGCTAATGACCAGCAGCGTACGATGAGCCCCAGCGAGGCGATTGCGGCGGGAAGTAGCCACCTGGTCATCGGTCGCCCTGTTACTCAGGCTGTCGACCCCATGGTAGCGCTTGAGGCGATTGAGGCGGAATTAGAGGCTCGCTGATACCTGTGCTTGGCGAGCACTATTCGCCCTCAACGCCAATGACCGGCTTAATTGTGCCCCAGAAGCGACAACTGGGGCACTGCCACTGTAACGCGTCGCTGGCAAAGCCGCAGCGCTGGCAGCGATGACGCGTGCGGTTAAGCAGCAGCGCATCGGTATGATGTTTTAGTAGCAGTAGGCGCGTATCCGGGGAAGGTTTTCCACTCAGGCGCTGGCTTTCAATATACAGATCAATCAAATAATCCAGCCCGCCTAAACTCGGCACGGCGCGCAATCGCTCGCCAATCAACTCAATTGCTTTGTCGACCCCTTCACGCTGATGCACGAGCTGCCCTAGCGCAATAATCGTACTGGTGTAAGGCGCTTGCTCAAGTAGCCGGTAAAGATGAGCCTCAAAGCCAGCTTCGTCATTATTGCGCAGATAGGCGTGCTTGAGGGCGGGCAGCATGGTGGGGATATGCGCTATCTCTTGCCCTGGGATGTTATCTAATCGCTCAATCGCGCGGTCATAGTGCCCGTTGTCCATCTCTAATTCGGCCAGTAGCAGGGTGGCGCGAACGCAGTTTTCATCCAGTTGCAGGGCTTTTTTGAGGTGCTTTTTCGCCAGTGGTCGACTGGCTTGGCTAATTTCCTCTAACGCCAGCTCGCATAGCCAGTGGGCCGCAGGACGACGCATCTTAGGATACTGTTTAAGCAGCGGCTGAATGACGTCGAGGGCTTGCTGCCACGCTTTTTCGCGCTCTAATAAATCAATGAGCAGCTGTTTCGCCGCATAGCGGTGATCATCATCACCGCTGTGCTCCAGCAGCGTATTGAGTAGCCGCTGTGCGCGGTCATGAACACCAAGCGCCATAAAATCCCGGGCAAGCTCAAGCTGGATTTGTTCGTTGGTGTGCTGGGAAAGGGCGGGGCGTGCTAGCAGGTTTTGGTGAATGCTCACCGCTTTATCAGCCTCGCCGCGGGCGCGAAACAGTTTGCCGAGGGCGATATGGGTGTGAACCGTCTCGCTGTTGACCGCAAGCACGTTAATAAAGGTATTGATCGCTTCGTCGGGCTGCTCGTTAAGCAGGTAGTTAAGCCCGACAAAGTAATCCCGGGAGAGCGCCTGCGACGAGGTCGCGGGCGGTTGGGAACGATGTCGGCGGCGTCCAGCTTGGTGATAACCTAACCCGTAACCAATGGCAATGGCTACCAATAGTACGCTTAGCAGCGCGACATCCAGCATTTATGCCAGTTCCTTAAACTCCCGGGTGCGCAGGTTATCGAGCTCTTTACGCTGTTGCTTATTGTGTCGCTCACTGCGGGCCAGGATTGCCTTTAATCGTACGTAGACGCCTAGCATGGCGAGCATGCCCAGCAAGACACCAAACACCAGTGTTGCCAATAACCAAACAGAGAGTGATACGGCTGGCAGCTCCAGCCAAATAAGGTTCAAGGCAATCGTTTGCTGATTGTTAACGGCAAACAAAATACCTACCAGCACTACAATCAGCAAAATAACGGCCAGAATAAGCCCTTTGATCCAACGCATGTGAGTTTCCTAGTCTGTGACGTTCACGGTAGCGCTATTGTGTACGACTCGAGCGGCGACGTCATCCTGCAGAAGGTCGGATAACGCAATAGCCGCCCTTAATAGCCGAGTGCGCGACTAGCGTCTACCTGCTCGCGTAGCTCCTTGCCAGGCTTGAAGTGCGGCACATACTTGCCTTCCAGATCAACTGCATCGCCTGTTTTTGGATTGCGCCCTACCCGCGGCTCCCGGTAGTGCAGTGAAAAACTGCCGAATCCACGGATCTCAACGCGACCACCGCTAGAAAGAGAATCCGTCATATCGTCCAGGATAATACGCACCGCCGTTTCAACATCTTTGGCGGACAACTCCGGCTGACGCATCGCAATTTGTTCGATTAATTCAGATTTAGTCATCGGTTAGCTCCCTGCGAACATTGAAGGCCGTAACGCGCTTTCGACCTCACTAATATCGAATTCAGCATACTGCTCAATTCAACATAAAACAATTCAGATAAAACAAGGTTCTAGACTCATTAACAGCATAGGCGAAGGTGCGCGCTGGCGCGACCCTGTAGCTTAGGTATACTGGCCTTTCATTTTTGTAATTGGAGCGGCTGACGTTGAACGATGACAATTCCCCTGCAGCCATTTTGCGTAAGCGGCTTTACTGGCACTCCCGGCGCGGTATGTGGGAGCTTGATCTACTGCTAATTCCGTTTCTTGAGCAGCGTTTTGATCAAATTAGTGAAGCAGATCAACTGGCTTACCAGCAGTTAATCGAAGGTGAAGACCAGGATCTGTTTGTCTGGCTGATGCATCGTGAGTGGCCTGAAGAGCCCAGCCAACGGCGTATCGTACAAATGATTGTTGAGCATGCTGAAACCACCGATAATTCTGCCTATCGTACCCTCTAGATTTTGGCTGCTAGCCCAATGTGGGTTGTTTGTCGGGGTAGTGGCGCTAAGCTATTGGGTCGTGGGGACACCCGCAACTGTTGCGATAGTTGTGTTAGGCGGTGGCGTTGTTTGGCGCGGCTATCTTCATCAACCCAAAGGCGTGCTCTCGCTGACCTCGACGGCGTCACAAGTTCAAGGCCGTTGGTTGCGCGAACCACAGTCAACAGAGGCCGCACTCATGCAAGGCGAAGTGCTTGGCGAAGCACATCAGGTGCGCTGTGATTATTTAGGGCCCTGGTTAGTAGGGCTTTATGTGGGTAAGCAGCGGGTTTGGCTCTGTCCTGATAGTGCGCCCCAAGAAAGTCTGCGTGAAGTAAGGCAGTTGTTCCATCGTCCGGGCCACTAACGGTTTTTTTCTAACGCGTCTGTTAAATCGTTTATCGATAGCGCAGAGGCAATGGCTTGAGGTCGTTGGTGGGGCCAGTCGGTGGAGTAATGTAGCCCGCGTGACTCATGGCGCTGCTGAGCGGCGATAACGGTCAATAGTGCTAACTGTAAGGTCTGGTGTAAGCGCTTCCCTTCCGGGGCTTTTAGAGCGCCCTGAATCTCTTCCACGCTATTTAGCAGTGTCTTCAAGTGCTCCAGAGCAGTGCTTAGCCCGGTGGTGCTGCGCACAATGGAGACATGCTGACTCATAGTGGTGCGCATCTGTTGGCGTATATCGCTAAGTACTGCTTTAGGGAAGGTGGCGGCTGCAGCTGGGGTCGGAGGCTGAAATTCGCTACTGCTGGTCGTTAGGCCGTTTTGTTCCGCATCGGCTAACAGCGCCTGTGCACAGCTGCGGGCAAATACCAAACACTCTAATAGCGAGTTGCTGGCCATACGGTTGGCGCCATGCAGGCCCGTGCAGGCCGTTTCGCCAATGGCATATAGGTTGGCAACGTTGGTGGCGCCTTGCAGGTTGGTGGCGACACCGCCGCAGCTATAGTGGGCGGCAGGCACTACGGGAATAGCCTGCTGAGTGATATCAATACCCCGGGAGGCGCAGTGCGCCTGAATAGTGGGGAAGTGATGGTGAATTGCCTTTTCACCTAAATGACGAATATCCAACCATACGTGGCCCAGAGAGCTGCGCTGTATTTCAGCATCAATGGCGCGGGCGACGACATCTCTCGGGGCTAGCTCGGCGCGCTTATCTAGCGCCAGCATAAAACGCTCTCCCGCCTCATTGAGCAAATGTCCGCCTTCACCACGAACCGCCTCACTGATCAAAAACGCCGGGCCTTCAGGGTCAAATAGGCAGGTGGGGTGAAACTGTTGAAACTCTAGATTCATTAACCGAGCACCCAGCTCTGCGGCCATCATCATGCCTTCGCCGCTGCTAGGGGCAGGCGTGGTGGTGTGACGGTAAAGGCCGCTTGCGCCGCCAGTGGCCAATACGGTATGGCGCGCAGTAAGGGAGTGCCACTGTTGGTTAGTATCGTTGCCATAGGCGCCGTGGCAGGTACCGTGGACATCCTGTAGCAAGCCAACCACGGTTAGATCGTTGCGCTGGGTGATGTTGGGGTGCTGGGCAACGCTGTCTAATAGTGTGTCCACTACAGCACGACCGGTGGCGTCATCCGCGTGGATAATTCGCCGTGCGTTATGGCCGCCTTCACGGGTGAGGTGATACGGATAGCGTGCGGCAGGGTCGGTTTCTGGCGTAAAGGGGACGCCCTGATCAATTAACCACTGAATAGCCGCTGGACCGTGGGTGACAGTAAAGCGTACTGCCTCGACATCACAGAGACCGTCGCCAGCTATCAGGGTATCGTTAATATGGGCTTCTAGGTCGTCGTCGGGCGAAAGAACGGCGGCAATGCCCCCTTGCGCCCATCGGCTGGCGCCTTGGTCGTCTTGCGCAGGACGAACCAGCGTCACTGACCGCTGATCAGCCACTTCCAAGGCAAGGGTTAGCCCAGCGACGCCGCCGCCAATGATAAGTACATCGGATGTTGGCGTGCTCATAGCGCCCGCTCCCCCTTGATACTGACCGAAATATTACCAACCCTAAACGTCGCTAGCTTCGCCGAGCGCAAAAAAGTTAGAAGGCAGGCATCATAGCGTGCCACTTGGCGTTTAGCGATGTTTTGAGGTAAGAAATGAGTGGTGTGCGGGCTGTCAATGCGCAATGTTCGGGCACGCAAAAGAGCACAGCAAAGGGCAGCGTAAAGATAACTAATCTAGGAAGTTAAGCGTTTAAAGGGGATGAGGCTGGAGAGGTAGAGAAGCAATAGGTAATGGTGCCCGGAGCCGGACTTGAACCGGCACGGGGTTGCCCCCGAGAGATTTTAAGTCCTTATTGACGTCTTTGAATAACTTTTATGTATCAAGATTAGTTGCTAAATTACAGTGCCTTGCATATCATTAGTCCCTAGGTTGTATGCGTAGCTTTGAGTAAGACTGCTACATATTAGATACATATTTTGCTAGGGGCTTGTCTGAAATGAGTAAGCTAAAGCTAACCAAAACCGTCGTTGAGAAATTGCAGCCCGTTGAAGATAAGCAAGTCGTTTATTGGGATAGCGATATTGTTGGTTTTGGCGTCCGCGTCTCTCCTGGTGGCTCTCGTGCCTTTTTCTACCAAGGGCGTCTGAACGGCAAAATTAAGAAAATCACCATCGGGAAGCTTGGGCGTATTACCGCCGAGGCAGCACGCAAAGATGCCAAGCGCATTCAATCTATGATGGAGCTAGGCCAAGACCCTAGCCCATCAAAAGAAAAGACTCAGGAGTCAGCCACGTTTGGCGACTTAATGAGTGCTTATGTGGAATTGCTAGAGCAGCAAGGGAAAATGTCAGCGCGCAATGTCAAAAACCAGATTGCACGCGATATTGAAAAAGCTTTCCCGAAGCTATGGGGAAAGCCTGCCACCAATATGACGCTAGATGATTGCATGAGCATCGTTGGCCGTCTCAAAGATGAAGATAAACCCCGCCAAGCCGACAAAATACGCTCTTACATACGCACAGCATTTAGTGAAGCAATCAACGCTCGTGGCGATGTCAACATGCCCGCATCTATGCGGAGGCTAAACATTACCTTCAATCCAGCACGCGATATGCGAAAGGTTAAAGGTTCTAGCAACGCCAAAGATAGAGCGCTAACACTCGCAGAGTTCAGAGCTTATTGGCGTCGTGTAAAAGCTTTGCCCGAGCCGCATCGCTCGCTTGCCATGCTGCACGTTTTGACCGGAGGGCAGCGCCAGCAACAGCTAACCCGCGTGACGCTACACGATATAGATCGTGATGCACCTAGTATGCAGATACTGGACTACAAAGGGCGTCGTACTGAACCCCGTATACACGTAATCCCGCTTTTACCCGAGTCATTGAGCGCTATAGATCGCATCACCGGAGGCGGGGAGTACGTCTTCTCCTGCACTGGTGGTGAAAAGCCTATTCATAACGTCTTTTTGAATGACATTGTGAAGCGCATACGCACCGATATGGGAAAGGCGGGGGAGTTAGAAAAGGGGCATTTTACTGCCGGTTCTATACGTGCGACTGTAGAAACGAGGCTGATAGCCAAACCCTATCGAGTAGGTTCGGACGTATTAGGACAGCTATTAAGTCACGGGACTGGCGGGGTTCAGCAACGCCACTATCAACACCACAACTTTTTTGATGAAAAGCTTGATGCCCTCGAGAAACTTCAACGCATGGTAGAGGGGCAGCCGGAGCCTAGCGGTCAGGTGATTGAGTTTAAGAGGGCTAGCGCATGATGACTGATGATCAGGTGCAGGTCATTGATAGAGTTAGGGAATATTTACGCGTACAGCTTTCTGACTTTAGCAAAGAAAAGTCAGAAAAAATGGCTGTTCACTATTTCATTAGGAATGCCGGAACTCGAACTGTATACCCTGATGGTAAAGGTTACTCTGTTAACGAAGTTACAGGGGAGCACGCTGCTCATTTGGTTAAATTAGCAAAGGAAGATCGGTGTGCTTGGGAGGCAGCTAAAAAGCTCGCAGGTATTTTGTTAAAAGAAAACCGTCTCGAATGCCCCGAGTTGCGTTTATTCGCTGCTGATGTGTTGCTTGATAAGTTTCCCAAGCCTACCACAAAGAGCGCATGGGCGAATATTTCGAAAGATTTTCCAATAGCACTTGCTGTTTACATGCTTGAGCGTGATGCGGGCATTCCACCATATAGAAACGATGAGACAGAGCACAGAAATAATGGGCTAGAAATTGTTGCAAGAATGGTTACAGGTTTGGGTTTTTCACTAAATCCTAGAAACTGCAAAGGTATTTGGGAGCGTTGGGGAGATCACATTAAGTATGTGAAAAAGGAAGGCCCCTTTTACTTTTTAAGTGATGATAATGATCTTCATTTTAGAAAAAGCAATGTTCCCAAATAAAGGTAAGAGGTATTTTTGTCCATGCTGATAAGATAAACATGCAATTAAATAGGTATACCTTTTAGCAAATAACAGGTATACCCTAATGAAAGATACTTACTTAGAATCAACTAACTTCAACGGCGGACAACTACCCCCAGAGTCCGCTGTAATACTTCCCCGCTTAATGAACCAGCGCGACCTTGCCGCCTATCTTGGCAAGTCTACAGCGTGGTGTGAGCGCGCTCGCTGGGCTGGTGAAGGCCCCAGATTCATCAAACTAGGCCGTCATGTACGGTATCGCGCTGATGATGTACTTGCTTGGATAGATGAGAGCACTCGCACTTCTACCAGTGGAGGCGCGCGCTCATGATTGATCCAAAGAAAAACCCCGCATCGGCTGCAACCGGCTGCGAGGCTCAAGATAAGTATTCCGAAAACCATAATAGCCGCTGTCCCCTGTTTCCTGCAAATGGAAATTACGCTAATCATTGCCGTGCCGTTTTAGGCTGCCTTCTCCCTGGTAGGAAAGTCGATCAATTCAGTTATCACGCTGAAACCGGCCTACCACTTGTTGACTACCGCACACGCATTTCTAACTTGCGCCTTGAGTATCACTGGCCGATTGATGATGAGTTTCACGATACATTTGATTTCAATGGTGAGCCGCGCCGGGTTAAGCGGTATTGGTTAAATCAAGATGCCATGTCCCTGCTGTTTAAGCGTTACCCAGGCTTTAAAGATCGTTGCGCGATGTTTATGGAGCAGGATAAGCAGGGAGGGCGTAAAGATGGCTGATACGCTTTTGGATGTTGCTATCAACAGGGAGCCTTATGCTCCCTATATTCCAAGTCTTGAAGAATTGCCCCAAGGCGATATTGATGGTGTACCGCTAACATCCCTGCCTATCTGGTGTGCATGGAAGATTAAGCCGCCAAGAAAAGAGGGAGATAAGCCCGGAAAAGTTCCGGTATCACCAAGGGATGGCAGGACTAAAGGTTGGTCTTTGAAAGATGGGGATGGAGTGTCCCGCTGCAACCTAGATTTTTTTGATACTGCCGAACAAGCTATTCAATATGCCAATCAACATCGGTTACAGGGTATAGGCATTGCCACCAATCGGGAGTATGGGATTGCCGGTGGAGATCCAGACCATAGCCGTAACCCCGAAACCGGCGAAATGTCAGAGCGCGCCCGTGAAATTATCTTATCAGCGAATACTTATGCGGAGGTATCACCTGGACAGGCTGGCTATCGGTTTATCTTCATTGGTTCGTTTGGTGGCTTTACAGGCAACCGTGACGATTTAGAATTTTACGAAGATGGGCGCTTTCTCACTATTACAGGCGATCATGTGGAGGGAACGCCGCGCAGAATTATGGAGCGTGATTTAACTGAATTGGGTAAGAAGCACTTTCCATTGGATTCAGCTAAGCCGACAAAGCCTAAAACAGCTCGAACCGATCAGCCTGATTTAACTGAAAAGCCACCATCGAGGGAGAAGGTAGACCTTGATAGCCTAATGCTACCGAAGCATGTGGAAGAGTGGATTAAGTACGGGATAGCAGACCCAAGCTTAGACCGTTCAAATTGTTTGTTTGGTGCGGCAATCGAATTATTGAAAGCTGGTGTTAGTGAAAGCCAAACCGCTGACATTTTGACTGCTCCCGAACATGGGATTCATGTTGTTGCTCTTGAGCATTCCGCTGGCTCACACACAGCCGCGCGACGATGGGTTGAGCGCTACACACTGCCCGAGGCTAGAAAGCGCGCAGAAGAGGCTAATGGTGGCTCACTGCCAGCACCAAAGCGCGCTTATATGGAATTGCTAACTGATGCCCAAAATATGGATGAGTTTACCCCGCCGGATGAGGTGAAAGACTTGGCGAGGGAAGCTGGTTCTATGGAGCGTTTAACGCGCGAGATGGTACTCAGGGCAATCAAAAAATCAACAGGGCTAAATATCAGTGACCTTCGCGCAATAACAAAAGAAGCGAAGCGAACAAGCATGAAGCCCGA
Source organism: Vreelandella glaciei (assembly GCF_013415125.1). Taxonomy (GTDB): domain Bacteria; phylum Pseudomonadota; class Gammaproteobacteria; order Pseudomonadales; family Halomonadaceae; genus Vreelandella; species Vreelandella glaciei. The sequence continues at coordinate 50,563 of NZ_JACCDE010000006.1, read as the reverse complement.
AGGTGTAAGCAAAGCAAAGCGCCATATTCGCCCAATGATGATCGACTTTTTCCCCGACATTGTGACGGATGAAGAAGGCGAACCAGTTAGGGCGCTGCAAACCATCCCCAATATTGCGGCGATGCTAGATCATTATGGGATTCAGGTCAGTTATGACGTTATCGCCAAGAAAGTGAAGGTCATCGTGCCAGGTGCCAGCGGTTCACCCGACAATGCTGACAATAGCGCTTTGAGTAGCGTCATTAGCCTAGCCAAGCTGAATGAAATCCCTACAGATCAAGTCCCCGCGTTTATTGCCACCATCGCGGATGAGCGGCAGCATAACCCCGTAGCGGATTGGATCACTGGCGCGACATGGGATGGTCAAGATCGTTTGCCCCAGCTATATCAAACCCTGGTTCTCGCTGATGGCTACCCTGCCTCAATGCGTGACTTATTAGTTAGGCGTTGGCTGATAAGTGCCGTAGCTGCCGCGCTAATGCCGCGAGGCTTTAGAACCCGAGGCGTGTTGACCCTACAAGGGCCGCAATCTATCGGCAAATCAGATTGGCTCAAGTCACTTGTTAGCGATGTGCAGCTAAGAGAAACGGCTATCAAAGTGGATCACCTTTTAGACCCAGCTAATAAAGATTCTGTGCTTGGCGCTATCACGCATTGGCTGGTGGAGCTGGGCGAATTAGATGGCAGTTTCCGCAAGGCTGATGTTGCTCGTATTAAAGGGTTTATCACCGCCGACATGGATAAGGTTCGTCGCCCGTATGACCGATTAGAGTCTGAATATCAGCGCCGAACCGTCTTCTTTGCCAGTGTTAACGATAGCCAATTTTTAGTCGATGAAACTGGCAACACTCGCTTTTGGACAGTAGCGGTTGAGCGTATCAATTCCCTACACGGTATTGATATGCAACAAGTATGGGCGCAAGTCGTGGAGCTATGGCGCTCTGGCGAGAAATGGTGGCTTACTCGTGATGAAGAAACCGAGCTAGAAAAGCTTAACCGTGGTCATCGAGTCGTTAGCAGTATCCGCGAGCTGGTAGAGACAGGGCTGGCTTGGGAGTCTCCTGCTAATTATTGGGAGAGAAGGACAGCCAGCGAGGTGTTAAAAACTATCGGCTTTGATAAACCCACCAATGCGCAGGCGAGGGAGGCTGGTGCCGTGCTACGTGAGCGCGGTTGTAATTCTCGGATGTCTAATGGCGTCACAAAATTTATGGTGCCTAAACCTATGGTAAGCGGCTTTGCCAGCCTAGGTTAGAGTCGCCCTACACGTTGCCCACCACCTTGACACTCACACCCGGCCAGTCGTGCCGGGTTTTTTATTGCGGTTTGAGTAGGGGAGGGTAGGGCATAGGCTCGAATTTAGGGTTGCCCTACAAGCTGCCCTACGTGCCATAAAGTCCGTGGTTGTGAGGTTTCTGGCGAAGTGAGTAGGTCAAAGTAGGTCTAAATAACAACATTAGGGAGAGAAAATAAAAGAAGTAGTTTTTAGTTAATGGGTATATGTTTTTTCCCAGTTGGTCAGTATGGGATTTTGCCCTACCCCACCTACTTTGCCCTACTTGATGCTGTAATTCTCCTCTCCCTCAATTGGTGGAAATTAATTCCATTTTACGGCGAAACATAAAGCCCAATAAAGCACCCGTACCCCTATTATTCATCACTTTGTCAGTTCATGGGGATATATAGTCTCCTTAAAAGCTATTCAAGTTACTGTTATATAGTAATTATTTAATATGCTAGTAAAATATGTAGCAGATAGGAAGCATTTACCCCTAAGTTAGGCCACCGATATGAGCAAGCAAAGCACCGTTCCGAACAGATACCGCGCCGGTTTTATTGACGCACTGGACGCTCGCACGTCGATTGCGCAGGAGATGCGCGCAAGGTATGCCGAGGTCGTTAGCGACTTGGGTGGCGAGGCGTCTATTGGGTACGTCAAGCGCGGGATCATCGAACGGTATTTGTGGGCTGAGTATTGGCTGCGAACGCAGGAGCGGCAGCTAGCAGAGGGTAATGAGATCGACATAGGGAAATACGTGCAAGCGAGCAATAACATCGTCGCTTTGAGTAACAAACTAGGACTGGAGCGCGTTCAGCGGGAGGTGAGTTTGAGCGACTACCTAGCCAAGCGGGAGGGCAGCTAATGAGCGTCACTATCCGCGATGCCATGACAGATCCGGCCTTGTTTGGTGGTCAATTCAGTGGCGATTCATTTAAGGCATGGCGTGCATTACTGGCAGGCTTTTACGGTCTACCGCTAGTTGGTGACGAACATGCGGCATGGCGTCGTATTACCCGCCGCCAAGCGCCCACAACGCCCGCTGAGGAGTTATGGCTGGTAGTTGGTCGTCGTGGTGGTAAGTCGCAAGCAGCGGCCTTGCTGGCAGTGTTTGAGGCAGCCTTTCAAGACTACACCGACCGGCTAAGCCCTGGTGAGGTGGCGACCATTGCAGTGCTAGCTCAAGACAGAAAAGCTGCCCGGTCTGTTTTCCGGTATATCACCGGCCTACTTCACAGTAACCCGATGCTGCAAGCGCTTATCGTGCGTGAAGATCGGGAGAGTATCGAGCTATCGAACCGAACCGCCATTGAAGTGACGACCGCTAGTTTCAGATCCACACGCGGCTACACGTTCGCTTGTGTGATTGCCGACGAAATAGCGTTCTGGCGTTCAGACGATGCCGCAAACCCTGATAAGGCCATTCTGTCAGCCGTTCGCCCAGGCATGGCAACGCTTAACGGCAAATTGATTGCACTGTCATCGCCATACGCCCGCAAGGGTGAGCTTTTCGAGCACCACAAGCGCTACTTCGGGAAAAACGACAGCGGCATCCTTGTGGCGCAAGCGCCTAGCCTTACCATGAATCCAACGTTACCAAAGCGTGTGGTAGAGCGTGCGTATGAGCGGGATGATGCTTCGGCAAAGGCTGAATACGGTGCCGAGTTCCGGTCTGATGTGGAGAGCTTTGTTAGCCTGGAAGCTGTAGAGGGATGCGTTATCCCAGGCCGCATTGAGTTACCGCCCGTATCTGGAATTCAGTACAACGCCTTCACCGACCCTTCCGGCGGATCGGTTGATTCATGGACGCTCGCTATTACCCACCGCGAAGATGACAACGTGGTACTTGATGCGATGCGCAGCCGCAAGCCACCGTTTAGCCCTGCTGGTGTGGTCGCTGAGTTTGCCGACCTGCTGAAATCCTACGGTATTCGCACCGTGACAGGTGACCGATACGGCGGGCAATTTCCAAAAGAATTATTCGACCAGCACGGCATTACCTACGAAGTAGCAGACCGCCCGCGTAGTGACTTATACCGCGACACACTGCCCCTATTAAACAGCGAGCGCGTAGAGCTGCTGGACAGTAAGCAGCTAGTTAAAGAGTTCGTTTCCCTTGAGCGCCGCACGGCTCGCAGTGGCAAAGATTCAATCGACCATCCCCCAGGCCAGCATGACGACCTTTGCAACAGTGTTGCCGGTGCCATCGTGAGTGCCAGCGGCAAAAAAACCAGCGGGCCAGCGATGCTTTTGCCGTCTCGCTACGCCAATAGGATGCGCCGCCATGGATAACCTGCTGAACCTCCCCGCCGATGCGCCTGCACACCAAGCATGGCTAGAGCTATGGCGTCTTGGTTTTAGTATTCCCCACCCGACAGACACCCAACAAACCGCCGCGCAGTGGCTCACTGCGTTGGCACTGACTGACAGCCTTTTGAAAAAGATTTACCTCACTGCAACCGAGGCCCAGGAGGGCCAAACCGTATGAATAAGCAATTTGTAACCAACGTTGTACCCACCGACGACCAGAAAAACGCCGCACTGGAAAAGATGGCATCCGTTGTTGCCGAGGCGCTGCTACCGGAAATTAAGAAGTACGTTGACCAGCGTTTGAACGATGCAGGCGTTAGCGCTGCTGGTGGCGATATGGCTGCCAACCTTTCCCAGTACATGCCGCCGCCCGCTGATGATGACCGCTGGAATACGTTACCCGATGGCGATGCACCGCGAGCAAGTAATGGTCGCAAGATGCCGTCTTCACTCACTGACTTGTATGAGCTACCGGATTAAGGCCACTGCCATGATGATTCCTATTACCAAGGAACAGCGGGACAACGCCGAGCGGGAACAAATGGAGGCGCTGCTGGCGTCTCTATCCGAACGGCTAACTACCCACTTCACGGGCCAGCTTTCCCAGGCAGGCCACAACATTGCGCTACTGGTGGCCCAACTTGACCGCCCAAACGCGACATTACATTGAGGTATGACAACGTGATTGATTTAACCGATTCACCCCAGATTGAACGCGCCAATGAGTTACTAGCCGACCCCACCGCTAGTGTCGATGCCCTACAAGCCGCGCAGCGCGGTATCAGTGACCAGATGCGGGAAGTGCAGGCACAGCCACGCATTGAACCGGCCATGGCTACCAGCGTTGCCGAGCATAAGCGCATGACTGCCGAGCTTGAGCAGCAAGGCGTTTTCTCCGGCATTCTAAGCCGCTTATACGGTCGTCTAAACGATGCCATTCAACGTGCTGTAGCGCGTGATGCTATCGACGGTGCCGACCAGTCGCGTAAAGACCTGGCTAAAGCGCTCGACACCCTGGAAACGGCCCAACGTAAAGCAGATGCTGCACGCGCTGAGGTAATGGCTCACACCAAAAACATGCAGCGCGATAAATCCGCCGCCGGTCTAAACGGCAAAGGCAAAGTAGGTGCCACGGTTGAGCAGGTGGAGCGCATCATTGCCGCCGGTGCATTCGATGCACGGATGGGCGAGCAAACCAGTATTAACGGGCTACGCCTAAAAATTCAGATCGACGGCGGCCAGCCAGCGGTTGAGACACGTTATGTTGATCACGGCGCGAAGGATGCGGGGCCGGTCAATGTCACCCAGGCTGAGCGCGTCTAAACGTGGAGCCGGTAACGCTGGATTGTGATGCGAGCCTAGAGCCGGGGCCAAGCGCCCCGCTCGATATTATGGAGCACGCAATGCGTTGTGGTGACATATGGGCCGCAGCATTAAAGATTTACTTTAATGATGCCAAGTCAGCATGGAAAGGCCATAAACAAGCCGATTGGGAAAGCCTTGATGATTTGCTTGGCGACCAGCGTTTATTAGCTAACTTATGTCGCCCGATTGACGTAGACCCGCAGCTAGTGGCAAGTGCCATGCGAGATGAGCTGTCATTGCTCGAAATAAACAGTAAGGCTAACTATAAGGGGTGGGAGGTAAATATTTGAGATAAGAGATTTCTACAAGCAGAAATGGTGCGGGTGGACGGACTCGAACCGTCACGGCCAATGGCCTCAAGATTTTAAGTCTTGTGTGTCTACCTATTCCACCACACCCGCAAGGTGCTACATAAGAGCTACATATTTTTTATCGGATGTAGCAACTAGATGTTTTAAAAGACTTTATTCTCATTTTGAGAGGATTTTAAGTCTCTTGCGTCTACCGATTTCGCCATCCGGGCAAAACATCGTAATGCTGTTTTAAGAAGAGATCTTTAAAACATCACTACTACACAAAGATGGAGGCTGGAGTCGGAATCGAACCGGCGTACACGGAGTTGCAGTCCGCTGCATAACCACTCTGCCATCCAGCCTCAAGAGTCGTTGGAGCGGGAAAGGAGATCCGACCGGGCTGACGTTCCAGCTCACGACCTTTTCATGCTTTACCACGCTATCCAAGTTGGAGCGGGAAAGGAGATTTGAACTCCCGACCCTCGCCTTGGCAAGGCGATGCTCTACCACTGAGCTATTCCCGCTCGACTCGAGGGCGAATTATACGGATCACCGTCAGCTTGTCAATCAATGAATTGGCGCGTGTTCCTTATTTACTTATCAGCAGCTTACATTGAGCGGCTAAGATGTGGCCAGGCGGCTTTCAAGTACTGGATCATAGACCATAACGTGAGAATAGCAGCGGCATAGAGCACCATAATCCCTAACAGCGCAAATTCGTGCGCTGGTGGAAGCGCCAGCAAGATTAGCAGTGACACCATTTGTAGTGTTGTTTTCAATTTGCCTACCCAAGACACGGCCACCATGCCACGCTTACCCATTTCGGCCATCCATTCACGCAGCGCCGAAATGACAATTTCACGACCAATAATCACCAGTGCAGGGAGCGTGAGTACCAGAGTGTCATAGCGCTCTATTAATAGCGCCAGGGCCACGACGACCATAAGTTTGTCGGCCACCGGATCTAGAAAAGCGCCAAATGGCGTTGACTGATTCCAGCGCCGCGCTAAATAGCCGTCCAGCCAGTCGGTGACGGAGGCTAACGCAAATAGGCCAGCCGCTATAGGCATGCTCCAACTGAAGGGCAGATAAAACAGCACCACTAGCAGCGGAATAAAGGCGATTCTCGCCAGTGTCAGTATGTTGGGTATATTCATCGCAGGGTGCGATCCTTGCCGGAAAATCAGAGGATTCGAAGTGTCTGGCGCTTATTCTATCCCCCTTGGCCGATAGCATCTATGCCAAGAGGCGGTTTATCCATTGAGCGCGCGGTAAATGCACTCAGCTAGCGAGGCATTAATACCTGGAACGCGGGCGAGTTCATCGCGGCTAGCCTTTTGTACACCCTGCAGACCGCCAAAGAAGCGCAGCAGCTCACGCCTGCGCTTGGGGCCGATGCCAGGAATATCCTGAAGTGTCGAGGTGCGTCTCGCTTTATCGCGTTGGGCGCGGTGGCCAGCAATGGCAAAACGGTGTGACTCATCGCGAATGTGTTGGATTAAATGCAGGGCTGGTGAGGCCGGATCCAAATCAAGCGGATTGTCTGCTGTTTCCAAAAACAGGCTTTCAAGCCCCGCTTTACGCGTGGTGCCTTTGGCGACGCCCAAGAGAATAATATTGGTGATCTCAAGCGCTTTAAACACCTCACGTGCCATGTTGAGCTGCCCTTTGCCACCGTCAACGATCAATATGTCGGGGGCCACCGCTTCGCCACTTTTCACCCGCTTAAGGCGCCGTGTGAGCGCTTGCTGCATGGCGGCGTAGTCATCACCTGCGGCCACCCCTTCAATGCGGAAATGGCGGTAGTCGCTTTTACGTGGGCCTTGATGATCAAACACCACGCAAGAAGCAACCGTCGCTTCCCCATGACTGTGACTAATATCAAAACACTCTAGGCGTTGAGGCGTTTCTTCCAAGCCAAGTGCTTTCTGTAGTGCGGTAAAGCGCTGAGTCAGCTGCGTTTGATTGGCAAGCTGCGACGCCAATTGCTGTTCCGCGTTGGTAATCGCAAGCTGTTGCCACTGGGCGCGGTGGCCGCGGACTTGGCTGGTGACGCGGATGCGCTTACCCGCCTGCTGCGTCAACGCTTCGGCAATCAGCTCACTATCGTCGAGTGGGTGGCTGGTAATGACTTCGCTAGGAACGTTATGCGGTTGACCAAAATAATATTGGCTGACGACTTCAGTGAGCAGCGTTTCTAGTGGCAGATCCAGATCGTTTTTTGGCGTATGATGTCGTGCCCCCAGGAGGCGTCCGTCGCGAACGCTGAGAACAGAAACGCCAAGCGCGCCGGGTCGCTGTGCCAGGGCGAAAATATCGGCATCACCACCGCCTGTATCGACAAACTGACGCTGTTGAAGCTGGCGTAGCTGCTGAACTTGATCGCGAAGACGAGCGGCTTCCTCAAAGTTAAGCGCTTGGCTGGCCCTCTCCATTGCCTCCATCAATTCTTGGGTGACATTTTCACTTTTGCCTTCCAAGCACATCACCGCATGTTCAACATCGCGCTGGTAATCCTCGGCGGAAATATAGTCGACGCAAGGAGCACTACAGCGCTGAATTTGATACTGCAAGCAGGGGCGCGAACGGTGCGCAAACACGCTGTCTTCGCAGTTTCGGATATGAAATATTTTTTGCATCAGCGCTAGGCTTTCTCGTACAGCACCACTGCTGGGGTAAGGGCCTAAATAGCGACCGTCGTCGCTACGTTGACGAGCGCGTTTATACTCAAGTGCCGGGTAAGGGTGGCGGTCGGTGACAAAGACAAAGGGGTAGGACTTATCATCGCGCAACAAAATGTTGTAGGGCGGACGCAATTGCTTGATTAGCGTCTGTTCGAGCAACAGGGCTTCAGTTTCAGTTCGCGTCACGGTGACCTGGACGTCGGCGATACGTCCGACCATGGCCTGGGTTTTAGTATTCAGCTGGCCACGAAAATAGCTGGCAAGGCGCGCTTTTAAGCGCTTGGCTTTGCCCACATAGAGCGTGTTGCTTTGTTCATCAAGCATGCGATAAACACCAGGAGAGGTACTTACCGAGCTTAAGAACTGTTTTGCATCAAAGGTCATATCAGCCTGTCGGTACCCGATAACAGCAGAGGAAATTGAGTTATATCTGGGCGACGTCAAACCCCTCGACTAACCCGTGGCGGAGCGCTAAATGAGTGAGCTCAACGTCAGTAGCAATCTTTAGTTTATCAAACAGTCGATAGCGATAGGTATTTACTGTTTTAGGGCTTAAGTGCAGGCGATCTGAGATGTCTTGCACGCGTTGGCAGTTAACAATCATTAGGGCAATCTGTAGCTCACGGTGGGAGAGGTGGCTAAACGGATTATCCTCATTGGTAAAGTGTGAAAGGGCTAAGCGTTGCGCAATTTCCTGGCTGACATAACGCCTACCATGAAATACTTGGCGTATGGCGTCGGTCATCTCTATTGTGTCCGCGCCTTTGCTTAAAAATCCTGAGGCACCGGCTTCCAGCATGCGACGCAGTACGCTGTCTTCCATGTGCGCGGTCAGGATCAATACCTTGACGTCCTTCATCGAGCGGTGAATGCGGCGCGTGGCTTCCAGCCCGCCGATGCCCGGCATGCGGATATCCATTAGCACAATGTCGGGCTTCAAATGGCGACACTGTGTCACTGCACTTTCACCGTCGTCGACCTCGCCCACAATTTTCATGTCACACTCTTCGTTTAGCAGGTGCGCAATGCTGGTTCTTACTAAATGATGATCATCGGCGATAAGTACACTGATCAATGGACAGGCTCCTGCATGGAAACATCGTGGGCTCAGGCGTTGGTCTTGTACACTATTTTATATTGCTGACTGCATATCTTGCTAACTACATGTAGAGTGCCACAGCTGGCGACAAAGGAGAATTAGACAACGCTGATGGTTCAAAACTTGACCGAGGTAAATGTTCATCGTAGTATCCGCCTCGCTGTCGAAAAGAGCAGCATGTGGGGCCTTAGCTCAGCTGGGAGAGCGCAACACTGGCAGTGTTGAGGTCAGCGGTTCGATCCCGCTAGGCTCCACCAAGATTATAGAAAAAGCCTCGTTGATTAAACGAGGCTTTTTTCGTCTTCCGTAAAGATTACTCAGCAACCTTGCCCAGTAGCAAAAATTCGATCAGCGCTTTTTGTGCATGTAGACGGTTACCGGCTTCCTGCCAAACAACGGCGCGGCGGTCATCAAGCAGCGTCTGGCTGATTTCTTCGCCGCGATGTGCTGGTAGGCAGTGCAGGAACAGTACCTCTTGATTCGCCTGATCAAGCATCGCTTCGGTTACCTGGAAACCAGCGAAATCCGCCTCTCGTTTGGCCTGTTCTTCTTCCTGGCCCATGGAGGCCCAGACATCGGTGGTGATCAGGTCGGCATCTTTGACCGCTGCCTGCGGGTCATGCAGCAATGTTATCTGGTCACCAGCGGCCGCCATGATGTCGGCGCGTGGCTCGTAGCCTTTCGGGCAGCATATGCGCAAATGAAAACCGAACTGACGGGCCGCATTGATCCAGGAGTGGCACATGTTATTGCCATCACCAATCCATACTGCCGTGTGGCCCTTTACGCTGCCGCGTAGCTCGGTCCAGGTCATTATGTCGGCGAGCAACTGGCAGGGGTGATAGTCATCACTCAGGGCGTTAATAACCGGCACGCTGCTGGCGTTGGCGTAGGTCTCCAGGCCTGCGTGGGAAAAGGTGCGGATCATTACCGCATCGACCATTTCCGACAGTACGCGAGCGGTATCTTCAATCGGCTCGCCGCGGCCTAGTTGGGTGTCGCGAGGGGAGAGAAATAGCGCGTGACCACCAAACTGTGCCATACCCGTTTCGAATGAAACTCGCGTACGTGTTGACGATTTTTCAAAGATCATCGCCAGGGTGCGGTTGGGTAAGGGTGTATAAACAGGGCCTTGGGCTTTAAGGTTGGTCTTGATGGTAATGGCGCGCTGGATCAAATAATCCAGCTCATCCGGGGTCAAATCCAACAACGTCAGGAAATGGCGTGTCGCCATAAGAGCTTCTCTCCGCGCAAAAACACTATCCTAGCTATGCAGCAGGGGATGCGCAACGCGAACGGCATGCGTAGAATGCCAATGACATGTTAAAGCTGAGCGCTCTACTCAGGTACTATTCTTAAGCACTAGTCTCAAGTACTAATTACCAGGGCTGGTACAAGGGCTAGGTTCAAGAACTAGGTTCTAGGGTCTGGTTCGAGGGTTAAGCCAAGTAGATGAGTGAGAGGGCATCGGTCATCAATAAGCGAGGAAATAGTATGAGCACCACTGCCGAAAACATTCAGCGTCAAATTAGCGAAAACCCGATTCTGATTTACATGAAAGGATCGCCCCAGTTGCCCCAGTGCGGCTTTTCCGCCCAGACCGTTCAAGCGTTGATGAGCTGCGGTGAGCGCTTTGCGTTCGTTAATATCCTGGATAATCCGGATATTCGCGCTGAACTGCCCAAAATTGCTAACTGGCCGACATTCCCTCAAGTATGGGTGGAAGGCGAACTAGTGGGTGGCTGTGACATCGTGATTGAGATGCATCAGAACGGCGAACTGGAAAAACTAGTAAAAGCAGCTGCCGAGCGCGCTGGCGCTGCTGAGGGTGGTGACAACGCTTAAGTGTTGTTGAGCACTCCGCCCTAAGCGGTTGGCGGGCTATGGTGCAACCGCTAGAATGACACATTGTTATGCACCGTGGCACTTACCTTGCGCTGTCTTCAGCGCGAGGTAAGTTAGCCCGCTGAAGGAAGTACAGCTTCATGAGCTATCAGGTTCTGGCCCGCAAGTGGCGACCCCGCACATTCCACGAACTCGTTGGTCAGACCCATGTTCAACGCGCCTTGGTAAATGCCCTTGACCAGGGGCGTTTGCATCATGCGTATCTCTTTACAGGTACCCGTGGGGTGGGTAAAACCACCTTGGCGCGCATACTCGCTAAATGTTTGAATTGCACGGCCAACGGGCGCGGCGATGAGGGCATTACCTCTACCCCCTGTGGGCAGTGCGATAGCTGCCAAGCCATTGATGAAGGACGCTTTGTTGATCTGATTGAGGTCGATGCAGCTTCTAGAACCAAGGTGGAAGATACCCGCGAGCTACTCGATAACGTTCAGTACGCGCCGACCCAAGGGCGCTACAAGGTGTACCTGATTGATGAGGTGCACATGCTCTCCACCAGCAGCTTTAATGCGCTGCTGAAAACGCTGGAAGAGCCGCCTCCTCACGTTAAATTCCTACTAGCGACCACCGATCCGCAAAAGTTGCCGCCGACGGTGCTTTCGCGCTGCCTGCAATTTACCCTCAAGCATATGCCGCCTGAGCGCGTCGTAGAGCATCTCACTTACGTACTAGGGGAAGAGGGTGTTGCATTTGATGAGAGCGCGTTGTGGCTGCTGGGTAAAGCGGCCGAAGGTTCAATGCGCGATGCCATGAGCCTGACCGACCAAGCTATCGCGTTTGGTCAGGGGGCGGTTCGCCATGCGGATGTGGCTGCCATGCTGGGCACCTTGGATCATCGTCATATTCTTGGCCTGGCAGAAGCCCTGGCCGATGTGGATGTGCAGCGCTTACTGGCCGAAGTGGCTGAGTTGGCAGAACAAGGCCCCGACTTTGCTGCGGTGCTGGATGAACTTTCCAGCCTTCTGCACCGCTTAGCGGTGGCGCAAATGGTGCCGGACGCTGTCGATAACAGCCACGGTGACCGCGATGTTATCCTGCAGCTAGCGAGCCGCTTTACCGCTGAGGACATTCAGCTCTATTACCAAATCGGTATTCAGGGCCGTGGGGATATGGTGCACGCGCCGGATCTGCGCAGCGCCTTGGAGATGACGCTGCTGCGCATGCTGGCGTTTCGTCCTCAAGGCGTGCCTAAACCGCCACGTACGCCGCTGCCCCTGCGCCGCGAGCCTACAGGTAAGGCAGCGTCAGAAATGAATGCTCACGTTCCCGCGCCGGCCACGGTTTCATCAGCGCCGGCGCCCACCCCAGAAACGACAACAACGCCTGACGTTCAGTCCATTTCAGAAGAGCAGCCCACGCCAGAAGCGCAGTCAGAACCCCAAGCCGAGCCCCAGACCCCACCTGCCGCTAAAGAGGGGGCGCCGTTGCAAGAGCTCCCTCCTTGGGTTGTCGAGAATGAAACACCATCGTTAGAGGTTAGCGCGCCTCAGCAAGGCCCAGAGCCAGCGGCTATGGTTGAGCCAGTGCCTGTCGCGGAATCAACAGCAGCGCCGGAACCGGTTTCGTCGCCAGCGCCTGAGTTGGCAACTGATCCTGCTCCTGCGCAGGAGGAACCTGCTTCGGTAGCCCCGACTGGTAGGCTGGACAACGCAAAATGGTTGCAATGCTTTGATGCACTCGGGCTGGGTGGTTTGACGCGTAACCTGGCAGGCAACTGTCTAGTGGAGAGTGATGATGGCACGCTGCTGACCCTTCGCCTGGACCCCAGCCAGGAGGCCATGCAGGCGGAGGTGCACCAAACACGTATTGAGCGGGCGCTGAAAGAGCAGGGCATGTCGCGGCGAATAGCGTTTTACGTGGCTGAGTTGTCTAATAGCCTGGAAACACCCCGGCAGCGCGAAGAGCGGCTTAATCAAGAGCGCCATGCCCAGGCGGTTGATCTACTCAATCACGACCCCCATGTACAGAAATTACAGCAGGCGTTTGGGGCAAAGCTGATAGAATCCAGCGTTAAGCCAGCCGATGAAATGCGCTAAGCTGTCTCACATATCATCGCAATACCGACCTATCTTTTAACCACGTTGGAGACTAGACCATGCTTAAAGGTGGAATGGGCAACTTGATGAAACAAGCCCAAGAGATGCAAGAAAAAATGCAGCAAGCCCAGGAAGAAGTCGCCAAAGCCGAAGTGCAGGGCGAGGCGGGTGCCGGTATGGTCAAGGTCACGATGAATGGTCGGCACGACGTATCAAACGTGACCATTGACCCCAGCGTTATGGAAGAAGACAAAGAGCTTTTGGAAGATTTGTTAGCCGCGGCAGTCAACGATGCGGTGCGTAAATTGGAAGTTAGCTCTAAACAGAAAATGGAAGAAGCGACCGCTGGCTTGAGCCTTCCGCCCGGCTTTAAGATGCCGTTCTAAGCAATGCGTTTTTCTCCTCTCGTTGAGCAGTTGATGGATGCTTTTCGCGTACTGCCAGGCGTTGGGCCTAAAACGGCTCAACGCATGGCGATGCACCTGCTTGAGCGTGAACGCCCAGGGGGGCAGCGGCTCGCTGCAGTTATTCAACAAGCCATTGAAGAAGTGGGCTATTGTCAACGTTGCCGCACGCTCACTGAAGCCGACATCTGCATGCTGTGCGAAAGCCTACGCCGCGATGATGCGTTGCTGTGTGTGGTGGAGTCACCTGCCGATCAATTAGCGATTGAAGAGGCCGGAGGCTTTAAAGGCCGCTACTTTGTACTGCACGGTCACCTTTCGCCGTTAGATGGCATTGGCCCAGAATCGATTGGTTTGGATTTGTTAGAAGCACGTGTCGCCGAAGGGCTCGTCGAAGAAGTGGTGTTGGCGACGAACCCTACTATCGAGGGGGAGGCGACAGCTCACTATATTGCCTCACAGTTAGCAGAATATGGCGTCAAACTCTCGCGGCTTGCCTATGGCGTCCCGATGGGCGGTGAGCTGGAGTATGTTGATGGCGGCACCTTGAGTCGCGCGTTTAATGGTCGCCTGCCTTTTGCCAGCGAATAAGCCTATCTAAACGCAAGCGCTTCAGCGCTTGCGCCAACTTGGAAGAATGCTTTTGTCCTCTCTTACTCCCTCTTTTCAATGGCTTGATACTCCAGAGGCGCTTGATGCTGCGTGCGATCAAGTAGCCGATGCTTCTGTGATTGCTCTGGATACCGAGTTTTTCCGAGAGAATACGTTCTTTCCAGTGCCTGCGTTGATTCAGTTCACCGCGGGTGAAGAGGCTTATCTGATTGATCCGGTGGCTGTCCCGTGTACTGATAAATTCCGTGCTCTACTGCAAAACAAGGCGATTAAGTTACTCCACTCCTGTAGCGAGGACCTGGAAGTTTTTCAGCACTGGGCAGGGGTGTTACCGGTACCTTTAATTGATACTCAGGTAGTACAAGGTTTTTTGGGTGAAAATCCAGGAATGGGGTATCAAAAACTGGTCGAATTTTGGGTCGGTGAAACGCTGCCTAAAGAGGAAACACGCTCAAACTGGTTAGTGCGCCCGCTTTCGCCTGCGCAGTGCCATTACGCCGCGCTGGATGTTATCTATTTATTAAAAGTCTGGACGCTACAGGCTGAAAAGCTCACTACGCTAGGTCGTCGCGACTGGGTGGATGCTGAGTGCGCTAGCTTGATTGAGCAGGCCGGCCGTAGCGTTGATAACGATCAACAGTGGTATACCCGTCAACGCCAATTATGGCGCTTACTGCCCCGTCAAATGGAAGCGTATCGGCTGATGACTACGTGGCGCGAAGGCGAAACACGCCGCCGCGATTTGCCGCGCAATTGGCTCATTAGCGATAAGTTACTGTTCGCCATCGCTGAAAAGATGCCCAGCAACCGCTTCGAGCTGGCTGAAGTGGAAGGTGTTAAGCCGGTGCTAATTAAAAAAGTGGGCGACGCACTGCTGGCAATGGTCAAACAGGCCCAGCACTGTGATGAAGAGGCGCTGCCCAAGCGTTGGCCAGACCCCATGCACCCGACGTTCAAATCACGCTTTAAAGCACTCAAGAGAGCGGTAACCGCTAAAGCTAATGACTTGGGTGTGGCACCGGAAATGCTCATGCGCCGCCGCGATATTGAAACACTGGTGATGCAGGACTTGGCAGGAGAACCTCTCACTTGGCCGACCGGTTGGCGTGGCGAGTGTTTGAATGGCGCGTTGGCCCAGGCCCTTGAGGAGCGAGCATAATGAGCGACAAGCTGATTTGCGAGGTTTTTAAAAGCTCGCGTAAAGATGAAATGTATTTGTATGTTGATAAACGTCAAGGGTTTGCAGACATCCCTACGCAATTACTTGAAACCTTCGGCAAGCCTGTACCGGTATTTACCATGCTGTTGACCGCTGATAAAAAATTGTCACGGGTTAATGCGGCAGACGTGGTGGAAGGGATTAAAGACAAAGGGTTCTACCTGCAAATGCCGCCGCCGAAAGAGGCCTATTTGCTCGACGTGCATCGTGCCCATGTGGCCTCGCATTCTAATGCGCGTTCTGAAGATGAGTAGCGTCAGTTTTACATGAACTTTCTTGCCCATGCTTGGCTCGTCAGGGCGGGTAGCGATGATTTTCTCTACGGCAATTTAATTGCCGATGGGGTTAAGGGGCGCAACTTAAGTGATTGGCCCGCGGCCACGGCGCTAGGCATTCGTCATCACCGCCGTGTGGATGCCTGGGTGGATAGTCATCCGAACGTGGTGAATGCGCGGCGACGCGCCCCGCCTGCTCACCGCCGCTATGCGGGCATTGCACTCGACATGGTATGGGACCATTTTCTAGCCCGGGATACGGCGGGACAGGCTGACCAGGAAATAATTGTAAAACGCTGCTATCGACTGCTCTTAGCGCGCTCTGCGCCGAACCGGCTGGCGGATATGGTGCCATCACTTGTCGCGCACGACTGGTTAAGAGGCTACGCTGATTTCGCGTTTACCTGCCGCGCTGTTGCGGGAATCGGCCAGCGATTGTCTGGCCCGAATCAGCTTGCCGCTCTGGTGCCCTGGCTGCACGACGATTACCAAGCGCTAGAGGACGACTTTCAAGCTTTATGGCCAGCGCTGTTGGCAGAATTAAGCCACACTGATACACCACCATAGGACGTGTTTCTGTGTGGTAGTGAAGGAGGAAACGATGGAAACCGCGATGCGCGAGCGTTTTTGGGAGCGCTACACCCTAGAAGAGTTGACGCCCCAGGAGTGGGAAGCGCTATGCGACGGCTGTGGGCAGTGCTGCCTGCTAAAGTTGCACGACGAGGATACCCAGGAACTCGCAGTGCTGAACGTGGCTTGCCGCCTGCTGGATATCCATAGCTGCCAGTGCAGCGATTATGCGAACCGTTTTAAAACGGTTCCCGACTGCACCCAGCTTACTCCTGCCTTAGTAAAAGAATTCACCTGGTTACCACAAAGCTGTGGTTACCGGCGAGTGGCAGAGGGGCGTAAGCTGGCGGGCTGGCATCCGCTGTTAAGCAATGACGCCGAACGGGTACACCGTAAAGGGATCAGTGTGCGTAGTTTTGCTGTTTCTCAAGATGAGGTACCTGAGCAGCAGCTGGAGTCACACATCATTGCCGTGTTACCGATGTAATTCCTGACGCTTTAAGCGCTGGGCTGGCGTTTTGGAGTATCCCAAATAGATAAAAACGCTTCTTTAACCGGTGAAAGTACTTTTTTAGCTGGTGCTTGGTTAGCGGGTTTAACGCTAGTTTTATGAGGAGCGTCCCAAATTGTCGGGAAGTGATCTTGGTATTTCATGGCTTCTATTGCCTCTTAAAGAGCTGTCATAAGCATTGGGCTTATAAAACGAGCTTATAGATCGAGATTAGACGTTAGTGTATGCGACTAAGGTGTAGTATGACGCAGAAGCGTGGACGAGTGAATAGTTTGTGGAAAATATTTTCATAAATAGTCGACCTACGTTCGATACGCTTGGGTACCGCATTGAGGTGTATCAATCGCTGCGCCGGTATTATTGATTCATATACCTTCAGTCAATTTTAGCTCAGGCGAGGTTGCACTAAGGCTGGTGGCGTTCAAAGCAGAATCATGCTCAACGGCCTGTGCATGATTTTTAACCGAATGGCTCTCTGTGCGTACTATATTCAAGTTATTAATAACGACAGAAGGCAGAGTGGGAAGGTTAGGACACTTGAGAAGATCAGCAACCAAAAAACAGCCAACGTTTACGCCCACCACGAATGGCCGGATAGCGTACTCTGCTCCAGTGGGGCAGCTCATCGTCCAGGAGCCGGGTCAGGCGTAACCTCTGGTTGTCCAGAAAGTGTAAGGTTTTACCTAGCGCGCCTGTGGACTGCACTTTCTGGGCCTCGACGCACTTACCGCTAGGTATGGACCCCGCAGATCAACGGGCCCCGTCCGGCGCGGCTGGCTGCATAGCCGAACAAATATGACTTGTTAACCGGCGCTGCTGTAACTACGTGTACGAGGTCGCACTGGCATAGTGGTCGGCTTCTTGGTTGACTTGGATCGTCGTCTCATTAGGTTTTAGAAACTATTGTTTTTTATAATTTTGGAAACCTGGGAGTCGACTGAAGGGGCTAAGGGCTGTTGACATTTTATAGCAGGGATATTGGTATGATAAAAGAGCAAGCCCACAGAGTAGAAGTTCCGAAGCCATCATCCTGCTAGTCTGTAATGCCCCGAGAGATACTCATACTGGTAAATTAGGGGCAACCAGCTGGACGGAAAGAATTTCACCGTTATGCGGATGCCAGTATTGTTTCTCTTCTTCGGGGAGTTGCTCAAAGAGTTTTTCAGAGATGATGTATTCAATACCGTTTAGCTTCGCATCATCAGTATTGCCGTCGTAAAGAGCGCACTGCAAGAAGTCTTCGTTGACCTGATCACAGAAGTGATGGGCCTCAAACTGATGCAGTGGCTCTTTTTTGAGCGGATGAAAACCGACGAGGTAAACATTAAGACGCGATGGGGGAGCGTCTGTTTGCATCATGCTTGCTCCTGCTTCTAATAGCTGAGATTTTGCACTCTCCGCTCTACCAGAAACCTCGGTGGTCGAGTGCGTTTCACCCATGCCGGTGCAACCAGCCAGAGTAAAGATCGATGCGACAAACGTACCGTAATGAAAACCATTAATGTTGAGCATAAAAATACCTACTATTTGGCTATAAGCATATTTCTTTTTTATGTTAGCCCGTTATCGGTGGTTTTCAATTTAGTGTTCCATGTTTGACCTTTGATAAATGGCGCCAACCGCCGCGTGTCTGCTGCATTGCAGGGGAGGGGCCACGGGATATCATTATTTTTTATGAATTGGAAGAGCAGGGGGCGACTAAAGGCTAATAATTTTAGTCTTTTTTTATTTTAATTTAACTACCATACTAGTCATATCAGCTTTGGCCGCTATGCTTCATAGGCTTTCATATTCGGATTTAGGTGTTATGCACACGACCCTACAAACGCTATGGCAGGAAACGCACGAGGGAGAATCGGTTCGCCAACGGCTATTTCACGTACTGAGGCAATCAATTATCCAGATGGTATTGGCGCCGGGGCAGGCGTTATCAGAAAAAGAGATTGCTGACACTTTTTCGGTTAGTCGCCAGCCGGTGCGAGAAGCTTTCATCAGGCTCTCCGAGGCGGGGTTGGTAGAAGTGAAGCCTCAACGCGGCACTTATGTGGTCAAAATATCCCAACAGGCGGTGCTCGAGGCGCGTTTTGTACGTGAAGCGGTTGAGGTCGCCATTGTAAGGCTGGCAGCCGAACAAGGCCTTGAGCCTACAGTGTTAACAGATTTACACGATCTGTTGGCGCGGCAGCATCGCTGTATTGAACCTAATGATAACGATCGGTTTTATCGTCTTGATGAAGCGTTCCATCGCACGCTTTCACTGGGGGTAAAACAGCACGCTGCCTGGAAAGTCATCGAAGAAGTCCGTGCTCAGCTTGACCGGGTACGCTACCTCAGTGTGCCCCATAGCACTCCGCTGGAACGGCTTGTGCAACAGCATGCCAGCATCGTTGCTGCCATTGAGGCACGAGATATTCAGCAAGCTGAAGAAGCGATGTCACTGCATTTGCGTGAAATTTTAGTCTCAATGCCCGATCTGGTTCGTCGTTTCCCCGCCATGTTTGAAGGGCAACTAGCATTTGAAGAACAAGAAAATTCAGCGCTGAAGCAGGAGGCGACTCAATGAAAATCGAGCAGGCATATACCATCGTGACCTCGCCGGGCCGAAATTTTGTGACGTTAAAGATTGTCACCGATCAGGGCGAGTACGGTATTGGTGATGCAACGCTCAATGGCCGAGAAATGGCCGTTGTGGCTTACCTGGAGGAGCACGTTATCCCGATGTTAATCGGCCGTGACCCACAGCGCATCGAAGATATTTGGCACTACCTTTACCGTGGCGCCTACTGGCGGCGCGGTCCCGTTACGATGAGTGCGATTGCTGCTGTCGATATGGCCCTTTGGGACATTAAAGCGAAGCTTGCGGGCATGCCACTTTATCAACTGTTAGGTGGTAAGAGCCGTGACCGAGTGATGGTGTATGGCCATGCAACGGGGCGTGATATTGATGCGTGCTTAGAAGAGGTCGCACGACATGTAGATGAGGGCTATAAAGCGGTGCGCGTTCAGGCGGGTGTGCCAGGCATTGCCACTATTTATGGCGTTGCCAAAAAAGATGGCGAACCTTATGAGCCTGCCGATGCTGATTTGCCTGCCGAGCACGTATGGAGTACCAGTAAATACTTAAACCATGTGCCTAAACTATTTGCTGCCGTGCGTGAGCGCTTTGGTGATGATTTGCACGTGCTACACGATGTGCATCATCGCCTGACGCCCATTGAGGCTGCTCGCTTAGGTAAAGAAGTGGAGCCCTACCATCTCTTTTGGCTTGAAGACTGCGTCCCGGCAGAAAACCAGGAAGCGTTTGGTCTTATCCGCCAGCACACCACAACGCCCCTTGCCGTAGGTGAAGTTTTTAACAGTCTGTATGACGCCAAAGCGCTGATTGAAAATCAGTGGATCGACTATATTCGCGCCACTCTGACGCATGCTGGCGGCATTACCCATATGCGCCGCATTGCTGATTTAGCGGGCCTTTATCATGTGCGCACTGGCTTCCATGGTCCGACAGACCTTTCGCCGGTTTGCCTGGGCGCGGCAATTCACTTTGATACCTGGGTGCCCAACTTCGGTATCCAGGAGTATATGCCGCATACCAGCGCCACTGATGAGGTCTTCCCCCACGACTATCGCTTTGAGGATGGGCATTTCATCGTTGGTGAAAAGCCCGGGCATGGTGTGGATATCGATGAGCAGTTAGCCAAGCAGTACCCCTATAAGCGCGCCAGCCTGCCGGTGAACCGGTTAGAAGACGGCACCTTGTGGCACTGGTAAGGAGTTCATCTAAATGAAAGCATTTCAGGTAAAGGCGCCCCATGACTACCAGGTCGTGGAAGTTGAGCCGCCCAAAGCGGCCGCAGGTGAAGCGCTGGTACGCGTAGCATTTGCCGGTATCTGCGGCTCGGATATGCACATTATCCATGGCGACAACGCCTTTGTGCGTTTTCCGCGCATCACCGGCCATGAGTTCGCCGGGGTAGTGGAAGCGGTAGGAGAGGGCGTGACGGACGTAGCCGTCGGAGCTCGTGTGTGTATTGATCCGGTTATTAGCTGCGGCAACTGCTATCCCTGCCGCATTGGCCGCCCCAATGTGTGTAGTTCACTTGAAGTGATCGGCGTGCATCGCAATGGCGGTTTTGAAGAGTTTGTGGTCGTTCCCGCGGATAACGTACACCACCTTCCCGAGCATATCGGACTAGATGCTGCTGCCTTAGTTGAGCCTTACACCATTGCTGCCAATGTACTTGATCGCATGCAGCCTCACCCGGGTGATCGACTAATGATTCTGGGCGCCGGTGTTATTGGTCTTACGATCCTGCAGATGGCCCTGGCCAAGGGTATCGAAGAGGTTATCGTCACTGACGTTATTAATGAGCGATTAGCGGCTGCAAAACAGCTTGGGGCAACGCAGGTATTGAATAGTCGCGAGCAGGATGTGGAAAAAGAGGTGCTTACCTTCACCCAGGGCGAAGGTGTGCCACTGATTGCCGATGCGGCCTGCGTACCCGCGCTGCTACCGCAAATGCTGCGTTTAGCGTCGCCAGCAGGGCGCATTGGTCTACTGGGTTTTAGCGCCCAGCCCAGCGAGCTAGTGCAGTTAGAGGTGATTAAGAAAGAACTGACCTTGGTAGGTTCACGACTTAACAACCGTCAGTTTCCGGAGGTGCTAAAGCTAATGGCAAGTGGGCAGTTGGATCCGTTGGCCTTAGTCAGCCATCGGTTGCCGCTAAACGACATGCCCAGCGCCATCGACATGCTTGATCACCGACCAGAAGAGGCCCGCAAGGTGCTGATTAAAATCAGTACTTGAGGGAGGCTACTCCAACCCACGCCAACCCCCACGCAATTAACAGCTATTAATTAGCAACTGCAGTCCACAATTAACAACACTCTTATGCAGGAGAAATACAATGATTAAGCAACTTATCACCAGCGCTGTTCTTGGCGCTGCCTTAGTCGGCAGCCACTCCCTGATGGCGGCCGACTTTACCCTGCGTTTTGGCCATTTAGCCAATGAGCAAAATATTTGGCACCAGGCCGCCGAAAAATTTAAAGAAGAGGTCGAAGCAAACTCCGACGGGCAGATTGAGGTACGCCTCTACCCCAGTGAGCAGCTGGGTAACGAGATGGATGTGATCAACAGTATCCAGCTAGGCACGGCGGATATGACCATTACCGGTGAAAGCCTACAGAATTGGGCGCCTAAAGCCGCGATGATGGCCGTACCTTACGCTTTTCGTGATTCCGAACATCTCCACGCGGCGGTAAATGGTGACATTGGCGATGAGATCGAGGCGCAAATCACCGAGCGAACTAACTTGGTTCCCTTGGCGTGGTTTGAGCGCGGCCCTCGCGAACTTACTTCCAATCGTCCCATCCGTACGCCTGATGAGCTGGATGGTCTACGACTTCGCGTCCCGAACGTGCCGTTATTCGTCGATACATGGCAGGCAATGGGGGCGCGTCCAACCCCAATGGCATTTAGTGAAGTGTTCACTGCGCTCCAGCAAAACACCCTGGAAGGGCAAGAAAACCCGCTTAGTCTGATCGAAAGCGCCAGCTTTAATGAGGTACAGGACTACGTCAACATGACTGGACATGTGCGCAGCTGGATCTATGTCGTGATTGGGCGTAACCAGCTGGAAAATATGCCTGCAGAGCTTCAGCAGGTGGTTCGTGATGCTGCGCAAACGATGCAAGCGTATCAGGCCGAGCTTTTCGTTGATGACCAGGAGCGTCTTGAGCAGGCATTACAGGAGCGTGGCATGGAATTTGTGGAAGTTGATGTCGATGCGTTCGCAGACAAAGCTCGCCCCGCCGTGCTTGAGGCTTTAACAGATGAGCAGCGTGAGCTCTTTGATGCTATCCAAGACTTGTAAGTTCTTGGAAGCGAATTTTGAGTGAATGGCGGATGAGATTGGGCTGGCGAAATGCTAGCCCAATCTCAGCTGCAATAGCGGCTTGCTCATGAGGATACGGTTATGAACTCGGATCATAAAGCGCTCGAGCAGGAAGCGCTAGAGAGTCTGGATCCAATGGCAGCGGTACCTAAGCTAGCAGGCCCGATAGGCCGCGTGATTGGCTGGGTAGATACGTGCTTTCTGACCTTGGCCGTCGTGGCGCTGGTTGCGATTGCTGTCACGGTGCTGCTGCAAATTTGTTCGCGGTTATTTTTGCCGTTTTCGATAGCCTGGACTGAAGAGCTCTCGCGCTATCTGTTTATTTATATGGTGGCGCTATCTGTTGGTGTTGTTCTACGCCAGCACCGAAACATCAGCGTTGAGCTTTTTCATCACCTGTTGGGCGCGCGCATGCAGGCGGCTTTTCAAGTGCTCATTTGCGCACTGATTGGCCTGTTTGCCTTTCTGGTGCTGCCTTACGCTTGGCAGTATGCGCAAAACGGCGCTTGGCAAACCTCGCCAACGCTGCATGTTCCCATGCTGTATATCTTTTTCTCTACAGTAGTCACCTTTGCGCTCCTTCTGGTCTACAGCTTACTAGGGTGTCTTGAGGGAATTATCGCAATGTGTCGCTCCTCTGCCTCCCTCCAGGAGTTGTAAGCATGGAAGTCATTATCCTGTTTAGCGTTTTTTTAATACTGCTCACGGTGGGTATGCCCATTGCGTTTGCATTGGGGTTAGCCTCGCTCTCTTATCTTCTGCTTGAAGGCATTTCATTAACCATCGTGCCGCAACGGATGTACGCCGGTATCGACACTTTTGTACTGCTGTGTATTCCCGGCTTTGTGCTGGCCGGCAATTTAATGAACGTCGGCAATATCACTGAGCATATTGTACGTTTCGCCAATGCTTTGTTAGGCCACATCCGAGGCGGACTTGGCTTGGCTAACGTGGCGGGTTCGATGATCTTTGGTGGTATCTCCGGCACGGCCGTTGCTGATTCAGCCAGCATCGGTTCGGTGATGATTCCCGGTATGGCGCGCTCGGGTTATGACAAACCGTTTGCCGCGGCCGTTACCGCTGCCTCGTCAACCGTTGGGCCGATTATACCGCCTAGTGTGCCGATGATTATTGCCGGCTCACTTAGCGGTATTTCGGTCGGGCGTATGTTTCTGGCAGGTGCGATTCCTGGCCTGTTGATGGGGCTCGCCATGATGGTCACGGTGTATATCCTGGCCGTTCGGCGTGGTTATCCCAAAGAGAAGCGGGTCCCTTTTTTGCAGTTGCTGCGTGAAGCGAAAACGGCCTTCTGGGCACTGCTGATGACCGTGATTATCCTTTACGGCATTATTGGCGGCTTCTTTACCCCCACCGAAGCCTCTATTGTGGCTTGCCTCTATGCCTTGGTGGTTGGCATGTATGTCTATAAAGGGCTGTCTTGGAAAAAGCTCCCAGCGATTTTGTCAGACACCGTTTTAACCTCCTCGGCTCTGCTGCTGATGGTGGGGTTAGCCAACCTGTTCGGCTGGATCCTTACCAGCGAACAGATCCCCCAGATGATCGCCGCGCTTATTCTCTCGATTAGCGATAACCCGCTCATTGTTCTGCTTATACTTAATCTAATCCTGCTATTTGTCGGCGCGTTTATGGAGACCATTGCCGCGCTGATTATTCTTTTCCCAGCCTTGGTGGGCGTAGCCACTGGCGTGGGTGTCGATCCGGTTCACTTTGCGGTGATCGCCGTGTTGAACCTGATGATTGGGCTGACAACGCCGCCGGTAGGTGTATGTCTATTTGTGGTAGCAGGGATTGGCAAGCTGCCGATGTTGACAGTAGCGAGAGCCATCGTGCCATTTTTATTGTGCAACTTGGCGGTGCTGCTGTTGGTGACTTATGTCCCCGCGATTTCGCTTTGGTTACCTAACTTGCTGATGGGAGAGTAACTAATGAGGGCTCCTCAGCGTATTGAAACAACGCCAACAAGCGGCCATATCGGGATTGTTCATCTTGGTTTAGGCGCTTTCCATCGTGCCCACCAGGCGGTCTATTTAGAGCGTTATCGCCAACGCAGTGGCGATGGTGAGTGGGGCGTCTGCAGCGCGAATTTACGCTCTAGTGTTGGTTTAGTCGACGGCTTACGGGCGGCAGGGCAGCGCTATCATGTAGCGGAGTACGCTGATAGTGACAGCATCACGCTGCGTGAAATAGGTGTGATTGAAGAGACGCTATTCTCTGGTTGTGACAGTGCCGGAAGCTGGGCTCGCGATCGGGAGACGCTGCTGGCCCGGATGGCTTCTGCAGACACCCGTATCGTTACCTTAACGGTGACCGAGAAGGGCTATTTTCTGAATCCCGCCAGCGGTGAGTTGAGAGTCGACGACCCGATGATCATCGGTGATATTGCCTCGCCCCAACAGCCGCGCACTGCGCCTGGCTTACTGGTGGAAGCGTTAGCTAGGCGGCATGAGGCTGGCATCGCCCCCTTTACCGTGCTCTCTTGCGACAACATGCCGGATAACGGAAAGCGAACACGCCAAGCGGTGGTGCAATTGGCCGAGCATCGAGACCCAGTATTGGCCAATTGGATTGCCAATGAAGTGTCGTTTCCCTGCAGCATGGTGGATCGCATCGTCCCTGCGATGACCGACGACGACTTTGAGCGTTTAGCGGCACTGGACATTACCGATCCAAACGCCGTGGTATGTGAAGCGTTCACGCAGTGGGTGGTCGAAGATAATTTCCCCCAGGGGCGGCCCGACTGGGAAGCCGAGGGTGTTGAGATGGTGGCGGATGTGGCGCCGTTTGAAACCATGAAACTGCGCATGCTCAACGGTAGTCACTCCTTGCTTGCCTATCTTGGCGCGCTTGCAGGTATCGAAACGGTTTTTGAAGGCGTCAATCATACAAAGCTTCGCGCTTTATTACGCCGCTATATGCTTGAAGAGGCGGCTCCGACATTAGATATGCCCGAAGGAATCGATTTAGACGCATATGCTGATTCGCTGCTGGCACGCTTCGCCAATGACAGCTTGCGCCATCGCCTGCAGCAAATCGCAATGGATGGCAGCCAAAAACTCCCTCAGCGCTGGCTCTCTGGCGCGCTGAAGCGCAGCGCTACGAGGCAAGCATCGCCTTGTGTGGCGCTGGGGATGGCGGCCTGGATTCGCTACACCGCAGGCGATGATTTATTGGGGAATCGCTACACCGTCGATGACCCGCTAGCCAAGCGCTTTGCAGAACTACACCAGGCGCATGGTAGCGATACCAGCGCTCTGGTAGCGGCCTATTTAGCCATGGACGATGTGGTGCCTAACGCATTGGCAGCGTATAAGGCGTTTGCACAGGCCGTACTAACGGCGTATCAAACGCTTACCCAAGATGGATTGAATGGGGCGCTCGCGGCGCTTGAGCGCAACTAATAAAAGGAGATGACCATGGAGCATACTTGGCGCTGGTTTGGCCCTAATGATGCTATTCGGCTGGAAGAGATTCGCCAGACAGGCGCCACCGGTATCGTCACGGCACTGCACGAGGTGCCTAATGATCAGGTTTGGTCGGTTGAGGCGATCCGTGAGCGTCGGCAGATGATCGAAGCGGCAGGCCTCACATGGTCGGTGGTGGAGAGCGTACCGGTACATGAGTCGATCAAAAAAGGCTTTCCCGAACGGGATGCGTTGATTGGCACCTACTGTCAGACGCTGCGCAATCTGGCGGCCTGCGGTATCGACACCGTTTGCTATAACTTTATGCCAGTGCTTGATTGGACGCGTACGGACCTGATATACGCGCTGCCCGACGGCGCCTTGGCGCTGCGCTTTGATCAGGTGGCGTTTGCCGCCTTTGATCTTTATCTGCTTCAGCGACCAGAGGCTGAGCAAGAGTACAGCGATGAAGAGAAGGCTCAAGCGCGCCGCCACCTAGAGGGGTTAGATAGCGCTGGCCGTGACAAACTAGTCAATACGCTGATTGCGGGGCTGCCGGGGGCCGAAGAGCACTACACCCTTGAGCAGTTTCGCACGGTGTTGGAAGAGTACGCGGACATTGACGCCGCTAAATTGCAGGAAAATCTAGGCTACTTTCTGCAGGCCGTTATTCCGGTAGCAGAAGAGGTAGGTATTCGTATGGCGATCCACCCGGATGATCCGCCTCGGCCGCTACTGGGCCTGCCTCGAGTGGTGTCGACTCGCGAGGATGCCCAGTGGATTATTGATCGCGTGCCCAGCCCCGCCAATGGTTTGACGCTTTGCACTGGCTCTTACGGCGTTCGACAAGACAATGATTTGGTGGCCATGGCCCGCCATTTTGCCCCGCATATTCACTTTATCCATCTTCGCGCTACCCAGCGCGAAGCGGATACGCTCTCTTTCCATGAGGCGCCGCACCTAGTCGGTGATGTGGATATGGTAGGGGTGATACATGCCTTGGTGGAGGAAGAGCGCCGCCGAGAAAGAGAGGGTGGGGCGCGGTTGCCGCTACGGCCTGATCACGGCCACCAGCTTCTTGATGATCAACAGCGCAATACGGCACCGGGTTATCCCCTTTACGGGCGCATGCGCGGTCTAGCTGAGCTACGGGGTGTAGAGCTGGCGGTGCGGCAGTTAACACTCAGATAAGCGGCTACGTTCTAAAGGAGACGTATGCGTTCACATGAATTAGCGATAGATAAAGGCAGAGTGGAACTCGGCCCTAATTTATTGTCCGGTGTCAGCCTGCCCGCAGCGGTGGTGCATGAGGCTCCTCTCGCGCACAACCTGATGTGGATGCAGCGATTTGCAGAAGCCCACGGGGCCCAATTGGCGCCCCACGGCAAGACCACCATGACGCCTGCGCTTTTCCATCGACAGCTCCAGGCAGGTGCGTGGGGTATCACACTTGCCACTGCACCCCAGTGTCGTGCTGCCTTCGCCAATGGCATCACCCGAATATTGATGGCGAACCAATTGGTGGGCCAGGCCAATATGGCCATCATCGCGAGTCTGATTGAGCAGGGGCTACGTTTTACTGTGTGGTCGATAGCTATGAGAACGTACGCCAGCTTGAAAATTCTTCACTGAACGGGGCTTGACGTTATCGGTTCTTATTGAGGTAGGCGTAGCAGGTGGTCGCTGTGGCTGCCGCAATCAGCAGCAAATTCTCTCGCTTGCCGAAGCCATCGATAATGAGCCCGCGCTCTACTTGGCAGGTTTAGAAGGCTATGAAGGCGTTGTCCATGGGGATGATCCCTCGCAGCCATTATCGGTGACTGGTTGGGAAGTGACGAAAATTATGGATGAGCACACGTTCGTGCAGCTACCTGACGATGCCCAGGATGTTCAGATCGGTGACTCGTTGCGTGTTTGGTGCCTCCCATCCATGCCTGACGTTTGATAAATGGCGCCAACTGCTGCTTGTTGATGACGCCTTGAACGTGAAAGAACACCTGGCGACCTGCTTTTAAAAGCCTCCTCGCTCCTGCCGCTAAGCGATAGCGGCGGTCGATAAGCGTGAAATTGCCGCTGGCAGTTCGCTTGCGTGATGAATCCCCAGGGCGCCTTCGGGAGTGCTTTCCTCGTTCGGGAAATGGTTGAGATGAATAACGTGCATATCTGCCGCTAGACCGGCTTCCACTCCCACGGCCGCATCGTCAATTACAATACAGCGTTGGGGGGCAAAGCCCATGGCGGCCGCCGCTTTAAGGTAAAGCTCAGGGTCGGGTTTCCAGACATTGAGGGTATAAGCGCTAAATAAATTACCTGCAAAGTGATGACCCAGCTGGGTGCTTTCCAGGGCGCAGCGAATTTTGCGTTCTGGGCCATTAGAGACCACGGCTTTAGGGTGGCTGCTTAACTGTTCTAACGCGGCGGGCATACCAGATATCGCGATAAGTTCAGCGCGCATGCGCGCTTCCATACGTGTTCGCATACCCGCCTCAAGCTGGGAAAATGTGTCTTCTTCTAACACCTGAAAACGGTTTTCCAGCGTTTGGACAATCGTCTGGAAACGTACCCCTCTAAATTCGTCCATATATTGCTGTGCTGAGAAGGGTAAACCGAATTCGGGAAGGAGCGCGCCCATCACCTCGGCAAGCAGTATTTCGCTATCCACCAGGGTACCGTCGCAGTCGAAGAGTAAGCAGAAAGGCGAGGAGGGGGACTTATCAGTACTCATCGGCAGGCTTCCTCATTAACTAGGCTAATTGGGCGTTCGCCCTGCAGCGCTAGGCGAATATTGTCCACCGCGCGCTGGGCCATGGCGTCGCGGGTTTCATGGGTGGCTGAGCCTATATGAGGCAGAGCGACCACATTCGACATCTTCAGCAGTGGCGAAGAGGCGGAGAGCGGCTCCTTTTCAAATACATCCAATCCAGCGGCTTGGATAACGCCGTTTTCAAGGGCGTGAATCAAAGCGCTCTCATCGACCACTTTACCGCGGGCAATATTGATGAATATGCCTGAAGGCTTCATCTGTGCGAACTCCTGGGCACCGACCAATCGTTCGGTTTCAGCCGTGAGAGGCACTGTCACACAGACAAAATCGGCCTCGGCTAGCAGCTCGTTGAGTTCGCGACGCTGCGCGCCTAATTCGCTTTCTAATTCAGGCTTGGGAGAGGCGTTGGAGTAAATCACTTTCATACCAAACCCTAGGGCACCACGCCGGGCGACCGCCTGACCAATGCGCCCAAACCCGACCATGCCCAAGGTTTTACCATGTACATCACTGCCAAACAGTGCCGGGCCAATACTCGCTTGCCACTTGTCGGCTTTGACCCACTCGGCTAATTCAACTACCCGGCGAGCCGTGGCCATGATCAGGGTAAAGCCGGTATCGGCGGTGGTTTCAGTGAGCACATCCGGTGTGTTGCATAGCATGATGCCGCGCTTGGTCAGTTCATCAACAGGGATGTTGTCGTAGCCAACAGAGATAGTCGCGATGACTTCCAATTTAGGCGCTGTGTCTAACAGCTGAGGGGTAATCGCTAAGCCGGAACCGATAATGCCATGAACGTTAGCCAGTAGAGCGTGATTAGCAGGATCATTCAGTGCGGTCGTTTTCGGCAGCACCTCCACCTCAAACAAGTCGCTAAGCTCGGCTAACTGAGCATCACTGAGTCGTCCTTGAACCACTAGTTGTTTTTTCATTGTTGTCTCCTGATTATAAAGCGCTTAATAAAGCATAACGGGGCGAATTAAGCAGTGGGTTGATCGGTTTCAAGCGCTTGAAGTTGCTGGCGGTTAGGTAGGCCTTCCATATCGCCAACCACCTGAATGGCTTGAGCACCAATGAGGTTGCCCCGTTGGGCTGCTTGACGTGCCGAGCAGCCGTCAAGCAGGCCGCTGATCACGCCGACAGCGAAACCATCGCCAGCACCTACGGTATCCACAACGTCTGCTACGTGGCAACCGTCTACCGTAAAGCTCTCTTCCTGCCCACCTAGGTTGCCGCGATAATAACTACCTTCCGGCCCCAGCTTGATGATCACCGCCGAGGCGCCTTGATCCAGATAGTAGCCTGCTACGTCGTAAGGCGTCTTCTGCCCAGTGAGAAGTTGGCCCTCTGAAAGCCCAGGTAATACCCAGTCGGAGAACATGGCAAGGGCATTGAGCGTCTTGCGCATGTCGGCTTCACTGGCCCATAGGCTGGGACGTAAATTGGGGTCAAAAGAAATACTCGCACCATTAGCTCGGGCTTCTTTAAGCGTATGGTAAGCGAGTTCACGTGCAGAGGCGGAGAGGGCGGGGGGAATGCCCGTTGCATGTACATGGCGCAGAGCGCCGAAGTCAATATCGCTAGCGTCTTGTGGGGATAGGTGGCTGGCCGCGCTGCCGCGACGAAAATACTCTACTTTTGGGTCTGCGCCGCCAAGTGCGCGCTCTTTAAACAGTAACCCAGTAGGGTGCTGGGTATCTGTATGAAGGTGACGGCAATCCAGCCCTTCGTTTTCTAACGTATTGCGAATAAAGTCGCCAAAGCTGTCACTGCCCACACGGCTTAACCAGCCGACATGAAACCCTAAACGCGACAGACCAATCGCCACATTGGTATCTGCGCCTGCAATGCGGCGCTGAAAATGCTCAACGTCGGAAAGCTTGCCGGGGGAGTCTGCCACGAACATGGTCATGGCTTCGCCAAAAGTGAGGACTTCTGGAGGGTTAGTAAAGGAGTGGGACATGGTTAGTCATCTCTTGATGTTGTTGGTCGTCGGTTAATGGGAACGATACCATTTATGTTGCTTTTATAAAGCTTGGGCGATCATAAAATGCTAACGCCGGGTGGAGCCTCTTGCGATTAGGGTAGGTGCAAAACTCAATGTTGTCGGCGGCGGCGTTGTTTGAGGTGTAATTCTATGCCTCAAGCAGTGAAGCGCCGTTTTCCCGATAGCATCGGTTGGCTGGGCAAGCGTGGTAATACCAGGAGGCACGAGATCGCACCAGTCGAGTTCATCAATGCCCATTAAGCCGAATTGACCAAGCGGTAGGCCTAGCTGCTGGAAAAGGCGCGTTATCGTCAAGGTCACATTGCCGTTGCCACACAGTACGGCGCAGGCGTGTTGAGGATGGGCGGCTAAAAAATGGCTTAGCGCCTGGCGCGTGTTGGTGTCACTTGATAACAGTAGCGTTGCATGGCTTAACGCACGCTGTTGGGCGCCCTCGTTAAAGCAGGCCAGCCGTCGTTGCCGTGTGCTTGACTGCTCAGGGGCTTCGCTGACATACAACACGGCTTGGTAACCCTGGGCAGAAAGGTGATCAAGTGCGCTATCAATCGCTAGCTGGTTATCAAGCCCTACTACTTCTGCATCCACATTGCTGATTTCGCGGTCTAGCAGCACGACTGGCGTTCCATGGCTGATGAAAGTCTGTAGTTGGGCTTCGGGGCTGCCGGTGGCATTAACCACCAAGCCTGCCACCTGATACGCACCCAGAAGGTCTAAATGCTGGCGCTCCTGCTCAGAATCGTTGTCGGTATTGCATACCAATAATGAGTAGCCGTACTGGCGGCATGCTTGTTCGACACCGTGGGTAATTGCCACGGAAAAAGGGTTGCGGATATCCGCTACCAGCATCCCGATGAGCTTGGAGCGCCCACCCTTGAGTCCACGCGCCATTTGGTTGGGCTGGTAATCTAGAGTGCTTGCTGCCTGGGCAATGCGGTCCTGAAGAGTGGGCGATAGACGTTCCCGTTCATCGCCAAAATAACGCGAAACGCTAGTTTTTGAAATACCGGCTAAACGGGCGACTTCAAGAATGGTAGAACGTCGTACTGCAGATGACATAATGGTCTTCGCGGAATGGGAACGGTTCCATTTTGTATATGCTTGACATCAAAAGCAACGGTACACAGTTAATTAGATGTGGTTAACCATATAAATATTGTAATCGGAGGGGGTTACCGCCCGGCTATTTGTAAATCTATTCATGTTTTTTTGTTATACGGGGTGGTTTTTTGATAGCTTTTTGCTATGAGTGGCGTTGAGGAGTATGCCATTCGGCTGAGCAGGATGAATCAGGTAAACTGCGCGTTTCCTCGCAAAAGCGATGCCCGCGGTATGCACCCAAACGATTTACCAAAAAGCTATGACTTAACAGAGGCTGGAGATCGCTATTTCGATGGCTTGGCCGATAAGTTCTCCCGTTCACTCTATCAGGCACCCCGTGGCGAGTTGCGCTTAGTGATGCTCGACTATTTATTACCGCAAATGTTGCTTTTAAACGAGCAGAACGTCCTTGACGTGGGCGGCGGTCTGGGCCAACAAACGGCGTGGTTTGCCAAGCGTGGGCATAAGGTGACCATGGTGGAGCCTTCGAAAGACATGCTCAGTTATGCCCAACAGTGGCATCACGATGATCCGACGCTACCTCACTCCTCCATTACTTACCGGCAAGCGTCCTTGCAGGACCTGCCCCCGCAGGCACCGGGGCCATGGTCGCTGATTACTTGCCACGCAGTGTTGGAGTGGCTGGGTGACCCGCAAGCAGCCCTGACTAACCTAAGTGATCTGCTGGCGCCTGGTGGCCAGCTTAGCTTGATGGTGTTTAATCGCGATGCGCTGCGTTTCTCTAATGTGGTTAAAGGCAATCTTGAGAAGGCGTTGAGTGGCCGATTGGAGGGGAAGGGAAAACGGCAACGTTTAACGCCCATTTCGCCGATAACGCACGCCGACATTGCCCAGTGGAGCGCAGCAAACGGACTGAAAATAGATGCCGTAGCTGGCATCCGAGTATTTCAAGATTACTTACGCCATCCCCCCGCAACGCCTGCAGAAAAAGAAACGCTACTGGCGCTGGAAAAACAGTACTGTCGCCAAGACCCGCACTGGCGATTGGGTCGTTACCTACTGTACACATTAACGAAACCGGAGAGCTCTGAATGAGTGCCCAAGCCCCTGCGTGTCAGTTATTAGAGCGCCAAAGAGATAAGTACGCAGCGCTATGGGTCGTAGGCCCGCCTGTGGATAGCTGGCTTATTGACCAGTCAGCGGGAGTGTTGAGCGGTGATTTTGCGGTGCTAAACGAATGGAAGGCAAAGGGCAAGCAAGCCCGGACACCTTTTGACTTGGCCGCGGGTGAGCCATTAGGAAAAGAAGTGGTGCTGTTTTGGCCAAAAGCCCATCAGTTAGGTATTTGGTGGCTGAAGTGGTTATGTGAACAGCTACCTAGCGGCACGCCGTTAGAGATTGTTGGCGAGCATCAAGGGGGGATCAAGCGTGTTCCCAAGATGCTGGATGAGCTGGGAATGAGGTGGGACAAGCGCGATAACGCGCGTCGCTGTTCACTCTTTGCCACCTATACCATTGCGTTAGATTCAGCTAGTGATAGCGCTTGGCAAAACATTGAAGCGCTGGGTTTAACGCTAGCCAGCCATCCTGGTGTCTTTGGCCATGGCAAAGTCGATGAAGGCACGCTATTAATGCTGGAAAGCATTGAGGATAGCTTGCCGAAAAAACCGCTCAAAGTACTGGATATGGGCTGTGGCGACGGTATTGTCAGCGCTTGGTTGGCCCAGCGTGGTCACCTTGTGACCGCCGTGGATATTAGTGCCTTTGCGATAGAAGCCTGTAAACGCACGTTAGCCGAGAATGGGCTCGAAGGGCGAGTACTCTGTAGCGATGTCTTTAGCGCGCTTGAGGAGGAGCAGTTTGACTGGATTATCAGCAATCCACCCTTCCATAAAGAGCGCGATATCAGCTATGGCCCAAGCCAGCGCTTGATTAGCCAAGCACCTGAACACTTAACCACTGGTGGACGCTTGGTGATTGTTGCTAACGGCTTTCTGCCTTATCCCGATCACTTGCAGCGTGCGTTCCAAGATTTTTATACGCTGGCCGACAATCGTCGTTTTAAGGTGTACGGTGCGATTAAACCAAGTCGTTAAACGCTAGAGGTGAGAGGCGGTTTATTCAGCAAAGAAAACATTTAAAACATGGTCTAAATGGACTTCCATGGCATGTCGAGCAGCGATAGGGTCACGCGATTCGATTGCGTTCACAATGCGTTCGTGGTCGTCTTGGGAGCGCTGGGGCATGTCTGTTTCCGTGAATAGCTCTTGGAGTCGGCGGAACATGGCACCGTATTGATGACCAAGCAGATGCTTGATGACAAGCGCATAGGCGGCATTGCCGGAGGCCTCGGCAATGCGGATATGCAGCAACCGGTCTCCGGCGCAGTTGCGTCCGCCATTAGCGTTGTCAGATACATTGCGTTCGAAGGCCAGGCGAATTGCTTTCAGGTCGTCATCGGTGGCATTCATGGCAGCCAAGGCGGTAATTTCTGGCTCCATATAACGCCGCGTTTGGAGCAGTGAGAAGGGTGGGATTTCTTCATCCAGGTTGAGCTCGATCTCGCTTTCGAACTCTGGGTCAAGTGCCCAAGCCTCGGTGCGTGCTGCGGCACGCATCACAGGCTCAAGGGGCGTCGCTCTAGACTCAAGTACCACCACGCCGTGCCCAACACGCACGGCTACTTGCCCAACCACTTCAAGTGCAATTAAGGCTTCTCTAACAGAGGCGCGGCTTACACCAAGCGATTGGGCCAGTTCCCGCTCAGGTGGCAGCAGCGCCCCTGGGGGGAACTCGCCATCGTTGATCAGTTGCTGCAATTGATCTGCAATCTGGCGATAAAGGCGCTGCGAGCGGATGGTTTGAATCGGCATTCGTGGTGTTTCCTATCCGTTTCATCGAAGGCATTCGACTAAGGTTTGCAAGACTAAGGTTTATAGCGACTAAAGTTGATCCTCTAAAGCTAATATTTAGCTTTTTGAGGCTTGCCAGGGCCAAAGTTGTTCTAGCATACTCGACTCATTGGTCAGGCCATTAGATATCTGGATGTTTTGGCCTGATGTATGTTCCCACTCTTTGCTAGGACGTGCCACCGCTTTTAGGGACGTCCTATAGCCGTTAGGGATAGCCATACCATGAGACTCAAAAACAAGACTGCTCTCATCACTGCCGCCGCGAATGGTATTGGTCGCGCCAGCGCCGAACGCTTTGTTGCCGAGGGCGCGCGGGTATTTGCCACAGATATTGATATTGCCACGCTAGAAGGGGTAAAAGGCGTTGAAGCGTATCGCTTGGATGTCACGGATAGCAAAGCGATTCACGAGCTAGCCAGTTCTCTACCCAATATCGACATACTCTTCAACTGTGCGGGAATGGTGGCGGGGGGATCTGTACTGGAGTGTGATGAAGCCACTTGGCAGCGTTCCCTGGATATTAATGTCACCTCTATGTTTCATACCTTGCAGGCTTTTTTACCGGGCATGCTAGTAAATGGGGGCGGCAGTATTATCAATATGGCTTCCCTGGCATCCAGCGTTAAAGGGGTGGCGAATCGCTGTGCTTATGGCGCTTCCAAAGCGGCGGTGATCGGTCTCACCAAATCAGTGGCTGCCGACTTTATGACACAAGGCATTCGTTGCAATGCTATCTGCCCAGGCACTGTTGAGTCGCCTTCATTAAAGCAGCGCATCGCTGAGCAGGCCCAGAAAGAGGGACGCAGTGAAGCGGATGTACTGGCGTCTTTTATTGCCCGCCAGCCAATGGGCCGGCTGGGAAGAGTTGAAGAGGTCGCGGCGTTGGCAACATTTCTAGCCAGTGATGAGTCTGAGTTTATTACGGGTACTACACAGTTGATTGATGGCGGCTGGGCAAACTGATTACTTTAGAAGGGATAACAATATGAAGCTTGTACGTTTTGGCTCTCCGGGCCAGGAAAAACCGGGCATCTTAGACAGTCAGGGGAAGGTGCGTGATCTTTCTTCTATCGTGGGTGATATTGCTGGCGATGTTTTAAGCGATGAAGCATTAACAAAATTGCGCGATATCGAGGTAACAGCACTGCCTGAAGTCTCGGCTGATACTCGTTTGGGGCCATGTGTAGGGCGTGTGGGTAAATTTATCTGTATTGGCCTCAACTATTCAGACCATGCGGCTGAAACCGGCGCCGAGGTTCCCGCTGAACCTGTCATTTTCAATAAGTGGACCAGCGCCATTTGCGGCCCTAATGACGATGTTGAAATCCCCCGCGGTTCCAAGAAGACCGACTGGGAAGTGGAGCTTGGGGTCATTATCGGCAAAGGTGGCCGTTATATTGATGAAACTGATGCGATGTCCCATGTGGCTGGCTTCTGTGTCGTCAACGACGTATCCGAACGCGAGTTTCAGCTAGAGCGCAGTGGTACCTGGGATAAAGGCAAAGGCTGCGATACGTTCGGCCCATTAGGCCCCTGGCTGGTAACTCGAGATGAAGTCGCGGACCCCCACCAGCTGAGTATGTGGTTAGAGGTGGACGGCCACCGCTATCAGGATGGCAATGCCCGCACCATGGTCTATCAAGTGCCTTTTTTGATTAGCTACTTGAGTCGCTTTATGAGTCTGCAGCCCGGTGATGTGATTTCAACCGGAACGCCGCCAGGAGTTGGCATGGGGCAGAAGCCTCCTGTTTACCTTCGCAATGGACAGCAAATGCGCTTAGGGATTGAAGGCCTTGGTGAGCAGCTACAGCGCGTCATACAGGCGTAGTAAATAAAGTCTCTGGAATTATAACTATCAGCGGGTGATGCCCGTTGATAGTAGCAACACGATAAGTGTCAGGCCCAAGGCTAAAATATGGGTAATTTTTTTACCCAGAAAGGCCTGACCACTGGATCAATGTACCCATCGCTCTGCTTGGTTAGCCTTAGTGGCTTGGTGAGTTATTGGCGTGGTGAAAAGGAGCGCACTCATGCAAGTGCTTGTTTGTACAAAACCGCACCATCTGGAGCTAGCTAACGCCGATCGACCCGAGTGTTCGCCTGGGCAAGCGTTATTGCGTATTCGCCGTATCGGTATCTGTGGAACGGATATTCATGCTTATGGCGGCAACCAGCCCTATTTTGCATACCCTCGCGTGCTGGGCCACGAGCTAGCTGGTGAGGTAGTCGAGGTCGCTGACAACCAAGCCCAGCATTTACTAGGGAAGCAGGTTTACGTTATCCCTTACCTGCATTGTGGTGAGTGCCGCGCCTGTCTGCAGCATAAAACCAACTGCTGCCAGAACATGCAGGTGATTGGCGTCCATCAAGATGGCGGTATGGCGGAGTATTTGTCCGTTCCTACTACCCATTTGGTGGTATCGGAAACACTGAGTATCGATCAGCTCGCCCTGGTGGAGTGCATGGCGATTGGCGCTCACGCGGTTAGGCGCAGCGCGCTACAAGCGGATGAGCTTGCCATCATCGTTGGCGCTGGCCCGATTGGTATGGGCGTGCTGCAGGTGGCTAAAAGCCAAGGTGCACGCACACTGATGGTCGATACCAACGCTTCCCGGTTGGCTTTTTGCCGCGATGTATTGGGCGCTGATGCGGTGGCGAATCCTCAGGACGCCGATGTGGCTGAGCTAATAAGTCAATTGAATGGCGGCGCATTAGCGGATGTGGTGTTCGATGCCACCGGCAGCCCGCGTGCCATGCAGGCGGGGTTCGATCTGGCAGGCCACGGTGGGCGCTATGTGCTGGTCAGCGTGGTCAAAGCCGATATTACCTTTAACGACCCTGATTTCCACAAGAAAGAGCTGACCCTCATGGGGAGCCGAAACGCCACCCGAGAAGACTTCGATAACGTGGTGGCCCTGATGGAGAGCGGTGACATTAACGCCGAAGCCATGATTACTCATCGGGCACCGCTCGCCGACGTACCCACCCAAATGTCCCAGTGGTGTGACCCTGCCAATCAGGTTATCAAAGCCATGATTTCCATTGACGCTGAGGAAGTACGCCCGTGAGTGACCTGATCGCGAGCCAAACGCCCCATCTCACGCTGCGTGTCCATGCGGTGGATAATGTTCGCGTCGCGTTGACCGATCTACCCGCCGGCACGGTGATCGAGGATCAAGGCGTCAGTATTACGCTGCCTGGGCCTGTTCGTCATAAGCACAAGTTCGCCCTCAGCGATATGGCCGTGGGCGATATGGTCATTATGTACGGCGTTCGGGTTGGTAAAGTGACTCAGTCAATTGCTGCTGGTGGGGCGATTACCACTGAGAACTTGGTGCACTCAACGGAGGATTTAACCGGCAATATGCACCAGCAGGCGTGGCAGCCCCCGTCTGTGACCGCGTTTGAACAGACAACGTTTGATGGTTATCACCGCCCGGATGGGCGAGTTGGAACGGCGAATGTGTGGTTGGTAGTGCCTTTGGTGTTTTGTGAGAACCGCAATATTGAGGTGCTGCGCCAGTGCGTTGCCGATGCATTGGGGGACGACCCCTTTTATGACTACAAGCGTATGGCGAGGCAGTTGTTACATGGCGAAAATGCCGCTGAGTCGGTACTGCCTGCGGGTGAGCGGCTATTCCCCAATGTGGATGGCGTGCGTTTTCTGGTACACCAACAAGGGTGCGGCGGCACGGATGGCGATGCTGGAGCACTCTGCGAGTTACTCGCAGGCTACATTTGCCACCCTAACGTGGCTGGGGCCACGGTGCTTAGCCTGGGTTGTCAGAAAGCGCAGATCAGTATGCTACAGCAGGCGATCACGGCGCGTGATCCGAAAGGTCATAAGTCCGTAAGTTACTTCGAGCAGCAGGCATCCAACAGTGAAGAAGAGCTTATCCGCGATGCGCTGACAGCCATTTTTGATGGGCTGAAGAAAGCTAATCAATTGACACGACAACCGGCAGCGCTCTCTGAGCTCACCCTGGGCGTCGAGTGCGGTGGCTCGGATGGCTTTTCTGGGCTTTCTGCCAATCCTGTTGTCGGGGCTGTGGTAGATAGGATTGTGGCGCTGGGAGGGAGTGGTATTTTAAGTGAGTTCCCTGAGTTGTGCGGCGTTGAGCATGAGTTGCTCGCCCGCTGTGGTGATCCCCAAGTGGCCGAGCGGTTTACGTCGTTAATGACAGCTTATCAACGTCACGCCCACGCAGTGGGAGCTGATTTTTCCATGAATCCTTCACCGGGCAACGTTCGTGACGGCTTGATCACCGATGCGATGAAATCGGCGGGGGCTGCTAAAAAAGGCGGGGATAGTCCAGTGGTGGATGTGCTCGACTATACCGAGCCCATGACCCGCAAGGGCCTTAATCTGCTATGTACGCCTGGCAATGACGTTGAGTCTACAACAGGACTAGTGGGATCTGGTGCCAACTTGGTGCTGTTTACTACTGGTTTGGGTACCCCCACTGGTAATCCTGTGGCACCAGTGATCAAAATTTCCAGTAACAGCGAGATGGCAAGACGGATGAGCGATGTCATCGATTTCGACGCTGGTCCGGTTATTCGTGGTGAAGCAGGCATTGCAGAGCTCGCGGATGAGTTGCTGCAACTGTGTATCGATACCGCGTCGGGTCGTTATACCACCAAGGCAGAGCGCCTTTCACAGTTGGATTTTATTCCTTGGAAACGAGGAGTGTCATTGTGAAACTGCCGCTCTCTCAGGCGAGTATTGTTCAGTTTGGTACCAGCCGTTTTTTGCTGGGTCATGTGGCTGCTTTTGCTGCACAGGCGATTGAAAACGGTAACAGCCAGGAAGCCATTCTTGTCGTACAAACTTCTTCACGGCCCGAGGGGAAAGCCAAGGCAGTCGCGCTGGCACAGCAAGCAAGCTACCCGCTACATATTAGGGGATTGCGCAATGGCCAGCCCGTCGATGAGCAGCTCTCAATTGGTAGCGTTGCAGGCTGCCTGGTGGCTCAAGAGCAGTGGCAGGCGTTAGAGCACCACTTTATCTACATGGCACGCTGGGTGATCTCCAACACAGGGGACAGTGGCTACCAAGTGGCAGATGACACTAGTCTCGCTGATGTGCCCTCAAGCTTTCCCGGTAAGCTCACCAAGCTACTCTATGCACGTTTTAGTGCAGGGCAGCCAGGCTTGACACTGCTGCCTTGTGAATTGATCGGCAGCAATGGTCACGTATTGAAGGAAATAGTGCTTCAACTGGCGCGTCGGGATTATCACGATACACCCTTTGAAGAGTGGTTAGCGGCCCATTGTTGCTGGGTCAATACGCTTGTGGATCGCATCGTTTCGGCCCCTTTGGAGCCCGTCGGCGCAGTTGCCGAGCCTTATGCGCTTTGGGCAATACAACAAACACCAGGTCTGGTAATGCCCTTTGAGCACCCTGCCGTTGAGATGGCAAGTTCACTTCAGCCGTTTGAATTACGCAAACTGCACATTCTCAATTTAGCGCATACCTATCTTGTCGATCAGTGGCGCCAGAATGGGTTAACAGAGTCCGTTACCTACGTAAGAGAGGCTATGCAGGAGCCATGGCTACGTAATGGCCTCAGCGAAGTCATGATGCAAGAGGTATTGCCCGTGTTGGCCCGTGAACTGCCGGATATGGATTTAAACGCCTATTGGCATAACACCTTGGAGCGGTTCGACAACCCCTACCTGGATCATCGGCTTGAGGATATTGCAAATTATCATGGCGATAAGCTGACACGGCGATTGGAACCTGTGGTGGAACTAGGAATTAAATATGAGATCGCCACTCCACGGCTTTGTGCAGCGCTTGGCAGGAAGTAGAAGGCAGTAAGCCCCTTATAAGGAGGTGCTATGTAAATCACATGGCAGAGATAATAGCGCTCTATTACTGCAGTATTATCTTATGTAGATAAATTGTATATAAAACAACACTGCCTTC
Organism: Vreelandella glaciei; assembly: GCF_013415125.1. GTDB lineage: Bacteria > Pseudomonadota > Gammaproteobacteria > Pseudomonadales > Halomonadaceae > Vreelandella > Vreelandella glaciei. The sequence continues at coordinate 10,007 of NZ_JACCDE010000006.1, read as the reverse complement.
AGGGTAGGAACAATAACCGTCGTTACACACAAAAAAAATGGAGTACATCATGCGTCTAAATAAACTCTCTATCGCGATTACGCTTGCTACGGTCACCAGCATTGGCTTTGTCAGTGCTGCCCAAGCAAACACTGTGATTCGTGTGGCTTATGGCAACCAGCCCGGTGAACCGGTAGATGTCGCTGTAAATCAATGGGCCGAATGGGTCAATGAAGCAAGTAATGGTGAAATAGAGCTTAAAGCTTTTCCAGCAAGCCAATTAGGCTCTGAAACCGAGGTGATGGAACAGGCTCGTTTCGGTTCCGCCATCATTTCGATTACGGCTTACAGCAACTTTCTAGACTCGGTTCCCGACCTCGCCGTACTGGATGCCCCCTATTTGAGCGAAGACTTTGAGACCAAACTCAAGGTATTTGACTCTGAATGGTTTGCTGACCAAATGACGCAGGTAGCATCCTCCGGGTATCACATTGTAATTCCTAACGCCGTATACGGTGTTCGCCATTTGTTAACACGTGAGCCGGTGAATAGCCCTGATGACCTCGACGGTGTGGGCGTACGTGTCCAGAACTCGCAGATGTATGTCGAAGCCATTCGTGCCATGGGCGCGACACCAACACCTATGTCACTGGGGGATGTCTATCCCGCTTTGGCTCAGGGAATGGTAGATGGTGTCGAGAACCCTGCTGCCGTGCTCTTTGGCGGAAAGTTTCACGAGGTGGTCAAGCATCTTAGCCTGACGGCGCATATGCATACCGTGGCACCTTTCGTTACGGGACAGGCATTTTGGGATCAGCTGGATGAAGAGCAGCAGCAGATTCTGACTGATACCGGCCAGCAAATGGCTGAATATCTTGCTGAGCTTGTCGCAGAAGATAGTGAACAGGCGCTGGAGAAACTGCGCAGCGAAGGCGTAGAGATTCACGAGGTTGATACCACCCCCTTCCGTGAGCGAGCTGCAGAACAGATTCCCACCGCGTTCCCTCAGTGGAGTGATGGTCTCTATGACGATGTCTACGAGATCATCAACGGCTGATTAGCGTGTGATTTTATGGTACCCCAGCGCCTGCTGGGGTATCTGGTCAAGGAGTCTGGTATGAAGCGTATTTTTACGTGGCTAGATCGAGTGATGCGGCTGGATGAGGTTATCGCGACGGCAGCTGTTTTCGCGCTCTTTTTAGTAGCTATCAGTAATGTTTTTATGCGTTATCTGTTTAATTTCCCTTTGGCTTGGACAGAAGAGGTACTTCAGTTACTGCTGGTCTGGGCCACTTTTCTGGGGGGCTAGTGCGTTGGTGCGCCGCCGCGAGCATGTATTCATCAGCTTCGTTACCGATAAGCTTCCACCCCGCTTAGCGCATTGGAATGAGCAGCTATTCAGCGTGGGCATCATTTTAATGAGTGCTCTGGCCATGCTGTATTGGGGCACCCAATTACTCAGTATTTCAGCATTTCGCAGTACGCCGATGCTGCAAATTCCCTATTACTGGATTCATGTGGCGATTCCCGTTAGCGCAGTGGTAATGATATATCACTGCGTGGTGCGGTTGTTTCAGCGACATAAACCATAGGAGACAACCACATGGCTGTCACGACTGCTCTTGGCGCACTGTTTGTGTTGTTTTTATTAGGTACGCCTGTCGCCTTTGCACTGTTTTTCTCGACGTTTCTATACTTCATCGTGGGTGCCGATCAACCGATGATGCTGCTGATCCAACGCCTGGCCGGAGGACTGGAGTCGGTTTCGCTGTTGGCGATCCCGTTTTTCATTATGGCTGGCGTCTTCATGAACTATTCGGGTATCACTGACCGTTTACTCAGGCTGGCTGAGCTGCTGACGCGACGCATGCATGGCGGATTGGCGCAGGCCAACGTGCTGTTGAGTACTTTTATGGGCGGGCTTTCCGGTTCCAACATTGCCGATGCCGCCATGAACGCAAAACTGCTAGTGCCCAGCATGACTGAGAAGGGCTATCCCAAGTCTTTTTCCAGTGCGGTTACGGCGGCGTCGTCATTGATTACCTCGACAATTCCACCTGGTATTGCTTTGATCGTGTATGGCTACGTCAATAACGTTTCAATTGGGCGGCTATTTCTAGCGGGAGTAGTACCGGGTGTGTTGATGGCCATCAGTTTGATGGTGCTGGTTTCATATTTATGTCGTCGGCATCATTATCAGCCACCTGAGCGCAAGAAGGTGACACGTCATGAGTGGGTGAGTGTTACCCGTGCAGGTGTTATCGCCTTGATGCTGCCATTGGTGGTGATTGGCGGTATTCGGATTGGTGTCTTCACGCCGACAGAAGCCGGTGCTATTGCGGTGCTTTATGCGCTAATTGTTGGCGTTTTTGTCTATAAGCAGATGACGCCAAAAAGCATCGCCATGGCAACCAATGAGTCACTTCTTGCCTCTGTCAATGTGCTCTTTATTATTGCCGTGGCATCAGGGTTTGCTCGCTTCCTTACTTGGGAACAGATACCGCAAGAGATCGCTATGCTGCTCTCATCCCAAGTAGGTAGCGCGATTGTCTTCCTGCTATTAGCTAATTTGCTACTGTTGGTGTTAGGGATGTTTCTGGAAGGCAATGCCATCCTGATTGTGCTTTCACCCCTCCTGGCTCCAGTCGCGGCTCAGTTCGGTATTGATCCGGTTCATTTCGGCATTATTTTCATCATTAATGCCACCATTGGCACGATTACCCCGCCGCTGGGAACGGTGATGTTCACGACCTGCAGTATTACGGGGGTTAGCGTTGCTTCTTTTATTCGCGCCGTCATGCCGTTCTGGCTAGTTATGGTATGCATCCTGCTACTGACCACCTTCGTTCCCGCAATCTCTCTCGCGTTGCCCGCGCTCGTTTTCTAAATAAATCGTTTTAATGCCGGCCCTCTGCTTAAATGCAGGGGGGCATTTCCTCACACTTGCCACAATCAGCCGCCCACGAATTGACCTTTAAGGTCTATGATGCAAATAAGTAGTCGTTAATTTAACGGCAGTTTGTGGGAGTGGTTGAAATGGCGGGCAGTATTCGAAATACGGCGGTACTGGCAAGTGCCGTTTTGCTTGGCGGGTTGCTGGCAATAGGGCTGGTTGTCGGCGGCAGCTATATCAAGAGAGCTGCTGAAGTGTGGCAGCAGTCGTCCCGCAGCGTGACAGTGCGCGGCTTATCAGAGCGGGAAGTGCCAGCAGATTTAGTGCTTTGGCCGTTCAACTACAGTGTCAGCGCCAATAGCTTGGGCGACCTTGAGCAGCAGTTGTCCAGGGATGAGCAGGCGATTCGCGATTTTCTTAAGGCCCAGGGCTTTGCCCCAGAGCATGTTAGTTCGACAGCGCCACGAATTACCGATCAATTTAGCAACCAATACGGCGGTCAGCGCCCGGATGAACGCTACCGTGCCGAAGCGACGCTGCTACTGCGCTCCCCCAATGTTGAGGGCGTGATTGAGGCGATCCCTAGCGCTACTTCGCTGGTGCGTGAAGGCGTGCTGCTTTCACCCAGCTATGAATACCGCACGGAATTTTTATTCACCGGGCTTGATGACATCAAGCCCGAAATGATTGCAGCGGCAACGGCGGATGCGCGCAACGCCGCACAGCAGTTTGCTGAAGATTCCGGTAGCCAAGTGGGGCAGATTCGTCAGGCCACGCAAGGCTACTTTTCCATTGAAGATCTGGATAGCTACACGCCACAAACCAAACGCGTCCGCGTCGTCACCACGGTGGACTATTCTTTACAGGACTAGGCTTAATAGGAACGCGCCAAGGGAAGGGCGCTCAGCCCGTGTAGTCTAGGGCGGTGATGGTATAAAACATCTCACCATTGGGGGTGAGCACCTTCGCCTCATCGCCTATCTGCTTGCTCAGCAGGGCCTTGGCCATGGGGGCATCGATACTGATCCAGCGTTTTTTAGTGTCGATTTCATCGTGGCCAACAATCCTGAGATGTACCTGCTCGCCGTTTTCATCTTCCAGGCTCACATAGGCGCCGAAAAACACCTTGCTAGTATCGGCAGGCAGCCGATCGACAATTTGCAGTTCGTCTAAACGTTTTGTCAGGTAGGTAATCCGGGCAATAACCCGATTTAGCTCTTTCTTATTATAAGTGTAATCTGCGTTTTCACTGCGATCGCCCTGAGCGGCGGCTTCGCCGACTTTCTCTGAAAGGGCCGGGCGTTTAACCCGTGAAAGATGATCCAGTATAGCGCGCAGACGTGACGCCCCTTCCGGGGTGATCAGATTGCTCTTAGGGGCTTGACGCGGATCTTTGGCTGGATCGCGCCAGCGGGTCATGTTGCGGCCTTTCATTACCTGTTCCCCTTCGTGTTTCGAGCTACCTACTTTACGTTAATTGCGCGAAGCATACCAAGCAACATGCCACTGGCGAATCATTCAAACGTTCGTTACATTATGTGAGAGGCCCGCCATTGGTGAGTCTACGCTGGACAATAATAATTCAGGAGCATGTATGCGAACTCTCTATTTTTTACCCATGTCTTTACCACGTTCCCTGATCGCCGCCGCGATGAGTACCGCGCTGGTGCTGTCACCGTTGACCGCGACCGCCTTCGAAGGCGAGCTGTTTTCGTTGAAAAACCGCTGGGAGCACACCGTGACGGAGATGCCTGCCAATGAGCGAGAAAGTACGTTGAAAGCGTTGGCCGGCGAAGTGGAACAATTGGCTGAACAGCACGAAGATGAAGCTGACATACTTGTCTGGCAGGGCATTATTTTGGCCTCCTATGCCCGGGAAAGGGGTGGCTTGGGCGCCTTGGGAACCGCAGGTGATGCGCGCGATGCGCTGGAGCAAGCGATTGAAATCGATCCGCAAGGGCTGAATGGTTCGGCCTACGTCACGCTAGGCGCGCTTTACGACCGCGCGCCGGGTCGACCACTCGGCTTCGGCAATAGCGAGACGGCTGAACGCATGTTCCAGCGTGCTCTGGAGATCCGCCCGGACGGTATCGATGTTAACTACTACTATGCCGCTTTCTTGAAAGAAGAGGGCAATGAGCAGGCAGCGCGTGAGCATGCCGAGCGGGCGGTTAACGGCACCGCTCGCGAGAACCGGCAAGTCTCAGATGAAGCGCTGCGTCGCGATGCCGAGACGCTGCTCAATCAGCTTTAATCCGCTAACTGGATTGGCATTCCCGGTGGCAAGCATTGATAATAGATCGATTATCACCACCGGGAGTGCTCCATGGCGTCTAGCCCTAAAAACGCTGAGTTTGGAAATTCTCCATCTCAAGAGGCCCCTTTTCGAAGCTCAGCGCTTAGCGTTCCGCAGTTAAAGCGCGGTGACGTTGAGCTGCTCAAGCGTGAGGCGTTGCATCAAGGGTTTTTCCGCCTGGAAGGCCTGGAACTTCGTCACCGCCTATTCGAAGGTGGCTGGAGCGAACCTATAAGCCGAGAAGTACACAGCCGTTTTGACGCGGTAGGTGTGCTGCTTTACGACCCTGCCCGCGATTTAGTGGTATTGATTGAGCAGTTTCGCGCAGGCGCCATTGATGATGCCGTGTCTCCCTGGAAGCTCGAGCTGGTGGCGGGTCTGGTGGAAGATGGCGAGTCACTGGAAGACGTGGCCCGCCGTGAAGCGTGGGAAGAAGCGGGTTGTAAAGTGGCCGCACTGACCAAATTACACACTTATTATCCAAGCCCCGGCGCCTGCAACGAGGAAGTGACCCTATTTTGTGGTTTGGTGGATTGCCAAGGGCTAGGTGGGATTCATGGCTTAGACGAAGAGCATGAGGACATTCGGGTACATGTCATGCCGTTTGCCAATGCCTGGGAGCTCTTGACGCAGGGACGACTCGACAACGCCATGTGTCTGATTGGACTACATTGGCTTAATAGCCAACGAGCCTCACTTCGCGCCGCTTCACAGCAGGCGCTGACACAAAGCGAAACCGACGAGGAGTGAACATGGCGAGAACGGCCTATGTCACCGATTTAAAATCGCTCCAAGGGGAGTGCAGCGCCAACTATTTACGTTTGGTGCGACTGGTGGGCGATATGGAGGCCGGACAGCGTCGTGATATTGCCCTGCGCGGCGATAAACAGCATTTCGGCGATCTGCATCTGTATATTCAAGAGCAGGCGCCTTACACCACCATGGTGAATGTTTCTCAAACTGGCCCGTTAGATACCGTCATGGAAGGGCCGCGTATGCGCGTACACCTCTATCACGATGTGCGCATGGCGGAAGTGACCGACTTTCAGCGCGAGCGTCACTTTAGTGGCCGCTACCGTTATCCTAACGCCCGTATGCATCAGCCGGATGAGAAGCTTCAACTCAACCGCTTCCTGGGCGAGTGGCTGGCTCACGGCCTTGCCCACGGCCACAGTGTTGACGTGCCGGAGACTCCCTAATGCGTGTGGTTCAGATTACCGACGCCCATCTCTATGCGGATACCGCAGCGCGTTCCCGCGCGGGAATACCCTGGCGACAGTTTCAGCAGGTGTTGAGTGCCGTTGTCACTGAAAAGCCCGATATCGTGCTGTTTACCGGTGACGTGAGCCAGGACGAGTCAGCTGCTTCCTACGCTTTGGCGGTGGAGGCGCTGGAGCAGTTGCCTTGCCCCTGGTACTGGCTGCCGGGTAATCACGATCAGCCCGAGTTCATGGCTGCCGAGCGTCCGATGGTCGATCAAGTGGACTTGGATTCGTGGCGCATACTGATGCTCAATACCCAGGTGGAGGGCAAGCCCCACGGCGAACTGGGAAGCGAGCGCCAAGATCAGCTCGCTGAACAGTTAAAGAGCGACGATCGCCCCACGCTGATTGCCATGCACCATCCGCCGGTTAACGTGGGTGCGATGTGGATGGATGCCATTGGCCTACAAGATCGCGACGCGTTTTGGGAACTGCTAAGCCAACACCCGCACGTCAAGATCATCCTGTTTGGACACGTGCACCAAGCTTACGCCGAGCATCGCCGAATAGGCGAAGCGACGATTGATGTTTATGGCTGTCCTGCGATGGCCGATCAGTTTATGCCTGGTGCAGAGGAGTTCGCCATCGATGAAGCTTCCCGCCCTGGCTATCGCATTATCGATTTGGCGAGGAGCGATACCCAGGAAAGCGAGTGGCAGAGCTGGATTGAGCGCATTGATTAGACGGTTTATTGCTCCCTTATTTTTAGATAGGTTTTTTAGGAATAAAAAGATAGTTATTAATTCTTTTGGGTTATTACTGGCTCGGCGTTACCCTACCCACATTCGAACGTACATTTATTTATAACGTACGCTGATTTTAGCTTGTGTGACGAGCTTGTTCTTGTGAGGTAAGGGGCCATGACCCAATTGTCTACTATTTCTTCGAAGGAGCGGTCGTCAAAAGATCGGTCTTCAGAGACGCGTTCTTCATCTTCAGCTACGCAGGAGGAGGCTTTTAATGCCCCTGATGCCGCGCGCTTGACCCACCTCAAGCAATTAGAAGCCGAGTCTATCCATATTATCCGTGAAGTCGCCGCCGAATTTGCCAACCCGGTAATGATGTACTCCATTGGCAAAGACTCGTCGGTCATGCTGCATCTGGCGCGTAAAGCATTTTACCCCGGTACACCGCCATTCCCGCTGATGCACGTGGATACCACGTGGAAGTTCCGCGAAATGATCGAGTTCCGCAACCGCATGGCAGAAGAAGCGGGTATGGAGCTGATCGTGCATACCAACGAAGAGGGGCGGGCGGCCAATATCAACCCGTTCGATCATGGCAGTGCCAAATACACCGATATCATGAAAACCCAGGCGCTCAAGCAGGCGTTGGATAAATACGGTTTTGATGCAGCCTTCGGTGGTGCCCGCCGCGATGAAGAAGCCTCGCGTGCTAAAGAGCGCGTCTACTCGTTCCGCGATAAGTATCACCGCTGGGATCCTAAAAACCAGCGCCCTGAGCTTTGGAACGTATATAACGCCAAGGTTAATAAAGGCGAATCGATCCGCGTCTTTCCGCTCTCTAACTGGACTGAGCTGGATATCTGGCAGTACATCTACCTAGAGTCGATACCCATCGTGCCGCTCTACTACTCGGCCAAACGGCCCATAGTCGAGCGCGACGGTATGCAAGTGATGGTGGATGACGACCGCATGCCATTAGCGCCCGACGAAGTGCCGGAAATGAAGTCGGTACGGTTTAGAACGCTTGGCTGCTACCCGCTAACCGGCGCGGTAGAGTCCGAAGCCGCGACGCTGCCGGAAATTATTCAAGAGATGCTGCTGACCCGAACCAGTGAACGCAGTGGCCGCGCCATCGACCGCGACCAGGTGGGTTCCATGGAGAAGAAAAAGCGCGAGGGGTACTTCTGATGTCTCACCAGTCTAATTTAATCGCCGATAATATCGAGCAGTACCTGCACGAGCACGAAAACAAAGACCTGCTGCGTTTTATTACCTGCGGTAGCGTCGACGACGGTAAATCGACGCTGATTGGCCGTCTGCTTCACGACTCGAAAATGATCTTTGAAGATCAACTGGCAGCGATCACCCAGGCTTCTAAAACCAGTGGTACGACCGGTGATACCGTTGATCTGGCGTTGTTGGTGGATGGCCTGCAGTCAGAGCGTGAGCAGGGCATTACCATTGATGTCGCGTACCGCTTTTTCTCTACCGATAAGCGCAAGTTTATTATCGCCGATACGCCTGGGCATGAGCAGTACACCCGCAACATGGCCACAGGTGCTTCAACCGCCAGCCTGGCGATTATCCTGATCGATGCCCGCTACGGCGTGCAGACCCAGACTCGCCGCCATAGCTTTATTGCCGACCTGCTGGGTATCCAACACCTGGTGATTGCAGTCAATAAGATGGATCTGGTGGACTTCTCCGAGCAGCGCTTTAACGAGATAGTCGATGAGTACCGCGCCTTTGCCACTAATCTGCAGGCGCCGGACATTCGCTTTGTGCCGATGTCGGCGCTGAATGGCGACAACGTGGTCAATCGCAGCGAACACACGCCCTGGTATTTTAACGACAGTTACCAGGGGCAAACGCTGATTGAACTGTTGGAAAGTGTCGAGATTACACGCGATCAGAACCTCAGCGATCTGCGCTTGCCGGTGCAGTACGTCAACCGCCCGAACCTTGATTTTCGCGGTTATTGCGGCACCTTAGCCGCGGGTGTGTTGCGCCCAGGGCAAGCCGTTAAGGCACTCCCCTCGGGTAAAACGTCGCGGGTTGCACGGGTTGTTACTTATGATGGTGACCTTGACGCGGCCTATCCAGGCCAGGCGATCACGGTGACCCTGGAAGATGAGATTGATATCTCCCGTGGCGACTGGCTGGTGGCAGCAGATAGCGAACTACCGCTCGCCAACACCTTTAAAGCCGATATTGTCTGGATGCAGGAAGAGGCGTTAACGCCGGGTAAGCTCTACGATTTCAAACTGGCAACCCGCGATCTTTCCGGTCAGGTCAGTGCGATTGATTACCAGATAGACGTCAATACCCTCGAGAAACATGCCACTCACTCGCTGGGTTTAAATGCGATTGCCCGCTGCGACGTAGAGCTGACCGCCGCTATTCCGGTGGATGATTATCGCACCAGCCCGGGCACCGGCAGCTTTATCATCATTGATCGGTTGACCAACGTGACCGTAGGCGCCGGTATGATTCGCGGCACGGCAAGCGCTCCAGGCAGTGTTTCAAGTACCACCGATTGGGCGGCCTTTGAGCGCGATCTGAATGCACTGGTGCGGAAGCATTTCCCCCACTGGGAAGCTAAAGATATCAGCGGATTATTTAACCGCTAACCGGCATAAGCTCCGGTCATGAGCCTCCTCACATCAGAGTGAGGAGTTCTCCTTATGTCATTGCGTATAGGGACTCCTCCCCGGTTGCAAGCGACGATGATGAACAACATAAGCCGATGCGTGCGTATAGTCGGTCTCTCAATGGGGACGCTATCCCCTGACCCTGATGAACGTCGCGCACCTTCTCTCCTCAACGAGGCGTAGGCTTTTTCAGCCATCGCAATGAGCAGGTTTTGAGAAGGTCGGTCTGACCTGTTTTTC
>NZ_JACCDE010000069.1 GCF_013415125.1 Vreelandella glaciei | reverse complement strand
ACGGTGGGTTTTGGCAATAACGGGCTTGCGAAAGCCAACTTGCACGGGGCGAATGATCAAAAAGTGCTCGCTGGCGGTGATAGGGAAAGTGTCGGCGCCGGCTTCACGGATTCAGGTATTAGAAACAGTGGTTTATGCCTGTTTGAGTGGCGATATAACATCAATAATCATGCTGGCGCGCTCAATAGTGTTATGTTGAAGGGCGTATAATCACTGTTATGTTTTAAGGAGGTAGTTTGAGTAAAGTCGTTGGACGCTGGCGAATTAAGTGGATGGAAATGTGGGATCAAGACTTTGTTGATCTTATCGAGCCCGGATACTTCCAGTTCGATGAAGATGGCCTCGGCTTTTTTGTATTCGGAGCAGTTGAGGGCCAAATCGACTACCGCATTCCAGATGATGGAGGGCGAGTCGAGTTTTCTTGGTCTGGAAATGATGATGGTCGTGAAAAGTCTGGCCGTGGTTGGTTTCAGTTTTCATCTTCAAATTCAGCGAAAGGGGAACTCTTCATTCATTGTGGAGACGAGTCGGCCGTAGAAATCGAATATCAAACATAACTGTCCCTGCTGTATCGAGACCGCGGCCCGCCTCAAAGCCAATACCGGGCTGTTCTCGAAAGCCATCACCATGGCCTGGTTCAGGGAAACAGCCTGGCTGGCTTTGGCCTGCTGATATTCTTTCAGCGACACACTCTCTTGTGCCTGGGCCGACACCATGGGAGAGACGGCCAAGGCTCCCGGAACTATCATCGCGCACAACAACAATCGTTTGTTCATTCAGTATCATCCTGGCTGTTTGACTGAGGTCAGTGAGTCAGCATTTTTGCGTGGGATTCCGGAGCGACCTTACAGACAAACCTTTAATACAGTTTGAAATTCAGGCACCGGATAAGAAATGAGCTTTGGCGGCAGGGGGGGGGCAGAGGTAAGGGCGAGGATGTCGAGTCACCGGGCGTCAAGGCAGGCGCACGATGGTGGGTTCTTGCATGATAAATAAAAACCGGCCCGTCATTTGGGCCGGCTTTTTATTCTGGATCTGAATTGCTTGTGATCACTTGGCCGATCAGAAACTCCTGCTCCAACCCAGCCAGAACTTCGGATCATCCGAGTTGACAGAGCCAAGCGCGTCGGTTGACTCAATGTCCGCGTACTCCACGTTAACACTGAAAGAACCGAAGTTTCCCGCATCCTTTGTAACGTTGGCGGCGACGTGTGAATAACTTGCCTCGCCGACAGAAGCCTTGCCGTCATCAGCGAAGTCGTAATAGCCAAGCGTCACACCGGCACTGTAGCTGTCCTCCAGAGGCACCCCAACAGAGGCGTAGTAATAGGCATCCCCCTGCACGAACACCCCATCACCACTGGTGTCGCTGTTGATCGTGTAGGCCAGGCCGATGGCCGCAATGCCATAACTGATCTCGCCGTACAGTTCGCCGAAGTCGATGGAGCCCGGCGCGTCAGGATACGCATAATAAATGTACCCAACGTCATAACCCAGTTCTTCCACAGAGCCGGAGAATCCGGCATAAAGATCAAGCTCATAGCTGGTGCCGTCACCAAAATCGACATTGGAACCCCAACCACCGGCGTAGAAGCCCGACGCATGCTCATAATCCAACCCTCCCTGGACAGCCGCAGCCCCGTCTGTCTGGGTGACGCCCCGGAACAGATAGTTGCTGCTGGCGCTCACATTTGAGCTGACGTCAGCGCTAACAATGGCGGGCGCAGCCTGAAGTGCTGCAAGCAAAGTGATACTGATAAAACCTGATTTGGTGAAAAACTGCTTCTTCATAATGGATACCTTCGGTTGGGTTTCATTGCTCCAAATATGATTTAGCAAAATTCCTGCCACATCTTATTTATTCTTGTTTATCATAATTATAGAGACAAATCGGCGCATTCTGAGCTTGCCCCCGAAAAACGACCGCAACACCTAGCGCCCCAGAACCTGTCACTGACCCGGACCGGCGCCCTGTTTTGATGCCATTCTCTGTAACTATTCTGTAATCTTTGCCAAGTAGGCTTTAATAGCGCTTCAACACACATAAGCAAACCAAAAAGGTGAGACAGATCATGAGCAAGAAATATTTGGGCTTGGCTTTGGCGATTTCTGCCGCTTCTGCTGCACAGGCCGGAACTGTTACGACCAGCGGCAAAGACCTTGTGATCGATACCGAGAGCGGTATCAAGGTGAAAACGTCTGACAATTCTGCGTCTTTTCAGCTCGGCGGGCGCCTTCAATGGGATTACGACGCCACGCAGTCTGACGCCAACGGTGTTGACACTACCGATTTCGACGTGCGCCGGGCACGCCTCTACGCCAAGGGCCACTTTGGCGACTGGGCGTACAAAGCCCAGTTCAACGTGGCTGAGAGTGATGGCGCCGACGGCGGGAACGCTGAGGACCTGTACATTCGCTACCTGGGATTTGGCTCGACGGCAACCGTGACTATTGGTAAGCAGAAAGAGCCATTCGGCCTGGAACAATTAACGAGTTCAAAAGACATCTCGGCCCTTGAGCGATCCGCCATGACCGAGCGTTATACCCCCGGTCGCAGCGGCGGCATCCAGCTCAGTGGCAAAGGCAGCAACTGGACCTACGGTATCGGCTATTTCGAGGCAGACGGCGATGGCAGCGACGACTTCAATAACACGGCAGTAACCGCACGGGGCACGGTTGCACCCGTTCAAACGAATAATGCTGTTGTTCATCTTGGTGCGGGTTATACCACGCGTGATGCCGACACTCAGGCCAATGAGGTCGATACGTTTAATCTGGAATTGGCCGGCGCTTTCGGGCCCTTCCATGCCCAGGCCGAATATTTCGATTCCGAGGAAGGCCAGGTGGATGTTGATGGCTATTACGTACAGCTTGGCTGGATCATCACCGGCGAAAGCCGTCCTTACAAAGCCGGAGCATTCAAGCGGGTAAAACCGGCATCACCCAAAGGGGCCTGGGAAGTTGTTGCCCGCTTTGAGGATGGTGACGGAAAATACAGTGATGTGGGGCTGGCCACGACCGACGGTGAGCAAACAACACTGGGCGTTAACTATTACGCCAACAAGAATGTTCGACTTGGAATGAGCTACATGGATGGCGAAGAAGCCAATGGCGCTAGCGGAGATGAAGTGCGTGCGAGGTTACAATATGCATTTTGACCGCATGGAGGTCGCTTGAATGAGTTTGCGGCTTGATATAGTTCTTGAGAGTTAATGAAATACTCAGGTTTTGGGCAGATATTAATGGGTAAGCGGATTAAATGGTTGATCTTACCTTTGCATGAGAGTGAGACAGACCGGCATCTCATCGGATTATCTGGTTGATGCTTCACCTACTGCTGGTGCATGTTTCCTTCGCTAATTCCA
>NZ_JACCDE010000068.1 GCF_013415125.1 Vreelandella glaciei | reverse complement strand
GGGTATACGGATTTAATGGTTGATGGGGCACCTTCACCCCATCAATCTGATACCACCCTCAGATGGTTGATAGATCGACTCCGTAGTTGAGTTCCTCTGCGAAGTCCGGCAGTCCGTAACCGATGGTTTTCTTGTAGAAAGGAGAGACCTTCGCAGTCGGTGCCTTCTTCTTGTGCTTCGTGGTGTAGAGCATTCGTGCCCGCATCACCTCGAAGGAGTAACCGCGCCCTTCACGGTTCTTGTCCTTGGCCAGTCGGTTGATGGACTCCGTGTAAGCGTTGGTGACGGGCATGTCCGTCTCGAAGTAGGTCATGGTCTCTTCGCGCCAGTTTCCCACTGCCCTGACCAGATCGCTCCAGACTTCCTTTTGGCCCTTCGGGATGGTGGCTATCCACTCGTCCAGGGCGGCTTCTGCCTGGAGCCGTGTGATGGCGTCCCAGATGCCGTAGAAGCGTTCCTTGTGCTCGTAGGCGGCCAGCAGTTGCGGGAATGCGCCTGTCCAGGTCTCCATGATCAGCCGTTCCCGATCTGAAACTTCGTGAGCGCGTTTCAGCAGGATCTTCCGGTCGCCCTTGAGGGTTCGGCTCTGGGAGGGTTTCAGCTCCTTTCTGAGGCCCTTGCGCACCTTCTCCAGGGCATCGTTGGCCATGCGTACCACATGGAACTTATCGACCACGATGCGGGCCTGTGGCAGCACGGCCTTGACCGCTGCCCGGTAAGGGTTCCACATGTCCATGCTGACGATCTCGACCTTCTGCCGGTCTTTCAGCTTCATCAGGTAATTGGTCACCACGTCCTGGCGGCGGGTGGCCAGCAGGTCGAGCAGGGTTCGCTCCTCGATGTTGGTCAGGATGCAGCGGTAGCGCTTGTTCAGGTATAGCTCGTCAATGCCCAGGATGCGGGGCGTCTCGAAGCGGTGCCAGCGCCCCAGGAACTCGGCGCGGGCGTTGAAGATGTCGCGCACCGTCTTCTCGTCCAGGCCGGTCTCTGTGCCGCCACAAAGGTGTAGGGGTGGTTGAAGGATTCCTTCTCCACGTACTCATGCAGCCGCAGTGTCATACGGAATCCGTCCACCACCTCCGGTAGCTGGGGCCTGAATGTTGTCTTGCAGGCCCGGCAGGTGTATCGGCGGCGGACCACCCAGAGAGTGACCCGCTTGCCTTGGATGGGCAGATCACGATGGGGAACATCACGCTTGCCGAACCGCACGAACTCACCCTGCACGCCGCATTCCTCGCAGGCGATCGGATCGGGCACGTCCACCTGGAAGTGCATTTCGTCGTCGGTTGATTTGCAGCCCAGTACTTGGTATTGCGGCAGGTGAAGGATGTTGTCGGGAAGTTCGGTCATGGTGTTGTATAGGCGTAGGTGTCAGTCAGATCCATCCGGCTCGGCATTGGTGTTTGTTTTTTTACCCAACAAGCTGCCGGAAACGAAAAGTAAGGCACCGAGGACAATTGCAATATCAGCCAGGTTGAAGGCCGGCCAATGCCAGTCTCGCCAATAGAAATCAAAGGAATCCACAACATAGCCGCGAAAGACCCGGTCAATCAGGTTGCCCATGGCGCCACCGAGGATAAGACTGTAAGCGATGGCTTCTCCTTTATGACGATTTTCAAGGATAAGCTTGATCAGAAAAATCGAGACCACCACCGCGATTCCGATAAAAAAGTAGCGCTGCCAGCCTCCACCATTCGCAAAAAGACTGAATGCGGCACCGGTGTTCCATACGTGCACCCAGTTAAAGAACGGGGTCACTGAAATAGACTCGCCATAGGCCATTGATTGCTGCACCAGCCACTTTACAGCCTGATCAGACGCTGCCAGCAGGCCCGATATGGACAACAGGGCATACGGCGAGAGCTTTTTGCCAATAATGAGCATTATTTAACCCTTCAACGCCAAAATGCGTCTGGCACCGTTAAGTACAATGCCCCCCGCGATGGTGCCGATAATCAGATCCGGATAATTGGAACCGGTCCACGCGACCAGGGCGCCGGCGGTGATGACCCCCAGGTTGATCACCACGTCGTTGGCCGAGAATATCCAGCTTGCCTTCATGTGCGCCCCGCCTTCCCGATGTTTGGATATGAGCAGCAGACAACTGGTATTGGCAATCAATGCGACGAATGCGATAGCCATCATCACCAGCGATTCAGGCTCACTACCGAATACAAAGCGTCTCACCACCTCTACGAGCACGCCCACAGCCAAGATCAGTTGCAGTACACCAGCAAGATGCGCGGCACGTACCTGCATTTTCACGCTATGTCCAACCGCATAAAGGGCAAGCCCGTACACCGCCGCATCGGCAAAATTGTCCAGGGATTCTCCAATCAGGCCGGTGGACTGGGCGATCAGACCGGCAGTCATTTCCACCACGAACAGAAGTGCATTGATGCCGAGCAACCAGCGCAGGGTCCCGGATTCTTGCTTAGCAGAAGCTGCCGAAAACTCGGCGGCCTTGATGGTCTCCGGATTTGCAGCGACGGTTTCCTGAAGCGAGGCGCCTAGCCCCAAGGTCTTCAGTTTCGAGGTGACGGGCTCGACCTCGCCGTCATGCACGACCTTCAGCCGGCGGTTCGACAAGTCGAAGGACAGCGCCCGAATCTCCTCAAAGCCGTTCAGGGCTAGGCGAATCATTCGCTCTTCTGATGGACAGTCCATCTTCGGCACGGCATAAACGCTGACCCATCTCCCCGGCGCTTCGGAGGAGGCCTGTATATCGGTATCCGCCGCGGACGTTGCATCACCGCCACAGGCGCCGCCACCACAGGATTTGTTCATGATACGACTCCACTTGAACAATGTTGTGGTACCATTTAAAACTATAAAGCTACTATAAGGTCAATAGAGTAAAGAATCCGTTGGGGAGGAGGCTGATGCGTATTGGTCAGTTGGCGCAGTTGGTAGGGGTCGAAACACAGACGATCCGCTTCTATGAACAGCAAGGCTTGTTGCCGCCGCCTGATCGGCAGGACAACGGTTACCGTGTCTATACCGAGAAGCATGGTGAGCGGCTGGCCTTCATCCGTCGCTGCAGAATCCTAGGCCTGTCACTGGCTGAGATTCACGAACTACAGAGCTATCAGGACGACCCTCATCAGCCTTGTACCGCCGTCAACGCCTTGCTCGATGATCACATCTCTCATGTGCGGTCGCAGATAACCGCTCTGCAAGCGCTTGAGAAACAACTCGTTTCACTGAGAGCGAGTTGCAACGATGACCGGGAAGTTGAGGCGTGTGGGGTTCTTGCTGGAATTAGCGAAGGAAACATGCACCAGCAGTAGGTGAAGCATCAACCAGATAATCCGATGAGATGCCGGTCTGTCTCACTCTCATGCAAAGGTAAGATCAACCATTTAATCCGCTTACCC
>NZ_JACCDE010000067.1 GCF_013415125.1 Vreelandella glaciei | reverse complement strand
ACTGGCGCGGAACTTGACGTTGGGCATGGCACTGTCTGGGTGAATGGCGATATTCGCTATATTGCCATGCAGTTCAGTAGGTTAGAAGCATTCCTGGGGGCCGGTCTCACGGATTCAGGTTATACTTTCATCGAACCCAGTGCACTCTGCCAATAACTCTGGCTCTAATAGTTTAACAGTATTACGACTTTTCCTAATTAGCTTTTTTTGTTCTAAAGCAGTCATGCACCTGCTAACGTGAACGCTTGTGATACCTAACAGCTCGCCTACCACCTCTTGAGTAATAGGAAAAGAAAACACATTTGAATCAATCAGCTTTTTGAAATTATATCTTGCATATATTTCAAGCAAAAAATGCGCAACGCGCTCTTCAGCCTTATGGTGAGTACAACTTCTAAGCCTTTCAATAGTAATATTGTCATTCACCATGATATAAGAAACGACAGCTCTTTTTATATCTGCATTTTCTTTAAATAAATCATGCACTTCGTTAACAGAAACTTTATCTAATTGACAGTTCTGCAACCCCAGTATTGTAATATCATGATTATCGAAAAAGCTTTCTCGCAAGCCAACAATATCGCCCGGCATGTAGACATTACATATATCTTCCCCATGACTTTTAAAAGTATGGCACAAGCTTACCCAGCCTTGTTTTACAATAAATATTTCTGCCCTTCCCTGGCACAAAGAGTATAGCTTTTGGTTTCTTTTCAACTCCATACTTTTAACATTAGCACTCGACAAAAGACCTATAGAGTCAGTCCCAATCTCTGCATAATGGCTGAGTATATTGCCAAGATTAATGTCCTTGGCTTGCAAGCCTATCACGCTGGGTAACTGAGCATAATGGTCGCTCCCTTTAAAAACTTCACTGTGCATATCAATTGCATTGCTCATCTTCTCTACACTCCTTTGTAGTTAGACAAAACCTGACTCGCAAAGAAAAACCTTACAATCTATGTACATATAAAAAGTTAACAAAGAGGTAGAATAATAGTTAATACGTCGCGTTTCCACAAGCTCAGCCACCATTTTTAAGAGTCATTTCTTAACATACGTTAACTCTCATTGCATAAAAAAATTAGCAGGCTAAATAAAATAGTAATATTGGGTTATAACGTGTAAATATAAGTTATTATTGATATTTATTAAATATAAAAACAGCCGAACCAGTTATAACATATGTTATTGATACTGAAAGAAATGATCTTGAAGCTCTATAATCCCTTATGCACTTTTTAAAGCTCATTAGTGCTTAGTTACGTCATTATTTTATTGCTACTTTTAACTTTCAAGGACGTCATCATGAAAAGGAATATTTTCATAGTAGCCTTAGAAGATAAGCAAAAAGCCATGCTTGAAACGTTGCGCCAGTCAAAAGAGCTGGAGATACACGGCCTGCTCACGGTCGATACAGCGGTTGAAGCAAAAAAGTTCTCTTTTAATGAAGTGCTGGAATCCGCAAGAGAAGAACTCGCTAGCTATCCAGGCACCGTAGACGCCATTATTGCACAATGGGACTTTCCTACCAGTGTTTTAGTCCCAATTCTATGCAAAGAGTATGGAATCCCCTCACCTTCTGTGACCAGTGTTTTAAAGTGCGAGCATAAACTCTGGAGCCGAATGGAGCAGCAAAAAGTTATTCCAGAAGTAGTGCCTCGCTTTTGCGGTGTTGACCCCTTTTCAGAAACGCCATTTGATCAAGTCACCTTAAACTATCCCTTCTGGATTAAGCCTGTAAAAGCTTTTTCCTCCCACCTCGGCTTTAAAATTGAGAATTTCGAGCAGTTTGAAGCAGCGATAAAAGAGATAAGAGAAAATATTAACCAGCTAGGCGATCCATTTAATGAGGCGCTGGAATACGCTGATACCCCTGAAGAAATTAAGCAATTAGATGGCAATGCTTGTATCGCAGAGGAAATTATCAGTGGTGTACAAGGCGCCCCTGAAGGCACCATGTTTCAAGGTGAATTCAGGTCTTAAAAGCTAACTTTTGAACTAATAGCCAGGCTCACAAGCCGTTGCTTTCACACCTCGCCGCCCGAGTACATCCTTAAAGGGCGGCGTAGTTTTTAAGCCTATTCAGTGAGCGTTTCAAGATACGCCGCTATATCTCTGGCGTCCTGCTCCGTGACCTCCAGGTCTGGCATCGCAGTAAGAGGGCCCACTTGGGTGGGATGACGAAGCCAACGCACCCTATTATCGTTGTTATTGGAAAGCACCCCTGCGATGTAGCGGCGCTCTCCCATTCCCGCCAAAGGTGGACCAACATCGGCTTGTGGCCCAACTAACCCTGGAATCCGATGGCAGGCAATACAGGCATAACCATACATCGCCAGGCGCCCTCGTTCGGCATTGGGAAACTTGACGCCTATCGCCAACCACCGCTTGTTACCGCGATTGACCCTTGGGCCAGCGGCATCCATGGTGATACAGCTCAGTAATGGCAACCAATGCTGGGCCATAAAAGCGGCGGCGTCTCACCCGAGGGCGGCCAAGCTGCGGCATGCGCAGCCAGATACAGGTGGCTGATCGGGAAAAATTTTCTGTAGTGTCTATCCTTACCACTGTGCTGCTATTTAGGAGGTGTAATGGGGGAATTCGACAGTAGCCTTGCTTATCTGCTGCCTTGGGAATTCTCCCCTAGCTGGACTCTCGCCTGCCTGGCTAGCGCAGGTCTCTATGTCCGCGGCCTGCTTCATCGGCGGCGCAGTGGTCTGCATGAAGGGTTCTGGCGCCCTTTCGCCTTTTTCTTGGGTATCGTGGCTATTTATACGGTGTCTCAGACACATTTCGATTATTTAGCGCAGTATATGTTTTTCGTCCACCGCGGCCAGCATCTAGTGCTGCACCATTTAGCGCCGTTTCTGATCGCCTTATCGGCCCCGCTGGCAATACTCACCGCAGGCATACCGCATCGGGTGAGAAATTTGCCAACGGTTACTTTCGCTGCGCAGATGCTCAGGCCTGGTTATCGACTTTTGCAGCAACCGGTAATCGCTCCACTGCTGTTCGTGGGCCTGATCTACTTCTGGTTAATTCCCCAGGTTCATTTCGACGCGATGCTGAGTCATCGTCTCTACCAGTTGATGAACTGGAGCATGCTGGTTGATGGGCTACTCTTCTGGTGGTTAATACTCGATTCCCGTTGGCCCGCAAATGGCGGGCTCAGCTATGGCGTACGCATTACCCTGTTGCTTGCCGTGGTGCCGCCCCAGATGTTGCTGGGCGCCTACCTCACCTTCAGCCATAACGTGCTGTTTGACGTGTATGCCGTTTGTGGTCGTGCTTGGCCACTGGCACCATTAACGGACCAGCGGCTCGGCGGCCTGATCACCTGGATCCCAGCGACCATGATGAGTGTGCTGGCGGTGTTGATCATTATCGGCCGTTTGCTCGGTAAACGTTCGTCCATGTATCGCTATGGATAACGCTATGTATAAAACAGGATGCAAGACCGCGCTGTTGTCAGGAATGCTATGGCTGGTCGGCTGTTCTGACCCAAGCTGGCAGACCAAGGATATCTCCGGGCTTATGCCACCATTGGATTTCGAGCTAATCAGTGAAGAAGCCCGCTCGGTCACTGAAGCCGACTATGCTGGTAATGTCACCCTGCTCTTCTTCGGATTTACTCATTGCCCGCATATTTGCCCCACCACCCTGGCAAATCTGGCAGCGATCTCGCAGGAATTGGGGGAAGAGGCCCAAAACGATTTGCGAATATTGTTTGTGTCTGTCGACCCTGACCGCGACGACCCCGCCAAGTTGCGAGAGTATACCGACGCATTCGGCCCTGAGTTTACCGGCTTGACCGGTGATGGAGAGGCTTTACAGGCCCTGACGCGCCGCTACCGCGTCACGTACGGTTATGGTGAGAAAGACGACACTGGCAATTACGATGTATCGCACTCCAACGCCGTCTTCGCTTTCGACCGTGATGGCGACGCTCAGTTGCTGATTCGCGAAGATGACCCTAAAGAGGCGGTGATGGCCGACCTGAGCCGCCTTCTGGCGCATTGAACGGCGTTGCGGCAGACAGCCGGGCGGTCCATCATTGAATCGGCTGGCAGAAAAAACCCCAGCATTATAGCTGGGGAATGGGCTTTGCTCTGATGGGAGAAAGAGCAAAAAAGCGATGTCTCAAAAGCTAGGCCTTAGCAAAAGCTAAGTCTTAGCGCGCAAATCATCATCCTTATCACGCGCTAAAAATTGCTGAGTAGTATCGTCCAAGTGCTTACTCAGCCAATCGGCCATGGCTATTTCTTCCTGAAGAATCTCTTTACAAACTTGGGAGACCTCAGGTTGTGACGCCATATCAGCCGCTTTGATAATGGCTTTATAACTAGCTATCTCAAAATTTTCGAACGCGTAACTCGCAATACCACCTTTCACCACCTCATCTTCCGCCATCATACCGCCCACTGCTTGGCCAAAGGCGGTTAATTCAGCGCCCATATCTTTGAACGTGGAGGTATCAGCGCCCAAGAGCGTTAAGCAGTGTTCAAGCTTTTGCGATTGGTTCTTGGTTTCTTCAATGTGCTCTTCAATACGCTTTTGCAGTTGCGGATAATGCTCTAAGCGATGTGCTTGGGATTGCAGCATTTTCTCCGCTTGCTTCTCCATTGCATGCGCATCTCGAAGCCAATCTACCAAGTGTTTGCTTTCCATTGCAGACTCTCCTTTTTAAACCTACGCGTTCATATGCTTACATTCGTTTGGCTAGTAAGCTCAGATTTGCTCTTTTTGAGCACCCGAACCTGGCTTAGCATTTCCCAATGTTGGTTCCTGACCTTCAGGAGCAGGTTGATTGACGACTGAATACTCACTCTTACCATCTAGCCCGGATTTCTCACAGGGTATAAAAGAAAGCGGCTGAAAGTGTTAACGTTTCAGGGCCTTACACCAAAAACCAACACCAACAGCCGCTTCCAAAATGGTACCTGAAAAGCTGACCT
>NZ_JACCDE010000066.1 GCF_013415125.1 Vreelandella glaciei | reverse complement strand
TTGCCAGATCAATACCGATTATCTTATGCTTGTTCATGACTCTTCCCCTCCGCATTGAAGTGGTTCAACTATCAATGTAGCTCTCTGAAGCTTCGAGAGGGGAGGAGTCCCTTTCATTGAGCGAAGCGAAGCAATCTTGGGGTATGTGCCACCGAAAGTTGAGATTGCCGCGTCGCTGCGCTCCTCGCAACGACACGGCCTCGTTCCGACAATCCCAGTTTAGCCAGCGAAGCTGATATACATAACGATGACTAACACGACCAACACGATGCCTGCAGGCACGGCGCCTTTCCAAGGCGTTAGATCCACATCGCCGCTGTGCTGCTGAATCCAATCCGTTTCACGCGGGCGAAGCTTGCCGATAATCAGCATCACGACGACCAGCAACACAAAGACCAACGCCACGAAGTGGAACTCGTGCATGATCTGCGGCAGCAGCGTAAAGGGCGGCACAAAGTAACCGGCAGCAATCAATAAACAGCCACCCACCAGGGCAATTTTAGCCGCCATAGGTGGAACGCGTTTGGTCAATAGGCCAACCAGCACCACAGCCAGAATCGGAATGAAATAGATCGCGTTCATCTTCTGCAGGTAGCCAAACAGACTCTCCTGACCAGCCAGCAGCGGCGCGATAATCATCGTGATGATGGCCATAATCCAGCCAAACACCTTACCCGATTTGACCACCTGTGCTTCGGTAGCCTCTTTGTTGAGCACTCCTTTATAGATGCCCAGGCTGAAAATCGTGGTGGTGCTGTTAAGTGCCGAGTTAAACGACGATAGGATCGCGCCTACCATCACCGCGGCGAAAAACCCGGTTAGATAGGGCGGCAAAACGTTAAACACCAAATGGCCGTAGGCTTCATCGGCACGCACACCCTGATCGGCATAAAGGTGATAAGCAATAATACCGGGCAACACCAGATATAACGGTCCCAGCAGTTTAAAAAGACCGGTCAGTAGAACGCCCTTCTGGCCTTCGGCAAGGTTTTTGGCTGCAAAAGTACGCTGAATAATTTGCTGATTGGTGCTCCAGTAGAAAAGATTAATCAGGAATACGCCGGTAAACAGCGTAAAGAACGGCACCTGCTGCTCGGAGCCACCAATCGAATTAAGCTTATCCGGGTCGCTCTCTTTAAGGATATTCCAGCCTTCCATAATGCCCGTGCCACCACTGACGGCCTGCAGGCCGAAGTAGACAATCACAAAGCCACCGATCAGCAGCCCGATGCCGTTAAGCGTATCGGAAACCGCTACCGTACGTAGCCCGCCAAACAGCGCATACACCGAGCCGATAATGCCGACGATCCACACCGTTAACCAGAGCAGCGCCGTGGACGACTCAATGCCGGTTAATCCAGGAAGATCAAGCATTCCCTGCAACCCTATGGCGCCCGAATAGAGAATAATCGGCAGCAGAATCACCGCGTAGGCAATCAAGAAAATGATATTGGTGATTAGCTGAGTCGTTTTATCGAAACGTATTTCGAGTAACTGCGGCAATGTGGCTATGCCACTTTTCAAAAATCGTGGCAGGAAAAATAGTGCCAGCGCTACCAGCGCAATAACAGCCACCACTTCCCAGGCCATTACACTTAAACCATCAGCAAAGGCAGCCCCGTTCAACCCTACCATTTGCTCGGTAGAGAGGTTGGTCATCAGCAGTGAGCCAGCAATCAACGGGAAGGTTAGCGTGCGGCCAGCCAGAAAGTAGCCGCTAGTGCTTGAGTGGTCATCGCGGCGCGTAATGCGCCAAGTAATGAAGGCGACTAGCCCTGTAAAAAACAGGAAGGACGCCAGGGTCAACGCGTGCATATTGACTCACCTCATCATCATTATATGTGGCACGCACGTTACGGTATGCGCGGATTAAAATGTCAGACATATTAGTCAGTCATTTTAGATGAGCTGAATATAGCCCTGTTATACACCTTTAGTCTTAGGAGCTCCTTCAAGAGCCAAGAGGGTACAGTAAGCGCATAAAAAAGCCCCGGTTCTGTTCTTAAACATGACGTTTAAAAACATAAACCAGGGCGGTTGGCAGCACTGCTATCGATGAGCAGCGGCGGCTTACTTAATGATGAAAACGCTCGGCTGATTGGCGTGCGAGTTCACGGATACCATCCCAATCTTCCGCTTCCACCATTGCTTTAGGCGTTAGCCAGGAACCGCCGACACACATCACATTGGGCAACGATAAATAGTCATCGGCGTTATCAACAGTGATACCGCCGGTGGGACAGAAGCGTGCTTCAGGAATCGGCGCACCAAACGCTTTGATCGCTTTAGCGCCACCGCTGGATTCTGCAGGGAAGAACTTAAACCGACGATAGCCATACTGCCAGCCAGTCATCAACTCAGAAACGGTTGAGACGCCTGGCAGCATCGGTACCGAGCTTTCAACGCCATAGCGATAGAGGGCGTCGGTGGCACCTGGGGTTACCACAAAATCAGCGCCAACCTGCTCGGCCTGGCGGTACTGGGCTGGGGTTAATACCGTGCCCACGCCAATGCTGGCACCGGGCAGCGCTTCACGCATGCGTTTTACCGCTTCCAGGGCACAGTCGGTTCGCAGGGTGATTTCCAGTACGGTTAGCCCACCTTCCACCAGTGCGCGGCCCAACGGGACAGCGTCTTCCAAACGCTCAATAGTGATGACCGGAATTACTTCGGCTTTCGAGCAGATGCTATCCAGCTCGGCGGTACGGGTGGACGGTAACTGTTTATCGATAGTCATTAGTGAGTCTCCAAGCAAATTATTATTGACTAAGGCGGTTAACTCTCAAGGGCAGGCCTAAGGATTGGCCTTAGGGCGCCCAGTAAATCGCCAGTGGGCAGGTTAAAAAGACACGTATCGGCAGTTGACGTACGTCGTCGCCGTTCAATGCCTTGGCCAATACGGCGCGTTTATCATCACCGGTAATGTGTAGAAAGTGACGGCGCGCTTGATGCAAGCGATCCGCTGAAAAGGTAATGCGTGGCTGCGGCTGGCTAGGGGTGCGCACTGCCACCAGCAACTCATCCGTGGCGAGTGCCAGGTCAAGCTCCCGGCTGTCGGGGAACAGCGAAGCGGTGTGCCCATCGCCGCCCATGCCCAGAATGACCACACTGGCGGGCCATGCCAATGAATCCATTCGCTTAGTAATTTCCTCGACACCTTCTTCAGGTGTAGCGGTATCGCAAGTTAACGGTATAAATTGGGCAGCCTTCGCTTCACCCTGCAACAGGTGTTCGCGCACCAGCTTGGCGTTGCTATCGCTACTTTCCTCTTTGACCCAGCGCTCGTCGGCAAGGGTGATGTCAATACGATTCCACGGCAGTCGCTTGGCCGCCAGCGCCTTAAAAAAAGGTACCGGTGTCGAGCCACCTGAGACGACTAACAGAGCACGCTCTTGATGGTTTAAATCTTCTTGAAGAGCTTGAAATACCGCTTCGGCAAGCTGCTCGGCGAGCTGTTGGCGTACTTGGCTCATATTAATAATCCTCGTACCAGCTGCGGCCATCCTGGGTAATCATAGCGATGGAGGCGACCGGGCCCCAAGAGCCCGCCGGATAACGACGCGGCGGCGTGTCACGTTTTTTCCAACCATCAATGAGTTGGTCGCACCAGCGCCATGCGTGTTCGATTTCATCGCGGCGAACGAACAGATACTGCTGCCCTTTCATGACTTCCAACAACAGCCGTTCGTAGGCATCGGGAATGCGCGACTTTGGGAAGGCGCTGTTAAAGTCCAGATGTAGCGGGCCGGGGCGCAAGCGCATGCCCTTATCCAGGCCACTATCTTTGGTCAATACTTGCAGGGCAATGCCCTCTTCCGGCTGCAGGCGAATAATCAGCTTATTCGAAGCAATGCCGCGCTGATCGGGATCAAAGATGTAGTGCGGCTGCTGGCGGAAGTGGATCACAATCTGGGAAAGCTTTTCCGGCATACGCTTACCGGTGCGCAGATAGAACGGCACCCCTGCCCAGCGCCAGTTAGCCACTTCGGTTTTCATCGCCACGAAGGTTTCGGTCTGGCTTTGGATATTGGCATCCTCTTCTTCTAGATAGCCGGGTACCGCCTGACCATCGCTGTTGCCCGCGATGTACTGGCCGCGCACTACGTCTCGACCCAGTGCTTCGCCCACAAAGGGTTTGAGTGCTTTAAGCACCTTCACCTTCTCGTCACGGATGGCATCGGCATCCAGGTTCGAGGGGGGGTCCATAGCAATCAGGCAGAGAAGCTGCAGTAGATGGTTTTGCACCATGTCGCGCAACTGACCCGCCTCATCAAAGTAGCCCCAGCGACCCTCAATGCCCACTTTTTCTGCGACGGTGATTTCCACATGGGAAATGTTGTTCTGATTCCATTGTGTACCGAATAGTGGGTTGGCAAAACGTAGTGCGATCAGGTTCTGGACGGTCTCTTTGCCCAAATAATGGTCGATACGGTAAATCCGCGACTCGGGAAACACCTCGCCAATGGCGTCGTTAATTTCAATTGAGGAGTGCAGGTCGGAACCAATCGGTTTTTCAACCACCACGCGAGACTCATTGTCCAGGCTTTTGCTGGCCTGAAGATGGTGGCAGATATCACCGTAAATGCGTGCACCAACGGAAAGATACACCACCATCGGCCGAGGAGAACCCTTTCGCCACTGGCGGATAGCGTCGTACCCGTCGACACTCGAAAAATCGAGTTTTAAGTAATCCAGGCGGGCGAGAAAGCGCTCAAGGCTCTGCTGATCCTGCTCGTTGCTTTTCAGTCGTTTTTGCAGCACTTCATTTACCATTTTGCGAAATGACGCCGCATCATGCTCTTGGCGAGCCAGTCCCATAATGCGCGTGCTCTCAGGCATCAAGCCTTCACGATCAAGATGGTATAGGGCAGGAAACAGCTTGCGCATGGCAAGATCACCCAGCGCCCCAAACAGTGCTAAATCGATAGCATGGTTGGGATCGCCCAGCGGTGCACTTTGGGAAGCATTGGACTGGCTCATCTTTGCTCCTATTTATAATTAGGCATCTAATGTAGTTAGATTACCTAAAATTTACCGTATTGAGGGCATTATACGCAACAATTCGTGTAATTTTACTACAAAATATGCGTAATTGCTGCTCTGTGAATGCTTTATCTATTCCGTCTGACCTTGTACCTTCCACTTTTACTCCTCGCCCTTCACATAATCCACAGCCACGCGCCAATCTAAGATGAAATCCGGATTAAACGAGATGAAAATAACCGTTAATTCATTAAGCATTGACCAAGGCATCAGCTTAGACTGTCGCCAAAGAAAGGGGCATCATGTTGGATTAATATTTTTATGGATTTTTTTTGCTACAGAGATGCCAATAGCAGCACCTGTTAACTTCGCATAGGTAGCAATACCGGCATAGACCAGTTCTGTTTGAGTATGGCTGTCTACATATGCATCAGGCATAGCTCCTGAATCCGTGAGACCGGCCCCCAGGAATGCTTCTAACCTACTGAACTGCATGGCAATATAGCGAATATCGCCATTCACCCAGACAGTGCCATGCCCAACGTCAAGTTCCGCGCCAGT